>NZ_JAEKGB010000003.1:0-641965 GCF_016918385.1 Pseudomonas sp. ICBG1301
TGATGGCGGCAGTGACAGTTTGGTCGCCTTGATAGACGTCGTTTGGAGCGACTACCGCGACAGAACCGCTCGACTGGTTTACACCAATGGTGATGGTCTGGCCGTTATCCAGGGTGACGGTCAGCGGGTTGGTGATGTTAGTTACCGGCGCGCCGTTTTTATCCACAAGGCTGGCGGTGTAAACGATATTGCCGCCTTCGCCCACAGTGTTGGTCGCGGTCAGGACCACATCGACCTTGTCGATGGTGTCGTTGATGGTCGTTGTCGCGCCGTTGCCGGCAACTTCCAGCTTCTCGAAGTTACCGCCTGTGGCGTCAGTGATCTTGACGGTCTGCGTGCTCTTGTCGATGAACACGTCATCGCTCGGTGCTGGGACGGTCACGGTGCCGACGGTATCGCCAGCCTTGATGGTGATGGTCGAGCCGTTGTCGAGTTTCAGCGTGACATCAGTGCCCGCTTTATTTGAAAGCGTCGCGGTGTAGGTAATCTGTCCGCCTTCGTTTGCCTCAGTCGGCGCGGTCAGCGTCACGGTCGTAGTGTCGATCGAGTCCGTAATCGTGGTGACCGCCGGGGCCGTATTCGGCACGAGGCTCTCGAAATTGCCGCCGGTCGCCCCGGTAATGGTGGTGCTGACGGTGCTGCCATTGACGTAGACATCATTCGGCGGGGTGTCGACAACCACGCTGCCAACGGACTCGCCCGCCTTGATCGTAATCACCGAGCCATTGCTCAAAGTGACAGTCACTGGCGTCTGCGCCGGGTTGGTCAAGGTGGCGGTGTAGGTGATCTGGCCGCCTTCGACAACCGTTCCGGTAGCGGTCAGCGAAACGTTGGTGGTGTCGACCGAATCAACAATCGTAGTAACGGCCGGAGTCGTGCTCGGCACCAGATTCTCAAAATTGCCGCCGGTCGCACCGGTAATAGTAGTGCTGACGGTAGAACCGTTGTTGTAGACGTCGTTAGCCGGGGTATCGACAACCACAGTGCCAGTGGACTCGCCCGCCTTGATGGTAATCACCGAGCCATTGCTCAAAGTGACAGTCACTGGCGTTTGTGCTGGGTTGGTCAGCGTAGCGGTGTAGGTAATCTGACCGCCTTCGGTTACGGTTTGGGCCGCTGTCAGCGAAACAGTGGTGGTGTCGACCGAATCAACAATCGTGGTAACGGCCGGCGTCGTGCTCGGCACCAGATTCTCAAAGTTGCCGCCAGTCGCGCCGGTAATAGTAGTGCTGACGGTAGAACCGTTGTTGTAGACGTCGTTGGCCGGGGTATCGACAACCACAGTGCCAGTGGATTCTCCAGCCTTGATAGTAATCACCGAGCCATTGCTCAAAGTGACAGTCACTGGTGTTTGCGCGGGGTTGGTCAGCGTGGCGGTGTAAGTGATCTGGCCGCCTTCGGTCACGGTCGAGCCGGCCGTCAGGGCGACGGTGGTGGTGTCGACTGAGTCAGTAATCGTAGTAACGGCCGGAGTCGTGCTCGGCACCAGATTCTCAAAATTGCCGCCGGTCGCACCGGTAATAGTAGTGCTGACGGTAGAACCGTTGTTGTAGACGTCGTTAGCCGGGGTATCGACAACCACAGTGCCAGTAGACTCGCCCGCCTTGATGGTAATCACCGAGCCGTTGCTCAAAGTGACAGTCACTGGTGTTTGCGCGGGGTTGGTCAGCGTGGCGGTGTAAGTGATCTGGCCGCCTTCGGTCACGGTCGAGCCGGCCGTCAGGGCGACGGTGGTGGTGTCAACGGAGTCAACAATCGTGGTAACGGCCGGAGTCGTGCTCGGTACCAGGTTTTCAAAGTTGCCGCCGGTCGCGCCGGTAATCGTAGTGCTGACAGTCGAGCCGTTGTTGTAGACGTCGTTGGCTGGAGTATCAACAACCACAGTGCCAGTGGATTCTCCCGCCTTGATGGTAATCACCGAGCCGTTGCTCAAAGTGACAGTCACTGGCGTCTGTGCTGGGTTGGTCAACGTGGCGGTGTAGGTGATCTGGCCGCCTTCAGTGACCGTCGAGCCTGCCGTCAGGGCGATGGTGGTGGTGTCGATGGTGTCGGTGACCTGGGTCACTGCCGGCGTGGTATCGATGTTCAGCACCAGGTTGTTGCCGCCGGTGGTACCGGTGACGTTGACGCTGATTTGGCTTGGGTCGATGTACGGGCTGTCGTTCGGGGCCAGGGGCACGTTGACGGTGCCAGTCAGTTGGCCCGACGGGATGGTGATCACTGCACCGTTGGACAGCGTGATGTTGAGGTTGCCGATCGGTGCCTGGGTCACGGTGGCGGTGTAGGTCAGTACGCCACCGGCTTCGGTAATGGTCGACGTGGCGCCCAATGTCAGCGTGGCGGTTTGCAGAGTCAGGCCACCGTTATTACCGCCAGGCTGGGCGCCGACGTTCTGGGTCAGTGCCGCGTTGGCCTGGCCCAGGCCCGCGGTCGGGAAGCCGATGGTCGGGTCAACGCGGCCGGCGGTCGCGTCCAGCACGACGAAGCTGTGGCCACCGCCTGCGGCGCCATTACCGGCAGCGGCTGGGCCTGCGGCAGCGGCTTCCAGGTCGGTGGTCGGGTCCGCGCCCGCGACGATGGCTTGTTGCAGCTCGGCAACCGAGGGCGCCGCGTTCTCGGCGGCAGCTGCCAGATCGACGGTGGAGTCCGGCAGGTCGGCGCTCCACTGGGTTTCCCGGCCCAGGTCCAGCGTGCGGCCGTCGGCCAGTTCCAGGCTCACAGCGCCCGACATGCCGGTGTCGACCTGGTCGCCTGCAAACAGGCGGTCACCTTCTACTAATACACGCCGCGTTCCTTCCGGAGAAATAACGAAAACTTGACCAACAATGCTTTTGACGATGGCAACAACACTGCTCATTAAAATTTTCTCCGGCGATCCGTTTCTGATGATTTCCATGTGGCCGCTCGGGGGGAGGGCCAAACAGGAGGGGCGTAGTCTGTAAAGATGGTTTCGTCAAATATTTGGCTAGATTTATTCGCGATCTAGTTTATGCCAAACTATTGACCTTATGACCGCCATCCTAAACAATTGGCCCCGTAATGTCACATTGATATTTATGCGGCGAACCGTCCTACATGTGTGAAGCAGTTCCGCTTTTTGAACTTTCCGACGTACGGTCATTACGGTAGCCATTATCCGACGCAGCGGCCTGAATCGCTGTGATTTGAGACAAGAAGTCCTGGGGAATTTTTTAATGCGTCTGCACCTGTTCAAGGCAATACCGTTCGTTCTCGCCGCCAGTTTCGTACAAGCCCAGACACTGCCCCAAGCCATGCAGCAGGCCTTGGACGTGCACCCGGAAATTCAAGCCGGTGTGAACAGCCGTATCGCCGCCGATTACCAACTGCGTGCAGCCCAGGGCGGTTATCTGCCTCGGGTCGACCTGAACGCCGGTTACGGCCGCGAAGGCACCGATAACTCCACTACTCGCGCCGCCAATGGCCCCAACGGCAACCACTGGGACACCCTCAACCGCGGCGAGTCCAGCCTGCGCCTGCAACAGATGATCTTTGACGGCTTCGCCACTTCCAGCGAAGTCGGTCGCCAGCAAGCCAACGTCAACTCCCGCGCCTACTCCTTGCTCGGCACCTCCGAGCGCACCGGCCTGACCGTTGCCCAGGTGTACCTGGATGTACTGACCCGTCGTGAGTTCGTGCGCCTGGCCGAAGAAAACCTGCGCAACCACGAACGCATCTACGATCAGATCAAACTGCGTACCCAGCGCGGCGTCGGCAACGGCGCCGACCAGGACCAGGCCGAAGCGCGTCTGGCCCAGGCCCGCAACAACCTGATCACCGAGCAGACCAACCTGGCCGACTCCGAGGTCAACTACCTCAGTGCCGTTGGCCAGATGCCCGACCAACTGGAGCGTCCGGCACCGTTCATGGCCATGCTGCCGGCAGACCTGAATGAGGCACGCCGCCAGATGCTCGACAACAGCCCGGTGCTGCGTTCGGCCGAGTCGGATATCTCCGCCGCCGAGAAGCAGTACGAAGCCGCCAAGTCCACCTTCTACCCGCGCTTTGACGCCGAGCTTGGCACCAACGCCGACAACAACGTCTCGGGTGACGCCAGCCACAACAACGGTTGGGAAGCCATGGTGCGCATGCGCTTCAACCTGTTTGCCGGTGGCAGCAACAAGGCTGACCTGCAATCCAAGTCGTACCAGGCCAACCAGGCCCTGGATATCCGCAACAACGCCCTGCGCCAGCTCAACGAAGAACTGGGCCTGGCCTGGAACGCCCTGAACAACGCCAACGCGCAGTTGCCGGTGGCCCAGCAGTACGTGGACCACAGCACCCGGGTGCGTACCTCTTATCAGCAGCAGTTTAGCCTCGGCCAACGAACCCTGCTCGATTTGCTCGACAGTGAGAACGAATTATTCACCGCTTCCCGTCGTCTGGAAGAGATCAAGAACATTCAGTTATTTACTCAGTATCGAATCAAGGCGACCATGGGCGAATTGCTCAAGAGCCAGGGAGTGGTCCCACCGATGGCCTCCGTCGTGCAGACCGACGTGAAGCCTAACGTCCAACTGCCTGGGATGAATTGAGTCGTCCCCATAGCCCCATCTGTTAGTCGAGAGTGCACCGCGTGGAATCCGAAGTCAGTCGAGTTCATCTCAACCATGATCCACGCACGCTGCACGACGACCCGTTACTCGACGGGTTGCTTGCGCTCTGTGCCCTGCACCAGAAACCGGCCAGCGCGGCCATGCTCACCACCGGCCTGCCGCTGCCTTCGCAGCGGTTGAGTGCCGAGCTGCTGCCCCGTGCAGCCGCGCGGGCGGGGCTACAAGGGCGGTTGTTGCAACGCAAGCTGGAACAGATCCCAACGATTGCCCTGCCGGCGTTGCTGCTGCTCAAAGAGGGGCGCAGTGCCGTGCTGGTAGGCTGGCAAGGCGAAGACGAAGCCCGCATCCTGCTCAGCGAAAGCGACGGTGGTGAAGTCATCATCAAGCGCGAGTTACTGGCTGGCGATTATGCCGGCAAGGTTTTCTTCGCCCAACCGCAGCACAAATTCGACGTCAACCACGGCACCCTGATTCCTCGTGCGCGTTCGTGGTTCCGGGACACGCTGATGCGTTCGCGCTGGCTCTACACCGACGCCATTGCCGCCAGCTTCCTGATCAACATCATTGCGATGGCCGCGCCGCTGTTCGTGATGAACGTGTACGACCGCGTGGTGCCGAACCAGGCCACGGCCACCCTGTGGGTGCTGGCAGTGGGCATCTGCGGTGCCTATCTGTTCGACCTGATCCTCAAAAGCCTGCGCAGCCTGTGCCTGGACCTGGCCGGTAAAAAGACCGACCTGATTATCTCGGCCACGCTGTTCGAGCGTATTGTCGGCATGTCCATGAAGTACCGCCCGGCACGGGTCGGCAGCTTCGCGCAGAACATCCACGAGTTTCAGAGCTTGCGCGATTTCCTCGCGTCACTGACCCTCACCAGCCTGATTGACCTGCCCTTCACTCTGCTGATCTTTCTGGTCATCGCCATTCTCGGCGGGCACCTGGTGTGGATTCCGGTGCTGGCGTTCCCGATTGCCCTGGGCATCGGCTATGCCCTGCAGAAACCACTTGTTGCGACCATGGAGCGCACCATGGCCCTGGCCGCCGAGCGTCAGTCGAGCCTGATCGAAACCCTCGCCGGGCTGGACGCAGTCAAGGTCAATAACGCCGAGAGCGAGCGCCAGTACGGTTGGGAACAGACCATCGGCACCTTGAGCCGCCTTGAACTGCGGGTGAAGTTGCTGTCGGGCCTGTCGATGAACATGACCCTGCTGATCCAGCAACTGGCCGGCGTGATCATGATCGTGTTCGGTGTGTACCAGATCATCGACGGTAACCTGAGCATGGGTGGCCTGATCGCCTGCTACATGCTCAGCGGCCGCGCCTTGAGCCCGTTGGCTTCGCTGTCGGGCCTGCTGACCCGTTACCAGCAAGCCAAGGTCACCATGATGTCCACCGACCAGATGATGGAGCTGCCCCAGGAGCGCAATTTCGAAGAGCGCCCCATGAGCCGCCGCACGCTGCAAGGCGCCATCGAATGCCGGGGCCTTAATTTCACTTACCCGAATCAACAGAACGCCGCGCTGAAAAACATCAACCTGGTGATCAAGCCCGGCGAGAAAATCGGCATCATCGGCCGCAGCGGCTCGGGCAAAAGCTCCCTGGCCAAACTGATCGTCGGCCTTTATCAGCCGGACTCCGGCGCCTTGCTGGTGGATGGTGTGGATGTGCGCCAGATCGACGTCAGCGAACTGCGCCACAACATCGGTTACGTGGCCCAAGACATCCAACTGCTCGCCGGTACGCTGCGCGACAACCTGGTGTGCGGTGCACGCTATGTCGAAGACGAAATGGTCCTGCAGGCCGCCGAACTGGCCGGCGTGCACGAATTCGCCCGCCTGCACCCGCAGGGTTATGAGCTGCAAGTCGGCGAGCGCGGGCAAAACCTTTCCGGCGGCCAGCGCCAGAACGTTGCCCTGGCCCGTGCATTGTTGCTCAACCCGCCCATCCTGCTGCTGGACGAACCCACCAGCGCCATGGACAACACCGGTGAAGAGCGCCTGAAACAGCGCCTGCAAGCCGTGGTGCAAAACAAGACCATCGTGCTGGTCACTCACCGTGCCTCACTGCTCTCGCTGGTGGACCGCCTGCTGGTGGTCGACCGTGGGCAGATCCTCGCAGACGGCCCGAAAGCCGTGGTCATGGAAGCGTTGAAAAAGGGGCAGATCAGTGTTGCTTAACTCCATCAAAAGCGCGGTCGGCCGCTATTTCAAAGGTTCTGATTCGCTGCAGGGTCAGCCCCTGCCCGAAGTCAACAAAGCACTGGTCGAAGATGCGCCGCGGGTTATCCGCCTGACCATCTGGGCGATCATCGCGTTCTTCATCTTTCTGGTGACGTGGGCGGGCTTCTCCAGTATCGACGAAGTTACCCGTGGCGACGGCAAGGCAATCCCCTCGTCCAAGTTGCAAAAAATCCAGAACCTGGAAGGCGGTATCGTCTCCGAGTTGTACGTCAAGGAAGGCCAGGTGGTGGAAGCCGGCGCGCCGTTGATTCGCCTCGATGACACGCGTTTTGTTTCCAATGCCGGTGAAACCGAAGCCCTGCGCCTGGCCATGCAACTGCGCGTCGAGCGCCTGAGTGCCCAAGTGGATGACCGCCCGCTGAACATCCCCGACGATGTGCTCAAGGCCGCGCCCAACCAGGCTGCCAGCGAGCGCTCGTTGTATGACAGCCGCCGCCAGCAGTTGAAGGACGAAGTCGGCGGCTTGCAGGAACAACTGGTGCAACGCCAGCAGGAACTGCGTGAATTCACCTCCAAACAAAGCCAGTACCGCAGCCAGTTGTCCCTGCAACGCCAGGAAATCAACATGTCCGAACCGCTGGTGGCCCAGGGTGCGGTGTCGCCGGTGGAAGTGCTGCGCCTCAAGCGTGCCGAGATGGAAACCCGCGGCCAGTTGGACGCCACTACCCTGGCGATCCCCCGGGCCGAATCGGCGATCAAGGAAGTACAACGCAAGATCGACGAAACCCGTGGCAAGTTCCGCAGCGAAGCGCTGACCCAGCTCAACGAAGCCCGCACCGAACTGAACAAGGCCGAGTCCACCGGCCGCGCCCTGGAAGACCGGGTCAGCCGTACCCTGGTCACCTCGCCCGTGCGCGGGATCGTCAAGCAATTGCTGGTCAACACCGTCGGCGGCGTGATCCAGCCGGGCAGCGACATGGTAGAGATCGTGCCGCTGAACGACACGCTGCTGGTGGAAGCCAAGATCCGCCCGCAAGACATCGCCTTCTTGCACCCGGGGCAGGAAGCGATCGTCAAATTCACCGCCTATGACTACACCATCTACGGCGGCCTGAAAGCCAAGCTCGAACGCATCGGTGCCGACACCATCACCGATGAAGACAAGAAAACCACCTACTACATGATCACCCTGCGCACCGACCGCAGCCACTTGGGAACCGATGAGAAGCCGTTGTTGATCATCCCGGGCATGGTCGCGTCGGTGGACATCATCACCGGCAAGAAGAGCATCCTGAGCTACCTGCTCAAGCCGATCATCAAGGCGCGGGCAGAGGCGTTGCACGAGCGGTAATTTGTATCGCCTGTACGAACCTCATCGGGAGCAAGCCCCCTCCCACACTCGACCGCATTCCTATGCTGGAACTCGGTCAAGTGTGGGAGGGGGCTTGCTCCCGATAGGGCCATCAGCCTCACCACACAACCCCGCACCTAATGCATATAGATATTCTTTAACGGTATTTAATCGCCAGTTCTTATATCTATAAAGTCACTCCCCAGTCCGACCGGGAGTGCCCACATGTCCGCCACCTCTACTGTTCCAACAGCGACCTCAACCGCCCAGCTCTTCGAGATCCGCCCACTCCCTGGCAGCGTCGGCGCCGAGATCATCGGCCTGGACTTGTCGCGCCCGGTCAACGACCAGGACTTCGCCCGCATCCACCGCGCGCACCTGGACCATCATGTCGTCGTGTTCCGTGACCAACGCATCACCCCCGAACAACAGATCGCCTTCAGCCGCCGTTTCGGTGTGCTGCAGATCCATGTGCTCAAACAATTCCTGCTGGCCAATCACCCGGAAATCCTGATTGTTTCCAACATCATCGAAAACGGCCAATCCATCGGCCTGGGCGATGCGGGTAAGTTCTGGCATTCGGACCTGTCGTACAAGGAACTGCCTAGCCTGGGTTCGATGCTGCACGCCCAGGAGTTGCCTTCCGAAGGCGGCGACACGCTGTTTGCCGACATGCACAAAGCCTGGGACCAACTGCCTGAACATTTGCGCAAAGCGGTGGAGGGCCGCAGCGCTGCCCACTCATACACGGCGCGTTACAGCGAAACCAAATTCGAAGGCAACTGGCGCCCGACCCTGACCCCCGAGCAACTCGCCCAGGTTGCCGAAGTAGTGCACCCCATTGTGCGCACCCACCCGGAAACCGGGCGCAAGGCGTTGTTTGTCAGCGAAGGCTTCACCACGCGCATTGTCGGCCTGCCGGAAGACGAAAGCCGCGATCTGCTGGCCCAGTTGTACGCCCACAGCGTGCTGCCGCAACACATCTACCGTCACCAGTGGCAGCCCCACGACATGGTGTTCTGGGACAACCGCTCGTTGATTCACCTCGCCGCCGGCTGCCCGAGCCACCTGCGGCGCAAGCTGTTTCGCACCACTATCCAGGGCGATGCGCCGTTCTGAATCCTATTCCCGGCAAGAGAGATGAAATGAACGCGCCCCTGCAAGGCCACGCGGCCAGCACTCTGAATACGGCTCAACCGTTGTTGGCGGTGGACAACGTCAGCCTCGAATACCGCACGCCTGAGCGTGTGGTGCGAGCCACTCACCAAGTCAGTTTCGAGATTGATCCGGCCGACCGCTACGTTTTGCTCGGGCCATCGGGCTGCGGCAAATCCACGTTGCTCAAGTCCATCGCCGGGTTTATCAAACCCTGTGAAGGTGAGATCCGCCTGTTGGGGCAAAAAGTCGAACAACCAGGCCCGGACCGTATCGTGGTGTTCCAGGAGTTCGACCAGCTGCCGCCCTGGAAAACCGTCAAGCAGAACGTGATGTTCCCCTTGCTGGCGTCTAAAACCCTGAAGCGTCGCGAAGCCGAAGAACGGGCGCTGCACTACCTCGACAAAGTCGGCCTCAGTGCGTTCGCCGAGGCTTATCCGCACACCCTGTCCGGTGGCATGAAAGCCCGCGTGGCCATTGCTCGCGCCTTGGCCATGCAGCCGAAAATCCTGCTGATGGACGAACCCTTTGCCGCCCTCGATGCCCTGACCCGCCGCAAGATGCAGGAAGAATTGCTGCGGCTGTGGGAAGAAGTGCGCTTTACCCTGCTGTTCGTAACGCACTCCATCGAAGAAGCCTTGGTGGTGGGCAATCGCATTCTGTTGCTGTCGCCCCACCCCGGGCGGGTGCGTGCTGAAGTCCACAGCCATCAATACGACCTGCACAGCCTTGGCGGTGTGGAATTCCAGGCATCGGCGCAGCGCATTCATCGCCTGCTGTTCGACGAAGCGCCTGAAGCCGAGCGCGAGTTGGGTTTCGCCGATATCCGCATCGCTTACTGAAAGGGGCTGCCCATGCGTCAGGAATTTGAAATCAACCTCGAACCGCTGCTCAGCGTTCCCGTGGAGCGCGAGCTGCCGTTGCGTCAACGCCTGTGGCAACAAGGCTGGCTGCGCAAAGGCTTGATCCTGGTCGTGCTGGCGATCCTCTGGGAAGCTGTCGCGAGTTATCAGAACAACGACCTGTTACTGCCCAGCGTTCTGCAAACGGCTCAGGCGCTGTTCGACGGCCTGCTCAGCGGTGAACTGCTGAGTAAGGTCCGCATCTCGCTGGCGGTGTTGATCAAGGGTTACCTGATCGGCATCGTACTGGCGTTTGCCCTGACCACGCTGGCGGTGTCGACCCAGCTGGGTCGCGACCTGCTGAGCACGCTGACCTCGATGTTCAACCCGCTGCCGGCGATTGCGCTGTTGCCGTTGGCGCTGCTGTGGTTCGGCCTGGGGCAGAACAGCTTGATTTTCGTGCTGGTGCATTCGGTGTTGTGGGCCTTGGCGCTGAACACCTACTCCGGTTTTCTCGGTGTCTCCGAAACCCTGCGCATGGCTGGACGCAACTATGGGCTCAAGGGCATGCGCTTCGTGCTGTTCATCCTGATCCCGGCGGCGCTGCCTTCGATCCTGGCCGGCCTGAAGATCGGCTGGGCATTTGCCTGGCGCACCCTGATCGCCGCCGAGCTGGTGTTCGGCGCCACCAGCGGCAAGGGCGGGTTGGGGTGGTACATCTTCCAGAACCGCAATGAGCTGTACACCGACAAGGTGTTTGCAGGGTTGGCCGTGGTGATCTTGATCGGCCTGTTGGTGGAAAACCTGGTGTTCAACACCTTCGAACGGCTTACGGTGAAGCGTTGGGGCATGCAGCGCTCCTGACCCTGCTAGGAT
This sequence comes from Pseudomonas sp. ICBG1301, assembly GCF_016918385.1. NCBI lineage: Bacteria > Pseudomonadati > Pseudomonadota > Gammaproteobacteria > Pseudomonadales > Pseudomonadaceae > Pseudomonas > Pseudomonas sp. ICBG1301. The sequence goes on from NZ_JAEKGB010000003.1 coordinate 10,979, forward strand.
TGCACCCCATTCACTCCCCACTGATCACGAGTGCTTGGCATGCAACTACCGGATATGAACCTGCTGGTCGCCCTCGACGCCTTGCTCGACGAGGGCAGCGTAGTGGGTGCCGCTCGCAGGATGAACCTCAGCCCCGCCGCCATGAGCCGTACCCTGACACGTATTCGCGAGGCCGTGGGCGACCCGATTCTGGTGCGCGCCGGACGTGGCCTGGTGCCGACGCCCAAGGCTATTGAGCTGCAAGGCCAAGTGCGCAACGTGGTGGAGCAGGCGGCGCTGCTATTCCGCTCGGCGGATCAAGTGGATCTGAGCACCTTGCGCCGCCGTTTCAGCGTGCGTGCCAATGACTTCTTTATCGGCGTGTATGGCGGTCGGCTGTTCGACACCATGGAACGCATGGCGCCGTTGTGCGAGCTGTGCTTTGTGCCCGAGGGCGACACCGACGACGAAGCGCTACGCGAGGGGCGGCTGGATCTGCGCGTGAGCAACACCATGCCCGCCAGTCCTGAAGTGAAAGTGCAGAACCTGTTCTCCACCACCTTCATCGGCCTGGCGCGGGAAGGTCACCCGCTGTTTGACGAAGAGATCACCGCTGCGCGCTTTGCCAGCTATTCCCACATCAGTATTTCGCGGCGCGGCATCTCCCGTGGCCCGATTGATACGGCGCTGAATGCGCAGGGCCTGGAACGCCGCGTGTCGATGATCGCCCCTGGTTTCCATGGGGCAATGTTCATGTTGCCCGATTCCGACCTGATCCTGCCGGTGCCGAAGGAAGCGCTCTACAGCGCCAATCGCTTGAACCTGCCTCTGCGGGCTTTCCCGCTGCCGATCTCACTGCCGACCTTGGTCTTGGCTCAATCCTGGCACCCTCGCTTCGACAAAGACCCGGCCCACAAATGGCTGCGCGAGACCATGCGCGCGAGTTGCCATGCCACGTGGCTGGAGGCCCAGCCGACCTGATTCCTGAGGCGGGAGGGGTAAAACAGTGGCAGGGGGCTTCTGTGGGAGGGGGCTTGCTCCCGATGGACTGCATAGCAGTCCCATTTCGAGGCCGCTGCGCGGCCTATCGGGAGCAAGCCCCCTCCCACAATGGATTGCGTTTGACACACTTATAACCTTCCAACAAGTAACTTTTTGTCATGGATTTGCCTAATTAGACTGCTCCGGTATTTCTAATGCCGAGCTGCCTGTTCATGACTTCCCTCGCTGCCCCCGCTCTCCAGGCCGCAGCCAAACCGACCGCGCTTACGCCACCGGCGTTCGGCCCGCGCATCATCATCGGCCTGGTCGGCGTGCTGCTGGCGGTACTCGTATCTGGCCTCAACGAGATGGTCACCAAGGTTGCCCTCGCCGACATCCGGGGTGCGCTGTACCTCGGCTTTGACGAAGGCACCTGGCTGGTCGCCGCCTACACCGCGACCTCCGTGGCGGCGATGGCCTTTGCGCCTTGGTGCTCGGTGACGTTTTCCCTGCGCTGTTTCACGCTGTGTGCGATCGGTTTGTTTACGGTGCTGGGCATCCTGTGCCCGTTTGCACCGAACTACGAAAGCCTGCTGGTGCTGCGCACGGTTCAAGGCCTGGCGGGTGGTGCGCTGCCGCCGATGTTGATGACCGTGGCGCTGCGCTTCCTGCCGGCCAACGTCAAGCTGTACGGCTTGGCCGGGTATGCGCTTACCGCTACCTTCGGCCCGAGCCTGGGTACGCCACTGGCGGCGTTGTGGACCGAATACGTCGGCTGGCAATGGGCGTTCTGGCAGATAGTCGCACCGTGCCTGTTGGCCATGGCCGCGGTGGCTTACGGCTTGCCGCAAGATCCGCTACGCCTGGAGCGCTTCAAACAGTTCAACTGGCGCGGCTTGCTGCTGGGGTTCCCGGCGATCTGCATGCTGGTGATCGGCCTGTTGCAGGGCAATCGCCTGGACTGGTTCGAGTCGGGCCTGATCACCTTCCTGTTGAGTGGCGGCAGCCTGTTGCTGGTGCTGTTCATGCTTAATGAATGGTCGCACCCGGTACCGTTTTTTAAGTTGCAGATGCTCGGCCTGCGCAACTTGGCGTTTGCCCTGATCGTGCTGGCTGGCGTGCTGGTGGTGCTGACGTCGGTGATCATTATCCCGTCGAGTTTTCTCGCCCAGGTCCAGGGTTATCGCCCACTGCAAACCGCGCCGGTAATGCTACTGATGGCACTGCCGCAGTTGATCGCGCTGCCGTTGGTGGCGGCGCTGTGCAACCTGCGCGGGGTCGATTGCCGGTGGGTGCTGGGGATCGGTTTGAGCCTGTTGGTGCTGTGTTGCGTCGGCAGTTCGCACCTGACCTCGGCGTGGGTTCGTGACGATTTCTATGGCTGGTACCTGTTGCAAATATTCGGTCAGCCGATGGCGGTGCTGCCGCTATTGATGCTTTCCACCGGCAGCATCCAGCCGATGGACGGGCCGTACGCTTCGGCCTGGTTCAACACCATCAAGGGGCTCGCCGCCGTGGTCGCCACCGCCGTGCTGGATACCTTGACCACACAGCGCCTGCATTTTCACTCGACCCTGTTGGTAGACAGCCTGGGCAACTCGCCCCTGGCCGACGGCGACTCACCGGGCCTGGCCCGGCGCCTGCACGAACAGGCCGTGGTGCTCACGTCTTCAGATCTCTACTACGTCATGGCCGCGGTCGCGGTGGCGTTGATCCTGCTGATTTTCTGGATGCCCACGCGGATCTTTCCGCCTCGCGCACCGACCTAGCCCAAAGGACTTCTCATGAAACGCAAAGACAAAATAGCCGTCTCCGTTATTGCGGTGTTCGCCGTGGGTGTGCTGGTTTACCTGGCCGTGCCGCAGCTTCTGGCCAACAAGCGCCAGACCACCAACGACGCTTTCGTCGCCGCCGACTTCACTTTGGTTGCGCCGCGCGTGGCGGGCTTCATCAAGGAAGTGCTGGTGGAAGACAACCAGCGCGTCAAAGCCGGCCAACTGCTGGCGCTGATCGACGATCGCGATTTTCGCGCCGCCGCCCAAGCGGCTGATGCGGATACCTTGGTGGCCCAGGCCCAATTGAAAAACGCCAACGCGACCCTGGAGCGCCAAAGCTCGGTGATCGCCCAGGCCCAGGCTACGGTGGCGGCTGATCGCGCCGAAATGGCCTTCGCCGAACACGAGTTGAATCGCTACAACCACCTTGCTGGTGTCGGCGCAGGCACGGTGCAGAACGCCCAGCAAGCCAAGACCCGCATCGATCAGGCCACCGCGCGTCTGGCCAAAGCCACGGCGGTGTTGGCGGCCGAGCGCAAGCAGGTGGAGATTCTCACCGCTCAGCGTGATGCCGCCGAAGGTGGACTCAAACGTGCCCAGGCCGCGCTGGAAATGGCCAGTTACCAGCTGTCCTACACCCGCATTGTTGCGCCAGTGGATGGCATGGTCGGCGAGCGTGCGGTACGGGTGGGCGCTTATGTGACGCCGGGCAGCAAGATCCTGGCGGTGGTGCCGTTGGCCGAGGCCTATGTAGTGGCCAATTTCCAGGAGACGCAACTGTCGCATATGCAGGCTGGCCAGGCGGTGCAGGTCAGTGTCGACAGCCTCGACGGCGAATTGCTCAAGGGGCATCTGGAAAGCCTTGCGCCCGCCACCGGGGTGACCTTTGCTTCGATCAAACCGGATAACGCCACGGGTAACTTCACCAAGGTGGTGCAGCGGATTCCGGTAAAGATTGTCCTCGAACCCAACCAGCCGCTGACCGAGCGCCTGCGCGTCGGTATGTCGGTGGAAGCCAGCGTCGACACACACGCAGTCGCGCAGCCGCGTGAGGTGGCACAGCAATGAGACAGATGGCCTGGCTTACCTTGAGCCTTATCAGCCTGAGCGCGTGTACCGTTGGCCCGGACTTCCAACGGCCCCAAGGTCCACACGTCACGCAATGGAGCCAACCCCAGGGGCGACAGGCTGCCAGCCGTGCAGTAACCGACCCGTTGCAGGAGCGCTGGTGGGACGTGTTTCACGACGCACAACTGTCGGCGCTGACCCGGCGTGCGCTCACCGACAACCTTGACCTGAAACTGGCCGGCAGCCGCCTGCAACAAAGCCGCGCCGTGCGCCAGGTGACCACCGCTGAGCGTTATCCCAACCTCGTTGCAGCGGGCGGCTATCAGCGCAAACGCAACAGCGGCAAAGGCTTGAGTGACCCGTCCGGCGAGAACGGTCGCGCAGCGTTCAACCAGTGGGATGCGGGCTTCTCCGCCGCTTGGGAGTTGGACTTCTGGGGCCGGGTCAAACGCGAAACCGAAGCTGCCGACGCTACGCTGCAAGTCGCTGAAGACGACCGCCGCGCTGTGCTGCTTTCGGTGCTTGCCGAGACGGCCCAGGACTACATCCAACTGCGTGGCGTGCAGAACACCCGCGCCGTCACCGAGCAAAACCTCGACGTCGCTCGCCACAGCCTCAAGCTCTCGCAATTGCGCCTGGCCGATGGTGTGGCCACGGATCTGGACGTCGCCGAAGCCGCTGCCCAGGTAGCGGCAATCGAAGCGCGCCTGCCGGAGTTGCAGCAACGCCAGGACCAACTGATCAACGCCCTGAGCCTGCTGATGGGCGAGCCGCCACAGGCGCTGCATGCGCAATTGTCCAAGGACGCCGCCGTGCCACAAACCCAGCGGCAGGTCGCTATAGGCCTGCCGTCGGAACTCGCGGAGCGTCGCCCTGATATTCGTCAGGCCGAGGCCCGTTTGCATGCAGCCACCGCCAACATCGGTGTGGCCAAGGGCGACTTCTACCCGCGTATCACCCTGTCCGGCAGTCTCGGTTCGCAGGCCATGCAACTCGCCGATTTCGGCTCCTGGGGCTCTCGCGCGTTTGCCTTCGGTCCGCAATTGAGCTTGCCGCTGTTCAATGGCGGGCGCCTGCAAGGCATGTTGAATTTGCGCGAAGCCCAGCAGCAGGAAGCGGCGCTGGCGTATCAGCAAACCGTGCTGCGGGCCTGGCACGAAATCGACGACCAGTTGACTCGCTACAACGCCAGCCAATTGCGGCGCGACAGCCTTGCCGAAGCCGTGCGCCAGAACCAGATCGCACTGACCACGGCACAGCAGCAGTACGTTGAAGGCGTGGTGGATTTCGTCAACGTGCTCACCGTGCAAAGCGCTTTGTTGGCGACGCAGGAGCAATGGGTGGAAAGCTCCACCGGCGTTTCGCTGGCGATGGTTGGCTTGTACAAAGCCTTGGGCGGTGGTTGGGAATCGGTGTACCCGCTGCAAACCGCGAAGCGCTGAATCACAAAGAGTTTTGTCAGTCCCTCACCAACAAGACCTACGTGTTGCAGTGCACCGGCGTGTCCTTCAGGGATTCTGCAAAAACACCACATACCCTCGAAACCACTCATTCCCTTGCAAATACCCCGGTGCTTCCCATTCCCCGCCTTGAATCAGCCCCACCTTGAACGGCAATCCCAATCGATTCATCCGAGGTAAGTACGCCGCGTAATCCGGGATGCTATGGCGGCCCTGATAGGTCTGCACCACCACCTCATCCACCACGCCCTTGAGCTGGGCGATGGCCGCCGGGTCGGCGTTGCTGCTCCAGTCCATCAGGCCGGTGATGCTCAGGCGCAGGTCGGCGGGCAGGCGTTGGCGCAGGTCGCGCAGGAAGGCTGCGTATTCGTGCAGGTATTGGGTGCGGGCGTCGAAGTCGATCTGGATCCCGACCACCGGGTTGCCGGCGTCGCGCCAGCGTTGCACCTGGCCGAACACTTGGGTGTAGATCTGCTCCGGCCAATGCAAGGTGTGGGCACGGTACACCACCCAGACCTTGCCTTGGGTGAGGCGCGGTACGCTGATGCCCTGGGCGATCAATTGCACGCCGCGCTGTGGCGCGCGGCGGGTGGAGTTGATCTGGCCCTGCAGGACGTACAGGGTTTTGGCCTGCTTGAGCACCGGCTGCGGCGTGACGCCGCTCCATAGCCAGAAGGTGTCATAGTCGCGGGCGTCAACAGCGCCAAAGGCCGGGCTTGCCAACAGCAGCAAGCCGAGCCACAGGTGCTTCACCAGTAGTACTGCAGAGACTTGCCCCACTCGGTGTCGGCAAAGCTGGTTTTGAGCTGGCGGAACCACGCCTTGCGCACGGCCGGTTCAACTTCATTGCCACCGCAGCTGTTATAGCCTGACGGCGCATAGCAGTTGATGGCGCGGAACAGGGCATAGGCCTTGTCGTTCTTCGGAGCCTTGGCGTTGGCGATGACGAGTTTGTAGCCGTCGAGCCGCGAGAAGGTTTCACCTTTGAAGTCCGACGCCGTACTGCCCAGGCTGCCGGCGGCGCGGGCTTGTTCCAGCGGCATGCCGTCCAGGCCGTTACGCAGGATGAACTCGCCGAAGCAATTCAGGCCCTGCGGGTTTTTCGCGTCGTTTTGCAAGGTTGCTGCGGTTTGCGCGATGCTCGGGCACGCATAGCCGGATTCGGCTTTGTCCCCGTTCCACTGGAACATTTTCAGGCTCTGGCCTGAGGTATAGACGTAGCCCAGGCTGGTGCCCAGCTTGTCTTCGGGCGTCGGGGCCGGCAGTTGCTTGAAGTCGGCGGCGAAGTCGGCGAACTGGCTGTGCAACAGGTCTTTATAAAGCAGCACGAATTGCGCGGTGTTGCGCTCCACGGGGTCACTGGCCTTGGCCAGTTGTTGGCGCAGCAGGTCCGGCCCGGCCACGTTGCGCAGCAGGATGTAACGCACTTGCTGGGCGCTGATCGGCGAGTCGGCGGCAAACACCTTGGCCAATTGGCCGCTGCGTTCGTAGTTCATGGCCAGGGCCAATTCCAGCTGGTCACGTTGCAGTGGCAGCTTGGCCAGCGGGAGCAATTGCAGCCACAGCGACTCGGCGGCTTTCCAGTCTTTTTTCTCCTCCAGGGCCAATGCGCGCAAGGTCTGTTGGCTGAAGGCGAAATAATCCAGGCTCGACGGCACTTCCTTGGGCAACAGCTTCAAGGCGTTGTCGGGCTGATGCTCGACGTACAGCGCGTAGGCCGCCTGTACGTAGTCGAACTGAGCCGGCTCATTGGCAAACACGCCTTTCTGCCCGTCGAGCTCTTCGCGAGTCAGTTCCGGCGGGGTATGGGCGCGCATCGCCATCAGGTCGGTGACCAACTGAATCATGGGGTTTTGCACGGTGCTGCGATTGACCATCAACAGTTTGAGGTCGGCTTCTTCCACCAGTTCTTCCAGCGACGCGTTGCGCTGTGTATCCGTCGCCTGGGTCAGTTGCCACGCATAGGCCTCGGCCAGTTTGTCGGTATCATCCGCCAGCCAGTACACCCGGCGCAGCAGGCCACGGGCCGAGGTGGCGTAAGCGCCCTGTGGATAAGTTTTCAGGTAACCGAGAAAGCCCTCTTCGGCGTTGCTCAGGGCCGACTTGTCCACACGCTCGAGCTTCGGCATGCCGTATTCGTCGAAGGCCTCGGCCTGTGCCTGGTTCAGCGATGTGCGGGCGGTCATGTACAGCGCGGTTTCTTTCAGCCAGGGCAGGGTGCTGCTGCTGGCAGCGGCAAAACCGCGTTCGGCGTCGCTGAAACGCCCGCTGTAGAAGTCGGCGGCTGCTTGCAGATAGGCACGCAGCAGTTGGCCTTCGGGCGACTGAATCTGTTGCGGCTCCACGACCTGGCCATTCCAATCGCAGGTGGCGAGCAACTGCACACGGGCTTTGACCAGCACGTCGCGCTCGGCCGCCGGCATGTCGGCCTTGACGACTTGGCCGATAAACGCCGCGGCGCTGTCGTCATCATTGCTGCGGCAACGGCTGCCTTCACCGCTGAGGAAAGCCTCGCCGGCGGCCTTGCTATCGCCGCGCTGGATGCCCAATGGCGCGAGCAGTTCGTCAAGCCCGGGGGCCGAGGAGTCGTCTGCTTCTGCGGGCGGGGTGTCATTGGACGTCAGGCGATACACCGGGAACGGCACTGGACCGAAGCCTTGCTCCAGGTCGGTGTCATTCAGTGCGTTGGGTGTCAGGGGCATCGCCTGTTTATCTGCCAGTAACAGGCGCAGGTTGATCCGGCTGTCATTGCCCGGGCTCAGGAAGGGCAGGTTGCTGCAGCCTTCAAGGCTGTCGCGTGATACCCGCCAGTCGGGGTAGCACGAATCATCGCCGCTGGCCTGGGCTTGGAAGGAAAGGCCGGCGAGCAACGCCAGACCCAGAGGAGGCAGAAAACCGATGCGCATGACGTGTCCTTTGATCCTGAGTCCTTGGAGGGTCGCAATCATAACGTACGCCTGCGAAGACGTCGGTAGCGCCCTACAATAAATTCAGATTTATCCGTTTTCGGTAGTGGCAATTTGATTTGCCTGCCCTAGACTGCCGACATCATCAGGGAGTAGTTACCGCATGGAGCCGTTACGTAGTTGGGTGTTTGGAGTTTCATGTCTGATGGGCCTGACGCAACTGGCCATGGCGGACGACCCGTTGCTGGATCACCCCCCTGCGGCGGCGACCGGCGCCGACGAGGCGCGTGGCGTGTTGCGTGCCCGCGACCAGGCGATGCTGGCCAGCGAGCTGTCGGGGCGGATCGTCGAGTTGCCCTTCAGCGAGGGCGAATCGTTCAAGAAGGGCGACACTCTGGCACGCTTCGACTGCTCGGCCTACCAGGCCCAGCTCAATGCCGCCCAGGCCGCCAGCCGTGGCGCCGGTGAGGAGCTTGCCCACAACAAACAACTGGCCGCACTCAACTCCGTCGGGCGTTTTGAAGTGGCCCGCGCCGAAGCCAAACTCACCGAGACCCAGGCTCAAACCCAGGTTTATCAAGTACAGGTCAAACGCTGCAGCGTGCTGGCGCCGTATGACGGCCAAGTGGTGCAGCGCAAGGTCCAGCGTTACGAAAGCGTATCGGCCGGGGCGCCGTTGCTGGAGATCGTCGATAACCACAGCCTGGAAATCCACCTGCGGGTGCCGTCGCGCTGGATGGGCAAACTCAAGCCCGGGCAAACCTTCAATTTCACTCCCGACGAAACCGGTCAGGCATTCACGGCCACGGTCAAGCGCCTGGGTGCTCGTATTGATGAAGGCAGCCAGACACTGCTGCTGGTCGCCACCTTGCCGAACGCTTCCGGGCTGCTGGCAGGCATGAGCGGTACTGCCCGCTTTGCGCAACTGCAATGAACGCACCGATGGCGGGCCACGCCGAGCGCGTGTTTGCGCAGTTTCTCGATCTTGAGCGTCAGATTCGTGCGGCGCGTACCACCGAGCAACTGGCCTACAGCCTGGTCAACGATGGCCAACCACTGTTTGGCTATCGCCATGCCGCCCTGTTGATCGCCGGTAAGGTGCGGGCGGTGACGGCGGTGAGCAGCGTCGACCCCAACGCGCCGTTCGTGGCTTTTGTCGAACAAGCGGTGGCGCAGTTGCACAAGCTGGCGTTGAGCCAGACCGCACGGGTGGTGCCGGCTGAGCAATTGAGTGGCGCGGTGCAAGCCGATTGGCAGGGCCTGTCGGCCGGGCATGTGTTCTGGCTGCCGTTGGTTGACCCCCAGGGCCGAGTGTTCGGCGGCCTGTGGCTGGCGCGGGACACGCCGTGGAGCCCGGCCGAGCAAGTACTGCTGGCGCAACTGGGCGACACTTGCAGCCATGCCTGGCATGCGTTGCAACCGCGCCAGCCGTGGCGCTTGCGCCTGACCCGCAAACGCCAGATAGCGGCGGTGGTGGCGTTGCTGCTGACGCTGCTGATCCCGGTACATCAGTCGGTGCTGGCGCCCGCCGAAGTGGTGCCGCTGGCCGGGCAAGTCGTCGCGGCGCCGCTGGATGGGGTGATCGCGGAGTTCCTGGTCAAACCTAACCAGACGGTGAAAACCGGCGACCTGTTGCTGCGCTTTGAAAGCACCACGCTGACGGCCCAGGCCGATGTGGCCGCGCGTGCGCTGGGCGTGGCCGAGGCGGAGCTCAAGGCCAATTCCCAGCGTGCCTTTGCCGATGCCGAGTCCAGCTCGAAGATTGACCTGCTGGCCGCCCGCGTCGAGCAAAAACGTGCTGAACGTGACTATGCGCGTGAGCTGCTCAAACGCAGCGAAGTCCGCGCCGAACGCGACGGGATCGCCGTATTTGCAGACGCCGATCGCTGGACCGGCAAACCGGTGCAAACCGGCGAGCGGCTGTTGCAGATCGCCGATCCGGCCCAGGCGGAGTTACGCATTGAGTTGGCGGTAGGCGATGCGATTGCCTTGGCGCCCAATGCCCAGGTCGCGCTGTTTCTCGACAGCGACCCGCTGCAACGGCACCTCGCGACCCTGCAACGGGTCGCCTATGAAGCGCAGCCCACACCGGGTGGGCAGTTGGCCTATCGCCTCGATGCGCAATTCGATGATGCGCCGCCCCGTATCGGCCTGCGCGGTACCGCGAAACTCTATGGAGAGCGGGCGCCGCTGGCCCTGTACCTGCTGCGCCGGCCGCTGGCGGGCTTACGCCAGAGCGTGGGTCTGTGATGAGCCTGCCCAGGCTGCGCGAAGACCTGCAACTGTCCGCCGCCGGCGCCGCATTGGACGGCTCGCCGCGCTGGACCCTGGCCGACCCGGTACGTGGGCGTTATTTCAAACTTGGCGCCAGCGCGATTCGTTTGTTGCGTCACTGGTCGCTGGGCGATCCGGAAAAAGTCCTGCAGGCCGCCAACCGCGAACCGGGTTTGCCCCTGGAGGGTCGCGAAGTGGAGGAGCTGCTGAGCTTTTTGCGTGCCCATGACCTGATCGCCGCCTTCGACCCGCAGCAGCGGGCGAGTTACCTCTATAAAGCGGCCGCGCAAAAGCGCAGCCTGTGGCAGGTGTTGCTGCATCAGTACCTGTTTTTCCGCATTCCGTTGTGGCGCCCGGATGCGTTTCTCAACCGTGTATGGCCTTGGCTGGCACGCTTTGGCCCGGGATTGTTGCGTTACGGCTTGCCAATCATCCTGGGCTTGGGCGTGTTTCTGGTCGCACGCGACTGGCAGCGTTTCCTGGCGACCTTCCCGCACCTGTTCAGCCTCGGCGGCGCCCTGGCATTCGGTGTGGCGTTGTTTTTCGCCAAGCTGTGCCATGAATTCGGCCATGCCTTCATGGCCAAGCGCGCCGGGTGCCGGGTGCAGAGCATGGGCGTGGCGTTCATGGTGTTGCTGCCGATGTTCTACACCGATGTGAGCGACGCGTGGCGGGTCAATGATCGCCGTGCGCGGTTGATGATCGGAGCCGGCGGGGTGATGGCCGAGTTGTTGCTGGCGTGCATTGCCCTGCTCGCATGGTCGTTGTTGCCCGACGGTCCGGCGCGCACGGCGGCGTTCATGTTGGCCAGCGCGACTTGGCTGACCACGTTGGCGATCAACCTCAACCCGTTCATGCGCTTTGATGGTTATTTTCTGATCAGTGACTGGTGGGGCGTGGATAACTTGCAAGGCCGCGCTTTTGCACTGTGCCGTTGGCGCCTGCGCGAACTGTTGTTCGGTTATGGCGAGCCGGCGCCGGAGCCCTGGTCGCCGACGATGCAACGACGCTTGCTGGGGTGGGGTTACCTGGCGTGGCTGTGGCGGGCGGCGCTGTTCCTTGGGATTGCGCTGGCGGTGTATCACCTGTTTTTCAAGCTGCTCGGGATCTTCCTGATGCTGGTGGAACTGGTGTGGTTCATCGGCTTGCCGATCTTCAAGGAGTGGCGCGAATGGTGGAGTCGTCGCACCCAGGCCCATGCCCCCCGGGTGTTGCTCAGCAGCCTGGGCCTGCTGTTGCTGCTGCTGGCGCTGGTGGTGCCGTGGCGCAGCGCCGTGGAGTTGCCGGCCATGCTCGAAGCCGGACGTGCCAGCGCATTGCATGCGCCCGTGGCGGCGCGGGTCAAGCAGGTACGGGTGGCCGATGGCGAAGCCGTCACCCAAGGCCAGGTATTGTTCGAGTTGGAGTCGCCGGATCTGGAGGCGCGACAAAGCATCGTGCGCCGTGAAGTGGAGATTCTGCAGTTGCAGATGCGTCGCCAGGCCGGGCGCACTGAAACGGCGGCGGATGCGGGGATCAACGATCAGCGTCTGTCCCAGGCCCTGGCCGAATACCGAGGCCTGGCCGCCCAGCGCGAGCGGTTGCTGTTGCGCGCACCCCATGCCGGCACGGTGCGCGATGTATTGCCGCAATTGAACGTGGGCCGTTGGCTGTCGCCCAAGGATTCGCTCGCGCAAGTGGTGGAAGAGGGGGCACGCCTGCGGGGTTACCTGGCCGAGGCAGAGTTGTGGCGTGTGGCCCCGGGCGCCACCGGGCGCTTTATCGCCGACGACCCGATGCATGCCGCTATCCCCGTCGAATTGACTGATATCGACACCAATGGCGTGGCCTACCTGGACCAGGAGGCACTCACCTCCGACCACCATGGGCCGATCGCCGTACGCCGTGATGAAAACCAGCGCCCGGAGCCGGTGCAGGCCCAGTACGGCGCGCGGTTGAAAAGCGTGCAGCCGATCCAAACACCCCGCCAGCCCCTGCGCGGTGTGGTGGTATTGCAAGGGCGCAGTGAGTCGGTGCTGGGCGTCGCCTGGCGTCGGGCGGCAGCATTGGGGGTGCGGGAAAGTGGGTTCTGACAGGAGTTGAACGATGTTGAACAAGGATGGCGCCCTGGCGCAGGGCTTGGTGGTACGCCCGTCACGCTGCAGCGATGGGCCGTTTTTGCAGAGCCTCTACCGCTCGGCGCGTGCGGATCTGCAATGGATCGATGGCGAGCAAGCGTTGGTGGAGGCGGTGATTGCCCAGCAGTTCCAGGTGCAGGAACGAGGGATGGACGAGCATTTTCCCGGCGCCCTGCATTATGTGATCGAGAAACTGGCCACGCCCATCGGTGCGTTGAGCGCCGACTTCGGGCCTGCTGAAATCCGTGTGTTGTACCTGGCTTTTGTCCCTACCGCGCGAGGGCAAGGCTTTGGTCGTGCGGTGTTGCAAGGGGTGCAGCAGGCCGCTGCCCAGGTGTGTTGCCCGGTGGCGACGGTGGTGTGGGCGAGTAACCCCCATGCGCGCCAGCATTATCTGGCGCTGGGGTTTGAGGTGGAAGAACAGACACCCGCCGCGCAGCGCCTGGTGTGGTACCCGTCTCAGTTGAAAACGATGCAGAAATAGCCGCGCTGGGTGTCGCGGCCCATCGCGGGTTCGCGGGATACGAACACGTTTTCCAGGCAGCTGTCCCCCAGAGGCAGGCGGCAGAGGCCGTCGACGAAATCGGTCGGTACGAGGCTTTCGAGCAACACGCTGAACGCCGTGCGTGAGCCGCCAGGCAGGCTGGCCTTGGGGGCGTGGGTGAGACGTTGGATCTGGATGGGCAATGCAGAACCATCGGGCAGGTAAAGCACGCTGGTCTGGTTCAACAAAGGCTGGAAATGATTGAGGGTCATCAGGTTCAGCATAAGGCGGCTCCACTTGAGAAATGCCGAGGCCCGTGGGCCTCGGCCAGGGGCTTAGCTGCGGGACGGAAAGATGCCGTTCAGCGCAATGCTGAAGTTGATCACCAGGAACGGGTTCATCGTGGCCATGGCCTGGCCTTGGCCGGCGGGATCGATGGTGCCGGTCAAGGTGGTACTGACGCCTTTGAGCGTCACCGGGTTGGCGCCCTGTTGGTCCGAGTAGATCGTCGCGCTGCCCGGGCCTGGGCCGGAAGCGCCGATAAACGCGTTGGCGGCAGTGGGGGCCGTGACCGGGTTGCTGGTGACACTGGTCAGTTGCACGGTGGTGGTGGAAGTGAAGGCCGCGGTGCCATGTGTGTGGGTCGGCAGGTTGGCCAGGGTGGCGGTGACGTTCTCTACCCCGGCGAACGCGCCGATGACTCGCGGCGACAGGTTCGCGCCGTTGCCTTGGCCGATGGGCAGGCGCCCCTGCAAATCCGGCAGCTTGAAGGACTGCACCCCGTCGCCGCCGTACGTGGTGGTGATCAGGGCGAACAGCGCCTGGTACTGGCTGATGGACAAGGTTTGACCGGCGCACAAGGCCCAGTCTCTAGGGGCGAAATTAAACGCGAACGGTTGAATAGTGCCGATGAATACTTCCATGGATCGTTCATCCTTGCTTATGGCTCTATGGGTGTGTGACGCCAATTGATCTGGCGTCATCGCAGAGCGTAGACGCCGCTGATGCGCGGCGCCCGGCGGTCGCGAAACCGCGAGCGAAACCGGGGCTTTTGGCCTAGAGTGGCGCATGTTGACGCAACGGCGGGGTTTGCCCGGGAAACGGGCAGTATCAGGGGAATTGAGGTGCGACGGTCTGTGGTAGAACAAGACAACAAAGTGGGGGTTTTTCCCGCAGTCAATCGCCTGTCGGCGGCTTGGGAAGGTGCCGATTGGCTCAGCCGTTTATGGTGGGTGCCGATTCTGGCGCTGGCCATGGCCGTGCGTTTCTATGGCCTCACGGCCGCGGCAATCTGGGGCGACGAAGGTTCGAGCCTGTTGTTGAGCGAATACGCCATCGACGACCTGTGGTTTCACGCGGCCCATGATGTGCACCCGCCCTTGTACTTTTTCATGTTGCGCGGTTGGATCGGGCTGTTTGGCGATGGCATCTGGTCGATTCGCGGCATGAGCGCAATCCCCGGCGTGGTCGCGGTGGGCCTGGGGATCTGGCTGACGCGGCAACTGTCCACCCGGCGCGCCGCGATAATGGCGGGTGTGCTGCTGGCGCTGTTCCCCACTGCCGTGCGCTACAGCCAGGAAGTGCGCATGTACTCGCTGCTGGCCGTGTGGCTGCTGGCCGCCACGCTGGCGCTGGTGTACTGGGTACGCCGGCCCGAGCGCACGCGCTACCTGGCGGCCTACGTGCTGCTGATGGTGGCCGGGTTCTATACCCATTACTTCACAGCCTTGTGTGTGCTGGTGCATTGGGCCTACCTGGGGCTGTTGTGCGCGTCCCAGGCGCCGGGCCAGCGTCTGATCCTGCGCCCTTCGTGGTGGTGCGCCAATACGCTGATCGTGGCGCTGTACCTGCCCTGGTTGCCGAACCTGCTGGACCTGATCCAACACGTCGAACAGCTCAAGGTCGGCGGCGATATCGGCTGGGAAGACCCGGTCACGCTGATCTCCGTGCCGTCGATGGTCTGGCAGTTCATGCTCCAGGATGAGGGCATCGACTTCTGGAAACCGTTGTTCTGGCTGTTTCCGCTGTTGCTGATTGGCGTCGTGGTTGCGACCGCCTGGCGTGATCGTGAGGCCCATCGGCCGGCCGGCCTGCTGGCGCTGTTCTTCCTGCTGCCGCTGTTGCTGGTGTACGCGGTGTCGTTTATTTCCCCGGTCTTTATCGAGCGCTACCTCACGGTGTATGCCCTCGGCTTGCCGATCATAGTGGCCTTGGCCATCGACCGTTTGCCCAAGCGGCTGTCACGTTGGGGCGTCGCGTTCCTGGTGCTGTTTGTCAGCGTGGAACTGCTGGGGGTGAAGAACAACGCCACCGTGGACGAGCATGACCAATTCAACGTGCCGGTGGAGTTCGTCAACCGTAACTATCAGGAAGACGACCGCATCGTCCTCAGTGACATGCTGTGGTACCTCAGCTACGTGTATTACGACCAGACCGACGCCCAACTCCAGCTCTACACGCCACCCAAACCCGACGGTACGCCGACTCGGCCGACCGCCTACGGCTTTGGCACCCTGGTTGACCAGGACGGTGGGCGCATTTATCTCGACCGTCTGTCGGCATTGCCGGCGGATACCCGCCGCGTGTGGCTGATCAGCAGTGCCGAGCCGCCGGATGATTTCGCCCCGATACCCGCCGATTGGCGCGAACTCATGCGTCAGGATGGCGGTGGCGCAAGGGCGCGCCTGTTTGTCCTGTGTCGCGGGCCAGAGCCTTCGCAGCCTGAGGGCTGTCGCTAATTGCGAATCGGCATTAGGAAAATGTCGAAATAGTGGCAAATAACCACTAGTGAGCACCGCAATCCTCAGCTACGCTTCGGGCATAAATGGATTTGTCCTACAAAGTGGTGAAAGGATTGCGCTATCACTTTATCTCCGGTCTGCCGCGTTCCGGCTCGACCTTACTTTCTGCGATCCTGCTGCAGAACCCCCGTTTTCGCGCGGGCATGAGCAGCCCCGTAGGGACGCTGTTCAATGGCGTGCTGGCGCAGTGCAGCGCCGGCAGCGAGTTTGGCTCGGTTATTGACCCGGACACCCGCCGTCGCCTGTTGCGCGGCCTGTTTGATGCTTACTACGGCGACAAACCCTCCACCCCCGTGGTGTTCGACACCAACCGCCAGTGGTGCGCGCGCATGCCTGCCTTGCACGACCTGTTCCCCCAGGCCAAGGTCATCGCCTGCGTGCGCAATGTCGCGTGGATCATGGACAGCCTGGAACGCCTCTACCGCGCCAATCCGTTTGAGAACACCAAACTGTTCAACGACGATATCGAGCGCAACACCGTGTACAGCCGCGTCGAAACCCTCGGCCAGCGCAATCGCCTGGTGGGTTATGCCTGGTCGGCCCTCAAAGAGGCTTACTACGGCGAAAACGCCGGTTCCATGCTGATCGTCGACTACGACCTGCTGTCCCAGGCGCCGGAGCGCGTGATGCGGTTGGTCTACGAATTCATCGGCGAGCCGTGGTTCGAGCATGACTTCGACAACCTCAGCTACGACGCACCGGACTTCGACGAGGCGCTGGGCGTCAGTGGGTTGCACCGGGTCAAGCCCAAGGTCGCGCTGCAACCTCGACGTACGATCCTGCCGCCCGACCTCTTCGAGCAGTTCGCGCATATGGATTTCTGGCGGGATGGGAGCCTGAGCGCCGCCAATGTGATTCGCACCAAAGCCGATGCCGTGATCAATTGATCGCGGTTTTTCCATAGCGGGTATCTGCATTCGACAAGCGGGTGAGCAACATGTGGTGGAGCAAAGGTAAGGCACGGCAGGCAACGACAGGCGCCAACACCCTGGCGACGCCGATGATCATGTTCCTGGAGCCGCGCATGTTGTTTGACGGTGCGGTCGCGGCCACCGTGGCCGATGCCGCCCAGGCTGACAGCCACGCCACCGCCGATGCGGCGGCCAAGGCACCGACGGCCGAACATGCCTCCGTCAGTAAAGACACCCACGGGCAAACCGATGCGCCGGCGACACCGGCACCCGTGGCGGTACCGGGGCAGACCGTGGTGTTCGTCGACGCCCGGGTCAAGGACTCCGCCGACCTGCTCAAGGGGGCTGCCCCCGGCACTCAGATCGTGCAACTGGATGCGAGCAAGGACGGCCTGCAGCAGATGGCCGACTACCTGGGCAGCCATCAGGGCGTGAGTTCGGTGCAGATTATCGCTCACGGCAACACCGGTGATCTGTGGCTGGGCAGTACCTATCTGTCGGCCGACAACGTTGCGGCTCGCAGCGAAGTGTTGGCGCAGATCGGCCAGGACATGAATGTGGGTGGCGACATCCTGATCTATGCCTGCAACACGGCGCAGGGCACCCAGGGGCTGAACTTTGTCGACTCACTCGCGCAATTGACGGGCCGGGATATTGCCGCATCCACCAACCGCACCGGCGGGGGCGGCGACTGGACGCTGGAAATTGCCACCGGCTCCATCGAGAGCCACACCGCGTTGTCGTACCAGGCGATGTCGGCGTACCAGTACGGCTTGGCCACGATTACGGTGACCAACAACGGCGACAGTGGCGCCGGTTCATTGCGCCAAGCCCTGAGCGATTCGGTGACGGGCGATACCGTGACGTTCAACTCAAGCATGACGGTTAACCTGAACTCTCAACTGGTGATCACGAAGAATGTCACGGTTGCGGGTGATTTGAACCACGACGGCGTGGCGGACGTTACCCTCAGCGGGCAGTACAAGACCCAGGTGCTGAGAGTTAATAATGGGGTGACCGCGACACTCGATGGCCTGGTCATCACCCAAGGGCTGGCGGTCGGGAATGGCGCGCAGGCAGGTGTCGACGGCACAGCTGCGATGGGCGGCGGTATCGTCAACTTCGGTAACCTGACCTTGAATAATGTCACGGTGACCAGTAATGCCGCCTCGGGTGGCGGTGGCGGTGGCGGGGTGACCGCGCCTTATGCCGGTGGCCCGGTCGGCGGTGGTGGCGGTGGCGGCGGTGCGCTTGGTGGGCAGGTCGGAGGCCACGGCGGTATCGCCGGTACTGGTACGGGGGTATACGCCGGGACCTCCGGTAGCGCCAACACCGGTGGCACGGGCGGCTCCTATAGCCCCACCTATATGGGCGGCAAGGGTGGCAGCAACGTAGGGGGAGCCGGTGCTGTAGGCGTCGGTGGCTACAGTAACGGTGGGAGCGGCGGCACGGCGAACAACGGCACTATCAGTATCGGCGGCGGTGGTGGCGGCTCTGGATGGGACAGGCCGGGTCGTGCCGGTGCCTCGGCCAGTGGCGGTATCTACAACGCCACCAGCGGTACCCTGACCGTTGTCGGCACTTCGGTGATTTCCAATAACATCGCGGCCGGCGGTGGCGGCGGCGGCGGTGGAGGGAGTGGTGGCAGTGCTGACCCGGGCGGTGCGGGCGGCAAAGGCGTCGGCGCGATCTGGAACAAAGGCACGCTGTTGATGACCGCCGCCAACTTCGCGGCCCTGAGCGGTAACGTTGGTGGCAGCGGCTCCGGCGGCCAGGCGGCGGGCGGAGGTGCCACGGGCGCTTCCGTGGCGGCCGTAAACAATATCTTCAACGATGGCGGCACCCTGAACACCGCCTACTCACCCACGCCATCAGCAACCATTGTCGTCACCACCACGGCCCAGCACATTGGCAGCACTTCGTTGGTGACCATTACCTTCAGCCAGGCGGTCAACGGGTTCACTAACGCCGACCTGACCGTGTCGAACGGCACCTTGAGCGCTGTCAGTTCCAGTGATGGCGGCGTCACCTGGACGGCGACGTTCACCCCAAATTCGAGCGTGACCAGCGCGACCAACCATATCGTCCTGGATAATACCGGTGTCACCGGCGTGTCGAATGGCCTGGCGGGCAGCGGGACTTCTACCTCCAATAACTACACCGTCGATACGGTACGGCCGACCGCCACGGTTGCGGTAGCCAGCACGGGTTTGAATATCGGCGGCACCTCCGTGGTGAACATCACCTTCAGCGAAGCGGTCTCCGGCTTCAGCCTGGCCGACATGACGGCCTCCAACGGAACCCTGAGCAACCTGGCCACCAGCGATAACATCCACTGGACAGCGACCCTGACACCGACGGGCGGGATCACCAGTGGTGCCAACGTCATTACCCTGGACAACACGCTTTACACCGACGCCTCGACCAATACCGGCACCGGCGTCACCACGTCCAATAACTACAGCGTCGACACCGTGCGCCCCACCGCAAGCATTGTGGTGTCTAACCCAGCGCTGAACATCGGTGGCACTTCTCTTGTGACCATCACTTTCAGCGAAGCCGTCTCCGGCTTTACCAACGCCGACCTGGTCGTCGCCGACGGCACGCTGAGCGCGGTGAGCAGCAGCGATGGCGGCATCACCTGGACCGCCACCCTGACGCCAAGCGCTGGGGTGAGCCATAGCGGTGACGTGATTACCTTGAGTAATACCGGGGTCGCCGACCTGGCAGGCAACGCCGGCAGTGGCACCACCAGTTCCAACGCGTATGCCGTCGACACGCTGCGGCCGAATGCGACCATTGTGTTTTCCAACACTACCCTGGCTATCGGTCAGACCTCCCTGGTGACGATTACCTTCAGTGAGGCGGTGAGCGGTTTCACCAACGCCGACCTGACGATTACCAATGGTACCTTGAGCGCTGTCTCCAGCAGTGACGGCGGTGTGACCTGGACCGCCACTTTCACCCCGACAGCCAGTATCACCAGCCCGACCAACCACATCACGCTGGACAAGACGGGCGTGCAGGATCTGGCAGGCAACGCCGGCAGCGGCACGACCAACTCCAATAACGTGGCGATCGACACCCAGCGCCCGACGGCCACGATAGTGGTCGCCAACCCGATATTGGCGATTGGCCAGACTTCGCTGGTTACAGTGACCTTCAGCGAAGCCGTCACGGGTTTCACCAATGCTGACCTGACTATCGCCAACGGCACGCTGAGTGCGGTGAGCAGCAGTGACGGCGGGATCACCTGGACCGCAACGTTCACCCCGTCGGCGAGTACCACCAACGCCGCCAACCACATCACCCTGGACAATACCGGCTACAGCGACCAGAGCGGCAACACCGGCACCGGCACGACAGACTCCAATAACTTCGCCATCGACACCCAGCGGCCGACGGCGACTATTGTCATCGCCGACCCAGTGCTGAGCGCCGGTGAAACCACGTTGGTGACCATCACATTCAGTGAGGCCGTGAGCGGTTTTACCAACGCCGACCTGACCATCGCCAACGGCACCTTGACGGCGGTGAGCAGCAGCGACGGCGGTATCACCTGGACCGCTACCCTCACGCCGACGGTCGGTGTCAGCGATGCCACCAACGTCATTACCCTGGCCAACGCCGGTGTCGCCGACCTGGCCGGCAACGCGGGCTCGGGCACCACCAGTTCGGCCAACTACACGGTCGACACCGTGCTGCCCACGGCGACCATCGTTGTTGCGGACAGCGCTTTGAAAATTGGCGAAACCTCTGCGGTGACGATCACGTTCAGCGAGGCGGTGACAGGTTTCACCAATGCCGACCTGACGATTGCCAACGGCACCTTGACGGCGGTGAGCAGCAGCGATGGGGGGATCACCTGGACGGCGACCTTCACGCCGAGCAGCGCCATCACCGACGCGACCAACCTGATCACCCTCGACAACAGCGGCGTACGCAACCTTTCGGGCAATGCCGGCAGTGGTACCACCAGCTCCAACAACTACGCTATCGATACCCAGCGCCCAACCGCAACTATCGTGGTGACGGACACTGCCCTGGGTATCGGCCAGACCTCGTTGGTGACGGTGACATTCTCCGAGGCGGTCACCGGCTTTACCAATGCCGACCTGACGATTGCCAACGGCACCTTGACGGCGGTGAGCAGCAGTGATGGTGGCATCACCTGGACCGCGACGCTCACCCCGGCGGCCGGTATCACCGATACCAGCAATGTGATCACCCTGGATAACACCGGCATTGCCGATTTGGCCGGCAACGCCGGCGGCGGCACGACCGACTCCAACAACTACGCCGTCGACAGTCAACGGCCGACCGCGACCATTGTGGTTGCTGATTCGGCGCTGACAGCCGGTGAGACGTCTCTGGTGACTATCACTTTCAGTGAGGCGGTGACCGGCTTCACCAACAGCGACCTGAGTGTGCCCAATGGCACGCTCAGTGCCGTGAGCAGTGCCGATGGCGGCGTGACCTGGACGGCTACCTTCAGCCCGAACGTCGGCACCCGGGACGCCACTAACCTGATCATCCTGGACAATACCGGCATCACCGACCTGGCCGGCAACGCGGGCTCAGGCACCACCAACTCGGCCAACTTCACCCTCGATACCGTACGGCCGACCGCGACCATCGTGGTGGCGGACAACGCGGTGAAAATCGGTGATACCTCGTTGGTGACCATCACCTTCAGCGAGGCGGTGAGCGGTTTCACCAACGCCGACCTGACCGTTGCCAACGGCACCTTGACGGCGGTGAGCAGCAGCGACGGAGGGATTACCTGGACGGCGACCTTCACGCCTACCAACAACATCACCGACACCACCAACCTGATCACGCTGGACAACAGCGGCGTGCAGAATGCCTCGGGCAACGCCGGCAGCGGCACCACCGACTCCAACAATTACGCCATCGACACCCAGCGGCCAACGGCAACCATCGTCGTTGCCAATAACGGCTTGAACATCGGCGCCACGTCGTTGGTGACCATCACGTTCAGCGAGGCGGTCAGCGGTTTCAGCAACGCCGACCTGACCGTCGCCGGCGGTACCTTGAGCAACGTGAGCAGTGCCGACGGGGGTATCACCTGGACCGCCAACTTGACGCCCACCCAGGGTGTAAGCCATACGGGCGACGTCATTACGCTGAACAACGCGGGCGTCAACGACCTGGCCGGGAACAGTGGTGCAGGCAGTACGCTGTCGAATGCCTACAACATCGACACCCAGGCGCCCACCGCCACGATCGTGGTCGCCAACCCGACTTTGGCCATTGGCCAGACTTCTGGGGTGACGATAACCTTCAGCGAGGCCGTCAGCGGCTTCGACAACAGCGACTTGAGCGTGCCCAATGGCACTCTGAGTACCGTGAGCAGCGCCGATGGTGGGGTGACTTGGACGGCGACCTTTACCCCTACCAGCAACATCCGCGACACCACTAACCTGATCACCCTGAATAATGCGGGCGTCAGCGACCTGGCCGGCAACGCGGGCTCAGGCATCACCAACTCGGCCAACTTCACCATCGATACCGTACGGCCGACCGCGACTATCGTGGTGGCGGACAACGCGGTGAAAATCGGTGATACCTCGTTGGTGACCATCACCTTCAGCGAGGCGGTGAGCGGTTTCACCAACGCCGACCTGACCATCGCCAACGGCACCTTGACCGCGGTGAGCAGCAGCGACGGAGGGATTACCTGGACGGCGACCTTCACGCCGACCAACAACATCACCGACACCACCAACCTGATCACGCTGGACAACAGCGGCGTGCAGAATGCCTCGGGCAACGTCGGCAGCGGCACCACCGACTCCAACAATTACGCCATCGACACCCAGCGGCCAACGGCGACCATCGTCGTTGCCAATAACGGCTTGAACATCGGTGCCACTTCGTTGGTGACCATTACGTTCAGCGAGGCGGTCAGCGGTTTCAGCAACGCCGACCTGACCGTCGCCGACGGCACGTTGAGCAACGTGAGCAGTGCCGACGGGGGTATCACCTGGACCGCCATCCTGACACCTGTCGCTGGTGTGACGCATGCTGCAGCCGTCATCACGCTGAACAACACCGGAGTCGATGACCTTGCGGGTAACAGTGGCGCGGGTATCACCCAGTCGAATGCCTACAGCGTCGATACCCAGGCGCCGACCGCCAGCATTGTGCTTGCCAACCCGACGTTGGCCATTGGCCAAACCTCGTTGGTGACCATTACGTTCAGTGAGGCGGTCAGCGGTTTTGACAACAACGACTTGAGCGTCCCTAACGGCACACTGTCGGCGGTGAGCAGTGTGGACGGCGGTATCACCTGGACCGCGACCTTCACCCCGACCAGCAACATTCATGACACCACCAACCTGATCACCCTGAACAACACGGGCGTCACCGACCTGGCCAACAACGCCGGCACAGGTGTCACCCTTTCGGGCAATTTCAGCATTGATACAGTGCGGCCGACGGCGAACATCGTGGTCGACCACAGCGCACTCAAGCAGGGTGAAACGGCTCAAGTCACCATCACCTTCTCCGAGGCGGTCAACGGTTTCACCACTGCCGATCTGAGCGTGGCCAATGGCACCCTGAGCAACCTGGCATCCAGTGATGGCGGTATGACCTGGACGGCGACGTTGACGCCAACGGCCAACATCACCGACACCAGCAACCTGATCACCCTCGACAACAGTGGCGTGCAGAACGCTTCAGGCAACGCGGGCAGCGGCACCACCGATTCCAACAACTACGCCATCGACACCCAGCGCCCCACCGCGACTATTTCCGTGGCCGACAGCGCCCTGAACATCGGGCAAACCACCACGGTGACCATCGCCTTCAGTGAAGCCGTGACGGGCTTCGACCTCTCGCAGCTGAGTGTGGCCAATGGCGTGCTGTCCAACCTGGCGAGCCAGGACGGCGGCAAAACCTGGACCGCCACCCTGACGCCGACGGCCGCTATCACCGACGCGACCAACCTGATCGTGCTGGATGCCAGCCAGGTCAACGACGCCGCCGGTAACGCCGGCAGCGGTATTGCGATCTCCAATAACTACGCGATCGATGGCGAACGCCCCACTGCGACCATCAGTATTGCCAACCCAAGCCTGACCGTCGGCCAGACCACTGTCGTGACGTTCACCTTCAGCGAGAAAGTCAGTGGCTTCAGCCTGGATGACCTGAGTGTGGCCAACGGCGCCTTGTCCAACCTGGCGACCAGCGACGGCGGCAAGACCTGGACGGCGACACTGACGCCAACGGCCAATCTCAACGATCCGAGCAACTTCATTACCCTCGATAACCGCCTGGTGAGTGACCTTTCGGGCAACGTGGGCAGTGGTTTTGCCAACTCCAATAACTACGCGATCAATACCGTGGCATTGACTGGCGACCCACTGTTCCGCGTCACCAACCCGGCACCGCCTCAAGGCGCACCGAACGCTCCGTTGCAGCCGAGCGTGTTTGGCGCGCCGCTGGGCAACCTCGGCTCACCTATCGGCTTCCCGCCGTTGTTCGAGCAACGTCAGCTGGGTGCAGGCTTGCCACCGGTCGGCAGCATCTTTATCCACAACGGCGCGCTGGCACCCAGCTATATCGCCCAGGTGTTCGGCACCGATGGTGCCGGTGACGGCAGCGCCAACGGTTTCCTGGGTTTTGGCGGCGGCGATGGTGGGGTATTCGGCTCAAGCACTTTGTCGAGCCTGTTCAGCCATGAAACCCACGGCGATGACAGCACACTCAAAGCGTTCGACAGCAAACCGATCAACGGCCAGGGCGACCCGGCCCAGGGGCTGCGCGGCGTGTTTGGCGCGCCGAGCCTCGGCCAGCAATTGCAGCAGCTCAAAGACACAGAACAGCGCCAGGTGATGGACCTGGCGCACGCACTGCAACAAGTCGGCATCAGCGAAATGCAGGCTTGAACATACTTAACTCCAGGCGCAGTAACAGGGGCAGTCCAAGGATGAAAACAAGTCATAAGTTGTTCGGCGCCAGCCTGCTGGCGCTGGCGATCAGCGGTTGTGCAGTCACCAGTGAACCGATTGAACGCAGTGTCAGTGAGCAGCGAGCCCGTAGCGATCTGCAAGGTATGTACAAAGGCCAGGAGCCGCTGAATGGCCCGCTTACCCTGCACCAGGCCATGGCCCGTGCGGTTAAATACAACCTCGAAGGCCGCTTGAAGGTGATGGAAGAGGCGCTGGCCAAACGCCAATCCGACCTCTCCAGCTTCGACATGCTGCCACGCATGGCCTTGTCCGCAGGCTATGCCGGGCGCAACAACACCAACGCCTCCAGCAGCCAGAGTGTGCGCACCGGCACCCAATCCCTGGAGCCGTCGACTTCCCAGGACCGCGACCGCCGCGTAGCCGACCTGACCATGGTGTGGAACGTGCTCGACTTTGGCGTCAGCTATATCAGCGCCAAGCAGCAGGGCGACCAGCGCCTGATCATCCAGGAGCGTCGGCGCAAGGTGATCAACACCATCGTGCAGGATGTGCGCTCGGCCTATTGGCGCGCGGTAGCGGCCGAACGCTTGCTGACCCAGATCGACAGCCTGATGGCACGCGTCGACCAGGCCCAGACCAACAGCCAGAGCATGAGCGAACAGCGTATCGGCGACCCGGTGCAGGCGCTGGGTTACCAGCGCTCGCTGATCGAAGCCACGCGCCAGTTGCAGGAGCAGCGCCGCGCGTTGTCGCTGGCCAAGACCGAACTGGCGACGCTGATCAACCTGCCCATGGGCAGCGAGCTCAAGCTGGCCACACCGGACGACTACAGCGTGCCGCAGTTGAAGGTCAACCTGGCCAGCCTGGAACAGGAAGCCCTGGCCAACCGCCCGGAACTGCGCGAGCAGGACTACCAGACCCGTATCAGCGCCGCCGAAACCCGCAAAGCCATGCTGCGCCTGCTGCCGGGCCTGGAGTTTTCAGCCGGGGGGCATTACGACAGCAACTCGTTCCTGACCGACAACCGCTGGGCTGACTACGGCGCCAAGGTCACCTGGAATCTGTTCAACGTGATCTCCGCACCTGCCGCCATCGATGTGGCCAAGGCCGGTGAGGAAGTCGCCACCGCACGACGCCAGGCCATGTCCATCGCGGTGCTGGCGCAGATCTACGTGGCCAATGCCAACTATCAGGACGCGGTACGCCAGTTCAAGACCAACGAACAGTTGGCCAACATTGATGGGCAAATCCTCACCCAGCTGCGCAACCGACATGAGGCCGCAGGGCTGGGCGAACTTGACCTGATCCAGGGCGAACTCAACACCTTGCAGGCGGACCTGCGTCGCGACCTGGCCTACGCTGACCTGCGCAACGCCTACGGCCAGATCTTCGCCAGCGCCGGGCTTGACCCGCTGCCTGAGCAGCTGGACTCCGACCGCGTGCAAACCATCGCTACGGCACTGGCCAGCCGTGAGTCAGCCTGGGCTGCGGGCAACATCACGACGCCGGTGCCGCGTGCCGTCGCCCAGTAACCTGGTGGCGCCGACGGCGAGCATCACGCGCCGTCAACGTGAGGCGCGCAATGGGCATCGCGGTGTGGCGATCTTGCTCACCGGCCTGCCGGCATCGGGTAAATCCACCTTGGCCCAGGGCCTGCAAGCGGCGCTGTTCGAACAAGGCAAACAAAGCCTGGTGCTCGACGGCGACGCTTTGCGCGGTGGCCTCAACCAAGACCTGGGCTTTACCGACAGCGACCGCCTGGAAAACATCCGCCGCGCCAGCGAACTCGCGGCGCTGCTGGTGGACAACGGGCAAATCGTGATCCTTGCGATGATCGCGCCTCTGGCCGAACTGCGTGCGGTGTTTGCCGAACGCCTGGCTGCCGATTATCGGGAAGTCTGGTGCAGCGCCTCGCTGGCGGTGTGCGAAGGGCGTGACCCCAAAGGGCATTACGCCCGTGCACGGCGTGGGGAGTTGCCTGGGTTTACCGGGGTTGGCTCGCCGTACGAACAACCGTTGCACGCCTCGTTGGTATTGGATACCGGCGTGCTGTCGGCGCAACAGTGCGTCGAGCGGCTGTTGGCGTGGCTTGCGCCTGAACTAGACTCTGGGGAATCGTCTTTTTAGGAGGCTCCCATGGAATCGCCAGTGCACAGCTTGCCGTCACTGTTCAAACAACTTGGGCTACCGGATGACCCGGTGAGTATCGAGAAATTCGTGGCGGTGCATTCGCCGCTCAAGCGCGACCAGAGACTGGAAGATGCGTTTTTCTGGACCGACAACCAGAAGCAATTTCTGCGCAGCGAAATTCTGGATGATGCGGATTGGGCTGAGGTGGTGGATGAGTTGAACGTTCTGCTGCATGGTGGGCGATGGGTGCAGAAAACTGAGTAACGTGAAAAACCAGGCTCGCCACCCATCCGCAAATTTGTATCAAAACTTGACGACATTCGAATGATCCACCATATTGATAGTTAGCAAACTAACAGTATGCGAACTATCCAGTGTCCCAAGCCCTCGAACAACTCCAGATGAACCTCAGCAGCAGCATGGTGGTGGGCGCCCGTAATTGGCGCAAAATCTGCCAGACCACGCTGGTGAGCTATGGCATCTCCGAAGCCTGCGCCGTGCCGCTGTTGATGATCGGCCGCCTGGGTGACGGTGTGCATCAGGTCAAAGTCGCCCAGGCCTCCGGTATGGAAAGCCCGTCGCTGGTGCGCCTGCTCGACCAGCTGTGCAGCGGCGGCTATGTGTGCCGTACCGAAGACATCCACGACCGCCGCGCCAAGGCGTTGAGCCTCACCGAGCGTGGCCGTGAGTTGGTGGAAGCCGTGGAAGCGCAACTGGTTCGCCTGCGCCATGACGTACTGGCCGATATTCCCCACAGTGACTTGGAAGCCGCGCTGCGAGTGCTGCGCGCCTTTGAGGCGGCGTCGCTTTGAACGGATTTTTTACTGGCATGCCGCCGGCCCGCGATTGGTTCTACGGGGTACGTACGTTCGCGGCATCGATGATCGCGCTGTATATCGCCATGCTCATGCAAATGCCGCGTCCGTATTGGGCGATGGCCACGGTGTATATCGTCTCCAGCCCGTTTGTCGGCCCCACCAGCTCCAAAGCCTTGTACCGCGCCATCGGCACCTTGATGGGGGCCGCGGCGGCCGTGTTTTTTGTGCCGATGTTCGTGCAGTCGCCCTATGTGCTGGTGGTGGTGATTGCGCTTTGGACGGGCATTTTGCTGTTCCTGTCCATGCACCTGCGTACCGCGAATAACTATGCGTTGATGCTCGCCGGCTACACCTTGCCGCTGATCGCCTTGCCGGTCGTGGATAACCCGCTGGCGGTGTGGGACGTGGCTGAGGCGCGTACCGAAGAAATCTTCCTCGGTATCGCCGTGGCGGCGGTGGTGGGCGCGATGTTCTGGCCGCGTCGCCTGATGCCGGTGTTCGATGGTTCGGTGGCCAAGTGGTTTGCCGACGCCCAGGTCTATAGCCAGCGTTTTCTGACACGCAACGTGGATCCCGAACAGATCAGTACTTTGCGCAGCGGTATGGTTGCCACCTTCAACACCCTTGAATTGATGATCGGCCAGCTGCCCCACGAAGGCGCGCGGCCGCAGACGGTGCGCAACACCAAGGAGCTGCGTGGGCGCATGATCCACCTGCTGCCGGTGGTGGATGCCCTGGATGACGCGCTGTATGCCATCGAACATCGCGCCCCGGAGTTTCTCGAGCGCCTCACGCCCGTGCTTGAAGCGGCCCGCCAATGGCTGGAAACCACCCAGCAAAGCGCGCCCATGGAAAGCTGGCGCGCCCTGCGTGATCGGATCGACGCTCAGCAACCCCAGGGTGACGCGCTGGATGACCGGCACTCGTTGTTGTTCTCCAACGCCCTGTATCGTTTGGCCGAGTGGGTCGACCTGTGGCAGGACTGCCGCAGCCTGCAAGCCGCCATCCAGTGCGAAAGCCAGGAGCCCTGGCGCGCCGTGTACCGCCACTGGCGCCTGGGCCGGCTCACGCCGTTTCTGGACCGTGGCCTGATGTTTTACTCGGCGTTTTCCACTGTCACCGCGATCATCGTCGCTTCTGTGCTGTGGATTTTGCTGGGCTGGACCGACGGCGGCAGCGCGGTGATTCTGGCCGCCGTGGCGTGCAGCTTTTTCGCCTCGATGGACGACCCGGCGCCGCAGATCTACCGGTTCTTTTTCTGGACTGCGATGTCGGTGCTGTTCGCCAGCCTCTATCTGTTTCTGGTACTGCCCAACCTGCACGATTTCCCGATGCTGGTGCTGGCGTTTGCCGTGCCATTCATCTGCATCGGCACGCTGACGGTGCAACCGCGTTTCTACCTGGGCATGTTGTTGACGCTGGTGAACACCTCGTCGTTCATCAGCATCCAGGGCGCCTATGATGCGGACTTCCTCAACTTCGCCAACGTCAACCTGGCCGGGCCCGTGGGCCTGCTGTTCGCCTTTGTGTGGACGCTGATCGCACGGCCCTTCGGCGCCGAACTGGCGGCCAAGCGCCTGACCCGTTTCAGTTGGCGCGACATCGTCAGCCTGACCGAGCCTGCGACCCTGGCCGAACACCGGCACATGGCCGTGCAAATGCTCGACCGCCTGATGCAGCACTTGCCGCGCCTGGCCCTGATCAACCAGGACACCGGCACCGCCCTGCGCGATTTGCGCGTGGCCCTCAACCTGCTCGACCTGTTGGCCTACGCACCGCGTGTCTATGGCGTACCCCGGGTGTTGCTCAACCAGGTGGTGGAAGGCGTGGGCGGTTACTTCAAGGCATGCCTGAAGGCCGGTGAACGCTTGCCCGCGCCCAGCGGTCTGCTGATGACCCTGGACCGCACGCGCCGCGCCCTCAACGGCCAGGGCCTGCAGGACGAAGACGACACCCGCTTGCATCTGCTGCATGCACTGGCCGGCTTGCGCCTGTCGTTGCTGCCTGGCGTGGAATTTATTGGGGGCAGCGAAATGCAAGCGCCGTTGCCTGATGGAGCGCCTTTATGATCGGTGATCTGGATATCAGCGGGGTGTTTCTGCCCACGCTACTGGTGCTGATGGGCATTACCTATGGGTTGTTCCTGGTGGTGCACGGGCTGTTGAACCGTGTCCACTTTTATCGCCTGGTCTGGCACCGGGCATTGTTCAATGTGGGGCTCTACGCGCTGTTGCTGGGCGCCGTGGACTCACTCAGTCGATACCTGATGACATGAAAAAACCTTTTTTGACCATCGGCCGTGTAGTCCTGACGCTGTTGATCGTATCGTTTGCGGTCGTCGTTGTGTGGCGCATGGTCATGTACTACATGTTTGCACCCTGGACGCGTGACGGGCATATCCGTGCCGACATCGTGCAGATCGCTCCGGACGTGTCCGGGCTGATCCAGCAAGTCGACGTGCGCGACAACCAACTGGTGACCAAGGGCCAGGTGCTGTTCGCTGTCGACCAGGACCGTTTCAAACTGGCTCTGCGCCAGGCCCAGGCGGCCGTGGCCGACCGCCAGGAGACCCTGGCCCAGGCCCAGCGCGAGTACAAACGTAACCGCGGCCTGGGCAACCTGGTGCCGAGCGAGCAACTGGAAGAAAGCCAGTCCCGCGTCGCCCGCGCCCAATCGGCCCTGGCCGAAGCTCAAGTGACCGTGGACGCGGCACAGCTCAACCTCGACCGCTCGGTGATCCGCAGCCCGGTCGACGGCTACGTCAACGACCGGGCGCCACGCACCCAGGAGTTCGTGACCGCCGGGCGCCCGGTGCTGTCGGTGGTGGACAGCAATTCGTTCCACATCGATGGCTATTTCGAAGAGACCAAGCTCGACGGCATCCACGTCGGCATGGGCGTGGATATCCGCGTGATTGGCGACAACGCCCGTCTGCGCGGACATGTGCAGAGCATTGTCGCCGGGATCGAGGACCGCGACCGCAGCAGCGGCTCCAACCTGCTGCCCAACGTCAACCCGGCGTTCAGCTGGGTGCGCCTGGCCCAGCGAATTCCGGTGCGGATTGCCTTTGATGACGTACCGGCGGATTTCCGCATGATCGCCGGGCGTACGGCCACGGTGTCGATCATCGGTGACAAACCTCAAGACGGAGCCAAGCCATGAAGCAGCTTCTGGCAACCGCTGCGTTGGGGGTGCTGCTGTCGGCCTGCCAAGCGGTAGGCCCGGATTACAAGCTGCCGGAACAATCGGCCGTCAACCGTAGCGACCTGCAAGGACCGCTCGCGGGAGAGGGGCACAACGTGGTGTCGGCGCCGGTGCCGGCCGACTGGTGGAAACTCTACAAAGACCCGCGCCTGGATGAGCTGGTGCGCCAGGCCATGGCCTCCAACACCGACTTGCGGGTGGCTGCCGCCAACCTGCAGCGTGCTCGCTACCAGACCCAGGAGGCTGAATCCGCCGGTGGCTGGAATGCCGGGGTCAAGGCCGAGGCACAGCGCTTGCAGGAGTCCGGCGAGGCGTTTCTGCTCCCGGAAAAAGTCCCGGTGTCGAACATCGGCAGCGTCGGTATCACCACCTCGTATCAGTTTGATCTGTTCGGCACTCTGCAACGCGGCATCGAAAGCGCCCAAGCCAGCGCCGACGCGGCCCAAGCCGCCGCCGATATCGCGCGCATTACCCTGGTGGCCGACGTGGTGCGTTCCTACACCCAGGTCTGTGCCGCCAACGAAGAGCTGGCGATTGCCAACGAATCTCTCGACCTGCAGGGCCAAAGTACCCAGCTGACCCAGCGCCTGCGCGACGCCGGGCGTGGCGATGAAACCCAGGTGACCCGTTCGCAGACCCAATACAAATCCCTGCGCGCCGACATGCCGCGCTATACCGCAGCGCGGCAGGCGGGCTTGTTCCGCTTGTCGATGTTGCTCGCCAAGCCGGTGGACCAATTGCCGGCCGGCACCGCCACGTGCGCCGAGCTGCCGCACATCGCCCAGTTGCTCCCGGTGGGCGACGGCGCCGCGCTGCTCAAGCGTCGCCCGGATGTCCGCCAGGCCGAACGCCAATTGGCCGCCGCCACCGCACGGATCGGCGTGGCCACCGGCGCGCTGTACCCGGACATCAGCATCGGTGCCACCGTGGGCACCGTGGGTATTCTGGATGACCTGGGCACGGCGCCCACCAACCGCTGGGGCTTTGGCCCGCTGATCAGTTGGACGGTACCGACCAACGGC
Source organism: Pseudomonas sp. ICBG1301 (assembly GCF_016918385.1). Classification (NCBI taxonomy): domain Bacteria; kingdom Pseudomonadati; phylum Pseudomonadota; class Gammaproteobacteria; order Pseudomonadales; family Pseudomonadaceae; genus Pseudomonas; species Pseudomonas sp. ICBG1301. The sequence goes on from NZ_JAEKGB010000003.1 coordinate 42,849, forward strand.
GCGCGGGCGCGCATTCACGAGGCCGAAGCCGCCACCCAGGGCGCTCTTGCGCACTTTGACGGTGTGGTGCTTAACGCCATCCGCGAAACCCAGACCGGCCTGGCGCAATACACGGCGCAGTTGCAACGCCGCGACGCGTTGGCCGATGCCGGCGCGTCGGCCAAGGTGGCTTCGGAGCAGACACACCGCTTCTTCCAGGCCGGTCGTGCATCGTTCCTCGCGGACCTGCAAGCCACCCGTACCTACACCGACGTGCGGGCGCAACTGGCGGCGGCGAACACTCAAGTTGCCATGAGCCAGATCGACCTGTTCCTGGCCTTGGGCGGTGGTTGGGAAAGCGGACGAACGCAAGCGGCGCCAGCCAGCAAACCCTGAGCAAATAGCTATGCTTTGACAGGCGGGCCCCCGTGGTTTTCCAACCAGGGGCGTCCGCGGCTCACTGCTCGCGTTTGCTCATGGGGATTCCAATAATGAAAAACCCTTATGCTCCCGCTTTCTGGTGCGTGCTCTTCGCGCTGGTGCTGTTATCGGCTGCCTATTTCTACGGTGTCATGCTCGCGCATCAACTCGACAAGGCCATGGTGTTCCTCGACAGCGCCTGCCTGGTGATCGGCACGTTGTCCATCGGCGTGGTGGCCTGGGCGTCGTACCAAGGCCAACGGGTGAAGCGAAAACTGCTCGAACAGGGTAAGACCCGCGTGGCGATCTGGGACACCAAAGTCGCCCTGCGCCGCGTCGAAACCGTGTTCGACCGCTATTTCTGGGGCAGCTACTGGCAGCCTGGGCGCACCTTCCAGGAAGTCATGGGCGAACTCACCGGCACGCCCCTGGAAAAAAGCCTCGAAGCCCTGAAAAAACAGTGCGTGGTCCTCGACCGGCAGGTCGCCGACGGCAGGCATTGGCTGAAGAACGCCCGGGAACTATCGGACGTGGCCAACCAGATGGCCCGCGAGCGCTACCAGTTGGACTTCTGTGATCCCAAGGTCGACACCCCGGGCAATGCTGTGATCCACCGTGAATTCGAGGTGCTGGTCTACACCTGGACGGCGCGCCTGAAGAGCTTTGATCACCAACTCGATGAGATCGATATGGAGTACTCCTGAACCAAGTGCGGACTTGATCGCTCTGAGAAAACTGGGCCGTGCGCGGCCGCCAGTGCTAATCTTCCCCCGTTTTCGGCGGGCTTGAGCCAACCCCTGCGGGGTTCAAGGAAGACAGCCCACTTCTCACAGGATTTGATCAGGTCACTTCATGAATAAGCCAGCCGTTGTTTTCTTGGGTCTTGTTGTCGCGATCGGTGCCGTCAGTGCAGGCGGTGCCTGGTACACCGGTAAGCAATTGGAGCCGGTGCTGCAAACCGCGATCCAGAACGCCAACAAGGAACTGCAGACCGCCATGGCCGGCGTCGACGGCAACGTGAGCCTGGAGTTGGTGTCGCTGGAGCGCGGCGTGTTCAGCAGCACCGCGCACTACCGCCTCAAGGGGCAGGGCACGGTATTCGGCCAGGACAACCCGAACCCCGAGCTGCTGTTCGTTGACCATATCGAACACGGCCCCCTGCCGTTCTCGCGCCTGGTCACGCTGAAGTGGCTGCCGGTCATGGCGACCAGTCACTACGCTCTGGAAAAGAACGCCACCACTGAAAAATGGTTCGCTGCCAGCAAAGACGTGTCGCCGCTCAAAGGCGTGGCCAATATCGGCTACAGCCGTTCGGTCAGCGGTAACCTCGAGTTGCTGCCACTGGAGATCAAGGACGACAAGTCCTCGGTGAGTTTCTCCGGCGCCAACCTGGACTTCGACAGCACCGCCGAAGGCCAGAAGGTCAAGGCCAACGGCTACATGAACAGCCTCAAGGTCAGCGCCATCGACGGCAATGGCGAGCCGTTCGAAGCCGAGCTGGCCGGCCTGACCGTGGCCAGCAACCTGCAAAAGTCCACCTTCGGCTTCTACACCGGGCAAAACACGGTTGAGTTGACCGACACCAAAGTCACCTTCGGCCCGCAGAAAGCCGTGCTGACCCTCAAGGGCTTCGAGCAGAAAGACACCAGCGAAACCAAGGACAACAACCTGGCCGGCCGTGTCGACTACAAAATCGACGAGATCGGTTACCAGGGCAAACCTGTTGGTTCGGCGGCCATGGCCCTGAGTATGAAGAACGTCGATATCCCGGCGATGCTGGTGCTGACCAAGCTCTACCAGGACAAGATGCAGCCGGTGCAAGCCGCCGCCGCTGCCGGCCAGCCAGTGCCTGAACTGCAATTGACCGAAGCCGAGCAGACCCTGGCTGAAACCAACGTCAACCAGGTGCTCGCCGCCAAGCCACAACTGGCGGTGGAAAACCTGTCACTGAAAACCACCCACGGCGAAAGCAAATTCAACCTGGTCGTGGACCTGGCCAAACCGGCCTCCATGGAACTGCCGCCGGTTGAACTGGGCAAGCAGATGGTGGCCTTGCTGGATGCCAACCTGACCCTCTCCAAGCCGATGGTGGCGGACGTGGCGGCGTTGCAGGCCCAGCTGGGCGGTGTCACTGACCCGCAAACCATCGAACAGCAATCGCAGATGACGGCCGAAACGGTCAGTGGCGCGGCCGTTGGGTTTCAGTTGGCGACTGTGGTCGGTAGCGACGTAGTCTCCAAGCTGCATTACGCCAATAATGAAGTGACCTTCAACGGCCAGAAGATGACCGTCGAGCAATTCATCGGCTTTGTCATGGCTAAATTCGGCACCGTCAACCGCGCTCAATAACCTTACAGGTTGCGAGCACGGTAAAAAAAATGTGGGAGGGGCGGTGCGACGATTCGACTTGCTCCCGATAGCGGTAGCTCAGCCAGTGCATTGGTGACTGGAGGACCGCTATCGGGAGCAAGCCCCCTCCCACCTGCACGGCTAATTCTGAACAATTGTTCCTGCCAGGTCTTTTCCTTACATTTCTGATGGATAGTTCCTACAGGAAAGCTAGGTCGGGTCACTAGACGCCGACACCCTGATGCAAACCGCTCAGGACCACCTATCGTTGTAGCTTTCCGTGTGTAAGGAAGCTCACGACATGCTGCGAAACCTCCCTCTCAGTGCGCCAGGCCGTCTACGTCTGCTTATCGGCGCCGCTTTGTGCAGCCAGTTGCTCACCCCCGCCTGCGCATTCGCCGATCCGGCCTACGATGCGCTGATCATCCAAGCGCGTAACGGCAACTTCACGCCCGCCCTGACCCAACTGCGCCAACTGCCCGTCGAGCGACAGACGCCGGGGCAGATCAGCGATCACCTGGTCATCGCCGGCTGGGCCGGGCAAGACGCCGAAGTGCTGAAGGTGTACGAAGCCCAAGGCAAACATCGCAACCTGACGACCCAGGCACTGGCCACGGTGGCCCGTACTTATCGCAACCAGAAGCAGTGGCCGCAGGCCCTGGCGGTCTACCAGCAGGCGCTGCTGCGCGAGCCGAATAATGTCGACCTGAAACTGGGCCAGGCCCTGACCCAGGCCGACGCCGGCCAAACCAACGAAGCGCTGTTGCGCACCCGTGCGCTGGTGGCCGCCAAGCCGGATGACGCCAACCGGCGCATGGCCTTGGGCTACGCGCTGACCCGCGCCGGCCTGAACTACGATGCCCTGAATGAGTTCGACAAGGCATTCGTGCTCGCAGGTAGCAAGCCTGAGGTGATCCGCGAATACATGGTTGCCCTGCAAAGGGCCCGCTTGCCGGAGCCGGCGTTGCGCCTGTCGGCCAAGCATCCGGGGGTGCTGGATGCGGTGACCCAGCGTCGCCTGGAAGGTGATCTCGCCGCCGAGCGCGTGCGGATGGCCGAGTTCGCCACGCGCAGCGAGAAAGAGCGTTATGTGATCGCTGACCGTGCCCTCAACGATTACGACCAACTGCTGGCCCGTTGGACGCCGGACGCCAGTGCCCATGACGATGTGGTGGGCTGGCGCATCGACCGCCTGGGAGCCCTCAAGGCGCGGGCACGCACCGCCGAAGTGATCCGCGAGTACCAAACCCTGCAAGGCGAGGGCGTGCAATTGCCGACGTACGCCATCCGTTGGGTCGCCGCCGCTTACCTCGACCAGCGCCAGCCGGAAAAAGCCGAGCCGCTGTACCGCCAGGCACTGGCTGCGCCGGATGCCGACCCGGCCGACCGTGTCGAAGACAGCACCGCGCTGTTCTACGCCCTGGTGGAAAGTGACAAAGCCCTGGAGGCCCGCGACGTCGCCAACAACCTGGCCAAGAGCCAGAGCCCTCGCCAGGAACTCAAAGGCTTGCCCATCGGCAACCCCAACGACAACTGGATGGACGCGCAACAACTGGCCGCCCAGGCCAGCACCTTCACCGGCAACCTGCCGGACAGCGAAGCCGGCCTTGAAGCACTGGTGCAAAAAGCCCCCGGCAACGTCAGCCTGCAGCTGGCCCAAGCCAATATGTACCGTGCCCGCGATTGGCCGCGCCGCGCCGAGGCGGCGCTCAAGGAAACCGAAGCCCAGGCGCCGCGAGATATCGGCCTGGAAGTGTCCCAGGCCTATACCGCCATGGACCTGCAAGAGTGGCGGCAAATGGATGCGCTGACCGACGACGTGCTGGCGCGCAACCCGGACAACCGCCAGGTACAGCGCCTTGACCGTCTGCGTAATGTGCACCACATGGCCGAGCTGCGCGTGGAAGCCTACACCGGCAAAAGCTACGGCGGCGGCAATAATGGCGACGTTGGCGCCGTGACCGGCAGCCGCGACTGGGGCATCGAAAGCGTGATCTATACGCCGCCCATCGATGAGGATTGGCGCCTGTTTGCAGGGGCCGGCTACGCCACTGCCGACTTCAGCGAAGGCACCGGCCAACACCGTTGGCAACGTGTCGGCGTGGAGCGGCGTACCCGCGACATGACCCTGCAAGCCGAGGTGTCCAACCACTCCTACGGCTTTGGTTCCAAACAAGGCGCGAGCGTGTCGATTGCTCGCGACATCAACGACAACTGGCAATACGGCGGCAGCCTCGGCTACCTCCTGGCCACGACGCCGCTGCGGGCGTTGAATGCCGACATCACCGCCAATGGCGGCAGCGGTTTCATCCGCTGGCGTGCCAACGAAAGCCGTGAGTGGAAGCTGGCCGTGAGCCCGTCCCATTTCAGTGACGGCAACGACCGTCTCGAAGCCTTGCTCACGGGCCGCGAGGGCCTCTACCGCTCGCCCCATGTGCAAGTCGACCTGGGCCTGGAAGTCGGCGCCAGCCATAACACCAAGAGCGACACGGTGTACTTCAACCCCAAGTCGGACTTCACCGTGTTGCCCACGGTCACGGTCAATCATGTGCTCTACCACCGCTATGAAACCCAGTGGAGCCAGCAATTCCAGGTCGGTGTCGGTACCTACAGCCAGCGCGATTATTCCACCGGCGGTATCGGTTTGATCGGCTACGGCCAGCGCCTGCTCTGGAACGATGTGCTGGAGGTCGGTGCCAACCTGAGCCTGATCAGCCGCCCTTACGACGGCGACCGAGAACGCGATCTGCGTCTGCTCGTCGACCTCACTTACCGATTCTAGAAAGAGCCGACCATGACCGTCCTCCGCCATTGCTTGTTGATCCTGGGTGTAATGCTGGCCGGCGCCTGCGCCCAGCAACCCGCGCCTTACACCCCGCCCGCCGAACGGCCGATAGCGCCCAACGAAGCGCCGTGGCCGAAAAACCACTTCCTGGGTATTGCCTACCACGACGTTAACGACCGCGACCCCGACCAGGCCGTGGTGGCGGTGCGTACCGAGCGTTTGATCGAGCAGTTGGCGTGGTTGCGCGAGAATGGCTATCAGGCGGTTTCCGTCGACCAGATCCTGGCGGCGCGCCGGGGCGGCCCCGAACTGCCGCCCAAGGCTGTCATGCTCAGTTTCGATGATGGTTATTCCAGCTTTTACACGCGGGTCATGCCGATCCTGCGCGCCTACCACTGGCCGGCGTTGCTGGCGCCGGTAGGCTACTGGATTGATACGCCGATGAATCAGCCGGTGGATTTCGCCGGGATGCCACGGCCGCGCGGAGAATTCCTCACCTGGCAGCAAATCCGGGAAGTATCCCAGTCCGGGCTGGTGGAGATTGCCGCACACACTGACGCCAGCCACACAGGCATATTGGCCAACCCTCAGGGCAACCTGGAGCCGGCCGCGACCAGCCTGCGTTTTGACCCGGCCACGGGCCGCTATGAAACCCAGGCGCAGTTCGATGCGCGGATGCGTGCCGATATCGCCGCCATCTCGAAAAAAATCCAGACCGTCACCGGCAAGGCGCCACGGGTCTGGGTGTGGCCGTACGGTGCGGCCAAGGGCACTACATTGGCGCTCGTCGCAGAGCAGGGTTACCAGATGGCGCTGACCCTGGACGACGGCATCGATGACCTCGGCAAGCTGATGAACAGCCCGCGCTTCCTCGTCGCCTCCGACCCGGATGGCGAACACTTCGCCAACAGCATCGTCGCGGTACAAACCCCGGCGCCGTTGCGCGTGCTGCACGTGGATCTGGATAACGTGTATGACCCGGACCCGGCCCAACAAGCGCGCAACCTCGACCAGTTGGTGCAGCGCGTGGTGGACATGGGCGCGGGCACCGTCTTCCTGCAAGCCTTCGCCGACCCCAAGGGTGACGGCCTGGTGCGTTCGCTGTACTTCCCCAACCGTCACCTGCCGGTGCGCGCCGACCTGTTCAACCGCGTGTCCTGGCAGTTGCATACCCGCGCCCATGCCAGCGTCTATGCGTGGATGCCGGTGCTGAGCTTCGCCCTCGACCCCAAGTTGCCCCGCGTAACGCGTTGGGACCCGCAGACCGGCAAGGTCGATCTCGACCCGGATCAATACAAGCGCCTGTCGCCGTTTGATCCCCAGGTGCGCAAGGTCATCGGTGAGCTCTATGAGGACCTGGCGCGCAACAGTGCCATCGACGGCGTGCTGTACCACGATGATGCGGTGCTGTCGGATTTCGAAGACGCCAGCCCCGCTGCGCTCAAGACCTATGCCGCCAACGGCCTGCCCGGCAGCATCGCGGCCCTGCGCGCCGACCCTGCGGTGATGCAACGCTGGACCCGCTTCAAGAGCCGCTACCTGATTGACTTCACCAATGAACTGACGGCCAAGGTCCGCGCCATTGGCGGGCCGCAGGTGCTGACCGCGCGCAATATCTTCGCCGAGCCGATGCTTAACCCGCCAAGCGAAGCCTGGTTTGCGCAGAACCTCGACGACTTCCTCCAGACCTATGACTGGACCGCGCCGATGGCCATGCCGTTGATGGAAGGCCAAACGCAGAAAAACTCCAATGCCTGGCTGGAGAAACTGGTTGCCACGGTCAAAGCCCGCCCCGGCGCGCTTGAACGCACGGTGTTCGAGCTGCAAGCCAAAGACTGGCGCACTAAAGAGGCGACCGACATCAACGGTGCGCAAATGGCTGAATGGATGGGGGTACTCAAACGCCAGGGGGTCAAGAGCTTCGGCTATTACCCGGACAACTTCCTGGAAAACTCACCGGACCTGAAAACCGTGCGTCCGGCCCTTTCCAACCAGTGGAATCCTTGATCATGTTCGACAGAATCCTGGCTTTATTCGTCCTGGCACTGGTATTGGGCGTGCCCCTGGGCTTGATCTTCCTGGTCACCGGGCAGTTCCTGATGGACTTCGTGTTTTTCTACCCGTTGTTCATGTCGGGGCTGTGGATTGCCGGTGGCTTGTACTTCTGGCTGCATTGGGAGCGCCACTGGGCCTGGGAGGAAGACACCCCGGCGCCGACCCTGGCCGGCAACCCGATGATCTCGATCATCATCCCTTGCTACAACGAGGGCGATAACGCTGCCGAGACCATTTACGCGGCGCTGGACCAGCGGTACCCGAATATCGAAGTGATCGCGGTCAACGACGGCTCTAGCGACAACACCGCCGCCGTGCTTGACGCACTCGCCCTGGAAAACCCGCGCCTGCGCGTGTTGCACCTGGCGCAGAACCAAGGCAAGGCCGTGGCCCTGCGCATGGGCGCCGTGGCCGCCCGCAGTGAATACCTGGTGTGCATCGACGGCGATGCGTTGCTCGACAAAAATGCCGCCGCCTACATGGTTGCGCCAATGCTCGACAACCCGCGCCTGGGCGCCGTGACCGGCAACCCGCGCATCCGCACACGCTCCACCTTGATTGGCCGGGTGCAGGTGGGCGAGTTCTCTTCGATCATCGGTTTGATCAAGCGTACCCAGCGCGTGTTCGGGCGGATCTTCACCGTGTCGGGGGTGGTGGTGGCGTTCCGTAAAAAGGCGCTGGACCGCATCGACTACTGGAGTACCGACATGATCACCGAGGACATCGATGTCAGTTGGAAGCTGCAGCTCGACCACTGGGCCATCTTCTACGAGCCCCGTGCCCTGTGCTGGATCCTGATGCCTGAAACCGTCGGCGGTCTGTGGAAGCAGCGCTTGCGTTGGGCCCAGGGCGGCGCCGAAGTGCTGTTCAAGAACATCCGTGGCATCTGGCAATGGCGCCATCGTTACCTGTGGCCGCTGCTGTTCGAATACTGCCTGTCCACCGGTTGGGCCTTCACCTTCCTGCTCTCGGTGATTTTCTGGGCCGTGGGTAAATTCATCGTGCTGCCACCGGCGATTGCCGTGGACTCGCTGGTGCCCCCGGCGTTTACCGGCCTGGTGCTGGCGATGGTGTGCCTGTTGCAGTTTGCGGTGAGCATCCTGATTGACCGGCGTTATGAAAAAGACCTGTGGAAGACCCTGTTCTGGACCGTGTGGTACCCGATGGTGTTCTGGCTGGTCAGCTTGTTGACCACGCTGGTCAGCTTTCCCAAGGTGTTGTTCAAGCAACACCAGAAGCGCGCACGCTGGGTCAGCCCGGATCGCGGCATCAAACCCAGCCCAGAGGAGGCGTGAGCATGAAACTGGTCAGAACCCGGCAAAACGCCGTGATGTGGTTCATCGATGTGCTGTTGACCCTGGCGGCCTGGGCCGGGTTGGTCTGGCTGCTGGCGCGCGGCATGAGCGCCATGCTGGAAACCCATGGCGGCCCACGCCTGGAAGCGCCGATCTTCGCCGCACTCAATACCTTGCAGGTGTACCTGTGGATCGCGGTGTTCAACGCGCTGATCCTGATCAGTTGGGCGCGTTACCAACAACGCAAGGGCCGCAAATTCGCCCAGCGCCGCGCCGAGGCGAATGCCCTGAGCGACAAGCTTCTGATTGAGAGTTTCAAGTTGGGTGAAGGCGACCTGGAACAATTGCGCAAGCCGGGTGTGCTGGTGATCCACAACGACGAAGAGGGTGGCGTGGGGGAAGTGAAGCCCCACGTTTCCCGTGATGTGGAACGCCCGCCGCTGACCCTGGTGCCCGGCCAGCCAAAAGACCAAGGCGCCGGTAATATGTAGGAGCGAGCTTGCTCGCGAAAAATGTCAACGATAACGCGTGCTTCCTGAAGGGGCGCGGTGCCTGTGAGTTTTTCGCGAGCAAGCTCGCTCCTACAAAAAAGCGGTGGGGGCAGTCGGTGGGTGAGTCCGATAAATGGGATCCAATTCACACTATACCCGCGAACTTTTCCCAAAACCCTCGCACTAACCTAACGCGCCAAGAGCTTAGTGGCCTAATAATGGCAACTAATCGGTTCTTCGCCTTATCGCCATCAAAAGATCAGCCACCTGTCGGAATAATCTTTCACGGTATCGGCATGTTTGATTTTTTATTGGTTTTAATTGTTATTAATCAATGGGTTGCAGGTTTAACGCGGGCGAATGTGCAACTAGCCCAGTGTCTTTGAACGCTGGAAGTTCGATGTTAATTTGCCGCCCCTTGATTTTTCGATGGATCGAACATGTCTTTGTTACCACGGACTCGGTATTTACTGTGCACTGTCTTGCTCGCCTACTTGAGCCTGAACAGCGCCACCGCCGCCCCCACGCCGGGCGATCAAGACTTGATCCGCGACCGGCAGAATCGCCTGCTCGAAGAGCAGCAGCGACGCCTTGAAGAACTCAAGGACCTGCCCGGCAAAGAGGCCAAGCCCCAGGCCCCGGCCACGCCTGCGGACACCCGCTGCTTCCCGATCAAAGACATCGAACTCAAGGGCGCCGACAGCCTGTCCGCCAGCGACCGCACACTGCTGGTCAAACCCTATGTCGGCCAATGCTTGGGCGTCTCGCAGCTCAATGAATTGCTCAAGGTCATCACTGACTATTACATCGCCAAAGGCCGCGTCACCAGTCGCGCCTACTTGCCGCAGCAGGACCTCTCCAGCGGCCACCTCCAGGTGTTGGTGGTGGAAGGCAAACTCGAAGCGGTGCGAAGCGCAGCCGGCAGCAACGTCACCGACCGCGAACTGGCCATGGCGTTTCCCGGAAAGGTCGGTCAAGCGCTGAACCTGCGCGAAGTCGAGCAACTGGTGGACCAGCTCAACCGCCTGCCGTCGAAACAGGCGCAAATGGAACTGACCCCCGGTCAGCAGATCGGCGGCAGCGACGTGGTGGTCAAAAACACCCCGCAAAAGCCCTGGCGCGCCAGCCTGTCGCGCAATAACGACGGGCAACGCAGCACCGGTGAACAGCAATGGGGCGCGGGCCTGGAGTGGGACAGCCCGCTGGGCCTGGCCGACCAACTGGTGCTGCGCGGCGGCCACGACGCCATCAGCGACCACCAGAAAACCTCGAAAAACAGCATGCTTTATTACAACGTGCCGTGGGGTTGGTGGAATTTCAGTTACACCTACAGCGAGAGCGATTACCGCACCATTGGTTACTCCGACACCTTCAAGTTCAAGCAGTCGGGCGACAGCCAAAACCACCAATTGCGTGCCGAACGGGTGATCCACCGCGATGACGTCAGCAAGACCTCGCTCAACGTCGGCCTGGCTCACCTGCGCACCAACAACTACATCCTCGATAGCCGTGTCGACGTGAGCAGCAACCGCCTCAGTGAGTTGCAGTTTGGCATCAACCACGGCCGACGCATCGGCAACGCCTTCGTCAACGTCGACCTGGGCGTGCAGAACGGCATCGGCGCCTTTGATGCTCAGCGCGACGACCAGCATCGCGATCAGTTCGGCAACCTCACGCCTACCCCGGATTACCGCAAATACACGGCCACCGTCAGCTACTTGCAGCCGTTCAGCCTGTGGGGCGAGTCGTTCAGTTTCACCAGCCTGGCCACCGGGCAGCGCAGTGAAGACGTGCTGTTCTCGCCGCAACGCATCAGCCTCGGCGGCTCGTCGTCGGTGCGCGGTTTCAAGGACCAGCAACTGTCCGGCGACAGCGGCGGCTACTGGCGCAATGAAGTGCGCTGGGCGCGCCCGGTCACCCTTGAATGGTTGCGCCCGGCCTTCGCCGAATACGGCACCAGCCTCGGTTACGACCAGGGCGTGATTCGCAACGACCGATACAACGGCGACAACCACGGCCGCGTCTCAAGCAACTCCGTGGAACTGTTCGCCCGTGGCAAATACGTCAGCACCAGCGTGACCTTTGCCCACTCGTTGGAAAGACCGGGAGTAGTGACCGAGCGCGAAGCGCCGATCTACTTCCGCATGGACTTCTTCCTGTAATTCAACGCCCGTTACATCGAGAATTTGACAATGGATGTTCGCCACTTTGCCTTTCTGGCCCGCCAACCTTCCGCTGCGCTGAAGCCGCGCGATTCGTTCCTTGGCTTGCCCAAGCGCGGCCTGGTGCTGATCCTGGCCAACGCGCTGTTCTGGCAGCCCTTGCTGGCCCAGGCCGAAGGCATTGTGGTCAGCAACCCGGCCACCAGCGTCGGCCAGGCCGGCAATGGCGTGCCCGTGGTGAACATCGCCACGCCCAATGGCGCAGGCTTGTCCCATAACCAGTTCAAGGACTACAACGTCGGCGCCAACGGCGTCATCCTCAACAACGCCACCGGCGCGGTGCAAAACACCCAGCTGGGCGGCTACATCGTCGGTAACCCGAACCTCAAGGGCGGCGCGGCGAACGTCATCCTCAACGAAGTCAACGGCGGCAGCCCGAGCCAGTTGCGCGGCTACACCGAAGTGGCGGGGCAGTCGGCCAAAGTCATCGTCGCCAACCCCTATGGCGTCACCTGCAGCGGCTGCGGTTTTATCAACACCCCGAATGTCACGCTGACCACCGGTAAACCGGTGATCGACGCAAACGGCCAACTGCAGCGTTACCAAGTCGACGGCGGTGCCGTGACCATCGATGGCCAAGGCTTGAACGCCAGCAACGTCGACCGCTTCGAGATCATCACCCGTTCGGCCAAGATCAACGCACAAATCAACGCCCGCGAGCTGGCCGTGGTTGCCGGGCGCAACGACGTCGACGCCCAAAGCCTGAAAGCCACCGCACGTGCCGACGACGGCAGCCCCAAACCCGAGCTGGCGATTGACTCCTCGGCCCTGGGCGGCATGTACGCCGGCGCGATCAAACTGGTGGGCACCGAAGCCGGTGTGGGCGTGAAGCTCGACGGCACCCTGGCGGCCAGCGGCGGCGATATCCAGCTCGATGCCAATGGGCGCCTGAGCATGGCGCAGGCGGCGGCCACCGGCAACGTCAAGGTCACCGCGCAGACTGTCGACCTCACCGACAAGGTCTACGCCAACGGCAACGTGCAGGTCTCCAGCGCCCAGGCACTGGTCAACCGCAAGAGCATCGCCGCCGGCCAGCGCATCGAAATCAACGCGGCCAGCGTCACCAACCCCGGCATCATCGAAGCCGGTGTCGCCGCCGACAACAGCCGCAACGCCACCGGCGATCTGGTGGTCAACGCACAAACCGTCACCACCAGCGGCAACCTGCTGGCCAGCCGGGCGCTGGCGATCACTGCCGCGCAAGCGCTGACCAACCAGGGCGCGATCATCCAGGCCAAGACCGTCGACGTCAGCAGCGCCACACTCACCAACCAGGGTGCCGGCGCACGCCTGTTCGGCGAGCAGAGCCTGGCGCTCAACTCGCCGGCCATCGTCAACCTCGGCGGGTTGATTCGCTTCGGTGAAGGCCAGGCCGCCACGCTCAACAGCGCATCCCTGGATAACCGCCAAGGCCGTATCGAAATGGCCGGCGGCAGCCTGGTGCTGACCAGTGCCGACCTGAACAACAGCGGCGGGCAAGTCATCGCCAACGACTTGACCGTCAACGCCGGCAACCTGAACAACCAGAATGGCGTGCTGGTGGCCAAAACCACCACCGTCAAGGCCAACGCCCTCGACAACAGCCTCAAGGGTTTGATCCAGGCAGACGGCGGCGCGCTCAACCTGAACGTTGCCAACGGTTTCAATAACAACCAGGGTTTCGCCCAGGCCAGCACCGACCTCAACGTCACCGCCGGCACCCTCAGCAGCAACGCAGGCGGCGTACTGAGCGCCGACACCGGCAAACTCACCCTTACCGCCGCGCAACAGCTCAGCAATGCCCAGGGTCGCCTGCAGGCCGGGCAGGGCGATATTGAATTGCACGCGGCAAACCTGGATGACCAGAGCGGTGTGATCGTCGGCAAACAACTGCTGCTCGACGTGGCCGGTGGCGACATCGACAACCGCGCCGGACGCGTGTTGGGCGACCACCTCGACGTGCGCGCCTCCGGCCTCGACAACCGCAACGCCGGCCTGCTGGCTGGTGGCGCCCAAGGCGTCAGCCTGCTGCTCAAAGGCCCGGGCCAATTGCTCAACGCCCAAGGCCGTATCCAGAGCGAAGGCCTGCTGCAACTGCAAGGCGAGCGCTTCGACAACAGCGCCGGCATCCTGCTGGGCCAGACCGTTGACGTGACCGCGCAGACCTTCAACAACAGCGCCAAAGGCGCGCTGGTCAGCGATGGCGGCGACGTGGTGCTCAAGGTCAGCGACCTGCTCACCAACGTGGGCGGCCAGATCGACGCGGGCGAACGCAGCGTGCTGGTCAAGCAACTCACCACCCTCAACAACACTGGCGGCACCCTGCGCGGCAAGCGCCTGGACATCACCGCACAGCAACTGAACAACGACAACGGCCAACTGCTGGCCGGTGCCGAAGGCGTGAGCTACAGCGGCCAGGACCTGAGCAACCGCAAGGGCCTGATCCTCAGCAGCGGCGCCCCTACCGTACTGACCACCAGCCGCCTGCAAAACCAGGGCGGCACCGTGCAGGGTGACAGCCTGAGCGTCACCGCCAACACTGCCGATAACAGCAGCGGCGGCCTGATGGCGAGCCTGGTCGGCAATCTGCAACTGACCGTCGAAGCCCTCAACAATCGTGGTGGCAAACTGTTCGGCAAAGAACAAGTGACCGTCAGCGGCGCCACTCTCGACAACAGCGCCAATGGCCAGCTCAGCGGCAACCAGATCAGCCTGACCTCACGTGACACCCTCACCAACCAGGGCGGCCTGATCGAAGCCAACCAGGGCCTGACTTTCACTGGCGGCAACCTGGATAACAGCGCCAACGGGCAACTGCGTGTGCTGGGCGGGTCCAGCAGCCGCGTCAACCTCAGCGGTGCGTTGAACAACCAGAACGGCACCCTCGAATTCGGCAGCCAGGCCTTCAGCCTTGACGCAGCCAGCGTCAACAACCAGAACGGGATGCTGCAACACGCTGGCACCGGCCTGTTCCACCTCAACACCGCGAGCCTCTCCGGCAGCCAGGGCAATATTCAGGGCATGGGCAGCGCCGACTGGGCATTCGGTAAAGTCGATGGCCTGGGCCGTGTGCAACTCAACGAAGTACTCACCTACAAGAGCGACCAAGCACTGGCCCTCAAGGCCGGCGATCGCATGGCCAGCGCCAAGGGCTTGATCCTCAATGTGGCGAGCCTGGACAACGGCGGTGAACTGCTCAGCGACGGCGACCTGAGCATCACCACCGGCGATATCACCAACAGCGGCCGCGTATCGGCCCTGCAAACACTCACCGTCGCAGCCAACAACCTCAGTCAGAACGGCGGCCGCCTGGCGGCCACCAATGCGCGCCTGAGCCTGGGCGGCACCCTGGACAACCTCGGCTTCCTCACCGCCCGCCAGCAACTGGATATCGCCGCTGCGCAAATCAACAACCGTGGCACCTTGGGGGCCCAGGGCGCGGTGAACCTCACAGCGGTCAACGGCATCACCAACGTCGCCGACACGCTGTTGTTCAGCGGCGGCGACATGACCTTGCGCGGCAATAGTTTCAGCAACCTTTACGGCGACATCTACAGCAAGGGCAACCTGACATTTGCCGCCGTCAATGGCGGGCGCGCAGCCGGTTTCAGCAACCTTTCGGGCACCGTGGAAAGTGAAGGCAATATCGGCATCAGCGCCGCCTACATGGAAAACGCCAAGGCTGAATTCGAACTGGGGCAGACCCTGACCGGCGGCCGTGTGGAGTGGATTTGTGGCCAACATTGCGGCGGTCACGACTCGTTCAAGCGCGGTCAAATCAATATCTACCAGACCTACCTTGAATCGGCGATTAAGGACTCGGCAGCCGCCCGTTTGGTGTCTGGCAAAGACCTGGTCATTCAGGGCGACAACGTTCAGAACCGCTACAGTCTGCTGGCCGCCAACGGCAATCTGAGCATCACTGCCAATGATCTGCTCAACCAGGGCGCTGGCACCCGTACCGGCCAGAACACCATCACCATCGGTACGCCGAGCAGGATCAACACCGGCGAATGGGACCAGATGGAGTTCCACGATATTCCGGCATTCAATGCCGCCGTTGCTGCGGGCAACTTTGACGTGGCACGTTTCGAAGCGCTCAAGGCGCGTTCCTCCGACGGCCGCTTTGTCGAGCAAAGCAACGTCACTACCTGGACCAACAACGGCGGCCCCGGCTACGACGCCACCCTGCAAGCCGGCGGCAGCGTCAACCTCAACGTCGCCCGCACCTTGCAAAACGGCACGCTGCATAACAACACCCTGGCCCAGTTGACCGGCACCCTCGGCGACGACCAGACGGGTATCCCCGTCGGCGGTATCAACATCAACCTGAGTAAGCACGCCAACGACGCCAGCGCCCAGGCACCCGGCACGGTATTGCCGGTTGTCGGTGCCGCCCCCGGCGGCGGCTTCGTGCCCGTGGATTACACCGGCACCGCGTTCGCGGCGGTCGACCCCACCACCTCGCCCAACTTCCAACTGCCCAAGGGCGAGTACGGCCTGTTCGTCAAGAGCGCCGACCCTACCAGCCACTACCTGATCGAGACCAACCCCGAGTTCACCTCGGCGTCCGGTTTCTTCAGCTCCGACTACATGCTCGGCAAGCTCGGCTACAACGCTGACAACGCCTGGCGCCGACTGGGTGACGGCCAATACGAAACCCGCCTGATCCGCGACGCCGTCCTCGCACAAACCGGCCAACGCTTCCTCGCCGGCGGCCTGGCCAGCGACGCCGACCAGTTCCGCTACCTGATGGACAATGGCCTCGCCAGCAAAGACGCCCTGCGCCTGAGCCTCGGCGTGTCTCTGACCAGCCAGCAAGTCGGTGCCCTGACCCACGACATCGTGTGGATGGAAAACCGCGTGATCGACGGCCAGACCGTCCTCGTGCCCGTGCTGTACCTGGCCCAGGCCGACTCACGCAACGTGCGCGGCAACAGCCTGATCCAGGGCCGCGACCTCAACCTGGTCACCGGCGGCGACCTGATCAACGTCGGCACCCTGCGCGCCAGCAACAACCTCTCCGCCGTCAGCAGCGGCAGCATTTACACCGGCGGCCTGGTCGAGGCCGGCAACAACCTGAGCCTGCTGGCCCAGGACAGCATCCGCAACGCCATGGCCGGCGAAATACGCGGCAAACAAGTCAGCCTCACGGCGCTCAAAGGCGACGTCACCAACGACAACACCGCCATCCAGGTGCGTGACGGCGCCGGTATGCGCACCCTCACCGACACCAGCGCCGGCACCATCGTCGCCCGCGAAAACCTCGCCATCGATGCCGGCCGCGACCTCACCAACCGAGGCGCACTGGCTGTAGGCAACGACGCCAACCTCACCGCGGGCCGTGACCTCAACCTGGTCGCCGCCAGCGACACCCGCGTGAAGCACGCATTCAGCGACGGCGGGCATAAATCCAGCATCGCCACCGACGTCAAAAATCTCGCCGCCAGCGTCACGGCGGGCGGCAACCTGAATATGCAGGCCGGGCAAGACGTCAACATCATCGGCAGTACCGCCACCGCCGGCAAAGACCTCAACATCGTCGCCGGCCGCGACTTCAACGTCGCGTCGGTCAGCGACATGCATAACGTCGAAGGCAAGGAAAAGGACGGCAAAAAACGCATCAAGACCTCGGACGACCAGACCACTCAAGTAGCGAGCGTACTGACGGCGGGTGGCGATTTTGTCAGCCAGGCTGGGCGTGACACCACGATCGTGGCGAGCAGGATCAGCGCGGGGAATGAGGCTTATCTGTATAGCGGGGATAAGTTGAGTTTGTTGGCGGCGCAGGACAGCACCTACAGCCTTTATGACATGAAGGAGAAGGGCGGCTGGGGCGCGAAGAAGACCCAGCGCGATGAGGTGACACGCGTTACGAATGTGGGGACTGAAATCAAGACTGGTGGTGATCTGTCGCTGGTCAGCGGTGGCGACCAGTTGTATCAGCGGGCCAAGCTCGACAGTGGTAAAGACCTGGCGATCACTAGTGGCGGTGCGGTGACGTTCGAAGCGGTCAAGGACCTGCATCAGGAGAGCCACGAGAAGAGCAAGGGCGACTTGGCGTGGACCAGCGCCAAGGGTAAAGGGAATACCGACGAGACGCTGCGCCAGAGTGAGTTGATGGCGCAGGGGGAGTTGGCGATCAAGGCCGTGAATGGCTTGAAGATTGATGTAAGGCAGGTCGACCAGAAAACCGTAAGCCAGACCATTGACGCGATGGTCCAGGCGGATCCAAGGCTCGCATGGATCAAGCAAATGGAGCAGCGTGGCGATGTTGACTGGCGCAAGGTCAAAGAGCTGCACGACAGCTTCAAATACAGCAACTCCGGCCTGGGTGCTGGCGCGCAAATTGTCATAGCGATCATTGTTACCTACTTCACGATGGGAGCCGCCAGCGGCGCAATTGCCGCCGCTGGTACGGGCACATCGATGGCTGGGGCGACGGCAGCTGCCACCGCCACGTCTGCCGCAGGCTGGGCCAATGCTGCGGGCAGCGTCGTGCTTGGCGGCATGGCCAGCAATGGTGCAATCAGTACGATCAACAACCGTGGCAATTTAGGCGCTGTGTTCAAGGACGTAACCTCCAGCGATGCGATGCGGGGTTATGTTGTATCGGGTGTTACTGCGGGGCTAACCGCAGGGTTTTATGACGATTGGACCAGCACGCAGACAGGCACCACTACCGCGCTGCCTAACTCGGGCGCGGTGACATCTGCCAGCCCATTGAGTACCTGGCAAGGTGTTGGCCAGTTCACTGCGAATCAGGTTCTGCAAAACGGCACGTCGGCCATTCTGACTAAAGCGCTGGGAGGAGAGGGCAGTCTCGGGAATGCATTGCAAAGCAGCCTTGCCAACGCATTTGCTGCTTATGGCTTCAACATGATTGGTGACGTCTCTAAGAATCGGTTCGCCGACGGCGGTATCACCAAGATTGGGCTGCATGCATTGATGGGCGGGCTGGCAGCTGAAGCTGCTGGCGGCGATTTCCGCACCGGGGCGTTAGCAGCGGGTGTGAACGAAGCTCTGGTAGACAGCCTCGCCAAACAATACGCCAGCATGCCGGAGGATAAGAGAAAGAGTCTGCTGGTGATGAGCTCACAGTTGATTGGCGTGCTTGCGGCGTCGGTGGATAGTGATGCTGACGGCGATAGCTTGCAGACCGGGGCTTGGGTTGCGAGCAACGCGACACAGTACAACTTCCTGAACCATTCGGATGTAATTGAGTTAGAGGCGGCAGAAAAAGATTGCCACCCAAATGGAACCTGCGATCAAGTCAAAAAAGAGTTTGATGCTCGTAGTGCTGCGAATCTGGCTCGGTTGGATAATTGCGAAGCTACGCACAATTGCGCGCAAATTCGGGCCGAGCTTGATGAGGGCTCTAAAGCGATCGTTGCATCAGTAGAACGAACTGAGACACTTAATCCTGGGGGATCAAGTAATGATTTGGTCGCTAGCTATCGTACTGTCAATGAACAGGAATGGACTAAGGCAGGCCAGCTGCACCTTAATCAAATCGCCAATTTATGGGTAAATGGTGATCCAACATGGATGAAGGAGGGTTCTGTTTACCTCGATCAAACAGGATTCAATCCCTTCGGAATTAACGTAGTTCCTGGCATGCTTCCAGGAGCCGGTGCTGGAAGCGCCGGCACGGTAGGAACAAAGCCGGGTAGTTTGCCAAAAGATCCCATCGTTGAGATGGCGCCTCCTAAGTGGGATACGCCTCAATCACGCGTAGATGGTGAATTCGGTCAAGCGGGCGGAAGGACCGTTACCAGCGAACCACCAGTGCAAGCAATTTCCAATCTTACTGAGCGTGGCACGCTCACCAATGTTTATCCTTCTGATCCGGCGATTGCGCAACGGCCCGTGAGAACTCTTGTTCAGGACGAATCAGGTCGATATTGGCTGCAAGGGCAAGGTGGGGGGAAAATCACCCCCTCAGGTTCTTACGATTTTGTCACATTGCCGGATGGGACTATCAAGGTAAGCCGCCCAAATGTGAACGAGCAATTTTCAACCCATCTGGGGCTTAGCGGGGGTGGAGAAGTTAAATATGCTGGCTCTATACGCTTTGGGAATAATGACGGCCCAGAGCGAGGAAAGATAACAAAATGGGATAATAGCTCTGGTCATTATCAGCCACCTGCTACCCTAAAGGCTAACTCTGGGTTGCCGGAAAATTCATTTAGTCCAAGGAAATAGTTTGGTATGGATTCTAGATTAATGTCACTCCGTAAAGAATTGGCGAAAATGACTTCTGATCAGGCGGCAGCTTGGATATTGAGCCGGTACCCTCTTTCTTCAGATAATTGGGGTGAGGCTTTATTGCTTCTTCCTCACAGATCTTGGAAAAGACCGGAGCAGAAACGTTTAGCGGACTATTATTTCAAGAAAATTCCGTTCTCTAGCGCTAGAGGGTATGAAGCGTTCGCGTCAATCATGTCAATTAAGTTAATGGTTGCGTGCATTAACGATG
The DNA here is from genome assembly GCF_016918385.1 of Pseudomonas sp. ICBG1301. Taxonomy (NCBI): domain Bacteria; kingdom Pseudomonadati; phylum Pseudomonadota; class Gammaproteobacteria; order Pseudomonadales; family Pseudomonadaceae; genus Pseudomonas; species Pseudomonas sp. ICBG1301. Next base: position 62,903 of record NZ_JAEKGB010000003.1, read on the forward strand.
CATTGCCCAAAGATCCTGGCAGGACAGAGTTATTGTTTTATCATCTCATCCCTGTGCTTAAGCGTTTTGCGAAGAATGATGCAGATCGAAAAATTATTGAGGGTTTTCTTTCGGCTTCTTCGATAATTTCGTCAAAAGATAATTGATAAGTAAAAATAAGAGTCGGACCACGGCTTTACGTCTTTTTTTAGGTCAGCAGAGTTGCTCTTTTAAAATTTCATTTATTTTTTGTAATTATTCGATTTTTTTGTCTGGTGATGGGCGGCTAAGCTGTAAGCTCTTATCAGTTAAGGGTTTATATGGCTCGCCGTTCTAGGGTTCACTGCCGGATATCCCGTCGCATATTATTCAGCGGGGAAACAATCGGTCTGAGTGTTTTAATTCAGATGAAGACTGTCCTTTTTAGATTGATACATTAGCCGTGATTGCTGAACTGTATAGTCGTAAAATTCTCGCATTGTGCTTGATGACAAATCACGTTCATTTGTTGTTGACTCCCACCTGCTGCGCAGGAGCTGGCTTACTTATGAAGGGGCTGGGGCAGCGCTACGTTCAAGGGGGAATAGGGATCAGACCACGGTTAATTCAAGTGTTAATAGTGGTCGGACTCCTATTTTTCATTTAAATCGGTACAGCATTTAATTAAATAAGGGGGCGAGTTATGTCGGATAAACAAGTATATAAGCTAACGATTGATGATCTTGATAGTTATAGCGTTTGGTTTTTCCCTATGGACGACACCGTGGAGGATGAATTAACTGTACGCCCCCTCTCCGAACAGGAAGCGTGCTCAGACTTTCAGATTATCGTTCGAGCTGATTTTTTTGGTGAAAGTGGTTCTGTGTATCGCGGTTATTTGTATTGGGACGCCAATGTCGCAATTGAATACTTAAAACCTGTTGTATTGTCTGATAAGGGAGAGTCCGTAAGTTTTTGGAGCGGTATAGTAACTCCTTCGTGGGAAAGTTCGGAGTTCGCCGGTTCGATTAGATCCGATTTGCCTATTTCTTATGCCTCAGAACCAGTTTTTGGTCTTCCTTCCATTGGCGGAAAACTGGAGGGACTTTATTATCTGTCTGACGATCAGGTGTGCTGCGTGAAATGACGGGAAAGTCTAGGAGTAAGGGGATCCTGCTTTGTCGAATGTAGAAAGGGGGCAGATTTATTTAAATTTGCACTGGGAAATTGCTCACGCACAAAGCGGGCGACACTAAGGCCGCCCGATTTTCACTCAGGACGGATCAGCATTAAGCCTGCGACTGATGACATCCAGCAAATCACACCCATCCCGCAGCGGAATGGCCAGCAAGTGGGCGAAGTCTGAAAGTATTACGGCATCGCTGCTGAGTTGTTCGCGGAAGGCCAGGTTTTCCAGCAGTTGAGTGACGGCCCGAATGCGGTGCACGGCGGCGTCGTGAAGGACGTCGAGAGGTGCCTGGGTGTCGATGATCAGCGCTGGGACGGTGCAGTCGTGGCCGGTTAGGGGAATATATCGAGTCATCATTAAGCTCTCTTGATTATTGAGGGCTCGTTCTTCGGGTCGCCAAACCCGGTCGCCTTTTTGGGCGACCGCCGGACTATAAGCCGCACCCCCAAACCCATACAAGGCATCAAAATGCCGCCCCGTCGAAGAGTGCCTATTGACCGTATCCGAGTGGGGCTTTCGCCTGACCCAGGGTTTCAGCAGCGTGATTTACCCCACCCTTAGCGTGGTGGCACAGATGAATCGCGGCGATGAAATGATCTGGAGCACCTTTGAAACGATTACGCCATTCAACGGCCAGAACGTCTATGGCTACACGCCGCTCACTTACCGCACCGATCCCGAAGCCTTGCGCCGGGCGCTGACCGGGATTACGCAGATTTCCGCGCAGTATCTGGTGAAGGAGCTCAAGTAAACGTAACGCTGTTGGCAAGCGAGAGGGCGAATCGCTCCCGGGTTTGAACATTTTGTTTATTTCCGTGTCTTTACCCCGCCCACCCGCAACCGGTCGGGCTGCATGGACTGCAGCGTTTTCAAATGACATTAAGGATTGATGTGGACCTTCTCCCCCTTACGGCCCCTTTCTGCCACCGCCTGCGGTGCACCGGCTCGCGCCTGCGATTCCCAAGGACGCCGAGGAGCATCATTCGGATCGATTGATCCTTTCGCACAGCACACCTACTGCCGCCGGGCGTATTGGCGGCTTTGACTGTAGTTCATGGAGTTTGAAATGAAACGCAAGCAGTTCCAGAAAAGTCTGTTGGCAATCATGGTCGGCGCAATCAGCACCCAGGTGCTGGCAGTCGAGTTCGACCTGGGTCAGGGCAAGAATATTTGGACTAATGAGACGTTTAACGAGCCGGTAACCATTAACGGCAAGTTTTCCCGGGTGGTCGATTCCAGCACGATTGATCCCGCCGGTCTCGGATTTGTGAACACCAGCATTCAGGGCTCGCTGATCAACCGAGCAGACATCACGCTGGACTCACAGGGCAAAACCATTCGTGCAATCGCCATCGACCCGATGTTCTGGTCTGGCCCTTCCAATATGACACCCGGTACCATCACCGGGGATGTGGTTCAGGCTGGCAATATTCTGATGAACCATGGCGCCTATGAAGGGCTTGAAATCGGTACCACGACTATTGGCGGTAGCGTTATCAACTCAGGCACCATCCGTTCCACGCCGCCGGTGAGCGCCGAGCCTTTTCCCGGCTACCTGGGCGGCGGCGAAGGCATTTACTTGCACGGCACCACCATTGCGGGCGACGTATCCAACACCGGTGTGATCGACATGAACGGTCCGGATGCGATTGGCTTGATCCTTGACGTCAGCGGCGACACGCCGACCACCATCGGCGGCAAGCTGCTGAACTCGGGCTCGATTATCGCCACCGGCGAAGGCGCCTGGGGCATGGAAGTGGAAACCGACACCAACCCCTTGCGCATTGAAAACAGCGGCCTGATTTCCGCCAATGGCAACGAGGCAAAGGGGCTGAGTTTTTTCTCCGGCACTGTCGATTACATTCTCAACACCGGCACCATTGAAGCCAAGGGCGCGTCGGCCAATGCCTTCGATCTTTCCGGCGCCAGCTTCGCGCAGAACAGTGCCACGGGCACACGCGGTATCGTCAACCGCGGGCTCATCGCGGCGGACGGCACGGCGATTCAGGTCGATGCGGCCAGGCAGGTCGCGGCGTTTGAAATCAACCAGCAAGCCGGCGAAATCCGCAGCAACAGCGGCATCGCCGTCGACGCCAACAACCTCGCCACGCTGAACTGGACCGGTGGCCAAATCACCGGCGACCTGCTTAACCTGAACGCTGTGAATATCGCAGGCCAAGCTGATTTCACCGGCAAGCGCATCATCGCGCCGGTCTCGATCAACTCCGGTTCGCTGAACCTTTCGGCGCCCGGTACCACGCTCACCGGTAACCTCAACGTCGCCAGTGGTGCGGGTATCGACATGCGCCTGGCCGACAGCGTAGTGCCGACCACGCCGCACCTGACCGTCAACGGTGCAGCGAATTTTGCCCAGGCTTCGAAGCTGACCGTGAGCGCCAAACCGGGCGACTTCGCCAGCACCAACAGCGGCACGCAGTACACCCTGTTGCAAGCCACCAGCCTGCAAAACAACGGCCTGTCTGTGGCCAGTTCGTCATCGCTGCTGAACGTCCTGAGCTACTCGGCCGACGCGCAAACCGTCAAGGCCGTGGTGGCGGTCAAAGGCAACCAGCAAGTGCAGCAGGAACTCGCGGCGGTGGGCGCCAGCGCCGCGTCAGCGACGGCGGTGAACACCTTCAAGAACGACGTGCTGAGCGGTCTCAATCAGAACGACGCGGTGTTCCAGGCCCTGGCTAACGCCGGCACGGCGCAGCAGCTTGCTCAGGTGAGTGAACAGCTCAAGCCAGACGTCAACCGTGGTGCCCTGGATGTGGCGTTGTCGGGCCAGACTGTCGTCAACAGCGCGATCTTCAACCGCCTCACTGGCCAGCGCGACAGCCATCAAACCGGCGGCGTGTGGGTGCAGGGCCTGAGCAGCAACATGGATCAGGATGGGCGCGGCGGCAACAACGGCTATTCGGCCAACAGCAGCGGCATGGCCGTGGGCGTGGACGGTCGTGTGAATGAAACGACCACCTTGGGCGTGGCCTACAGCTACCTCAATTCCAACATCCATTCGGACCTTGGCAACAAGACCGACGTCGAAGGCCATGCGCTGTCGCTGTATGGCAACTGGGCGCTGCAGAACTGGTTCGTCGACGGCAGCCTCAGCTACGGCCATAACGACAACGACAGTAAACGCCATATCGCCGGCACCACGGCCAAGGGCAGCTACGACAGCAATGTGTTGTCGGCCAGCGTGATCAGCGGCTACAGCTTCAAACCGTCCCAGGCCGTGGTGATCGAGCCACGGGTGGCCGCGCGTTACTCCAACGTGCGCATGGATGGCTATACCGAGAAAGGTTCCTCGGCGGCCCTGAGCACTTCGTCGCAGCGTTATGAAGTGGGCGAGTTGGGTGCAGGCGTGCGCCTGGCCGGCAACTTGCCGATGGGCGCGGGCAACCTGCAGCCGGAAGCAACCTTGATGGCCTACCACGACCTGATGGGCGACCGCGTGGCGCAGACCTCCAGCTTCGTGACCGGCGGTTCGGCGTTTACCGTGACCGGCGCGTCGGTGGCGCGTGACAGCTATGAAGCCAGTGTGGGTGTGAACTACCAGGTGTCGGACTTCACGCTCGGCGCCAGCTACACCCGCCAGGCGCGCAGTGGTTTCGATGCCAACGGCGTGATGCTCAAGGCGCGCTACGCGTTCTAAGGCATACGGCAAAAAAGTGTGGGAGGGGGCTTGCTCCCGATAGCAGTGAACGAGTCAATGATGTGTGGACTGACTCACCGCTATCGGGGGCAAGCCCCCTCCCACATTTGGTTTGTGCGAAGCCGGAACGTTTGGGTCAGAACAACTTGCGCTGCACGGCCTCATCCAGCGTGCTGCGCGTCAACGCGTCCACCACATCGCGGGTGTTCGCCTGGAACGGAATACCCACGATCAGCACCAAGTGCATCCAGGTGCGTACCGACTCGCTCTTCTTGACCCGGCCCAATTCCTTGCCGTCTTTGTCCTCGAACACCGTTTCCAGGGTGAAGGTGTTCTTCGCTGTGGACGGAATGATGAAGAAGGTCGCACCGGTAATGATCGCCGAGGCCATGCTGAACTGTTCGTTGTTGTACAAAGTGGCGTCGGCGTAGATGTCTGAATCGACCTTATCGGTGCTCACCCGTGCAAAGCGGTTGGACTGGCGAAAGCCATCGGCCACTGCCTTTTCCCACAGGGCTGCGGGAGCGCCGGCAGCCGCGTTGGCGGGGCCGCCGTTAGTCTGGAAGAGTGCCGTGGTGCGCAGGTAGGCGCTGGGTTTCTGCGCAGGCGCGTTGGCGGTCGGCGGCCAGGTTTGTACCGGCGGCAGTTCATGTTGCGAGTAAGACACGCAGCCCGTCAGCAAGACTGCCGCGAGTACCAGGCCGAGCTTGATCAATCCTTTCATGGGGGCTTCCTGCAGTTATGGTTTGGCCAGTTTTGCGGTGGCGGTGTCGAGCAGTTGCGCGACCAGTTCGTTCAGTTGCTTGGCGCCCATGGTCGGGGCCCAGTATTCGCGACCGTAAAGGCCCACGTTGCGCTCGAACTTGACCTCTTGTTTGCTGCTGGCCAGCTCCTTGCCGTCACGGTCGACGATCGTCAGGTCGCCGGCCAGGTCGAAGGTGTCGACGTAGATCGGGCCGTTGACCCAGATCCAGATGGTCAGCGTCAGCAATGCGCCGGGCACATACCCTGGGTGCACGCCGCGATGGCCTTTGAGGGAGGTCATGTTGAATTTGAGCGATACATCCTGCTCACCCAGGCGCACCGGGTATTCGGTGACCTGCTTGAAATAACCGGCCGTGCGCACATACTCGTTGAGCTGTAGCGTCAAGGAGTGGCTGATAGCGGTTTTGTTGGCATCGTTGACACCGACGGCGTTGACCGTCACATCAGCGATTTGCGCACTGCGCGGGCTGCTGACGGAAGCGGGGTGCAGCGGGGCGCCAATCGGGCCGGTGACGGTGTAGGACACACAGCCAGTCATCGACAGAACGGCGATAAGGGCCGCAGCCCGCATGAGGATTTTCAACACGCAATATCCCTATAAATGAATAAACCAGGCCAGTGTCTCGACCGATTGGGCGTGAACTTGAGGGGCTTGGATGATTGAGGCGTCAGGTGCCGTACCGTTTCGCGTACGTCAGATTCATGCGTCTGCAGCGATTGCTGGCAGGATGATGGCTTGATGATATCATGCGCATGGCGTGTCTTTAAGCCCTGCCGTTTCAAACACTGCACATTTATGACGGGTGCATGCGGATTAACCCGAACCCTTATTAACTTGCGTCTGACCTTGTGAACGGATCATTCACTCACGAGGTTCAGCCCATGTCCCATCCTCTGCTCTTGTTGCGTCCTGCCGCCCAAGGTTTTGCCGTTACCGTGCTGGTGGCGCTGGCCGGCTGTGGGGGCCCGTCGTCCACGCAAGTAGCCACGCCGGATGAGTCGGCGCCCATTTCCGAGTTGCAAAGCGTGGCGCCCCAAGGGGCTTTGGCGAAAGCCGCGATAACGCCCGCACCGATGACTGCGCGCTTGCAGATGCCGGAATCAGCGGCGGTGGATTATCGCAGCGAACCCCGCGAGCAATATGAAAACCTGCCGCAGAACCCGGTGCATCGCGTCGCCGAAACTCCGGTCTCCACCTTCAGCGTGGATGTCGATACCGGCAGCTACGCCAACGTACGACGCTTCCTCAACCAAGGCCGCCTGCCGCCCGAAGGCGCCGTGCGATTGGAGGAAATGCTCAATTACTTCCCCTATAGCTACGCACTGCCTACCGATGGCTCGCCTTTTGGTGTGACCACCGAAGTCGCCGCCACGCCGTGGAACCCGCATACCCAACTGCTGCGCATTGGCATCAAGGCGTCCGATAAAGCCGTGGCGGAACTGGCGCCCGCCAACCTGGTGTTCCTGGTAGATGTGTCCGGCTCCATGGACCGCCGCGAAGGGTTACCGTTGGTGAAAAGCACGCTGAAATTGCTGGTGGATCAGTTGCGCGAGCAGGACCGCGTGTCGCTGGTGGTCTATGCCGGTGAATCCCGCGTGGTGCTCCAACCGACGTCGGGCCGTGACAAGGTGAAGATCCGTAACGCCATCGACCAGCTCACCGCCGGCGGCTCCACGGCCGGTGCCTCCGGTATTGAAATGGCCTACCAGATGGCCCGCGAAGGTTTTATCGACAAGGGCATCAACCGCATCCTGCTGGCCACCGACGGCGACTTCAACGTGGGCGTCAGCGACTTCGACAGCCTCAAGCAAATGGCGGTCGAGCAGCGCAAAAGCGGCGTATCCCTCACCACGCTCGGCTTCGGTGTAGATAACTACAACGAACACCTGATGGAGCAATTGGCCGACGCGGGCGACGGTAACTATGCGTACATCGACAACCTGCGCGAGGCGCGCAAAGTGTTGGTCGAGCAACTCAGCTCGACCCTGGCCGTGGTAGCACGGGATGTGAAATTGCAGGTGGAATTCAACCCCGCCCAGGTCAGCGAATACCGCCTGCTGGGCTATGAAAACCGCACCCTCAAGCGCGAGGATTTCAACAACGACAAGATCGATGCCGGTGAAATTGGTGCAGGGCACACGGTGACCGCGCTGTACGAAATCGTCCCCAAGGGCGAGAAGGGCTGGCTTGAGCCGTTGCGATACGCCGCTATGCCTGCGGCCGACGGTCAGTCCACCGAGCTGGCGATGTTACGGGTGCGCTACAAGCCCACTGCGGGCGGCAACAGCCAGTTGATCGAACGTCCTATCGCCAACCAGCCCACCCCGGCCAGCGACGACCTGCGCTTCTCGGCTGCGGTGGCCGCTTTCGCCCAACAGCTCAAGGGCGATGGCCGCTACACTGGCAGCATGAGTTTGCAGGACACCGCCAAACTGGCCCGCTCGGCTCGCGGCGATGACCCGTTCGGCCTGCGCAATGAGTTCGTGCAACTGGTGGAGTTGGCCCAGAACCTCAAACCCTGATCCCGACCCCGTCCAAATCTGGGCGGCATGCCCTAACCTGTAGTGAGCGGGCTTGCCGCGCTGGGTGGCGCAGCCGCCCCAACAGGGACGCCGCGGTATTTCAGAAGGACCGAGGTGCCTGGGTTTGGGGCGGCTGCGCCACCCAGCGCGGGGCAAGCCCGCTCACTACCCCTCCCACCGTTAGATCAGCTTCGATTGACAGAAAGGAGTTCGCCCACCCCATGGCCGTTCCACACGACTCACCCAGCGACGAATCGCTGCTGGCCCGTTACCGCGCCGGTGATGCCGCCGCCTTTGAAGGGCTCTATGCGCGGCACCGCCAGGGCCTGTACCGGTTCCTCGTGTCCCTGAGCAACAAGGCTGAACTGGCCGAAGAAATTTACCAGGACACCTGGCTCAGCCTGATCCGCAGCACCACCCAACCCCAGGGCCGGGCAAGTTTTCGTACGTGGTTGTTTCAGATCGCCCGTAACCGCCTGATCGACCATTGGCGCAAGCACGGCATCCACAACCCGTTGCACGACAGTTACGATGAACAGCTGCACGCCCAGGCCGACGACAGCGCCGGCCCCGAGCAGCAACTGAGCCTGAGCCGCGACCAGGCGCGGCTCGACGCCGCGTTGCAAGACCTGCCCGAAGACCAGCGCGAAGTCTTCCTGCTGCGCCTGCACGGCGACCTTGAAGTGCCGCAAATTGCCGCCCTCACCGGTGCCCCGCTGGAAACCGTAAAAAGCCGCCTGCGTTACGCCCAGCAGAAACTGCGCCGCCTGCTGGCCGAGGAGATACCTGTATGACCGACTCCCGACAGACCCCGGATTCCGACGACCTGCTGATCCAGCATGTGCGTCAACACAGCATTGGCGAGCCGCCTGCGTCGCTGGATGCCTTCATCCTGGCCACCGCGCGCCGCGAGGTGCCGGCGCCCAAGCTCAGCCTGTGGCAGCGCTGGAGCCGTGCCTGCCGTCAGCCGCGTTGGCAGATGGCGTTCGCCACGGTTGCCGGCGTGGCATTGATGCTCGGCGTGGTGATGCGTACCACCGAACTCGACCTCGATACACAGGCGCCACAGGGTCCACAGGGACGCCTGGCGGCTCCGGCGGCGCTGTCTGCGCCTGCGCCCATGAGTGCACCGCCCCAGGCCGAGTCTTACAGCGCCCCGCAGCGCAGTGAGGCGTTGCCCCAAGGCAAACTGGCCAAGCGAACCGCGCCGCAGTCGCTGGAGCAGGGGCTGCTGGAAGTATTGCGCTTGCGTGCGGCAGGGGACGAAGCGGCCGCGACGGCAAAACTGGCCGAGTTGAAGCAACGCTTTCCCTCGCAAGATATCGAGGAGCAGCTAAAGGCATTGCAGTCTCGATGAGCCTGTGGCGATGGCATCTTCCGCTGCCATCGCCAGCCTCTGGGCAACGGGTCATAAGCATATGAATTTATAATTAGTCGCGGCGCTTACAATTGCTGCTAGTTTAATCAGCGAAAGACGTCATTGTTCCTGCTGGCCAACAGAGCGGGTCATGTTTCATAGGATGAAAAGTTGCATGCGGACTTCAAGGGATTAAAGTCTTCTCAGCATTCGCTACATGGCCACTGGGAAATCGCTCTACCTGTTGAAAGTCCATTCAATTGGATTGATAAACGGTGCCTTACATGACGGCTACGCTAAATGACTCGCTGGCAAACACGGTGGTCTCTGAGATTCAACAACCCCTGGATATTTTCGAGCGTAAAGAATCCAACGTACGCTCTTATTGCCGGGACTTTACCGACACTTTCCATACCGCTGAAGGCTCGACCCTGACCAGTGAACAGGGTCAGGTATTCATCGATTTTTTCAGTGGAGCCGGTGCCCTGAACTACGGGCATAACAACAAGGTGTTAAAGGCTGCGCTGCTGGAGTACATCGCCGACAATGGCATCACCCATGGCCTGGACTTCAAGACCACGGCCAAAAAGGCCTTCCTGACCGCGTTCGAGGAGCACATCCTGGCGCCGCGCAACCTGCGTTACAAGGTGCAGTTTCCTGGGCCAACCGGCACCAACGCGGTGGAGGCGGCCATCAAGCTGGCGCGCAAGTACACCGGGCGCCAGAACGTCGTGGCGTTCACCAACGCGTTCCATGGCATGTCCCTGGGCAGCCTCGCCTTGACCAGCAACCCACGCAAGCGCGCCGGGGCCGGGGTCACCCTGAACAACGTGACGTTCATGCCGTACGACCAGTATTTCGGCGACAACGTGGACACTTCGCACTACCTGGCCAACATGTTGCGCAGCGGCAGTGGTATCGACAAGCCGGCGGCGATCGTGCTGGAAACCGTGCAGGGCGAGGGCGGAGTGAACAGTGCCTCGGCCGCATGGGTGCAGGCTGTACAGCGCATCGCGCAGGCCCACGACATCCTGCTGATCATCGATGACATCCAGGCCGGTTGCGGCCGTACCGGTGACTTTTTCAGCTTTGAAGCCCTGGGGGTCACGCCGGATATCGTGACCTTGTCGAAATCCATCAGTGGCTACGGCTTGCCCATGGCCCTGGTGTTGCTCGCGCCGCATCTGGACGTGTGGGAGCCGGGCGAGCACAACGGTACGTTCCGGGGCAACAACCTGGCCTTCGTCACGGGCAAAGCGGTGATCGAGCACTACTGGCGCGACACCGGTTTTACCCAAGCGTTGAAAGCCAAGGCCGACTTCCTGCAAGCGTCGCTGGCGGCGCTTTCCCAACACTTCGCCGCCAAGGCGCCCAACCGTCTCAAGGGGCGTGGTTTCTTCAGGGGGCTCGAGTTTGAAGACAAGAGCCTGGCGCAACGAATCGCGGCCAAGGCCTACCTGCGTGGGTTGATCATTGAGACGTCGGGCATTGACGATCAGGTGCTCAAATTCCTCCCGGCGCTGACTATCACCCCGGCGCAGATTACCCAGGGCCTGCAGATACTGGAGCAAGCTTTCGCCGAGGTAACCGCGCCATGAGCCAAGCGATTGTTACCCGACATGCGTCCCTGGATGACGCGCAGGCCATCGCGCCGCTGCTGGACAAATACCGTGAGTTCTATGGTGAGGCCCCCGACTTGTCGCGGTCACTGGCCTTTATCCAGCAACGGTTCTTTTTGGGCGAGTCGATCATTATCGTGGCCGAGATAGATAACGAAGTGATCGGTTTTACCCAACTCTTCCCGAGTTTTTCCAGTGTCACGCTGGAGCGTCTCTGGATATTGAATGACTTATATGTAGAAGCTTCCAAGCGCAGTGCGGGAGTTGGGTTGGCCTTGTTGACGGCGGCGCGCAACTTTGCGCTGAGCACTCATGCCAAACAGTTGTTTATTGAAGGCGCCGAAGATAATCCACGGGCCAGAAACTTATATACGCGCTTTGGCTTTATCGAGAACACGGCCTACCACTATTACCATCTTCCACTCGCCCGCGCCCAAGGATAGGAGCTTTCCATGTCAGAGACTATTTACGATATCGTCGGGATCGGCTTCGGCCCCTCAAACCTGGCGCTGGCCATCGCGCTCGAAGAAGCCACCTCACCCTTGACCTACCGCTTCCTGGACGCCAAGCAGGCTCCGGACTGGCAGGATGAGATGTTGCTCAGCGGCTCGGATATCCAGAACAACCCCCTGCGGGATCTGGTGACACCCCGCAACCCACGCAGCCGCTATGGCTTCGTCAATTACCTGAAAGAAACCGGCCGCCTGTTCGACTACCTCAACTTGCCGCTGACCTATCCGCTGCGGCGCGAGTACGCCGAATACATCAAGTGGGTGGCCGGGCATTTTCTGGGCAGTGTCGAATCATCGGCGTTCGCCCGGCGCGTCGAGCCGCTGAACGTCAAAGGCGAGCCCGTGTGGAAGGTCACCTACAATGATCAGCGGGTCATCTACGGGCGCAGCCTGGTGCTGGGCACTGGGCGCACGGCGAACATTCCGGCGGTGTTCGATGGCCTGCCTGGCCCGCAGGTGTTCCACCTCAACCATTACCTGGAACGTATTCATGCCTTGCCGCCGACTGCGCAACGCATCGGCGTGGTGGGCTCCAGCCAGAGCGCGGTGGAAATTGTGCTCGACCTGACCGCCAGGTTTCCGGACAAGGACATCTATTCGTTGCACCGCAGCTTCAGCTTCCGCCTCAAGGACACCAGCCCGTTCAGCGACAAGGTGTATTTTCCGGAGTTCATCGACTACTACTTCAACCTGCCGCCCGAGGCCAAGGCACGGGTGGACAAGCAGCTGCGCGGGACGAACTACAGCTCGGCCGATGAGGACGTGATCAATGCGCTGTATGTGCGCATCCACGAAGAAAAACTGCAGGGCAGACAGCGCATCCACATTCTCAACAATGTTGCCATCGAGCAGGCGTCCATAAGCGCCTCCGGGCAGGTGGAACTGGCGCTCAAGGAGGTCAACCAGCTCACGCACTCGACCCTGGCACTGGACGCCGTGGTGCTCGCCACCGGCTTCAAGGACATCGCCGCCAAGGAAAACGGCGAGCTCTACCCACCGCTGTTGGCGCCTTATCACCGACGGTTTCGCACCGACACCCAGGGTGCGCTGGTGGTCAACCGCGATTACAGCCTGACCGCACTGGACGACTTGCCCGCCGTGTATCTCAACGGGCTGTGCGAAAGCTCCCACGGCCTGGGGGATGCCGGCTCGTTCAGCCTGATCTCCCTGCGGGTCGAGCACATCCTGGCGGCCCTGGAGGAGACGCTGGCGTTGACCGAGGCACCGGCACAAGCGCTGGCTTGATCCAACCCGGCAGCAGCCGTTGCCGGCTGCTGCTTCTTACAAGGAGTTCTCATGTTTACAGCGGCATTGATCTATATCCTGGCGGTGATCAGCCCCGGGCCCAACTTCATCATTGTCAGCCGGTTTTCCTCGCTGGGGTCTGTCTCCACCGGCATCGGCGCAACCTTGGGCATCTGTACCGTCGGCGTGTTCTTCTCGACCATTTCCCTGCTCGGCCTGGCGGCGTTGCTGCATCAGTATCCGGCGTTTTCCAAAGTGGCCACGCTGTGCGGTTCGGCGTACCTGCTGTACATCGCCTACAGCATCATCAAAAGTGTGCTGGCGAAAAACACCGGCACCGCCGAAAGCCCGGCGCCGGGGGTGACCAGTTTTGCCAAGGCTTATCGGGTGGGGGTCATCACCAACATCAGCAATATGAAAACCATCGCCTTCATGATCAGTATCTATGCAGGCTTTCTCTCTTCACCGCGTTCGGACCTGGATAAAGTCCTGGTCGTCATGTTGTGTTCGAGCCTGGAAATCATCTGGTACTCACTGGTGGCGCTGCTGTTTGGCCAAGGCCCGATCAAGGCACTGTTCCTCAAGTACACGCGGCAGATCGACGTCGGGCTGGCGGTCTTCCTCGTCGCGTTTTCACTGAACAACGCCATCCCTGTACTGATTGCCAGTCGATGAGGCTTTGTCATGGAATGGAACGAAGTACTCAGGGATGTAGGTGTGCGCTTCAAATACCGCAGCTGGTTGCTGATCGACCTGTCGCCGGATGAACTGGCCTTGCGCGAACCGCTGGCCACACCGGGCCAGAACTACTCGGGCATGGCCCTGATCCTGGATTGCAGCCTGGAGAGCATGTTCCAGATAGTCGATGGCCTGGGGCCGGGCATCAGCTATGCCGCCTCGCTGCAGGCCAGCAAGCAACCGGTGGTGGCGGTGCCTGCGAGGAGGGCGCACTTCCAGGATTTTCGATGGGCGTGCTGAGCACCCACAAAAAAGCCCCAGGTCTTTCGACTTGGGGCTTTTTCATGCATATCTGGTGCCCCGGCGTCGTTTGAACTGGAGGGTTTTATGCCCGGTTTATATGGGCTTTATCGGGCGTTGATCGGTTAGGCATACAAGCTGGCATACACGGTGCTGGCTGCTGAGGGTTGCAAAGCTGTGTAGATTGAAGCTCAGCGCTATGCAGGAAGGTTATTACCGTGCCTCTTGAAAATGATTTCGAACCCTTGGTATTTGCAACCGAAGCTCAAGAGCAGATGTTCAACGACATCCGTAGGGAGCTGCCAAATTTTCCGGAAAGCCTGATCTATCACTGGCTACTTCCCTTCGCGGAGGACATAGGGTGGCCGCCGGTATTCAACGCCGATCCGACGATGAAGATTGCACGTTGGCAATCAATCCTAAAAAAGCCACTTCACTACTGGTGCACTGTGGTCTGGAAATTGGAGTATTTGAGACCAGACCAACTGACCTTTACTGAGAAGGAGCTTCGAGATCTGCATGACATGATCTTGGGTCATGCCTATGGTCAGCAAACGCTGTTGACCATATTCCTCGGGGAGAGCAGCAAAGGGCGTTTCTTTCGACAAGTCGGTGACCTTCTGAAATTAGGAGGATTCACCGAGCCACCCGTGATCGTGAATGCAGGTGCTCAAATTCACCTGGTTGATGGTAGTCACCGAATGGCCGCGCTGATTTTTGTGATGAACGACTCGAGAGTTCGTGACGCTCATGAGCTTCGTGGTTTGCCGTACGAGTCATTGTCCGAAACTCATGCATTCTGGGTTGGTTACCCGCCCGGAGAATAGCCACTGTCTGATCTACGCGGGGAAAATTGGCGGGGCCCCTGGGAGTTTCTTAAACACACGGGGCATGAAACCCGCGGTATCGAGTTAGTGGGAGATGCCGGAAGTTACTGAAATTTCAATCGTTGAAATTGAAAGGATCTTGATGAAAAAGGGCCATCGTTACAGCTGCGGTAAAGGTGGCTGTATTCGTTGCGGATAGTGAACACCTCCATTGCGTCAACCATGGTCACGGGTGTCAACCACGTCAACCTGTCAACCAACTAAAAAAATCCAGCCGCTAACACGAACGCGCGGGTTCTTTGCCCCGTGTCTATCCGAAATGCCCAGGGTCCCCAGTGGCTTTTCGATTCATAGGGCATATGCACTGGTGAACAGCAGTTCACCCGGTTCACCTGTTCACTAAGCTGGGCACCTTTCCGCTGACACGATCACGCGGGTTCTTTGCCCCGTGTCTATCCGAAATGCCTAGGGTCCCCAGCGGGGTTTCGATTCATGGGGCAGCAGTTCACTAAGGTAGGTGCAATTCCGCTGACACGATCACTGGGGCCTTCCCCGTGTCCGGAGGAAAAGCCCTGGGGGGCCACCGCTTTATGAGGAGGTCCCACCTATCCTCGCTGGAGGAGCTACCCTTTCCGGGGAAGCGGGGAGCATGCCCTGTCTCAAACTCGTGTTACTAGTGTTGCAGGTGTAACAGTTTGTCCTAATGCACTGTATTTATTGTGTTTTTTTCGTGTAACAGGATCTTGATGCTTCTGATTTGAAGGATGTTACGTGGGAGACCCGTGTTACGTAATTGAGTGGCGGCCGGTACTAGACAATCTGATGGCTCATCAGCGGGTGGCTCATATAAACGCTCGTGTTTGGCTCAGAGTTGAATGCGGTATGATGCCGAGCTAGAAACCAACACGCGGGCAGAGCTCACGGACCGTGTGGCTAGGCGTTAGACCAGAACATGGGGAGTAAAAGGCCTGAATTTTTACGATTTTTTTAGTGGATGTGGTGGCACCAGTCGCGGCATGAGTGCTGCGGGTATGGCGGTGCGCTTAGGTCTCGATATTGATCCTGATGCTGCCAGTACATTCCGCGCCAATTTCCCAGGCTCTGAGTTCATTTGCCAGGACATTCGATCGTTAAAAACTTCGGATGTGTCTCACCTAGTGATTAGAGACAATCAGCCGACAGTATTCGGCGCCTGTGCGCCATGCCAGCCTTTCTCTAGACAGAATCGCCAGAAGAAAGGGGATGACGTTAGGAAAACTTTGCTGCCTGAG
This sequence comes from Pseudomonas sp. ICBG1301, assembly GCF_016918385.1. Taxonomy (NCBI): domain Bacteria; kingdom Pseudomonadati; phylum Pseudomonadota; class Gammaproteobacteria; order Pseudomonadales; family Pseudomonadaceae; genus Pseudomonas; species Pseudomonas sp. ICBG1301. The sequence continues at coordinate 78,802 of NZ_JAEKGB010000003.1, forward strand.
TTTCATCGCTTCGTCAGAGAGTTTAGACCAGAGTATATATTTATTGAAAATGTACCTGGGATGCAGTCTATGGACAAGGTAGAAGGGCCGTTCACTGAGTTTATAAAGTTTCTTAAGAAACTAAATTATTGGTATGACTACAAAGTTGTAATGGCTTATCACTATGGTGTGCCTCAGCGACGGCGGCGCCTAGTACTAATAGCAAGTTTGCTCGGTCCAATAAAAATCCCTCAACCTACTCATGGCCCAGGTACAGAGCAGCTTAATCTTCCAACAGTCGGAGAGTGGATATCTGGACTGCCGGTGTTGAGTGCGGGAGAAACTTGCGAGGAGGATCCTATGCATCGCTCTGCACTTTTGTCTGAGCTGAACTTGGAACGAATATCAAAAACTCCTGTTGGTGGAGGGCGAGAGGATTGGCCTGATCATCTATGGTTAGACTGTCACCGGGATCATGGTGGACATTCAGACGTTTACGGCCGCATGTCATGGGATAAGCCATCCTCTGCGCTCACTACAAGATGCATCAGTTTATCAAACGGTAGATTCGGTCATCCCGAGCAAAATAGGGCTATAAGTGTTCGTGAGGCGGCGTGTATACAAACTTTCCCGCGAGACTTCGTTTTTCATGGGAACTTAAATTCAATGGCCCGACAAGTCGGGAATGCAGTCCCTGTTAGGATGGCAGAGGTGTTTGGAATGGAATTTCAAAGGCATTATGCGAATTACCTGCAAGAGCAGGTGGCCTAAATGGCTAGATTTAAAGTAAGGGCGAGAACTGTAGATATGTTAGGTCGGCAGCAAATTGCCGGCATTCCAACTGCTATTAGCGAACTTTTTAAGAACGCGCATGATGCATATGCGAGAAATGCTGAGGTTGACTTTTTCAGAAGTGAAAGTCTTTTAGTCCTTCGGGATGATGGCCTAGGGATGACGAGGGAAGACTTTGAGAAAAGATGGTTGACTCTAGGGACCGATAGTAAGGTCGGAGCCAAAGGTCTCGCTCGTCCACCGAAGGATCCTAGTCAAGAAGAACGACCAATATTGGGTGAGAAAGGAATTGGCCGTCTTGCGATTGCGGTGCTTGGTCCGCAAGTTTTGATCGTATCTAGGGCAAAAAGAGATGATCTACTTCCAGTAAGTACGGTGGTTGCTTATCTGAATTGGGGCATGTTTGAGCTGCCAGGCTTGGATCTAGAGGAGGTAGTTGTTCCGATAAGAGAAATAGATTCAGGTTCAATGCCAGATGCAAAATTGGTTGAATCTATGTTGGTGGAAGTAGTTGATTCCCTCACCGAAATTAAGCAACGGATTGACCCAGTCGCTCTTGAAATTCTAATTCGGCAGGTGAGAGCCTTTAAAGTGGATCCTGAGCTCCTCTCATCAGAATTGGGGCAACCCTCTCTCAAAGGAGAAGGGTTTGGTACTCATTTCTATATTACTCCAACTGATGATTTGATTAAGGACGATATAGACAACAGGGCAGATGAACGAAAGGCTACTCGATTTGAGAAAAATCTGATCGGTTTTACCAATACGATGACCCCTGGCTCTAAGACGCCCCCAATTGTTACGAAGTTTAGAGATTACGTCGACGAAGGGGCTCCAATCGAGCGTATTGGTGACAAAGCTTTTTTTTCTCCTCAAGAATTTGAGGAGGTTGATCACCATGTTATTGGAACCTTTGATGAGTATGGGCAGTTTCAGGGGAAGATTGGTATTTATCAAAAAGAACCAGAGCCGTACGTATTAAACTGGGATAAGTCTGATGGTACTCCAACAGCTTGTGGGAAGTTCTCTTTGTCATTTGCATATTTGCAGGGTGCAGAGAAAGACTCCCTTCTATCAAGCGAAGAGTATGCGAAATTAAAGACAAAATTAGATCGGCATGGTGGCATCTATATCTACCGTGACGGAGTTCGAGTTCAGCCTTATGGTGACTCGGATTACGACTTTCTGGATATTGAAAGGAGGCGAACTTTAGGTGCTGGTTATTACTTCTATTCTTATCGTCGCTTATTCGGTGTTGTCGAGTTAAATGGTATAGAAAATAGCCGTTTGACAGAAAAGGCAGGTCGGGAGGGGTTTAGGGAGAATAAGGCGTACCGTGATTTTCGTTCTATCCTGATGAATTTTTTTATTCAGTCCGCTGCGGATTTTTTTCGAGAGGATGGTCGCTACTCTGAGCAATGGCAAGAAACCAAGTTAGAGCTTAATAATAGTGCGGATATTCGGAAAAAGAAGGCTGCGCAAGTTAACTTAAAGAGAAATGATTTAAAATCCGAGTTGGAAGCGTTTTTTCATAAGGTTGATGAGCGCGAGCCAGAGGTGAGTCTGCAGTCGTTAGTGCGAAGCGCTAAGACTAAGGTAGAACAAATTCTACAAGGTGATCATTCCAGTAGTTTCAAAGCTGCTTCAATAATGCAGGTAGAGAAGGAAACTCTCAACTCTATAAGGAGCGAGAGGAGATCAATGACAATCGCAAAACCCCGAGGTGTTGGGTTGTCTAAGATATTAAGTAATCAGTGGGCAGGTTATGTAGAGCAATCTGCAAGGCTCGAAAGTGAAGTTTTTCAACAGGCTGAAGTTGAGATAGAGCAACTTATTTCAAGTGTCTCAAATAATGATGGCATTCCTATTGATAACGCTGCAAGGCTGGAGGAGTCAATAAGAGGTAAGTCCGACTCTATTCTGAAAGACACTCGAAAGTTAAGGTCTGAAGCCGAAGAGTTAGTGGCTAATGTGGCTAATCAAGTTAGGACTGCTGCTAGGGACTGTTTTCGAGCTGTAAATCATGCTGTAGATGATGCGCTCGCAGAATTAACTAATTGTCAGCGTTCCGCTTCTGATGCTCCTGATCATTCGACTATTCGACAGTCACTTGAAGAGAAAATAGAAGCCGTTTTTTCTCATGAAACAAAAAAACTGTCTCGTTTGAAGGATCAGTTGAGCACTGTCCAAGCACTTCAAAATGTTGATGCTTACGATACTGCGGAGCTTGCTGAAGCTTTAGAAGAAGAACTCGATGCTCTTCAGGAAAGACGTGACGCGGATTTGGAATTAGCACAAATCGGTATGGCGTTGAGCACTGTTACTCATGAATTCGAAAAAACTGTTGGGTCTCTAAGGGATGGTTTTAGGAGACTGAAGGCATGGGCTGCCGAAAATCCCGCGTTAAATCAGCTCTATGTAGATATGAGAAGTAGCTTTGATCATCTTGATGGCTATCTTACGTTGTTTACTCCTCTGGATCGTCGTTTATATAGGAAGCCAACAGAGATAACCGGAAAACATATATATGATTTTTTGGTTAACTTATTTTCCGACAGGCTCAAAGCAAATGATATTGCCCTGTCTGCGACTCCTGCGTTTATGGAAAGCTTTGTCGAAGGGTATACATCGTCCTTCTATCCGGTTTTTGTAAATCTAATCGATAACTCAATTTTTTGGCTCGAGCGGGTTCACGGTCGTAAAAGAGAGATTTTACTCTCTTCAGAGAATGATGGATGGGTTGTAAGTGACACAGGCCCCGGTATCAACTCTGGGGATAGAAAGAATATATTCGCTTTGAATTTCTCGCGGCGTCCGGGTGGGCGTGGCATGGGACTTTACATCTCTCGACAATCGCTTCAGAAAGTCGGCTACGATTTGATGTTGATTGACTCTACTGTCGGTGCGGCCTTTAAGTTGAAACCAAAAGAAGAATTTGTCGGTAAGGAAATCGATTAATATGGAAGCTACCAATTTTAGTGCCGATAGATTAGCCGCTGCGAAAGAGTTCGCACAGACAATGATTGTTGTAGATGATGAAGCCAAAGGTACACCAACAGTCGAACAGGTAACCACCCTTACTGCCCCAAGAAGGGCAGCAGCAAGAGCCGCCGGTGAGGGTCGGGATGAGGTCAGCAAAGGATCTACAATCGTCCATCAGCTGGATTCCAAGCTTCTGATTGACACCGCAATGGAGTTGGGGCTGATTTGTTCTATTCTTTGTCCTGCGACAAAGGATGAGGATATCGTCAGTCGTGTAGTAAAGGCTGCTGAACGTGTCGATATCGTTAGCCTTGATTGGGAAATGTTCGGCGATTCAGGAAAGACAGCGATAAGCTTGATACGCGGAATCGTTTTGTCTGATCTGAAAAAAATGGGTCGATTAAGGCTTATTTCTATATACACTGGAGATAAGCGTCTAAGTGATATTCTTGCCAGTATTTTCAGCTCTTTTGATGATCTGGAAAAGTCTAACTTGAAGCTGGCTATGAATGGAACTTACTTGTCTGGCAAGGACGGTCTAAAAATAATTTGCTTGTTCAAAAAGCATGGCACCCAGGTCCCGCCCCAGTTTGGAGAGTTCCAGGTTTCTGAGAGTGAGCTTCCTAGTCGTTTGTTAAATGAATTTGCTTCAATTGCTGAAGGATTATTATCAAACGTCGCACTAGCGACTGTGGCATCAATTAGAAGTGTTGCACATCATCTGATATCTAGATTTAATGGGAGGATGGACGGGCCATATTTTTTACATCGAGCCTCTATTGGTACGGCGGAAGATGCTGAGCAATACGCTTTAGATATTGTTTTAAGTGAACTGAAGAGCGTGGTAGATAGAGATGGAGTAGCTCGGCGCTGGGCAGGTGGTGAGGCGATTACCAATCGAATAGATGCTATGGCTGATAATGGTGAGTCGCTGGATTTTCACTTTGAACGTGAGGGTAAAGCACTCATAGCTAAAGCCCCCATAGCAGAGGTTAAAGATTTCGTTATCTCAGGGAGGAATGCCCGGTCTTTTACTTTCAAAGATGAGCCTAAGCCTTCGAAGAAGGACTATGACCAGAGTTTTCCGACTGTGTTCTCTACCAGTTTAAAAGAATCGCAGGAAAGTATGTACGAGTTTGCTTGCTTGACTGGGATTCGAAGCTTTCCAGGGAGCAGGGTCTTTAATGATGGTAGTGGAGCGCTTCCGGTCCTACGCTTGGGAACAGTTATTAAAAACTCGCGTTCTGAGTATTGGTTGTGCTTGCAGGCAGCATGCGATAGCGTGCGAATTAAAACTAATACTGCTTTCTTTTTTGTTCCAATGGAAGTTGTTGAGGTTCAACCGGAACATGTGGTTCCCATAGTGGATGCGAAAGGGAAAGTAACCTATGTAGGTTTAAAGCTGGTTTCGAAAGCTTATACCAAGTCGGTCTCGTTTGTTTTTGAACCTGTTCTTTGTGATACGTCTTTACGAGTCTCTGCTGCCAAGCGCGGGAGTGGCGCTTTTTCCTTTACTGATGCTAAAGGAAATATTTTTCTTTGGGTGGCTGATCTCAAACAGCGCAGAGCGCTGCGAGTGTCGCAAAAAGTTGGCGCTGAGTTGGCACGGATTGGATTTGATGAGTTTGAACCATTCAGGACATCTAACTGAGCTGGTTGAATTACGGATTAAATATTGAGGTGGCTCAGCTTTTGCGGATTTTTTTGCATAGAAGCTAAGCGAGAAGGTGGAAGTATGTTTGGTTCGGAAGAGCAATGTACACCAGCTGAGTACAGAAACTATGGCCTTAAAATGAGGCCCTTTTTCTGTATGCATTTTTAGAGGTCTAGCTTAATAGCATCAAAGCTGAAAAGTTCATTATTATGGTAATCCTTTCAGCTTACTTTCCACGTGGGTCATTTCATTCTTGATCAGATTGATGGTGATTGACTGGACCGTTGTGGTCTTCCCGGTTTTGATGTCGACAATTTTGAGCAAGGCGGCTAAATGCTCTTTCCGCGCCTTCAGTGTCTCGCTCCAACTCGCGCTGTTTCGGAATTGAGTGATCATGGTCTTTGTCCTGATAGAGTTATAAACAGCCCGCGTCCGCAGGCTGTTTAAGATGGCGCTGTGTTACAGCGAGAGGATGTCTTCTACGGTGAACTTGTACGAGCGGTCAGAGAGCTCACGACTACCCCATGTGTCGAAGCCTTCGCCTTCTTTAGGCAGCACCAACCTTCTCAGGCTGATTTGATCTTCACCCAGCAAACGTTGGGCAGCCCACAGCTTGGCGCCCATATCCATCAGTGCCTGGGCTTCTTCGTTCCACTGCTCTTCCAATACTTTTTTGGCTAGCAACAAGGCCGTTCTCTGGATGGCAAGGTGTTCCCTTTGCGCCTCGGCGATGTGTTCGTTGACGATGACCAGCTCCTGCTCCAGCGCGGCAATGATGAGGTGCTGGCGACGATTGTGTTCGATGGCCGTCGTAAGGTTTTTCGCAGCTTTTTGCGCGTCTGTATTGGCGTTCTTTTCGCCATCGGTGTCGCCCCAAGCTACTGCCTGTGCGTAGGCGGTGGCTGCATCGGTTTCGGCTTGCCGGGCCTTTGCCAAGTCTTCTACCGCTTGTTGCTGGATCTGCTCCAAGCGGGTGCTAAGACTCTCGCGTTTTTCGTTGAGCTCTTGCTCGTCGGCTTTCCAGTTCACCATCGATTCGGTGTAACCGGTCATCAAGGTTTCGTGATTGAGCAGTTGCTCGCGTCGAGTGATCTGAGCATCTAAGATCCAGGCATGGTGTTTATTGGAGTCGTACGGAAGTTTCAGCGTGTTGTACTCACTGCGGACTTCACGCAGACGATTCGCGTCTAATTCTTCGTCACCCTCCAGTAAGGCTTCCAACGGTGCCATCTCGGCGTAGTGCTCTTCAGCCGTCCTCAGGTAGTTATCACGGCGGGTGGTCAGTTGGTCGATCTCATCGATCATTCGTTGCTTCTTCTCGCAGTTAGCGGTCGCATGAGTACTATCCGAGTTCTGCAGTGCAAGTAAGGTGGTCTCGCTGCTGTCCAGTTCGCTGGCCAGCAGTTCGTGTTTTTCGGTAGAAGCTTGGAATTCGTTCATCTTTCTTGTTCCTTCAAATTGGCTTTGGGTTGAATGAGCGGCTGGCGAGGCCGGGAGAATAAGCCGGCGCTACCTCGATCAGCAGAGAGGCCATCAGGCAGCCCGAGCCTCGCGGTCATCCGTTCCCGGAATCGTCTTTACGACGTAGCAGCGTTGCGGACCGAGGCCGGGCAAACGGACCAGACTCGATGCCTTGCCATCGCTGGCCGGCTCCAGCACGCCACGCTGCAGTAGTTCCTTATTCACGGCGTTGATGTTCATGCCTCGGAAGATCTCGGAGCGCCATGCCTCGGGGAGCACGTAATAGGTGTTGGTGGTGTGCAGTGCGTCACCCATGCCGTGCTCCATCGTCTTGCGAAAGCCCAACCGATCAATCGTGCGTGGGCCGTGCTCATCGATCTTGGCGGCGGCAGATTCCCAGCGGGTAAAGCGACTTTCTCCAAAGCGCTCGATGACCTGTCTCAGCCGCGCCAAAATCGCATCGCTCTCGAAGTTTCCGGCGCCGCCACGCTCAGCCAGCCATGCATGCAGGCAAACCCGCGCAGCAGTCGTGGCCGTACCATCAGGCCAACCGGTGACGCCAAAGGCGGTGGCCAACTCTCCGGCCGCTGCTGCGAGGCCAAAGCGAAGGGCTGCACGTTGGGCTTGCCCACTGGCCGATGCAGGTAGGTTTTGGGTGATGAACTGCTCCACCGTGCGGCGAACGATCACCGACCACCTGAGCATTTCTCCAGGCGCGCACAGCGCGTGCAGGAAGGCGGTGAAAGGCGTGCCGTAGTATTTGGCGACACGCGCCTTGAGCGCATCGGAGAGGGCAGCAGCATCCTCAAAACCATTCAGCACATCGAACATGCCGAGGCCTTTGCTCGCATCCGCAGGCACCGCAAGCATGCGCACCTCCATGCCCGCTTTCAGCTCCTTGTTTGCATCCGCCATGTGCTGCGCCAATGTCTTCTCGCCGGTCGAGAGAAACAGCAAGCGCCACTCCTGCACCTGTCGGCCTGCTTGTCCTCGATCATTCGCCCGGGCCTTGCCGGTGCCGTTGCCGAGCATGTACACCGTTTCCCCAATGATGCGTGCGTCACACATGCCGATTTCATCCAGCACCAGGAGGCCGTCTGAGTGTGCGGCGGCGATGGACTCCAGCGCGTTGTCTGTCGAGCGCCATGAACGCACCAGACGAGGCCCGCCATAAACCGATGCAGCGACTTGCAGGTGAGTGGTCTTGCCCCCGGAGCTGTCGCCATACAGGTGGAAGCCGCCCGACTCATGCCCCAGCATGTTCAGCAGAGGCCCTGCAAACGCCACAGAGACGACAAACGCCAAGCGATGGTTTCCAACGCATAGCGCGCCGACTTGCTGCTGCCATTGCTCCAGAGAGCCCGCTTCGCTGATTGGCGGAAGCTGCGCACCGGCTTCATAAAAATGCAGGTGTTCGGCGTGCGAGCCGATTTGCTGTTCGGGCAAAAGGAAGGCGTTGTCGTGCCAGCCCAGGCGCGTCACCAATCGTGCGCGCTGGGCGCTATCGAAGCCGCCGAGATAGCTCTGCAGGTCATTACGGGCATTGCGCCCCGACCGACTTCCAGCGAGGCGTAGGCCCATGTCTACCAGTGGCCCAAGTACGTCCTTGCCGAAGTCGCCGGTCATGGTTCGGGCTGGAATGTTCCAGCGTTTTTTGGCGCCGTCCGGGTCATCGAACTCGACCAACAAGCCCCAGTTGTGGCCCTTGTCGTCGCGAGTGCGGGCGATGATTTCCAAAGGCGAACACACGGGGCGCGCCTCACCATCATCGCCGGAATAGAACACCCCTTCAGGCGTCAGGCGAAAGCCGCCTGGCAACAGGTCATTTTTCGATTTTGCAGGGCGTTTGGCGGGCGCCTTAGCTTGGGCTTGTTGAGGCTCGATGTGCTCAGTTGCGCCGACGAAAAGCTCGCCGTTGCGCACCAGCTCGGCTACGTGACCAGCGGTCCAGCCTTTGGCTAATGCGTCTGCTGCATCGTCTCCGTCAGCCCATTTTCCACCTTTGACGAGTGTCGGCTTGCCGCCTTTGCTGCTGGGCCTGAGATTGAACATGTCGAGCGCAACTCGTTGCACTGAAGCGGCGCCCAGCTCAATCAACTTGAGCTCGAGGGCGTCCATGCAGACCTTGCCGCTGGCATCGTTATCCGGCCACAGCACAACGCTTCGCCCTTTGAGTGGCGTCAGATCGGCCTTGTGCCAAGAGTTGGAGCCGTTCGGCCAACAGGTGGCGATGTGGTCGGGCATCAGTTCAGCGGCGGCGTCAGCAGCTTTCTCGCCTTCACACAGCACCACAGGCGCATCTGCACGCTGTACCAGCTCATCCAGGCGCAGCAATGGCCGAGGCTCCGGCAATCCTTGCCAGCGCCATTGTGTGGTTTGTCCATCGGAGCGTTTGCACCAGGTCAAAGGCGCAAAGACCTTTCGCGGCTTACCGTCTTCATCGGGACCCAGGTCGAAGCGATACAGCGCCATGACCGGCTGGCCCTGAGCATCGCGATAGATCCACACTTTGGACGGAACACCGTGTTGCCGGTGTTTGGTTGGACACTTGTTCATGGCCTCGGCCGGGATCGGTTGAATCGCAATCCACTCCGGCTTAGCACTCTTGGGCGGTGCGCTTTTGGCAGTCGCAGAACCAGCGGAAACACTGAGCAGATCCGCCAGCTTTTTGCAGGCATCGACGTCCGTGCCGCCGTCGATGTAGCGCACCAGGTCAATCAGGTCGCCGCCCTTGTCGCCGGTGGCAAAATCCGCCCAGGTGCCTTTGCTCAAATTGACCTTGAGCGAGCCTGCGCGCTTGTCTGTACGCGTGGGATTAGGTGCGGTGTATTCCTTGCCACCATCGACGCGTTTGCCGTTCGGCAGCCAGTGAGTTAGGACGCGGTCGATGTTCTTCAGGGCGGCGCTTTTTACGTCGGCAAAGCTGGGGCGTTTTGAGGTCTTGCCGGTGCGCTGAGTCATGGTGCGGTCCTCGTTGCATACAGCGCATCGTTCACGTCATCAATCAGTGCTTTTGCCATTTCGCCCAGGTACAAAGCAGGCCAACTGAACCGCTCGCCCTCATTACTCATGGCGGCGTCGAGGGTCAGTTGATTGGCGTAGTGCTGAAACAGCGATATGGCCTCAAGTGCGTCCTCGATCGGCACGCCTGCATTGACCCTAAACAGCTTTTGAGTACCGCTGGCAACGCATGAGAATTCGGCGCGCCCGAGAGTGTTGGCAGTATTCACAGGGCACCGCCCTTCTGGCCCATTGGCACAGAGGAGGCATCACCGTACATGGTGAGTGTTTTGATCAAGCCCAAAGTGCCGCGCACGTCCCAAATAACGGACGACAACACGTGGTTGGAAAGCAGGGGTTTATTCCCGTCTAAGTGATCTTCCAACAGCATGAGAACCGAGTCGGCACGGTCGAGAGCACAGGTGATGGCGTCAATAGGTAGACCGGCTTCAGCGTCCTGGCTGACGCAGAGCAGATCCTCGGGCAGTGCAAAGCCTGGGAGCGTGCTCATTGGGCACCCCCTTCGGCTTCCAGAGCTCGCGCTTTGGACATGTGGATGTTGTAACGAGAGAGGCGTGTGGCGAGGCTGGAGTTGGCGTGTAAAGCGGCGAGAGCCATTGCTCGATGAGCAGCGGCGCGAATTTTGAACGGATTGGTGGCGTGCATTGGGCGAAACTCCTTTGTCTGGGGAGCTGCCACGGTTCGCCGTCAAACGAATTAGGGTGGCAGCTGTACGCAGGTTGACGGACCGGGGACAAAGGAACCCGGCATACCCGAAGGTATCCCGCGCACAGCCGCCATAAACAGGATGTGCGGGCACAAAAAAAGCGCCTGCAATCGTGATGGGGGCGCCTGTGCGCCAATGTCTGAACGGGCCGTCAAACCCGGTCGCTGATTTTGCAGCGACGGCCAGAGAGTAACGTCCGTTTTTTGAAAGTGCAACTGTGCAGATCACTTGCGGATTTTTTCGGGGCGGCATAAATTGATCAGGCATGTAGATTTACCTCAACGCCTCCGGTTGCCGCCGGGGGCGTTTTCGTTTCAGGCATGGACTTCCCATCGCAGGGAAACAAAGGGCAAGAAGTCGCCATCGAGGCAGGCGCGTGCATCCTCGTAGGCGTCGATTTGTTGGCCTTCGTCGACGATGATTGCTTGGGGTGCTTGGCAGGGAACTGATAATGCGCACCAGGTTCCATCTGTCCATCGCATCACCATCACGTCCCGGTTCATGCGTTTTTGCTCTGTGCGGTAACGTTCAAAACGCTGCATACCGCGTGATGAGAATCCGACCGTTCTGAGTACAGAAAAGGGCTGCAAGATGGCCCTGTTGGCGACTCGATTTTTCATGCTGCCACCTGGTTGCGAGCCTCTATGCGGCTTCGTGCCCATGTTTGGATTTCAGATAAAACCCAAGCTACGGGCGCACCGCGGGCGTTGCTGTTGCTCAATTTGACGGGCAGGGGAAAGCCGCTATCCGTGTGCTGCATGAGTTTGTAGATGGTGGAACGCTTCATGCCCACGATCCGCTCGACTTCGGGCATACGGATCAATGTCGACGATGCGTCAAAGATGGGGTTTGGAGTGGTTGGGTTAAAGTGGGGAGGTTTGGTGATAGACGCTTTCATAGGTCTTGCTCTCGACTGGTTAGGACTGAGAGCAATGATCTAGGTGCGGGTCGGAGATGAGCAGTTCACTTCCAATTGAAATCCGATTGAAATTTCTGGCTTACAGCACGAAGTAGCGTTTGAGAATGGCTTCAACACTTTTGCGGGTGAGGGCTTTTTCAGTCTCAAGCGCAATCCACTCAGGCCGTTGTTTTGGAGGTTTTGCTACCTCGCCTTGTAGCCAGGCATGCACCTTCGTTGCAATGTTGCGTTTGGACATCCCCGCTGCACGGTAGTGGAGCCCCTTTTTAACTATCGCGGCGTCTCGAACGCTAATTTCCTCGTTACGCTCCATGCCGCTGATGAGACCGCCTTTTTTGCGGGTGGCATTTTTGATCGCTCGTTCGGCGATGGGTCTTAGTTCATCGTCGACCAGGCAGGGTAGGGATGTGATCGGTTTTAGATAGAGGGCGTAATCATCAAGTGTCTGGATGTGCTCATCCGGATCGACCTGCATCTCTACGAGCTCGCAGTAGAGGCCCCGCGGCAAATCGGTAGGAGGTTCAGGCACATGCGACCAAGCGTCTTGATCGGCTGTTTGCATCCAGTTGACTAATGTCTCCAGCGCTTTTACGGCACAAGCCATGATGTAGCCCGCATGAGCATCACGCTCCGACACCGAGTAGTAACCACTGTACATTCGTACCCAATGCGCCAGGCGTGCCCTGGTGTCGGTGGAGGCATATTGAAAAATGCTCTCCTCATTAATCATTGTCTGAATGCACATGCTGCCGAGATCTTTCATGTCGGCGAGATCTTTATTGATGTCTTCGCGATGAATGCGCAGCCAGCACTGGTCGATCAGGTGGCAGGCGTCAGCGACCTGTTCACGGCAGAGGTCATAGAGAGGTTGCGCTGAGAGAGATTTGAGCAGGCCGCTGCTTAACGCCGAATGCAATATGGTCTGGCGATCAGTCATTGCCACGTGTCTCAGGCCCCGTGTAACCGAGAGTCCCACGCCCTGCGCTTGAAAGGCGGAGCCAGCGAAGGTCGCTTGGTAGGCTCGGGCAAAAAGCGTCTGCCCGCAGCGCCTGAGGGCTGACTTTTGCGTTACACGCCTGAGCAGCGTTACATCGGATGTACGCTGTGTCTCTCAAGTGTGTAACAGGCGTGAAAGCCAATGAAACTGGGCCTTTGGTGATAGGCGTTACTCGAGTAACACCCGTTACACCGATTTTGGAGGGGGGCTGGGTATGTGCTCTCATACTGCCTTTCCAAATTGGCCCTGCACCACATTTCCATTCACTAGGGCATCAAGGTGATCGGCGTACCACTGCATCATCACTCTGCGCTGAGGCAGGTACACCGCTTTGTTATAGACCCCGGCAATCCCCTCCTTTGCATGAGAGAGCTGGGCCTCAATATGATTCTCATCGAAACCCTGCTCATTGAGTATGGTGCTCGCGATGTGACGAAAGCCGTGGCCTGTTTGCCGACCGGCATATCCCAGTCTGCGTAGCGCCATCAAAAAGACGGTGTTGCTACGGGGGATTGTTCTGTCTTTCCTGCCTGGAAATAGGAGAGGGTACGCACCTGTAAGTGTTCGTAACTCAGTGAGCGCTTCGATTGCCTGTCGAGAGAGAGGCACCACATGTTCGCGGCGACGTTTCATTCGCTCGGCAGGGATCGTCCATAGCTTTTTGGTGAGATCGATTTCTGACCAGCGTGCTTCTCGGATCTCGCTCGGGCGCGATGCTAATAAGGAGAGCAAGCGAAGCCCGATACGGACGTCCTTTGCGTGAGGGTAGGAGTTGATCGCTCGAAGTAGCGCAGGCAGTTCTTCAATCGAAACGTGCGCATAGTTTTCAGCGCTACGCGATTGTAGGAATTTGCTGAGACCCTCAAGGGGGTTATGGACGGCTCGTCCTGTTACGCGGGCAAGGTCATAGATCTCTTTACAAAAGGCACGAACCCGGCCCATTTGTTCAATGATCCCCTTTTGTTCCATGCCTCGTAGAAACTCCATCCATTCCAGGGGCAGTATTTCTGTATATACGCGCTTGCCGAAGACGGGGAATACGTGAAGCTCCAGTGCGCCAAGCACTCGTCGAGACGTACCTGACTCCCAGCTTGTGCGTCTGGCCTCAAACCACTCGCGGCCTAACGCTTCAAAAGTGTTGTTGGCAGCAACCTGGTCTGCAACTTTGCGAGCTTGCTTGCTCACTAATGGATTTTTGCCGGTCGATGCGTCTTCCCGCAGTTGAGCTGCTTTCTGCCTCGCCAATGAGCCACTGATTTCCGGGTAGCCGCCTAGGCCCAGCCAAGACCATTTGCCGTCTGGCTTTTTGTAGCGCAGCTCCCACGATTTTTGCCCGTTAGGTTTTACCCGAAAGTACAGACCATTCCCGTCCTGCTCCCGATAAGTAGCGTGGTCAGGCTCTAGCCCTGCAAGCGTGGTGTCTGCTAAAGGGCGGCGTTTAATTTCAGAGCGCTTCACTTCCTGTATGCCTCCAGTTATAGGAATTGCGAAGCATACACGTGGGCATACACGGCGGGAAGTTATAGGGGTAGACAGGGACGGATAGCCAGAAACAAGAAAGCCCGCACAGGGCGGGCTTCTTGGGGTGTTTCGTAGACTGTCTGAGACAGCCCGAGACTGCTATATGGTGCACCCGGCGGGATTCGAACCCACGACCCCTGCCTTCGGAGGGCAGTACTCTATCCAGCTGAGCTACGGATGCTTGTGCGGGCGACATCATACCCATGTCGGCCAGATGCGTCCATGCCGGTGTTTTCACTGGCGATCGTAGGCAGTGTCAGGGCCAAAAGCGGCTATTTGCCATTATCTTTCACAACTCCTCCTACCGTACGTCCCTTTGTTTGCTTTGCTCTTGTGGCTCCAGCACCGCTGTGGCGCCGCAATTCCCTCCCCCTGGCCAGGTGAACGCATGCATTCCAAAGGAACCGTGATGCTCGATCTCCCGCTGAGACTGACCTTGCTCGCCCGCTCCGATTTATTCCGAGGGCTGCCGGAGCCGCTCTTGTGCTACGTCGCCACCCATATGGTGGAGCGCACGCTGGTTGATCGTGAGCTGCTTTATTTCAAGGATGACGCTCTCGAATTTATTGCGTTGGTGGTGGAGGGCCGGATCTATTCGGTGGTTCACGGGCCGGATGGGCGCGAGCAGATCATCGGCAGCATGGGCGCCGGGCAGGTCGTGGGCGAGACGGCGTTGATCAATGACCATGGTCGTGAGTCTTCGACCTTTGCCGGCGGCCCGACGCGCTTGCTGCAACTGGGGCGTCGACATTTTGCTCCGCTGTTTGAGGAACCGGTGTTTCTGCGGCGCCTGTTGATGCTGATGATGGTGCGCCTGCTGCATGCCATCGAACTGCTCGAATTGGTGTGCCTGCATCGGCTGGAGTCGCGGCTGGCGCGGTTTCTTTTGGCCAATATGGACGAGATCGACCTGGCCCTTGCCATGCCCAGCGTGTCATTGCCCGCCAACCAAGGGGTGTTGGCGGCCATGCTCAATACCAGTCGCCCCAAGCTCAATGTGCAACTGCAGTTGTGGCGCCGCAGTGGCCTGATCAGCGGCAGCCTGGAGCGGATGGTGATCAACGACCTGGAGCATTTGCGGCGCAAGGCGTTTGCCTTGAATTAGCCCTCGCGGTGTTCCCCAGGTAACAGCGCACGCTTGGTTGTGCCTCGCACACTGGCCCTTCATCAAGGATGCACAGGAGTGCTTGCGATGGGGATGACTGTTCCGTTCAAGGATCAATGGGTGGCGGATGACCGCTTGTTTGAAGCGAGTTGGCGCGCCGTCCAGGGCGAGTTGAAGCGGCGTGCGCTGCGGCGTGCCAAGGGTAACCGGGATCAGGGCCAGGAGTGGTTGTCGGCAACGGCGATCAAGGCCCTGCTGTTTTTTCGGCGTTCGCCCGAGCGTATTCGCGACCCTCAGGGGTTTCTGTTTCTCGTGCTCGACCATGTGTTTCTCGACAGCCTGCGGCGTGGCAAGCGTGAGGGGCAACTGTTCGATGACTCGGTCGATCTTGAGCACGATCACCTGGCCGCGCTCGCCGCCCCCTGCGCCTCGGTGCTGGAGTGGGTGGAGCGTTATGAGCGCCTGGAGCAAGTGACGGCGCATGTGGCGCGCTTGCCTGTCGCACAGCAGCGGTTGTTCGAGATGCGCTTTGTCGATGACCTGCCTTACCCCCAGATCGCCGCTGAACTGCAGGTCAAGCTGCCATTGGTGCGCAAGCGGGTGCAATTGCTGCGCAGCGCTTTGCGCTGAATGCCTTTCACAGACATCGGCGTGAGGCGTTCTAGTTAAGGAGCGCGTCACGCCACCCCCACCCCGATCGGGTGAATTCCATCAAGGAGAGATGTATGACAGAGGTCAACAGCCAGATCACCGACGCGGTGACCCAAACCAACGTCAAGGTGGTCGCGGAGGCGCCGGCGCAGGCCATTGCGTCGTTGTATCAGGTGGCTAGCAGTGCGGCGGGCTTGTCGTTGCAGAACGCCGTCAACAGCCAGCAGGCGATGAACCAGATTTCCAACGCGGTGATTTCCAAAGCCGTTGCGTTGATCATGCAGATTGGCGAGAAGGGTTAAACCCTGGGGAGACTTGCCATGTCATGGTTCAGCAGAAAAAAGCCCAGCCCCGCGCCTGAAACACCCGCCACGCAACCCCCGGCGGCCGCCCCGGCAGCATCACCCACGCGCTCGATCATGGCGCGCATGAACGAGCATTTGCTCAACCAGGCGAGCACGCCCTCATCTGACAGCACCGCCGCGCTCAACAGCCAGATCGTCCAGGCGGTGCAGTTCACCAATGCGCAGAATTTCGCCTACGCCCCGGCGCAGATCGCCGTGCCGGCCGACATGATGATCAGCCAGGCGGCGGGGTTGGTCGCGCAATCGGCGGCGGGCTATTTCGATGGGGTCAGCAAGATCGCCTTGGCGGCTCAGGCTGTGCTGTTGCAGCAAATGACCGAGAACATCGTCAAGGACAACCTGCCGGCCGCCGCCGAGGATGCCTTGGGCGCATTGGCCACCGACCTGCTGGTGGGCGCGGCCGCCGCCGTGGCTGCCGCAGCCGGTGCGATGGAGGCCGAGGCTGCCAGCGTGGCCATCGACAAGATCGACCAGAGCATCGCCAAGTACGCCGACACCTTGGCCAACCGGGCAGCGCCAGCGGCCTGAACCGAGCACAGCGTTCCGGAGTTCTGCTGGAACGGTGCAACAGCAACTTGAAAGTAACTTTTCTTGAGTGAGGAGCGACATCATGGACGTTGGAGATCTTATTTTTTCGGTGAAGCAAGAAGACGACAGTACGACGCGGGCATTTATCAAGGCCGGTCAGTTGGTCAAAGCCAAAGTGTTCTCCCAGGACACAACGTATCTGAATGTGGTTCACCCGGCGATTGCGGTGAGCAAGACGATGGTGATCGAAAGCGTTGGCAGTGGCTTGGCCTTGACTGACGTGAGCCTGGAAAAACCACCTCGCACCGCCATGGTGTTTTCCTGCCGTGACACTGAACTGGGGTTTGCGGCGGCGGTAGCGGCCAAACAGTTCTATTTCGACAAGCTCGGTGGCGAAATTGACGGTCGCTACAGCATGTGGAACGCGATGCTTTCGGCGTTCAAGGCTTGGGAGTCCGACACTTCCCTGCAGGACCGAATCAATGAGTCGGTAGCCATTGGCAGCAGTTCCTTTTGCTCACAATTCGCGGCCAACGCTTATGAGATGGGCAACCTCTACAACGTGGCTAACCTGGTGCCACCACCGCCTGCCATTTTCAATCGGCGGCCTTCGGCGATTACGCCCGCGGAACTGGCGACGTTTTGTGATGCCTCGCCGCTGTTCTACTTTGCGGGCTTCTGGGAAGACGGTCAGGAGGTGCGGCTTTAGCGGGCCTGTCGCCAGCCCTACATTGCCCAAGGAGATCGACATGGCCCACCCATCCATCCCCTCAGTGCTATCGAGCGATGACCGTCAACGGCTGGAAGCGATGCTGCGCAACCCGCAGATGTTCGCCGGAACGCCCCAAGCCATCGTCGATGAAACCCTCAAGCGCGCCACCCAGGTGCTTGAGCAATCGAGAGTCAACGAACAGGCGATCCGCAAGGCCGCCGAGCAGAGTGAAGAGGCGGTACGCCAAGCGTTGAACAGCACGCCTGAGGACAGCGCCGGTCGGGCGCAGCTCAAGCGTGAAGTGAACGCTGAGATCCAGAAGTTGATTGCGCAGATCGAGGCCGCCCTGGCCAAGGCTGCCGGCTCCTGAAACCGCACACTTCACAGCGCCTGTTTCGCAACGTTCATTCATGAACACGGAATGCACCGTGTACTCAATAAGGAAGTTAATCATGGCATTTGTTAACGAACAAATTACCGACGCGGTCACCCAGACCAACGTCAAGGTAGTGGCCGAGTCGCCGGCGATGGCGATGAGCACCATTTATCAATCGATGGCGCAGGCCACGGCGATTCTGTTCCAGAACGCCGTGTCCGCGCAGCAGCAGCAAAACACCCTGGCCCAGGCCGCCACCAACCAGGGCGTGATGCAGATCTACAGCGTCGACACCACGGCGGGTGCGGCGGCTACCGAGAAAGTCGCCCAGGGCGGCGTGTCGGATAACCTCACCAGCCTGTTGACCGTGCTCAAGTCTTTCCAGTCTTAAGCACTGAGCGATAACGGATGTTGTTCTTTCTTAACAAAGGAGTTTCACCCATGAGTACTGTCAGCCCGCAAATCACCGATGCCGTTACCCAGACCAACGTCAAGGTCGTTGCCGAGGCACCGGCGATGGCCATGAGCACGATCTACCAATCGATGGGTCAGGCCACGGCGATCCTGTTCCAGAACTCGGTCTCGGCCCAGCAGCAGCAAAACACCCTGGCCCAGGCCGCCACCAACCAGGGCGTGATGCAGATCTACAGCGTCGACACCACCGCAGGCGCTGCCGCCACCGAGAAAGTCGCCCAGGGCGGCGTGGCCGACAACCTGACCAGCCTGTTGACCATCCTCAAATCGTTCCAGCCTTAAATCACAGCCGCCCCAGGCACCCCCGTCGCCCAACAGGCGGCGGGGGTGTTGTCGTTTGCACGCTTGATCCGAAAGGTGCGCCAAATGCGCGGTTTTCGTTCTTTTTTTCGAACAGACTATTGCCCTGCCCCCCCATTGATCCTAGGATTCGTTTGAGATTTCAAACGCTCTGTCTCCCGTGCGCTTTCTGATCATCGTGCGCGCTGGGGCTGATTTCCCTGACGGCAGCCCACAAGGCGCCTTTCAACAACTCTAATTCGCTCCGCGTGCGCGCGGTGCTGTTAAGGAAAGCCGACATGCAGCTCAAAGATACCCAGTTGTTCCGCCAGCAAGCCTTTATCGATGGCGCTTGGGTCGATGCGGACAACGGTCAAACCATCAAGGTCAACAACCCGGCCACGGGCGAAATCCTCGGCACCGTGCCGAAGATGGGCGCTGCGGAAACCCGCCGCGCCATCGAAGCCGCCGACAAGGCCC
This sequence comes from Pseudomonas sp. ICBG1301, assembly GCF_016918385.1. NCBI lineage: Bacteria > Pseudomonadati > Pseudomonadota > Gammaproteobacteria > Pseudomonadales > Pseudomonadaceae > Pseudomonas > Pseudomonas sp. ICBG1301. The sequence goes on from NZ_JAEKGB010000003.1 coordinate 97,804, forward strand.
TGCCGGCCTGGCGTGCGCTGACGGCCAAGGAGCGCGCCAACAAGCTGCGCCGTTGGTTCGAGCTGCTGATCGAAAACCAGGACGACCTCGGCCGCCTGATGACCCTCGAACAAGGCAAGCCGCTGGCCGAAGCCAAGGGCGAAATCGCCTACGCCGCGTCCTTTATCGAGTGGTTCGCCGAAGAAGCCAAGCGCATCTACGGTGACGTGATTCCCGGCCACCAGCCCGACAAGCGCCTGATCGTGATCAAGCAGCCGATCGGCGTGACCGCTGCCATCACCCCGTGGAACTTCCCGGCCGCCATGATCACCCGTAAAGCCGGCCCGGCCCTGGCCGCCGGCTGCACCATGGTGATCAAGCCCGCTTCGCAAACCCCGTTCTCGGCCCTGGCCCTGGTTGAGCTGGCGCACCGTGCCGGTATCCCCAAAGGCGTGCTGAGCGTGGTGACCGGCAGCGCCGGCGATATCGGCGGCGAGCTGACCAGCAACCCGATCGTGCGTAAATTGTCCTTCACCGGCTCCACCGAAATCGGTCGCCAGTTGATGGCCGAATGCGCCAAGGACATCAAGAAAGTCTCCCTGGAGCTGGGCGGCAACGCGCCGTTCATCGTGTTTGACGACGCCGACCTGGATAAGGCCGTCGAAGGCGCGATCATCTCCAAGTACCGCAACAACGGCCAGACCTGCGTCTGCGCCAACCGCTTGTACATCCAGGATTCGGTGTACGACGCGTTTGCGGAAAAACTCAAGGTGGCGGTGACCAAGCTCAAGATCGGCAACGGTCTCGAAGAAGGCACCACCACCGGTCCGCTGATTGACGAAAAAGCCGTGGCCAAGGTCCAGGAGCACATTGCCGATGCCCTCGGCAAAGGCGCCAAGCTGCTGGCGGGTGGCAAGGTGATGGAAGGCAACTTCTTCGAGCCGACCATCCTGGTCGATGTGCCGAAAGACGCCGCCGTCGCCAAGGAAGAGACCTTCGGCCCGCTGGCGCCGCTGTTCCGCTTCAAAGACGAAGCTGAAGTGATCGCCATGTCCAACGACACCGAGTTCGGCCTGGCCTCCTACTTCTATGCTCGCGACCTGGGCCGTGTGTTCCGTGTGGCCGAGGCCCTGGAATACGGCATGGTGGGCGTCAACACCGGGTTGATCTCCAACGAAGTGGCACCGTTCGGCGGCATCAAGGCTTCGGGCCTGGGCCGTGAAGGGTCCAAGTACGGGATCGAGGATTACCTGGAAATCAAATACCTCTGCTTGGGCATCTGACCGGCAGGAGCATGCGGTAAACGCAGAGGGCACGAGAGCGCTGACCCTTTGCGTGTTTCACCCCGTTATTCGTAGTGGCCGGGAAAGCTGTGGCAGTCGATCATCGCATGCTGCCGTAGTTGCCTCCCGCCACGTATGCCTTGGACCACGCCACCCGATGAGTGGCGAATGAGGACTTTATGAGCAAGACCAACGCATCCCTGATGAAACGCCGCGAAGCCGCTGTACCCCGCGGTGTCGGCCAGATTCACCCGATCTTCGCCGAATCCGCGAAAAACGCCAGCGTCACCGACGTTGAAGGTCGCGAGTTCATCGACTTCGCCGGCGGCATCGCCGTGCTGAACACCGGCCACGTGCACCCGAAAATCATCGCGGCCGTGACCGAGCAACTGAACAAGCTGACCCACACCTGCTTCCAGGTTCTGGCCTACGAGCCTTACGTGGAACTGTGCGAGAAAGTGAACGCCAAGGTGCCAGGTGATTTCGCCAAGAAAACCCTGCTGGTCACCACCGGTTCCGAAGCCGTCGAGAACGCCGTGAAAATCGCCCGTGCCGCCACCGGCCGTGCCGGCGTGATCGCGTTCACCGGCGCTTACCACGGCCGCACCATGATGACCCTGGGCCTGACCGGCAAAGTGGTGCCTTACTCGGCCGGCATGGGCCTGATGCCAGGCGGCATCTTCCGTGCGCTGTACCCCAATGAGCTGCACGGTGTGAGCATCGACGATTCGATCGCCAGCATTGAACGCATCTTCAAGAACGACGCCGAGCCTCGTGATATCGCAGCCATCATCATTGAGCCGGTGCAGGGCGAAGGCGGCTTCTATGTCGCGCCTAAAGCGTTCATGAAACGCCTGCGCGAACTGTGCGACAAGCACGGCATCCTGCTGATCGCCGATGAAGTGCAAACCGGTGCCGGGCGTACGGGTACTTTCTTCGCCATGGAACAGATGGGCGTCGCTGCCGACCTGACCACCTTCGCCAAATCCATCGCCGGCGGCTTCCCGCTGGCCGGTGTGTGCGGCAAGGCCGAATACATGGACGCCATCGCTCCGGGTGGCCTGGGCGGCACCTATGCCGGTAGCCCGATCGCTTGCGCCGCGGCCCTGGCCGTGATGGATGTGTTCGAAGAAGAGCACCTGCTGGACCGCTGCAAGGCCGTGGGCGAACGCCTGGTGACTGGCCTGAAGGCGATTCAAGCCAAGTACCCGGTGATTGGCGACGTGCGTGCCCTGGGCGCGATGATTGCGGTCGAGCTGTTCGAAGATGGCGACAGCCACAAGCCGAACGCCGCCGCTGTGGCTTCCGTAGTGGCCAAGGCGCGTGACAAGGGCTTGATCCTGCTGTCCTGCGGTACCTACGGCAACGTGTTGCGCGTACTGGTGCCGCTGACCTCGCCAGACGAGCAGTTGGACAAAGGCTTGGCAATCATCGAAGAGTGCTTCTCCGAGCTGTAAGCGGACGCTGAACTGTTTGACGGAAAAAACCCGCTTCGGCGGGTTTTTTTACGCCGGTTACCTAACAGACGCCCGAGTTGAAATGTGGGAGGGGGGGCTTGCCCTAATATCAGTCAGTTAAGGATTAACGCGGTCACTGTGGGAGGGGGCTTGCTCCCGATGGCGGTGTGTCAGTCACGGTTTCTGAACCTGACACACCGCCATCGGGAGCAAGCCCCCTCCCACAATTTATTCATCGTCCGCTTTATCGCTTAACTGACTGGCATTAGGGCTTGCCCCGATAGCGTCGTGTTAGCCAATCATCTGGTGCCTGGCATTCAGCCCGCTACCACGCGGTTCTTGCCCTGGCGCTTGGCTTCGTACATCGCGGCGTCGGCCCGGGCAAACAGGCTGTCCAGGGTCGAGTCGTCTTCGCGCAGGCCGGCCAGGCCCTGGCTGATGGTCACGGTGAACTCACGGCCCTCATAGCTGAAACCCAACGCTTGGATTTCCTTGCCCAGCCGCTCGGCGACCTGCAAAGCCATCTCGGGCGCACAACCGGGCAACACCGCGGCGAACTCTTCGCCGCCAATGCGTCCGAACAGATCGCCACGGCGCAATACCCCTCGACCGCTTTCGGCGATGCGCCGCAGTACCTGATCGCCCTCCAGATGGCCGTAGGAGTCGTTGATGTCCTTGAAATCATCAATGTCCAGCAACAGGAAAGCCAGCGGGGTGCCTTGGGCACAGGCGCTGTCGAACGCCTGGTTGGCGCACTCGAAGAAGTGCCGGCGATTGCTGCTCTGGGTCAGCACGTCGGTGGTGGCCAAGCGATGCAGCTCAAGCTCCAACTGCTTTTTTTCGGTGATGTCCTCGGCTATGCCGACCACGATCACCGGCTTGCCCGGCTCGACCTGTTGGTTGATATAGCACTTGTCGCTCAGCCAGCGGATGTGACCGTCGGCGGTGATGATGCGGTACTCGCGGTCTTCCACGGCGCCTTGTTCGAGCACGCGGGCCAGGCTTTGTTCGGCGTAGTCGAGGTCTTCGGGGTGGACGCTGTTGCGCCATTCACGGTGGTCGGCCAGCAGCAGGCTGGCGGAGCGACCAAATATCCGTTCATAGGCCGGGCTCACGTACAGCACGCGGCGGGTTTCCCAATCGATGGACCACAGCACGGCATTCACGCTGACCAGCAGCGAGCTGAGCAGCTGTTCGCGCTCACTCAGCCGCTCGACCTCTCCTTGGGCATGCATCAACGCCAACAGGGTTGATGCCGCAGCCGGGCGGGGGTGTTCGGCCGTCGGGGTATTGGGTGCAAAGGGCTTTTCGTGAACCATCGGCACAACTCTCTCTGGGCACGCTGCCGGCATCGGGCAGCGGTCACTACAAGGGCCACCATGATGGCGAAGTGTTGATTGAGAGAGGGGATTTGCGGTGAAGTTCCATGATCCGGTTGACTAAGAAATGACGTCAGAAACCGGTGGCAAGCCAAACTCAGCGTGCTGTCAAGTCAAGGCGAGCGCTCTACCTTGGGCGATCGAGCTTGCTCGGGTTGGACTGCGCAGCAGTCCCAGCCAAACCAAAGGCTGGGGCCGCTTTGCGGCCCAGCGGGAGCAAGCGCCCTCACCATAGGAGGGCTTTGAGAGCTGGTCAGGCCGCTGCAGGGCGCAGCGAATAGGTCTTGAGCTGGTGAGCAAAATCGCGCAGGGATTGAATGCCGCTGGCCTCGGCCTCGTGCACCCATTCCTTGATCGCCGCCAGCATGTCGTGGCCATTGGAACTGGTCTTCACCCAGATCTGCTGCAACGCCAGGCGCTTCTCGTAGATCACGGTCAGCGCGTGGCTGTGCTCCAGCATGTTCTGGATACGCAGGTGGTGACGGTCATCCAGCAGGCTGGTTTCCCGCGAGAGCAGGCGCTTGGCACGGTGGAACTGGTGACGCACCGAGTGATCGACTTTCTCCAGCTCCTGCTTGACCAGCGGCCCGATCACCAGCTTGCGGTACTGCGCCATGATCTGGAAGCGGTTGTTGAGGATCGCCATGGCGGTGTCCATGTCCAGGTGGCCCTTGCCCTCGACGCGGTGCGCGATAGGCGCAACGCGCTGCACCTTGGCCAAGCGCAGGAAGCTGAATACCTTGATCCACGCCCAGCCCAGGTCGAACTCCCACTTCTTGACCGACAGCTTGGCCGAGTTGGGGTAGGTATGGTGGTTGTTGTGCAGCTCTTCGCCGCCGACGATGATGCCCCAGGGCACCAGGTTGGTGGCCGCGTCACGGCATTCGAAATTGCGGTAGCCCACGGCATGCCCCAGGCCGTTGATCACACCGGCGGCCCAGAACGGAATCCACATCATCTGGATCGCCCAGATGGTGATGCCGATAGTACCGAACAGCAGCAGGTCGATCACGCCCATGATCGCCACGCCCAGCAACGGGTAGGGCGTGTAGATCTTGCGTTCGATCCAGTCGTCCGGGCAGTTCTTGCCGTAGATGCGCAGGGTCTCGGGGTTTTCCGCCTCGGCCCGATACAGCTCGGCACCTTTGCGCAGCACTGTGGACAAACCTTTGATGACCGGGCTGTGCGGGTCGTCGACGGTTTCGCATTTGGCGTGGTGTTTACGGTGGATGGCCGTCCACTCGCGGGTGTTCTGCGCCGTGGTCAGCCACAGCCAGAAGCGGAAGAAGTGTTTCAGGCCGGCATTGAGCTCCAGGGAGCGATGGGCCGAATAACGGTGCAGATAGACGGTGACCCCGACAATGGTCACGTGGGTCATCAACAGCGTGACTGCCACCAGTTGCCAGGCTGACAGGTCAAGAAAACCGTTGTACCACATAGGCTGTATGGCCCTCAGATAAAGAAAAAGACAGCTCACGCATTATCACTAAGCCAACAGAGAAAACCAGCCACCGTTTCAGATAGGAGTGACTGGATGTTTCTTATTCTATAATCCTCAGCCTTTGTAGGGCGATTCTGTTTTTTTGGTAAGGATTACTGAAGATATGCTGTATTCATACCGAGGAGCCCTACGCGTAGGGCTGGTGTACCTGCTGGTTTCCGTTGTGTGGCTCCAGCTCAGCAACCACCTATTGATCAACTTTCTCGATAACCCATGGGAGTTGGGACGCTGGCTGCAGGCGCGCGGCTACGTGTGGGTGGGCCTCAGTGCGCTGGTGATCTACCTGATCTGTGCGCGCTTTGCGCGTACACACCAGGTGCAGCAGCCCTTGAAGGAGAATCGCGAGCGCCTGCAACAGGCTGCCGCAGTGTTCGATTGCACCCGCGAAGGGGTGCTGGTTACCGACGCTCGGGGGTTGATCGTGCACGTCAACCGCGCCTTCATGGCGATCACCGGCTACAGCGGCGAAGACGTCATGGGCAAGCGGCCGAGCCTGTTCAAATCGGGGCGCCACTCGTCGAATTTCTACCAGCAGATGTTCCAGACCCTGGAGCGCACCGACGAATGGAGCGGTGAAATCTGGAACCGGCGTAAAAGCGGCGAGATTTATCCACAGTGGCAAACCATCCGCGTGATCCGCGATGACCAAGGCAAGGCCACTCACTACGTCGCGGTCTTTTCCGATATCAGCGCCATCAAGGATTCCGAGCACGAACTGGCCCGCCTGGCCCATCATGACCCGCTGACCGACCTGCCCAACCGCCTGCTCTTCAGCGACCGTGCCCACCAGGCATTGGCCTCGGCGCAAGTGCACAAACGTGGCTGTGCGCTGCTGTTGATGGACCTGGACCACTTCAAGATCATCAACGACAGCCTCGGCCACACCACCGGCGACCAGTTGCTCAAGGCGGTGGGGGAGCGCCTGAAAGGTCTGTTCGGCCCCGGCGTCACGCTGGCGCGCCTGGGTGGGGATGAGTTCGCCGTGCTGGTGGAAAGTTGTCCACAGGTGGTTCAGGCGGCCGCATTGGCCCAGAGAATGCTCGATGCGATGCAAGAGCCGTTCGTGTTTGACGGCAACCAGCTGTTTATCAGTGCCAGCATCGGCATCAGCCTGTTTCCCAGCGACGCCCTCAGCGCCGAACAGCTGCTGCGCAATGCCGACTCGGCCTTGTTCAAGGCCAAGAGCGCCGGGCGCGAAGGTTACGCGCTGTATACCGAAGAACTCACCGCCCATGCCCAGCATCGGGTGGAAATCGCCGGTGAATTGCGCCGCGCCCTTGAGCAGCAAGAGCTGCGTGTCTACTACCAACCCGTGCATGACCTGCAAGACAGCCGCCTGATCGGCGTCGAAGCCTTGGTGCGCTGGCAGCATCCGGAGCGTGGCCTGGTGCCGCCGGGCGAATTTATCCCGATCGCCGAGCGCACCGGGCTGATTGCCGACATTGATGCCTGGGTGATGCACGAAGCCTGTCGCCAGATGTGCCAATGGCTGGCTGAAGGCGCGCCGCTGAATTTTATTGCGGTCAACGTGTCCAGCCGTTTGTTTGCCCGACGCGAACTGTACGAACAAGTTGCCCAGGTCCTGCACAGTACTGGCCTGGCGCCGGCGTTCCTGGAGCTGGAAGTCACGGAAAGTGCGGTGATGGATGACCCTGAAGTCGCCCTGGAGCAACTGCACCGCCTGCGTGAACTGGGCTTGCGCCTGGCCATCGATGATTTTGGCACCGGCTATTCTTCGCTTCTGCGCCTCAAGCGCCTGCCGGTGCAGAAGCTCAAGATCGACCAGGGCTTTGTCGCCGGGTTGCCGTGGGATGAAGACGATGCGGCCATTGTGCGCGTGGTGATCGCCCTGGCGAAAAGCATGGGCATGCAAGTGCATGCCGAAGGGATTGAGCAGGTGGAGCAGGCAAGGTTTCTGTTGGAGCAGGAATGCGATATGGGCCAGGGGTATTGGTTTGGGCGGCCCATGCCGGCGGCGGAAATCGACTGGTCCCGGGCGCCTGCGATCCGCCCTTGAAGATGGCCAAGTGTGGGAGGGGGCTTGCTCCCGATAGCGGTGGGTCAGCCAAGAGTTTCCAACCTGACGCACCGCTATCGGGAGCAAGCCCCCTCCCACATGTGGAACGTCACTGGGCTTGATTTCAGCGAATGAAGATAAAAAACCTTTGCAACTCCAAGTCTTGCCAGAAAATTCTTTCTGGTTATATAAACATTCTTAAATAGTATTTTTAAGAATATCCGCGCTTATCTACTATCGCTCTCACGCCGCAAGCAGTGCCGCCACTGCGAGGCACTATTCATTTCAGGAGCGAGACCATGAGCGCATCTCTACGTAGCGTCGACGGCCAGGACGAAGCAGCCATTTTGCGTGAGATCCAGAGCGCCTTGCGCGATCTGCGGTTTGGCGCGGTGGAAATCACTGTGCACAACGCTCAAGTGGTACAGATCGAACGCAAGGAAAAATTCCGTTTGCAGAACCCGGGTAACAAACCGAACTAAGCAACTACGGCGATAGACCCCGCAACTATAAGAAAAAGCCAACACCCCGAATTTCAGGAGCCTTCTATGTCGTCGATTCGCCGTTATGCCCTGGCCGCCCTGGCCAGTGCCGTGTTTGCCGGTTCCGCCGTTGCCAAGGACTACGAGTTGCTCAACGTCTCGTACGACCCGACTCGTGAGCTGTACCAGGACTACAACGCTGAGTTCACCCAATTCTGGAAACAGTCCCACCCGGATGACAACGTCAAGATCCAGCAATCCCATGGCGGTTCGGGCAAGCAGGGCCGGGCGGTGATCGACGGCCTGCGCGCTGACGTTGTGACGCTGGCGCTGGCCGGCGACATCGACGAAATCGCCAAGCTGGGCAAGACCCTGCCGGAAAACTGGCAAACCCGCCTGCCGGACGCCAGCACCCCGTACACCTCGACCATCGTGTTCCTGGTGCGCAAGGGCAACCCCAAGGGCATCAAGGACTGGGGCGACCTGATCAAGAAAGACGTTTCGGTGATTACCCCGAACCCGAAAACCTCCGGCGGTGCTCGCTGGAACTTCCTCGCCGCCTGGGCCTACGGCCTGAAGGCTGGTGGTAGCGAAGCCAAGGCCCAGGAATACGTGAAAGAGCTATTCAAGCACGTCCCTGTGCTGGACACCGGCGCCCGCGGCTCGACCATCACCTTCGTCAACAACGGTCAGGGTGACGTGTTGCTGGCCTGGGAAAACGAGGCGTTCCTGGCGTTGAAAGAAGACGGCGGCGCCGATAAGTTCGATATCGTCGTACCGTCCCTGTCGATCCTCGCGGAGCCGCCGGTGGCCGTAGTCGACAAGAACGCCGAGAAAAAGGGCAACACCGAGATCGCCACCGAATACCTCAAACACCTGTACAGCCCGGCTGGCCAGGAGATTGCGGCGAAGAACTTCTACCGCCCACGCGATGAGAAAGTCGCTGCAAAATACGCCCAGCAGTTCCCGAAACTGGATCTGGTGACTATCGACAAAGACTTCGGCGGCTGGAAAACTGCCCAACCGAAATTCTTCAATGACGGTGGTGTGTTCGACCAGATCTACACGGCGCAATAAGCCAAATTATCTGTTGGAGCCCGCTTTCCGTGGCGAGGGAGCTTGCTCCCGCTGGAGCGCGAAGCGCTCCCAAACCGGCAACTCAGTCGCCTGGTTTTGGGGCCGCTGCGCATCCCAGCGGGAGCAAGCTCCCTCGCCACGATAGGTTCGCTACCGCAGTGGTATGTCACCGCTAACCAAGGACTCTTATGTCGCGTCGTATTTCCCCCGTCATACCCGGCTTCGGGCTGACGCTGGGCTACACCGTGGTGTACCTCAGCCTGATCGTACTCATCCCCCTGGCGGCGATGTTTGTACACGCCGCTCAACTCACCTGGGATCAGTTCTGGAACATCATCAGCGCACCACGGGTGGTGGCGGCGTTGAAACTCAGCTTCAGCACCGCGCTGTATGCCGCCCTGATCAACGGCGTGATCGGCACGCTGCTGGCCTGGGTGCTGGTGCGCTACACCTTCCCCGGACGCAAGATCATCGATGCGATGATCGACCTGCCGTTTGCCCTGCCCACCGCCGTGGCCGGTATCGCGCTGACTGCGCTGTACACGCCTAATGGCCTGGTTGGCCAGTTCGCTGCGGACCTGGGCTTCAAGATCGCCTACACCCCGTTGGGTATCACCCTGGCGCTGACCTTCGTCACGTTGCCATTCGTGGTGCGTACGGTGCAACCGGTGCTCGCCGATATCCCCCGGGAAGTTGAAGAGGCTGCCGCCTGCCTGGGCGCCAAGCCGCTGCAGGTTTTCCGCTACATCCTGGTGCCTGCGTTGTTGCCTGCCTGGCTGACCGGCTTCGCTCTGGCATTTGCCCGAGGCGTGGGTGAATACGGTTCGGTGATTTTCATCGCCGGCAACATGCCGATGAAAACCGAGATCCTGCCGTTGCTGATCATGGTCAAGCTCGATCAGTACGACTACCGCGGCGCCACTTCCATCGGCGTGTTGATGCTGGTGGTTTCCTTTGTCTTGCTGCTGCTGATCAACTTGTTGCAGCGGCGCATCGAACGTCCATAAGGAGGCGCGGAACATGTCCCAATCGTCTATTTCCGCTGCGTCCTCGGCCAACGCTGCCCGGCGTGGCAGTGCCGTATCGCGACGTATCCTGATCGGCCTCGGCTGGCTGGTGTTTGCACTGTTCCTGCTGCTGCCGCTGTTTATCGTGGTGTCCCAGGGCTTGAAGAACGGTCTCGGTGCGTTCTTCACCGCGATCCTCGAACCCGACGCGCTGTCGGCGCTGAAGCTCACGGTGATCGCGGTAGTGATTTCGGTGCCGCTCAACCTGGTGTTCGGCGTCAGCGCGGCATGGTGCGTAAGCAAATATTCGTTTCGTGGCAAAAGCATCCTGGTGACGCTGATCGACCTGCCGTTTTCGGTTTCACCGGTGATCGCGGGCCTGGTCTATGTACTGATGTTTGGTGCCCAGGGTTTTTTTGGCCCATGGCTGCAAGCGCATGACATCCAGATCGTATTCGCCTTGCCCGGCATTGTGCTTGCCACCATCTTCGTCACCGTGCCTTTCGTGGCGCGTGAGTTGATCCCGCTGATGCAGGAACAGGGCACCCAGGAAGAAGAGGCAGCGCGCCTGCTCGGCGCCAATGGCTGGCAGATGTTCTGGCATGTGACCGTGCCGAACATCAAATGGGGCCTGATCTACGGCGTGGTGCTGTGCACCGCCCGGGCCATGGGCGAGTTCGGCGCGGTGTCGGTCGTGTCTGGCCACATTCGTGGCGTGACCAACACCCTGCCGCTGCATGTCGAGATTCTCTACAACGAATACAACCACGTTGCCGCGTTTGCGGTGGCCAGCCTGTTGCTGATCTTGGCGCTCTTCATCCTGCTGCTCAAGCAGTGGAGCGAGAACCGTATCAACCGCCTGCGCAAAAGCGCCGGTGAGGAATAAGTCATGTCGATCGAAGTCCGTAATGTCAGCAAGAACTTCAACGCCTTCAAGGCCCTGAACAGCATCAATCTGGACATCCAGAGTGGCGAGCTGGTGGCGTTGCTCGGCCCGTCCGGCTGCGGCAAGACCACCTTGTTGCGCATCATCGCGGGCCTTGAGACCCCGGACGCCGGCAATATCGTGTTCCACGGTGAAGACGTGTCCGGCCACGACGTGCGTGATCGCAACGTCGGCTTCGTGTTCCAGCACTACGCGTTGTTTCGCCACATGACCGTGTTCGATAACGTTGCCTTCGGCCTGCGCATGAAGCCGAAAAACCAACGCCCGAGCGAAAGCCAGATCGCCGGCAAGGTGCACGAACTGCTGAACATGGTGCAGCTCGATTGGCTGTCCGATCGCTACCCGGAACAACTCTCCGGTGGCCAGCGCCAGCGTATCGCCCTGGCCCGTGCCTTGGCGGTGGAGCCCAAGGTGCTGCTGCTGGATGAGCCGTTCGGTGCCCTTGACGCCAAGGTGCGCAAGGAGCTGCGCCGCTGGCTGGCGCGCCTGCACGAAGACATCAACCTGACCTCGGTATTCGTGACCCATGACCAGGAAGAGGCCATGGAAGTCGCCGACCGTATCGTGGTGATGAACAAAGGCGTGATCGAGCAGATCGGCTCACCGGGCGACGTCTATGAAAACCCGGCCAGCGACTTTGTGTACCACTTCCTCGGTGACTCCAACCGTCTGCATCTGGGCGAGGACCAGCACGTGCTGTTCCGGCCGCACGAAGTGTCGCTGTCACGGCATGAGCTGGAAGACCACCACGCGGCTGAGGTGCGCGATATCCGTCCATTGGGGGCCACCACACGGGTAACCCTGAAGGTCGAAGGCCAGAGCGAGCTGATCGAGGCCGAAGTGGTGAAGGATCACGACAGCCTGATCGGCCTGGCGCGGGGCGAAACGCTGTTCTTCAAACCCAAGGTCTGGCAAAAAGCCTGACAACCTCGCAAACCCAATCTGAATGGGGCCAATCTGAGATAGGACCAATCTGAAATGGGGCCAATGTGGGAGGGGGCTTGCTCCCGATAGCGGTGGGGCAGCGGCAGATAAGCTGGCTGATCCACCGCCATCGGGAGCAAGCCCCCTCCCACTTTTAGACTTCTCTCGGTTTCAGATCGCGGCGTGCCACAGGGCCTGAGCGCTGTTCGATCTGCTCTTTCAGGCCATGGCGCAACCCCAGCAAAAACGCCAACTCCGCCACCACAAACAACGGCCCGACGATCAGCCCCGACACATCATCCACAAACGCAGGCTTGCGGCCTTCGTAGTAATGCCCGACAAACTGAATCACCCAGCCCACCACAAACAGACCGATGCCACTGCTCAGCCACACCGTCGTGCTCTGCGCTGCGAGTGCGTGCCCGGCCCACACCGACAAGCCCATCAATACCGTCATCAACACGCCCAGCGCCAGCTCCAGGCGCAGGTAAAACCACGCCGAAAACAACGCCAGCAACACCGCGGGTGATAACCACAGCCCGCCTACCGCCCACTCGGGGCGTGACAGCAGCACGGCAACTGCCACTACGATGAGTGGGATGCCGATAAAGTGGCTGGCGATATTGCGCGGGTCGCGATGGTAGGCGGCATATTGACTGAGGTGGTCGACGAGGCTTTTCATTGTTGTTCCTCCTGTAGGATGTTTGATCATGCCCTGTCAGCCAGCGACTGACTGTCAACTGGCCGACAATCTTCGGAGTTCTCATGGACACAGAGCAATGGCACTCACGGCTGGCCGCCGGGCATTGGTTCAGCCATTTGCCTGAGCCTTTTCAGCATAGCCTGCTGGCCCATGCCCGGTTGCGGCAGCTGGAGGCCGGGCAATACCTGTTCAAGCGTGGCGACCCGCCTTGCGGCCTGTATGCGGTGCTGGACGGCGCGGTACGCATCAGCGCGGTGAATGCCCAAGGCAAGGAAGCGGTATTGAGCCTGGTTGAAACGCCTTACTGGTTCGGCGAAATCTGCCTGTTCGATAACCTGCCGCGCACCCACGATGCCCTGGCCATGGGCGCCTGCACGCTGTTGCAGGTGCCACAGGTGGCGCTGCTTGGCGTCCTCGAACACCATCCGGCGTATTGGCGCGACCTGGCCTTGTTGATGAGCCACAAGCTGCGCCTGTCGTTGATCAATATCGAACAGATGAGCCTGATGCCCGCGTCCGCACGCCTGGCCCACCGGCTGCTGATGATCGCCGAGGGCTACGGTGAAACCGACCAGGTGCGGCGCACCCTGCAACTGCCCCAGGAGGATCTTGCGGCGATGCTGGGCCTGTCACGCCAGACCACCAACAGTCTGCTCAAGGCCCTGGAACAGCAGGGGACCATCGGCCTGAGTTACGGCGCGATTGAAGTCCTGGATTTGCAGGGCCTGCGGCGCGCCGCAGGCACCTGAGTGAGGAACTACGAGCCGCGATAGGTGGAGAACCCGTAAGGGCTGAGCAGCAGCGGGATGTGGTAATGCTGGTCGGCCTGCTTGACCTGGAAAATCACCGGTACCTCGGGGAAGAATGTCTCGCGGTTGGCCTTCTTGTAATAGTCGCCGGTCTTGAACACCACGCGATACTCACCCGGCGTCATGCTGCGGTTGGCGGGGAATAGTTCGGCGATACGGCCCTGCTGGTTGGTGACACCTTCGGACAGTGGCTGCCACTGATTGCCGACCTGCTGCTCCAGGGTCACGCTGACGCCGGCGGATGGCAGCCCATTTTCCAGGTTGAGTACATGCACGCTCAACGGGTTGCCATCGGCCAGGGCCAGGTTGCACAAGCCACTGAGGCTGAGGGCGGCGAGGGTGATGCTGAGGGTTTTCATCGAGAACTCCTTGTCAGGGGAAAAATCAGAGGGAAATGCTCAAGCCCAGTTGTTGGGCGGCCTGCACGGCGCAGGTTTCGTCTTGCGCTGCGCCACCGGCCCCGGCAACGCCCAGCGCACCGACCAGTTGTGCATCGGCAAACAGCGGCACGCCACCACCGAGCAACAGCAGCTCGGGCAAGCTATTGAGGTTGGCGGCCTCGGGGTTGTTGCGCGCCCGTTCGGCGAACAACCGGGTCGGGGTTTTGGTCGAGAGCGCCGTGTACGCTTTGCGCTGGCTGGCGAGGCTATTATGCGGGCCGACGCCGTCGGCGCGCAGGCTCAGCAGCAGGTTGCCGCCGCGGTCCACTATGGTCAGCGCGGCGTTGCAGTGCTCAAGGCCGGCGTCGGCCAGTTGGCGTGCAGTATGCAGATCAAGATCGGCATGGCGGGGCAACGGCGGGGCGGCCAACACCCCGGTGCAGACGGCAAGGCTCAAGAACAAGGCATGGCGAGGCATAAGGACGACTCCGGAAAACAGGTCGCCACTCTAGGCGGTGAACAGGGTCAGAAACCGCACAATTTAATGACAGGTTTGTAATCAAACCCGGCCGCAACCAGCACGGCATCCTCTAGCGCAACCCCTCGCGAAACTGCCCCGGTGTCATCCCCGTCCAGCGTTTGAACGCCCGGTTGAAACTGCTGGTATCGGCAAACCCCAGCAGGTGGCTGATTTCAGCCAGTGAAGAGTGCGGGTCGCGCAGGTGCAACAACGCCAGGTTTTCCCGGCAGTCGTTGAGCAAGGTATCGAAGCGGCAGCCTTCATCCGCTAGATGGCGTTGCAAGCTGCGCAGGCTCAAGTGCAGTGCCTGGGCGATCCGTTCGGCACTCGGCTCACCGTCGGGCAACTGTGCCTCGATAGAGGCCCGCACCTTGCGCTCCCAGGTCAGCGGTTGCAATTGGGCGAGGGTGCGTTTGAGCACGGTTTCGTTGTGTTCGGCCAATTCGGGGTTGGCATCGTCCAAGTGGCTATCGAAATCGTGGGCGGCGAATTCCAGGCGGTCTTCTGCGGCGCCGAAAAACAGCGGCGCGCGAAACACCGTGTGCCACGGCTTGGGGTCGGCCGGTTCGGGCCGCCGCAAGTACACCGCCAAGGGAGCGTAGTCACGGCCCAGGCGATTGCGGCAGGTGCGCACATAAATCGCCGCAAACGCGTCAATGGCTTCGAGCGCCGGTGCCGGGCTGCCTGGCGGTTGTAACAGACGGAAGCGGTAGCGCTCGCCATCGCCGCTCAACTCCAGGGTCAAGGCATCGCTGACCACCTGGTGATAACGCACGATGCGCTCGAACACCTCGCGCAAGCTGCCGCTGGCCACCAAGGCATAACCCAGTGCATGAAAGGTGGTGGGACTGACGAACCGCGACACCCGCAGGCCAATCGCCGGATCGCCGCTGGCCTGTACCGCCAGTTGCCACAGGCGCGTGGTCGCCGACAGTGGATAGCGCGCATTCGGGTCGTCCATCTGCTGTGGGTCGAGGCCGGCCTCCGCGCACAACGCGGCACTGTCGAGGTCCAGGGCGTCGAGCTGTTTGCGCAAGGCGCGGGTCCAGCTGGCGAGGGAGGTGGGTTCAGTCATGGCGATTGGCGCTTGCGGTCAACAGGTTGGCGTGTGGGGCTGATGCCCTGGCGCACCGCTTGGGCCAGGATGCACCTATCCATAGACAAGAGGATGGAAGCATGGACGGTACTTCTGCAAGTCCCCAACAGATGAACGCACAACAACGCTCGGCGCACATCCGTGACGTGGTGCTGGCCGAAGGGCTGCGGCTGCGCCGGCGCCACCCCTGGTTGCTGCATCAGGATGCACTGGGCGCGGGCATCCTGGCGTTTGCACTGGTCGGCATGCTGGGTTCGGCGGCGCTCTACATCAGCGGGCACATAGCCTGGTGGGTGTGCCTGCTGCTCAATGCTTTTCTGGCCTCATTGACCCATGAGTTGGAGCACGACCTGATCCACAGCATGTACTTTCGCAAGCAGCGCCTGCCCCACAACCTGATGATGGGCCTGGTGTGGCTGGCGCGGCCGAGCACGATCAACCCCTGGATACGCCGGCACCTGCACCTCAATCACCACAAGGTCTCCGGTACCGAAAGCGATATGGAAGAGCGCGCCATCACCAATGGTGAACCCTGGGGGTTTGCGCGATTGCTGATGGTGGGCGACAACGTGATGTCGGCGTCTATCCGCATGCTGCGCGCCAAGACCTGGAACCACAAATTGAAGATTCTGAAACGTTCGCTGCTGGTCTACGCACCGCTGGCGCTACTGCATTGGGGGGCGTGGTATGTGTTTCTGGGCTTCCATGCCGCCAACGGCATTGCCGGCCTGATGGGCACACCGATTGGCTGGTCCGACGGTACTTTGCAGATGATGCAGGTGATCGACATCGCCGCCGTGGTGATCATCGGCCCCAACGTGCTGCGCACCTTCTGCCTGCACTTCGTCAGCTCCAACATGCATTACTACGGTGATGTGGAGCTGGGCAATGTGATCCAGCAGACCCAGGTGTTGAACCCCTGGTGGTTGTGGCCGTTGCAGGCGTTCTGCTTCAACTTCGGCAGCACCCATGGCATCCACCATTTTGTGGTGAAGGAGCCGTTTTACATTCGCCAGATGACGGCCAAGGTGGCCCACAAGGTCATGGCCGAGATGGGCGTGCGCTTCAATGACTTCGGCACGTTTGCCCGTGCCAATCGCTTTGAGCGCCAGGAGCGCCCCGACGCCGCGCTGTCTTTCAGCAAGCAATAAAGGCCAGGGGCAGATCGCGGATCTGCTCGCGCACGGGCGGCTGGTAATGGCCATCACTGGTCAGTTCGTGCAACAGCTCTTCGCGCAACTGGTGGAACTCGAAGCTGCTGCGCTGGCGCGGATGCGGCAAGGCGATGTCCACCACCTGCTTGATCCGCCCTGGCCGGGGCTCCATCACCACTACGCGGTCGGCGAGGAAAATCGCTTCTTCCACATCGTGGGTCACCAGCACCGTGGTGATCCTGGCGCGGGTGCGGATGGCCAATAACTCGTCCTGCATCTGTTGGCGGGTCAGCGCATCCAAGGCACCGAACGGTTCGTCCAGCAACAGGATGCGCGGGCTGGCCACCAGGCCACGGGCGATGGCGACCCGTTGCGCCATGCCGCCGGACAATTGGTGAGGATAGGCGCGGGTAAAGTCGGTCAGGCCGACCAGCGCGATAAAGTCGCTGATGCGCCGGTCGCGCTCAGCGTCGCTCAGCGCTTCGTTGACCAGGCCCAGGCCGATGTTTTGCGCCACCGTCAGCCAGGGGAACAAGCGGTGCTCCTGGAACACGATGCCGCGCTCCCCGCCGATGCCGCGCACGGCTTTGCCGTCGACCTGGATCTCGCCGCGAAACTGCGTGTCGAGCCCCACCAGCAGGCGCAGCAGGGTGGATTTGCCACAGCCGCTGGAACCCACAATCGCCACAAACTCGCCTTCGGCGATGTCCAGGTTGAATTCGCGGATGGCTTCCAGCGGGAAGCCGTCCACATCAAAGGTTTTGCCCACATGGTTGAAGCTGACGATAGCTGTGTTCATACGTGTCTCCAGCGGGTGGCGCGGGTTTCGATGCGTTGGCCGATCAGGTTGAGAGTGGCGCCCGTGAGGCCGACCAACAGCATGCCGCTCATGATCAGGTCCATGCGCAACAGCTGCTGGGCGCCGATCATCAGGCTGCCGATACCGCCGTTGGAAGGCATGAAGTATTCCGCGCCGATGGTGCCCAGCCAGGCGTAAATCAGGCTCAGGCGCAGGCCGGCGAAAATGCCCGCCGCCGCCCCCGGCAGTACCAGGTGGCGCAGGCGCTGGAACAGGTTCAGGCGCAGCACCTGCGTGGCTTCGCGCAGCTGCGGTGACAGGTTCAAGACGCTGCGTTGGGTGGCAATAAACAGCGGGAAAAATGCCGCCAGCGCGATAAACACCGACTTGGCCCCTTCACCCAGGCCGAACCAGGCGGTCAACAGCGGCACCCAGGCGAAAATCGCGATCTGGCGCAACGCGGCCAATGTCGGGCCGAGCACTCGCTCACTACGTCGCGACAAGCCCAGCCACAGGCCCACGGCAAAACCCAGGCCGCCGCCCAGCAGCAGGCCGGCGAGCGTGCGCCCCAGGCTTTTGCCCAACGCACTGCTCAAGCTGCCATCCAGCACGCCGGCGATCGCGCTGTGCAGCACGGTCCACGGGCTGACCAGAATGTTCGGGTCTACCCACGCCTGTTGCGTCGCGACTTGCCACAACGCCAATAACAGGAGCGGCAACAGCCACGGTTGCAGGCGCTGCCAGCCGGTATAGCGTGGCCCGCGCCGGATCTGCGCGGTGGCCGGGTGGGGCCAGTGCACCCAGAGGCGATCCAGCCAGCCGACGCCACGATCCATCACCACACCCAGCACGCCGATGACCACGATGCATACGAAGACAATATCGAGCATGAACAACTGGCGCGCCCAGACCATCAGGTAGCCGATGCCTTCGCTGGAGGCCAGCAGTTCCACCGCCAGCAACGATGTCCAGCCGGCTGCCAGCGCCAGGCGCACCCCAGCCATGAACGCCGGCAGCGCGGCGGGCAGGATCAGTCGGCGGATCAGCAGGTGAGCGGGCAGGCGCAGCACGCGGGCCGCTTCGCGCAACGTGGGCTGGGCGTCGCGTACGCCGACCAGGGTGTGCAGGGTGACGGGCACCACGATCGCCTTTACCAGCACCACCAGTTTCAGGGTTTCGCCGATGCCGAAAAACACCATGAACAACGGAATCCAGGCCAGGGTCGGCACTTGTGACAGCGCACTGAAGGTGGGGAATACCAGGCGCTCGGCGCGGGCACTGAACCCCAGCAACGCGCCCAGTAAAGCCCCGATGCCAATACCGGCCAGCAACCCCCAGAACAGGCGTTGCAAACTGATCGCCAGGTGGCTCCACAGCTCGCCTCCAGCCAGTTCCACTGCGCTGCTCCACACCAGCGCAGGCGGCGGCAGGATCTGCTCGCTCATCCAGTGATTGCGGCTGGCCAACCACCACAGTGTGAATAACGTCAGGGGCAGCAGCCAAGGCAACAGACGTTCGCCAAGGTTCGGCCAGCGCCGCGCCGCGGTGGAGGGGGCCGCGAGCGGTAGGCTCAAAAGTGAAATCCGGGCCATGGAGGACCTCCGTTGTTGCCGAGGGCTTTATGTGATTTTGATCTTACAAAAACTCAATCAAGATGATTGGGGGATAAGAAAATCATTTAAAGCTTCCGCCCGACACGCATCCAATGCATTCGAAGAATATTTTCGATGCTGTTGATGCATAGCCCTCTGGAGCCGGCGGTTTAGCTTGCATAGTGCTAAAAGCTATTAAATTGTGAATTTATAGTATTTAAAGTTTTGATCGGCCTATGCCTACTTTCTGCTCCCCAGGCGACCTACGCCCACCAGGAGCTGAGCTTATGAAACTGCCTTTCAAACGACTGATCACGCTGTTCGCGGGCACCGCGTTGGCCGGCCTGGTGCACGCCGCCGACCTCAAGGAAATCCGCATCGCCGTGCCTGACCTGAGTGCCGGCAGCCAGCACAGTGGCGGTGGCATTACCGACGTGCTGCACAGCCAGCAGATTTTTGAAAAGGCTTTTGCCGACCAAGGCATCACGATCCAGTGGAATTACTTCAAGGGCGCCGGCCCCGTGATCAATGAAGCGTTTGCCAATGGCCAGGTGGATCTGGCTTACCTGGGCGACCTTGCAGCGATCATCGGACGTTCCAATGGCCTGGATACCCGCCTGCTCAGTGCCTCGGCGCGAGGTGTGAAGCACTACCTCGGCGTGGTGCCGGGTTCGGGCATCAAGACCCTGCAAGACCTCAAGGGCAAGCGCGTTGCAGTGTTCCGGGGCACGGCCAGCCAGTTGTCGTTCGACGCTGCCTTGGCCAGCCAAGGCTTGAGCGAGAAAGACCTGAAGGTCATCAACCTGGACTTCAATGCCGCCGTGGCGGCGCTGGCGGCCAAGCAGATCGACGCCACCTGGGGCAGCTCGGGCCTGAGCGCGCTGCAGGCCAAGGGCCTGGCTGAGATCCCCTTGACCACCAAGGACCTGGGCGGCGCGGGCAGTGTCCAGGCGGTGCTGGTGGGCAGCGGCAAATTTGTCGACGAGCACCCGCAGGTCGTGGCGAAGTTGCTCAAGGCCCAGCAGCAGGCCGTGCAGTGGTTGACCGATGACAACCACAAGCAGGCTTACATCGAGCTGGTGTCGGAACGCGCCAGTTACCCCGCCGTGATCCTGACCAACGATTTGAAGGACCAGAAACTCAGCGAGATTTTCCCTTCGACCCTGGACCCGGTGTTCCTTGGCAAATTACAGAATGCGGTGGACTTGGCGTCGAAGGAGCGGCTGATTCGCAAGCCATTCCAGGTTAGTGATTGGGTGGTGCCGAATCTGGCGGCGGCGGGGCTTTGAGGTTTTGGGGGTCTGGGCTATCGCCATCGGGAGCAAGCCCCCTCCCACAGTTGAAGGTATTCACAGATCAACTGTGGGAGGGGGCTTGCTCCCGATGAGGCCCTCAAACCGCGACACGAACGGCCTGGCTGTCCACTTCCACCAATGTCTCGATCATCGCCTTCGCCGCCGGTGATAACCGCGAGCCGGTGCGGCTGACCACGCCGCATCGCGCACTCATGGTTTCCATGTTCTGCGGCAGATTGCGCCAGTGCAGCAGCACCAGGGTGCCCCGGGCGATGTCTTCGGCAAACGCTTCCTCGGTGCCCACCCCTATGGCATTGGACTGCAGCACGATCTTCACCAGCGCCGGGAAATGCTCGGTCTGGATACTCGGTGAAAAGTCCATGCGCCCACTGAGGTTCGCCAGCAGCTTGCGGATGCCTTGGGAGATCAGTGGGGAGGCGAGCGGGTAGTCGAACATGTCGTTGGTCGACAGGCTGTCCTTGGCCAGCAGCGGGTGGCCCGGACGGCAGAAAAATACGCCGCGCTTGGGCGTCAGTGCGCGGGTCTGGAAGTTCGGGTCGGCTTCGAACTGACGAATGTCGGCAATGAAAAATTCGATCTCTTCACGGCTCAGGGCGCGGCTGAGTTTTTCCCAGTTATCCACCTGGAAATGCGTGCGGATTTTCGGGTGGTCGGTGATAAAGCGCGCCACCGCATCGGGTACCAGTTTCACGGCCGGGGCCGGGCCGCAACCGAAGCGCAGGTCGCCGGCGTCAAGCTTGGTCATGCGCGTCACTTCACTGCTCAACAAGGCAGCGCCATGCACCAGGCTCAGGGCATGTTGCAGCACCACCTGGCCTTCCGGCGTGGGGCGCAAGTCTTTGTGGCCACGGTCTACCAGCACACAGCCGAACTCTTGCTCCAGCCCCTGGATGCTGCGGCTGAACGCCGGTTGGGTGATGCCCATGGCGTCTGCTGCGCGCACGAAACTGCGGTGTTCGTTGAGGGCGATGAAGTACCGAAGTTGGCGAAGATCCATATGCTTTCCCGGCATCTGAAAAATAGGTCGAAGGCATTTGCGACCCTGGGAGCTGAGGTTTTAAATGCAAGCTCTTATTCCGTCAACGAAGCACATGTTGATTTGCTAGATCTAAATTGCATATCAATAGAGCGCACAAGAGGGTCGTCACCATGAGCAACGCCGCATTAGCTGTTCAACACGTGCCCCAGGCACTGGACATCCACCCGGTCGCCGGGCGTATAGGGGCCGAGATCCGTGGCATCAAACTGTCTGGGGAGCTGGACGCCGCGACGGTCGAGGCCATCCAGCAGGCCCTGGTGCAGTACAAGGTGATCTTCTTCCGCGAGCAGACCCACCTGGATGACCAGAGCCAGGAAGCCTTCGCCCACTTGCTCGGCGAACCGATCGCGCACCCGACGGTGCCGGTCCGTGACGGCACGCGCTTTCTGTTGGAGCTGGACGGCACGCGCGGCCAGCGCGCCAACTCCTGGCACACCGATGTGACCTTCGTCGACGCCTACCCCAAAGCCTCGATCCTGCGTTCGGTGCTGGCACCCAAGGCGGGTGGCGATACGGTCTGGGCCAATACGGCCAGCGCCTACAACGACCTCAGCGTCGAACTGCGGGCCCTGGCCGACAACCTGTGGGCGGTGCACAGCAACGAATACGACTACGCCGGGCGCAAGCCGGATGTGTCGGTGGAAAAGCTTGAGGAATACCGCAAGGTGTTCACCTCCACGGTGTACGAAACCGAACACCCGGTGGTACGTGTGCATCCGGTCAGTGGTGAGAAAACCCTGCTGTTGGGGCACTTCGTCAAACGCCTGAAGGGGTATTCCCAGGCCGACTCGACACAGCTGTTCAACCTGCTGCAAAGCCATGTCACCCGCCTGGAGAACACCGTGCGCTGGCGTTGGAACACCGGCGACGTGGCGATCTGGGACAACCGCGCCACCCAGCATTACGCGGTGGATGACTACGGTACCCAGGAGCGCATCGTGCGCCGGGTGACACTCAAGGGCGACGTACCGGTGAGTGTGCAGGGGCAGCGCAGTCAGACGACAAAGGGACTTTGAGCGGCAAGTCTTCAGCGACAAGCTACAAGTAAAAGCCACCTGGCTCTTACTTGTAGCTGCTCCCGAAGGCCTACCAAACCCCGATTTGAACCACTTTTTCCGCCTCCGGCTCACCGTATCTGAACTGCCGGCCACGCACGTCGATCTCCGTGTGGCTGATGGTGGTGCGCCGCTTCAAGCCGCGCAGCCACTCGAACAGATAAGCCAGGTGCGTTTCGCGCACCGCCGCATAGGCGGGGTCGGCACCCAGGTCGTGCACTTCCTGCGGGTCGTTTTCCAGGTCGAACAGTTGTGCGCGAAAGCCGTCATACGCCAGGTATTTCCAGCGTTCGCTGCGCACCATGGTCATGCGGCAGCGGTCGATAGGCTGCGCCAGGCGTTCGCGGGCGGGGGCCTGGAACGCGTAGTCGTATTCGGCGATGGCGTAGTTGCGCCAGCTCACGGGGGCGCCGTGCAACAGCGGGATCAGCGAGCGGCCTTCGAGGCGATGGTCGGCCGCAGGCAAGCCCAGGGCGTCGAGGAAAGTGGGGAGTGCGTCGATGGTCTCCACCAGGCGTTCGTCCACTGAACCACGGGTGATATCGGCGCTTGCGCGTGGGTCGCGCACGATCAAGGGCACGCCCACCGCCGGCTCCAGCAGGAACTCTTTTTCCCCGAGGAAGTGATCGCCCAGAAAATCGCCATGGTCACTGGTGAAGACGATCAAGGTGTCGTCCCAGCGGCCGTTGCTTTGCAAATAATCGAACAGCCGGCCGAGTTGATCGTCGATCTGTTTGATCAGGCCCATGTACGTTGGAATGACTGTGAGCCGCACTTCGTCACGGGAAAAATTCACGCTCTCCTGGTGCTGACGGAACGCCTGGTATACCGGGTGATCGCTGGTGTGCTCCGGCTGGATCGGTGCCTGGATATGCTCGGCGCCGTACAACGCGTGATACGGCGCCGGGGCGATATAGGGCCAGTGCGGCTTGATGTAGGACAGGTGCAGGCACCACGGTTGCTCGGCTTGCTCGCGAATGAAGTCGATGGCGCGGCCGGTGGTGTAGACCGTTTCCGAATGCGCTTCGGCGACGCGCGCAGGCAGCCCGGCGTTGCGCATCTTCCAGCCGCTGAGCACCTCACCGTTTTCACCGGCGGCGGCATTGGCCCATTCATGCCAAGGGTTGGTGCCGTCGTAGCCTTTTTCGCGCAGGTAGTGGGTGTAAGGCGCGGACTCCCGCTTGTCTTCGAACAATGGGCTATCGGGGTAGATACCGTCGTGCCGGAGGTAAGCGTCGAAGCCGACCTCATTCAGCGGCTCGGCCTGTGCGCTGTCGGGGTCGATATGCAAGCGCTGCAAGGCTTCCAGGTTTGGCGTGGCGTGGGTCTTGCCCACCAGCGCGGTGCGGATGCCGTGGGGGCGCAGGTAATCGCCGATGGTCAGTTCTTCCAGGGGCAGCGGCACGGCGTTCCACGCCACTTGATGGCTGCTGACATAGCGCCCGGTATACGCCGACATCCGCGACGGCCCACAGATGGTGCCCTGGGTATAGGCCCGGCTGAAACGCACGCCGGCTGCGGCGAGACGGTCGATATTCGGCGTGTGCAAGTGAGCATGGCCGTAGCACGACAGGTAATCGCGACGCAGTTGGTCGCACATGATGTACAGCACGTTGCGCAGGGGTTTGGCTTGAGACATTGAGGTTCACCGAACAGAGGACAGGCGGGTTTTTTCGCCGTTCGGGTGGGGGACTGGCAAGTGCATTTGGGGACTGGGTTTGATGCAGTGAATGCATGGGTGCTGCTCCTGGCGTTTTCGCGAGCAAACCCGCTCTCACATTTGGAATGCAGTCCCCTGTGGGAGCGGGCTTGCTCGCGAAAGCGTCGGTTCAGACTGCGAGGTTTTCCAAGGCACACACATCCTCATCCAGTTCGTCAATCTGCTTGATCTGCTCGATCATCGCCTCCGCCAGCGGCGACAGCCGATAGCCCGCCCGGCTGACAATTCCGTAGCGGGTGTAACGCTCCTCCAGGTCCTCCGCCAGCCCATCGATGGTCAGGCACACCAATTCGCCCCGGGCCATGTGCAGCACGTCGCTGTTGGCACTGACGATACCGATGGCGTCCGAGCGCAGTACCACACCCATCAGGCTGTAGCCGTTTTCACATTCCACATTGGGCAGGTAATCCGGGCGGCCGCTGAGGTCGACGATGACTTTGCGCAGGTTCGGCGGGCGGATGGTCACGGCCAGGGGGTAACTCATCAGCTCGGCGGCGCTCACGCTCTCGCGCTGGGCCAGCGGGTGCCCGGCGCGGCAGCAGAAGTACCAGCGGCGTGGGCGCAAGCGGTGGGTGTGGTAGTCCGGGTTGGCTTCGAAGTGGCGGGTGTCGGCGACGAAGAACTCGAATTCTTCGCTGAGCAGGCGTTTGCTCAGGCTTTGCCAGTCATCCACCTGGAATTGCACGCGGGCCTTGGGGTAGCGCCCGATAAAACTGCCGATGGCGCGGGGGACCAACCCGCCGGCCGGTGCCGGCCCGCAACCGAAGCGCAGTTCACCGGCCTCCAGGCCATTGAATTGGCTGATCTCGTTGGCCAATTGCTGTGCGCCGCTGACCAGGCGGCGTGCATGTTCCAGCAGGACCTGGCCCTGTTTGGTGGGCGCCAGGTCCTTGCGCCCACGATCGACCAGTTGGCACCCGGCGCTGTGTTCCAGCGCCTGGATGCTACGGCTGAACGCTGACTGCGACAGGCTCACGGCCAACGCCGCGGCGACAAAACTGCGGTGTTCGGCAAGGGCGATGAAGTGGCGAAGCTGGCGCAGGTCGATATGCATTTTTCACATCAAAAATATCCGGGAAATGCATTGGCTATGCATCAGGTCGACTCCTTATAAAGGCAATCTCTTATGCAGTAAATGTTCGTTAAACCATAAATAAATAACTTTAGGGAATATGTGTTGTTGGATATTTCCGCTTGGGGAGCCGCTTATGAGTCTGTTGAAGTCCTTGCCCATGGCCGTATTAGTGGCCGGTAGCAGCAGTTGGTCGCCAAGCCAGGCCGCCGAAGTACCCGCGCCGGCAAGCAAGGGCGAGAACGCCAGCGGCCAACTGGAGACCGTCACGGTCACCTCCAGGCGGCGTACCGAAAGCGCCCAGGACGTGCCGACGCCGATGAGCGTGATTGGTGGCCAGGCCCTGGAAAGTCAGCGGGTGTATCGGATCCAGGATCTGCAGCAACTGGTGCCCAGCGTCAATGTCGCCTATATGCATGCACGCCAGTCCAGCGTGTCGATCCGCGGGCTGGGCAACAACCCGGCCAGTGACGGCCTGGAAGGCAGCGTGGGGCTGTATATCGACAACGTGTACCTTGGGCGGCCGGGCATGGCGGTGTTCGACTTGATGGACATCGAGCAGCTTGAAGTCTTGCGCGGCCCGCAAGGCACACTGTTCGGCAAGAACACCACGGCGGGGGTGATCAACATCAGCACCCGCGCACCGAGTTTCACCCCCGAGCGCAGTATCGAGACGTCGTTGGGCGAGGACGGTTACTTCCAGACCAAGGGCACGATTTCCGGCCCGCTCAGCGATGACTTGGCGGGGCGTTTCTCGGCTTACCGCACGCGCAGCGACGGTGACATCAAGAACCAATACGACGGCCACGACCTCAATGGCGGTTCACGCCAGGGCTTTCGCGGGCAACTGCTGTACAAGCCCAGCGAGACGTTTAACCTGCGTTGGATCGGCGATTACAACGAGGAAGATTCCAGCGCCGGCACCCGTGTGCTGTACAGCACCGGGCCGACCATCAATGGCACCAACCTGTATGAGTCGCGGGCCGCTGCCGCGGGGGCAACGCTGGTGGACGGCACGCATCGCAAGGTCAACCTGGACAGCGACCAGCATGTCACGGTGTTCCAGGGCGGCACATCGCTGGAGGCCAACTGGACGTTGCCGAGTGACTTCACGCTGACGTCGGTCAGTGCCTATCGCTGGTGGAATTTCACCCCGCGCAACGATGACGGACTCAACGTGCCCGCGTCGTACAACGCCGGCGTATCGGTGGAAGATAAACAGTGGTCCCAGGAGTTCCGGCTGGCCTCACCCACCGGTGGCTTCTTCGACTACGTGCTGGGCGCGTATTACTTCGGCTCCGACCTGGATAACAAGTCCTTCGCCTACTACGGGCCCAAGGCAGATATCTGGAACGGCACACCTGCTGGTGCGTTGAACAATGTCAGCAGTGTCGGCAACGGGCATATCCGCACCGACAGTTTTGCGTTATTCGCCCAAGGCACCTGGCACTTGACGGAGCGTCTGGATTTCACCGCCGGTCTGCGCGGCACCTATGAAGAGAAAAGCGCCTGGGTCACGCGTAATGCGCCGCTGGGTGGTGCTGCGGTGGCCGGCGCCGCTGCCACGGCGCGACGCGGGCGCACGGGAGCGTATGACTCGGGCGACCTTAATCAGTACAGCGCCACGCCCTCTGGGCTGCTCAACCTCACCTATCACTTCAATGAAAACCTGTTGGGGTACGCGACGCTGTCCCATGGCGAAAAATCCGGTGGGGTCAATTTGGCCGTGGGTTCCGCGCCGACCGCCGGGGCCGACTCCTTGCTGATCGGCACCGAGCGTGCCAACAACGCCGAGTTGGGCTTCAAGAGCACGCTGTGGGATCGCCGCCTGCAGCTTAACGCCAACCTGTTCTGGACCCAGGTCAACGGCTACCAGACCAACGCCTACGATCAAGACAACCGCGTGCAGTACCTGACCAATGCCGGGTCCGTACGCTCGCGTGGTGTGGAAGTGGAAAGCACCCTGGTGCCGGTCAGGGGCCTGACGCTGAACCTCAACGGCTCGTTCAATGATGTGAGCTACCTGTCTTACAAGGATGCGCCATGCCCACCGGAAGTCAGCTTGCGCCCCGGTGCGCCGGCGTCGTGCGACCTCACGGGGCATCAAGTGGTCGGCGCGTCGAAGTGGATCGCCAACGCCAATGGCGAATACAAGTGGAACCTGGATAACGGCTTCGAGCCCTACGTGACCGCCAGCTATGCGTTCCGCTCGAAAGCGGTGGGCACCGTGGAAGACTCCGATTACGGACAGATTCCCGCCTATGCCGTGGTCAACCTGTCTACCGGCCTGCGCGGCAACTACCAGCAGGGGCAGTGGGACGTGTCGTTGTGGCTGAAAAATGCCTTCGATAAAACCTACTACACCACGTTGTGGACAGGCGGTAACGGCGGCTATGAAGGCTTGCTGGGGACGCCTCGTACCCTAGGCGTGACTGGCCGCTACGACTTCTGAGCCGCTGCGATAGGTGGCCGGGCTGAACACCCGCGTCACCACCAGCATCGCCACCACGGTAACGGCCAGTACCCACCAGGCGCTGACAAAAGTGCCGGTGAGTTCACGTAGCCAGCCCGTCAGCCATGGCGAAATGGCGTTGATCAAAAAGCCCACGCCTTGCACGAAGGCCGCCAGTTGCCCGGCCTGGCGCGGGTCGCGGTGGTGGTCGAGGGTCAACAGCAAACTCAAGGCGAAGCAGGCGCCCAGGCCGAAGCCGATCAGCGCCACCCACACATGGGGGAACTGCTGCGGTGCCATCAACAGGCCGAGGTAGCCCACGGTCTGCGCCAGCAGACTGATGCCGAGCAGGGGGCGTCGGTCGATGCCGCGCTGGGCCAGCACCGGCATCAGCAGCGCGGCGCTCACTTGGAAGAGGGTCATGAAGGCCAGCAGCGAACCGCTGGGCAGTACGCCCCAGCCCAGTTGCTGATAGTACGCAGGCAGCCACGCCACCATGCTCATGTAGCCGCAATTGACCAGGCCGAAATACACGGCCAGCAGCCACGCCCGACGATTGCGCAGGCCCTTGAAGATGGGGATCACGGTTGCGCTTCTCGCCGCACCCAGCGGTACAAACCCCCACAACAACAGTGCAGCGATTGCGGGCAGCAGCCAGACCCCAAGGCCCGCCTGCCATTGCTGAAAATGCGTGGCGACTACCGGGCTCAGCAGGGCCGCCAGCCCGCCACCGGCCATCAATGACGCCGAATACACGCCCATCGCCACCGGCACGCGGCGGTGGAATTCGCGCTTGATCATCGCCGGCACCAACGCCTGGATCAGCGCCACGCCGGCACCGCCCAGCAACGCCGTGGCCAACAGTGCCGAAGCCTGGCCCATCAACCAGCGTGCCAGGCAGGCCAACAGGATCATTATCAAGCCCAGGGCGATGCCGCGTCGTTCACCCAGGCGGGCCTCCAGACGCACACCCACCAGTGCCACCAGGCCCATGCAAATCACCGGCAGGCTGGTGAGCAGGGCGCTGCTCTGGAAGCTCAAGCCGGTAGCCTGGCGAATGTCCGCGAGCAACGGGCTGATGGAGCTGAGGATCGGTCGCAGGTTCAGGCCCAGCGCGACCAGCAGGCCCCAGCCGGCGAGGGATGTTTGGCGGGTCATGCAGTGCCCTTACGCTCAATCGACGAGGCGTGAGTATGGCGAGCGTCGCAGGTATTCTGAAATTAAATATAACCATGCCAACCAGTGGCAAATGCAATGGTGACGCCCATGTTCGATCCCGTGTTATTGCGCAGTTTTGTGACCGTGGTGGATTGCGCCAATTTCACCCGCGCCGCCGAGCGCCTGCACCTGACCCAATCCACCGTGAGCCAGCAGATCCGGCGCCTGGAAGACGCGGTAGCGTGCCAGTTGCTCGACCGCGACCAGCGCCGGGTGGTCGCTACCGCCGAAGGTGAACGGTTGCTGGCCTATGCACGGCGCATCCTCGCGCTGCATGAAGAAGCCGCCGATGTGTTGGTCAACCAGCAAAACGACGGTGTGCTGCGCCTTGGGGTGCCGGAGGATTTTGCCGCCGAGCGCCTGATGCCATTGCTGTCGGCCTTTGTGGTGAGCCATCCCCGAGTGAGGCTGGAGGTCACCAGCGGCCTCGGTCCCGAATTGCAGCGCCAGTACCGCAGCGGTGAATTTGACGTGCTGCTGGTCAAGCAGATGTGCCACAGCGATGACTGCCTGGCTTCCTGGCCGGAACCGTTGTGCTGGGTCGACAGCCGCAGCACCCCGTGCCTGGGGCGCGACCCGCTGCCGCTGGTGGCTTTTCCGGTGGGTGGGTTGTATCGCAATGAAATGTTGCATCACTTGGAAGTGGGCGGCTGGCGCTGGCGTATCGGTTATTCCAGCGCGAGTTTGGCCAGCGTGTGTTCGGCAGTGTCGGCGGGGTTGGGGATCAGCCTGTTGCCGCGACGGGTGCTGCAGCCTGGGCATGTGGTACTCGGCGAGGAGAGTGGTTTGCCGACGGTGCAGGGCGTGCGGCTGGCTGTATACGGCCGTAGTGGCTTGGGGGCGCCAGGGCAGACGCTGCAGCGTCAATTGCTCGATTTGTGTGCAAACAGCCCAGGCTGAGCCATACCTTTTCTGAATATTTTGTATGCCTGAAAAGCATTGAAAAACAAAGCCTTCGGTCCAGGCCACGGCGGGCGTGGCCTGGGCGGAAGAGAAGGTACCTGTTATGCGTTTTTAATCTATCTATAACTTTAAAGATTACTTTAAGAGATAAGCGTCCAGCCCCGATGATTCAGCCCTCGACGGCCGCTTCGGCAGGCCTGTCGGTTTTTTTGTGTGAAAACCGTAGGGAGTGAATCCATGGGCAATGTCCAGACCGCCGCCAGTGCACACGAGGCGCAATGGCGCCAGGCACCGGGTGGTGAGTTGGTCGACCTTGGCCGGCCGCACCGTGCGCCATTGGGGCAACTGCGGCTGCAGAAGGCTCCCAAGCGTTTTTCGAGTCGCCGCGAAGGGGTTCTGCTGGGGCTGCTGGTGTTGGCCTTGCACGGTGCGGTGGTTTATTGGGTGAGCCAGAAACCCACGCCGGTGCTGCCGATTGTGCCGCCGGAAATACCACCGATGACCATCGAGTTTTCCCAGCCGGCACCGCCGGTGGTCGAGCCGCCACCGCCTGTGCCGCCGCCTCCACCGCCGCCCGTGGTTGAGCCGCCGCCACCGGTGGTGGATGAGTTGGCAGCCAAGCCTGCGCCGCCAAAGCCAATCCCGAAACCTGTGCCCAAGCCGCAGCCCAAGCCCAAGCCGAAACCTGAGCCGGCCCCGAAGGCGGTCGAGCAGCCGCCCGCGCCACCTGTGCCTGCGCCGCCCGTTCCGGCAGCGCCCGTCGCAGCGCCTGCACCGGTTACACCGGCTTCGGCCAACGCCGCTTACTTGAAGAACCCGGCGCCCGAATACCCGTCATTGGCCCAGCGTCGTGGTTGGGAAGGCACGGTACTGCTGCGGGTACATGTCTTGGCCAGCGGCAAGCCGGGCGAGATCCAGGTGCAGAAAAGCAGCGGCCGCCAGCAACTCGATGATGCCGCACTGGCTGCTGTAAAGCGCTGGAGTTTTGTACCGGCCAAACAGGGCGATGTCGCCCAGGACGGTTGGGTCAGCGTACCGATCGATTTCAAGATTCACTAACTATTGCGCTGCGGTGTGTCGTGCGCGCCGCGACCTGTAAAGAGGAAAAACATCATGGCATTGGCATCTCCACTTGAATCCATCGAAAGCGCGGTGATCTGGCTGTTGGTGGCCTTTTCGGTCGCCACCTGGGGTCTGGCGTTGTTGAAGGGCGTGCAATTCGGTCGTCTCAAGGCCCAGGACCGCAAGTTCCACCAGCAGTTCTGGGCGGCGTCGAGTCTCGACTCTGCCGCCGAGCTGGCCGAAACCCAGCCGGGTGCCGCAGCCCGAGTGGCCCAGGCCGGTTATGCGGCGATCCAGGTGGGTGATTCTGCCCATGCGGCCGATTTGAGCCAGGCCATCAACCATCAGGACCGCCTCGAACGTGCCCTGCGCCAGCAGATCGTGCGTGAGCGTCGCTCCCTGGAAACCGGCCTGGCCGTGGTCGCCAGCATCGGCAGCACCTCGCCGTTCATCGGCCTGTTCGGCACCGTGTGGGGGATCATGGAAGCGCTCAAGGGCATCAGCGCTGCCGGCTCCGCCAGCCTGGAAACCGTGGCCGGCCCGATTGGTGCGGCGCTGGTCGCCACGGGCGTGGGGATTGCCGTGGCCGTGCCGGCGGTGTTGGTCTACAACTATTTCCTGCGCCGCCTGAAGCTGACGGCGGCCGATCTGGATGATTTTGCCCACGACTTCTACAGCCTGGCGCAGAAGCATTCCTTCCGCGTGCTGCTCCACCCCTCGCTGACCAAGAGCGCGGCCGGCAACCCGCAGAAAGTGAAGGAGGCGTCCTGAGATGGCCTTCTCCACGCAAGACAGCGATGAGGTGCTGAGCGAGATCAACGTCACACCGTTGGTGGACGTGATGCTGGTGCTGCTGGTGGTGTTTATCGTCACTGCGCCGCTGTTGACCAACGCGATTCCGATCAACCTGCCCAAGACCCAGGCCGTGGCGCCGGTGGAGCAAAAAGATCCGCTGGTGGTGAGCATCGACGGTGCCGGCAAACTGTTTATCAACAAGGACGAAATCCAGCCGGACCTGCTGGAGTTCAACCTGCAGGCGGCCAAGGCCAAGGACCCCGATGTGCGGGTGCAACTGCAGGCTGATGATGGTGTGAACTACGGCGAAGTGGCGCGAGCCATGGCGTCTATCGAGCGCGCGGGGATTACCAAACTGTCGGTGATAACCGCTCGTTAGTTGCAAAGCCTCGACGATTTTTTGGCCGTTTCCTTGGCAGGGTGCGGCCTTTTTTTTTGCCTGAAATTCACACATCACCAAAAATCTCAGTTTGGAAAACGATCAGGGTGGGAGGGGGCTTGCTCCCGATGGCAGTGGTTCAGCCAATAAATCGGTGGCTGACAGATCGCTATCGGGAGCAAGCCCCCTCCCATTTTTGATATTTGGTGACTATATGATTTTGGTTATTAATAAATAGCTTCTTATTCCTTAACGAATATAAACCCTGTCCTTATACTGCTCAGCAACGTTAGACGCTGCAGGAGGGCACACCCATGCACAGCGAGTTGATTCGTTACCTGATCGTGCCGGGCTGGCAAGGATCGCCAGAAGATCATTGGCAGAGCCATTGGCAGAACAGCCTGCCCAACAGTACGCGCGTGGAGCAGGCCGATTGGCTGACTCCCCGTCGCGAAGACTGGGTGGCTGCGCTGGCCGAGGCGATTGCCGCCGACAGTACGCCGGTGATCCTCATCGCCCACAGCCTGGGCTGCATCACGGTCGCGCATTGGGCGGCCACGGCACCGTTGGCGTTTTTGCGTCAGGTGCGCGGCGCTTTGCTGGTGGCTCCGGCCGATGTCGAGCGCCCGGCCTGTGCCCCCGCCCTGCGCAACTTTGCACCCATCCCCACCGACTTGCTGCCGTTTCCCAGCCAAGTGGTCAGCTCCGACAACGACAGCGCCGTCAGCGCTGCGAGAGCCTTGGAGCTTGCGCGCCATTGGGGCGCCGAAGCCGGCATTTTGTCAGGGGCCGGTCATATCAATGTGAAGTCCGGCCACCAGCGATGGGAGCAGGGCTTCGCCTACCTTTATCGCTTGCAAAGCCGTCTCGAACATCACGCCCGGCGCACTGCCTGATATTTTTTCAACGCCCCGTCCCTTGAGCGGATTGGGGGCGGGAGCCTGCCATGAGTCATGAAACCTACGGCCAGCCACTGCTGACCTTCCCCGATTCGGAAAAAAGCCCGCTGAGCATCCGTGCCAAGGCGTTGGTGTTTGTCGACCCGCGTTCGCGGCAACTGCGCGAAGACCTGGAAAACCTCGCCCCGCTGGCCCTGCCCGTGTTGATTCGCGGCGAGACCGGTACGGGTAAAGAGCTGCTGGCGCGGCAGATCCACCGTGGCAGTGATCGCACCGGGCTGTTCGTGTCAGTCAATTGCGGTGCGATCAGCCCCACCTATGCCGATGCCGAGTTGTTCGGATACGCCGCCGGCAGCCACAGTGGTGCGGCCAGTAGCCGCGCCGGGTGGTTTGGCTCGGCCAATGGCGGCACGTTGTACCTGGACGAGATCGGTGACTTGCCCCTGCCGATCCAGGTGAAACTGCTCGCCGCCCTGGAAAACCATGAGGTCACCCGCGTCGGCGCCCATCAGCCAAGCCCGGTGGATGTGCGCCTGGTGGCCGCGACGAGCATCGACCTGGCCCAGGCCGTGGCGGCCGGCAAGTTCCATGAGCGCCTGTTCCATTACCTGAGCGAGGGCCAACTCGAGCTGCCGGCCTTGCGCGAACGCGTCGGCGATATCCTGTCCCTGGCCGAATATTTCCTCGGCATCTACAGTCAGCGCCTGGACCTGCCGGTACCGCTGATCAGCGAAGCCGCCCAGCGTGTGCTGGAGCGCCACAGTTGGCCGGGCAATACCCGTGAGCTGGAGAACGTGATCCATTTTGCGCTGCTGGTCAGCAGTGGCGATGAGATTTTGCCCGAGCATTTGAACCTGCCGGTGGCCGGCTCACCGCTGGAACAGGTGCAGCGCCTGTTCAGCACTGCCACGCCGGCGGAGCAGGAAACCTTGCGCAAATGGCTACATGAACAAAATGGAATATCAACGTGAATAAAAGATATTGTTCGGGAATAAAAAATCTAGGTATTGTCCCTTCCACGCCGCGATAGCACTTCGCTGGCACATCACATAAAAACGGTCGTCAGAGACGCCCCGGAATTTCGATAAGGACACTGCATGAAAAAGGTTCTGTTGTTTACCGCACTGGCGGCTGCCCTGACTGCAAGCCTGGCCCAGGCCAACGAGAAGCTGGTGGTCGCCGCGACCCCGATCCCGCACGCCGAGATCCTTGAGCTGGTCAAGCCGACCCTGGCCAAGGAAGGTGTGGACCTGGATATCAAAGTCTTCACCGACTACGTGCAGCCAAACGTGCAGGTGGCCGAGAAGCGTCTGGACGCCAACTACTTCCAGACCCTGCCGTACCTGGAAAACTTCAACAAGGGCAAGGGCACCAACCTGGTCACCGTGGTCGGTGTGCACGTTGAACCTTTCGGCGGCTACTCGAAGAAGATCAAGAACATTTCCGAGCTCAAAGATGGCGCCACCGTTGCCATTCCAAACGAAGGCTCCAACAGCGGCCGTGCCCTGTTGCTGCTGCAGAAGGCCGGTGTGATCACCCTGAAAGACCCAAGCAACGCCCTGGCCACGCCGAAAGACATCGCCAGCAACCCCAAGCACCTGAAATTCAAAGAGCTGGAGTCGGCGCTGTTGCCACGCGTGCTGGACCAGGTTGATCTGGACCTGATCAACACCAACTACGCCCTGGAAGCTGGCCTGAACCCAGCCAAGGACGCGCTGATCATCGAAGACGCCAAGTCGCCATATGTGAACTTCCTGGTGGCTCGCCCGGACAACAAGGACAGCGATGCTATCCAGAAACTGTCCAAGGCCCTGACCAGCCCTGAAGTCAAAGCCTTCATCGAGAAGAAGTACAACGGCGCGGTCGTGCCTGCGTTCTGATCTAAGCCAGACCCCCTTCAAGGTTTGAATTGTGGGAGGGGGGCAAGCCTTAATGCCAGTCAGTTAAGGCTTAACGCTGTCACTGTGGGAGGGGGCTTGCTCCCGATAGCAGTGTGTCAGTCACCAGATTTATTGGCTGATTCACCGCTATCGGGAGCAAGCCCCCTCCCACAACTTGTTTCTGCCTCTCACTGTGACTCTTCAGTGTTTTAGAGAGCGCGGCTGTTGATCGCCCGGCGCAACGCCACCAACCACTTCACCAGCTCCTGCGGATCCATCGGTTTCGCTTCATTCATTGTTCGATCCCTCGAATCTTTCGACCCCAAAACCATAGTTGCCACTGGCCAAACCCGCGAGTTCGAGGGTTATCTTTTTGGGTGATATCAATATGCTATTTTGGTATTTAAATTTTATTTTTTATACCTTTAAAGTTCGTGCTACCCGGCGTTACCCACGTCGATATGGATTGCACTCGCCGCCTTACCCTGCGGCGTCACGGACTCACGATGACCTTCGATTTCGCATTTATCCTCAGCACCTTGCCGGCGTTTCTCCGCGCTGTGGGGGTGACGCTGCAAGTGGGCCTGATCGCCATCGCCACCTCACTGCTGGTGGCGCTGGTCAACGCAGCGCTGCTGGTGTTTCGCACGCCGTATTTGTCGCGCCTGGTGGCGCTCTATGTGGAGTTGGCGCGTAACACGCCGCTGCTGATCCAGCTGTTCTTCGTGTACTTCGCCTTGCCGGCCCTGGGTTTCAATATCTCCGGGTTCTGGGCAGCGATCATCACCATGACGTTCCTCGGCGGAGCCTACCTCACTGAAGTGCTGCGCGCCGGTGTAGAAGCGGTGCCACTGGCGCAGATCGAGTCGGGCAAGTCCATCGGCCTGTCCGACTGGCAACTGTTGCGCCATGTGATCCTGCCTCAGGCCGGCATTCTCAGCCTGCCGGCGCTGTTCGCCAATTTCATTTTCCTGCTCAAGGAGACCACGGTGGTGTCCGCCGTGGCGGTGCCGGAGATTCTCTACACGACCAAGAGCTACATCGCGCTCTACTACAAGACCTACGAAATGCTTGCCGTGCTGACGCTGATTTGTGTGTTGCTGTTCTTGCCGCTGTCGTTGCTGCTCAGCCGCCTGGAAAGGAGGCTCCAGCATGGCCAGTTCGGGTCTTGAGTTGTTGTGGGTGTCGTTGCCGCAACTGGGCAAGGGCGCTGCGCAAACCCTGTCGATATCTTTGTTGAGCATCGCCTTCAGCACCGTCGGCGGCGTGGTGTATGGCGTGTTGCGCATGCTGAACAACCGGGCGGTCAACCGGGTGCTGCGGGTCTACCTGGAGCTGTTCCGGGCGATTCCGGTGCTGGTGTGGCTGTACCTGCTGTTTTTCGGCCTGCCGATTTTCTTTGGCCTGAGCATTCCCAGCTTCTGGTGTGCGGTGTTGGTGCTGTCGCTGTGGGGCGCCAGTGAAGTGGGCGAAGTGGTGCGCGGCGCGTTGCATTCGTTGCCCCGGGGCCAGCGCGAAGCGGGCTTGTCGATTGGCCTGTCCACGCCTCAACTGTATGGCTACGTGCTGCTGCCCCAGGCCCTCAAGCGCATGACGCCGCCGACCATCAACGTCTACACGCGGATCATCAAGACCAGTTCCCTGGCCGTGCTGATCGGTGTCGTGGATGTGATCAAGGTCGGCCAGCAAATCATTGAACGCACCTATGAGTCGGTATTGATCTACGGCGTGCTGTTCCTGTTTTTCTTCTTTATCTGCTACCCGTTGTCGGCCGCCTCCAAGGTGCTGGAACGGCGCTGGGCCCAAGCATGAGTGCATTGATCGAGTTCCAGGGTTTCAACAAATACTTTGGCGAGGCGCAGGTGCTCAAGGGCATCGACCTCTGTGTGCAAAGCAGCGAAGTGGTGGTGATCCTCGGCCCCAGCGGCTGCGGCAAGAGCACCTTGCTGCGCTGCCTCAACGGGCTGGAAGTTGCGCATAGCGGCAGCCTGCGTTTTGCCGGCAGGGAGCTGTTGGATAAATCCACGGACTGGCGCCAGGTACGCCAGGACATCGGCATGGTGTTCCAGAGCTACCACCTGTTCCCGCATATGAGCGTGCTCGACAACATCCTGCTCGGCCCATTGAAAGTACAAAAACGCGACCCCCGTGAAGCTCGCGAGCAGGCGGAAAAACTACTGCAACGCGTGGGCCTTGCCGACAAGCGGGATGCCTTCCCGCGCCAGCTCTCCGGCGGCCAGCAGCAACGCATCGCCATCGTGCGTTCGTTGTGCATGAACCCACAGGTCATGCTCTTTGATGAGGTCACCGCAGCCCTCGACCCGGAAATGGTCAAGGAAGTGCTGGAGGTGATCCAGGACCTGGCCCGCGATGGCATGACCTTGCTGATCGTCACCCACGAAATGGCCTTCGCCCGCGCCGTCGCCGACCGCGTGGTGTTCATGGAGGCCGGTCGCATCCTCGAACACAACACCCCCGAAGAATTCTTTACGAACCCGCAAACCGCACGCGCGCAGCAGTTCCTGGAGAAGTTCTCCTTTGTTTCAACACTGCCCAAAAAGACCAAGGAACTGGAGCTGATATGAAAAAGTTACTGCTGCCACTGTTTGCCGTCGCGTTGCTGGCCGGCTGCGATAAAAAGGCCGAAGAGCCTGCCAAACCTGCGGCCGCCGCCGCGAGCTACATCGACAAAATCAAAGCGCGCGACAAGCTGATTGTTGGCGTATTTACCGACAAGCCGCCGTTCGGCTTTGTGAATGAGGCGGGTCGCTACGTCGGCTTCGATACCGACATCGGCCGTCAATTTGCCAAGGACCTGCTGGGCGACGAGAACAAGGTCGAGTTCGTTGCCGTCGAGCCGGCCAGCCGTATTCCGTTCCTGCAAAGCGACAAGGTCGACCTGATCCTCGCCAACATGACCGTCACCCCGGAACGCAAGGAAGCCGTGGATTTCACCAACCCCAACCTCAAAGTCGCGGTACAGGCCCTGGTGCCCAACGACAGCGCGGTGAAGAGCCTGGATGACCTGGCGACCCGCACCACCATCGTGACCACCGGCACGACCGCCGATATCTGGCTGACCAAGAACCATCCGGATTGGAAACTGCTCAAGTTCGAGAAAAACTCCGAGTCGCTGCAAGCGCTGTCGGCCGGCCGGGGCGATGCGTATGCCCAGGACAATCTGGTGTTGTTCAGCTGGGCCAAGCAGAACCCTGGCTATCGTGTGCTGCAAGAAAAACTCGGTGACGAAGCGCCGATTGCACCGGCGGTGAAGAAGGGCAATACCGAACTGCGCGATTGGGTGAATGCCGAGTTGGCGAAGCTGGGCGAAGAGAAGTTTTTGCTCAAGCTGTATGACCAGTATGTGCGTAAGGAACTGAGCGATGACACCTCGCCTGAGAGCGTGATTGTCGAAGGCGGGAAGTGGCAGGGCTGATAGCCTTACCCCTGTAGGAGCGAGCTTGTGTGGCGAGGGAGCTCCTACAGGGGATATACCTACTCCGGCCAATGCCAGGCCGGCGCATCCAGCATCCCCTGCCCGACGATCTGGGTTTCCCCCAACACCTTCTCCAGCACAATCGAGTTGCACCCCTCATCCTGCTGCAACGCTGCAATCAAGCGGCTGGCATGGGACACCACCCACACCTGACACTGCCGGGACGCCTGGATGATCAAGCGGGCCAACGCCGGCAACAAATCCGGGTGCAGGCTGGTTTCCGGTTCGTTGAGCACCATCATGATCGGCGGCCGTGGCGTCAGCAGCGCCGCGATCAGCAGCAGGTAACGCAAGGTCCCGTCCGACAGCTCCGCCGCCGACAACGGCCGCAGCAACCCTTCCTGATAAAACTCGATGGCAAAGCGCCCGCCCTGCAACGGCTGGATATTCAAGCGTGCACCGGGGAAGGCATCGCTGACAGCACGCTGCAACGCCTCGGGGTCGCCAATTTCGCGGATGGTCTGCAAGGCCGCCGCCAAGTCCCGACCATCGTGGTGCAGCACGGGCGTGCGGGTGCCTAATTGCGGTTGGCGCACGGGGGCGTCCACGTCGCTGCGAAAGTGATCATAGAAGCGCCAGCCACGAATGCTCTCGCGCAGCAACAGCACCTCCGGCGAGCCACGCAGGCTGCCGACCTGATCGAACAGGCTGTGGTAGTTGGGCGTATGTTGGGCCAGTACGTCCCAGGAGCGGCCGTCCCGCGCGCGCACCATGGGGCCGGAACGCTGTACCAGCAGGCTGGCCGGGCGATAGAGAGGGCCGGCCCAGATGCATTCCTTCTTGACCTGCGGGTCGAGGGAAAATAACGACGTTGTCGGCTCAGGCAGCCCCAGCGAGATGGCGTAACTGAAGTCCTCCCCGGCAAAGCCCAGGCGCAAGCGTTTCACGCCTTGGCGCACGGTGGATTCAATCGGCACCTCGCCGTTGCGCATGCGCCGGCTGATGTTTTCCGGCCCGGCCCAGAACGTCGAGTCCAACCCGCCCTCGCGAGCCAGTGCGTTGATCACCCCGCCCTGAGCGGTTTCCGCCAGCAGGCGCAGGGCGCGGTACAGGTTGGACTTGCCGCTGCCATTGGGGCCGGTGATCAGGTTGAGCCGGTCCAGGGGCACCACCAATTTATTGATCGAACGGTAATTGGCGACGGCGAGGGTTTTCAGCATGGGTCAGTAACCGGTAGGGGAACCATTGGAGTATGGGAGCCTCCATGCAGATAAGGAACCCTCAACTAAGCTCACAGTCGCATACACTCTGGCAAGTCGGCATCACGCAAAAGGAGCCTGCATGGGCGGTCGTATTTCCACCTGTATCATCGGCTTGAGCCTACTGACGCTATTAAGCGGCTGCGGCGAGGAAAAGGCCGAACCCAAGCAACATTCCAGGGTCTTCGTGCAGACCGTGCAGCCGGCGGATTTTGCCGCAGCCGTCACGCTCACCGGCGATATCCAGGCCCGGGTGCAAACCGACCTGTCCTTTCGCGTGGGGGGCAAGATCATCCAGCGGATGGTGGATGTGGGTGACCGCGTGAGCGCCAGGCAAGTGTTGGCCAAGCTCGACCCCAAAGACTTGCAGACCAACGTCGACTCCGCCCAGGCCCAGGTCGTGGCGGAGCAGGCCCGGGTCAAGCAGACGGCCGCCGCCTTTGTGCGTCAGGAAAAGCTGCTGCCCAAGGGCTACACCAGCCGCAGTGAATACGACGCCGCCCAGGCCGCGCTGCGCAGCAGCCAAAGCGCGCTGACCGCGGCCCAGGCTCAATTGGCCAATGCCCGCGAACAACTCGGCTACACCGCGTTGGTCGCCGACGCCCCTGGCGTGATCACCGCGCGCCAGGCCGAAGTCGGCCAAGTGGTACAGGCCACCGTACCGATCTTCAGCCTGGCCCGGGACGGCGAGCGCGACGCCGTGTTCAACGTTTACGAATCTCTGCTGGTGGAACCGCCGCCGGAGGCTCCGATCACCGTCAGCCTGTTGGATAACCCCAGCATCAAGGCCGTAGGCAAGGTGCGTGAAGTGACCCCGGCCGTGGCCGCGAATACCGGCACCGTGCAGGTCAAGATTGCCCTGCAGAACCTGCCCAAGGGCATGGAGTTGGGCTCGGTGGTGAGCGCCACCGCCAATGGCCCGGCCAAGGCCAGCATCGAATTGCCGTGGTCTGCGTTGACCAAAGACCTCAACGAACCTGCTGTTTGGCTGATCGACGCTGACGGCAAGGCGCAACTGCATAAAGTCAGCGTGGCGCGTTACCTCACCGGCAAAGTGATCATCGGCGACGGCCTCAAAGGCGGCGAAAAAGTCGTGGTAGCCGGTGGGCAATTGCTGCACCCCGGCATGCTGGTCGAGATCGCCCAGCAAGGAGCCCAGCCATGAAGCGCCTGACGGCATTACTCGCCGCCGGCCTGTTGCTGGCGGCCTGCTCCAAGGAAGAGGCGCCGCCCGAGCCTGTACGCCCGGTGCTGTCCATGCAAGTGAAGGCCGAAGACCAGGAAAACCTCGGCCGCTTTGCCGGCACCATCCAGGCTCGCTATGAGAGCAACCTGGGGTTCCGTGTGCCCGGGCGTATCGCACGGCGTGCGGTGGATGTGGGCGCCGAGGTGGAGCAGGGCGCTCTGCTTGCCTTGCTCGACCCCACCGATCAACAAAACCAACTGCGTGCGGCCCAGGGTGACCTGGCTCGGGTGCAGGCGCAGTTCATCAACGCGCAGGCCAATGCGCGTCGCCAGCAAGAGTTGTTCAACCGTGGGGTGGGTGCCCAGGCCCAGCTCGACGCGGCCCAGACCGACCTGAAAACCACCCAGGCGTCCCTCGACCAGGCGCGGGCGTCGGTCAACCAGGCCAAGGATCAGCTCAACTATGCTGAGCTGCGCACCGATCATGCCGGTATTGTCACCGCCTGGAATGCCGAAGCCGGCCAGGTGGTGAGTGCCGGCCAGCAGGTGGTGACCCTGGCCCGCCCGGATATCAAGGAAGCCGTGATCGATCTGCCTGCCGGCCTTGCCGAGCGGCTGCCCGCCGATGGCGTGTTCGTGGTTGCCGGGCAGCTTGACCCTAGCGTACAGACCACCGCCACTGTGCGTGAGATCGAACCTCAGGCCCAAAGCGCCACGCGCACCCGGCGTGCGCGCCTGACATTGGCCGAGACCCCGCCCGCGTTTCGCCTCGGTACGGCAATCAGCGTGACCCTGAGCACCGCCATTGCGCCGCGTATCGAAGTACCGCTGAGTGCCTTGCAGGAGGTCGACGGCAAGACCCGCCTCTGGCTGCTCGATACCCAGAGCCAGACGGTGCAGCCGCGTGACGTCACGGTGCTCAGCCGTGACGCCGACAGCGCCTTGCTCAATGGCGGGGTCAAACCCGGTGAACGCATTGTCACCGCTGGCGTGAACAGCCTGAAACCCGGGCAGAAAGTCAAAATCGATGAGGACAGCCCGCGATGAAAGGGAGCTTCAACTTATCCGACTGGGCCCTCAAGCATCAGTCCTTCGTCTGGTACCTGATGTTCGTCGCACTGCTGATGGGCGTGTTCTCGTACATGAATCTGGGCCGCGAGGAAGACCCCTCGTTCACCATCAAGACCATGGTGATCCAGACCCGTTGGCCGGGGGCGACCCAGGAAGAAACGCTCAAGCAGGTCACCGACCGCATTGAGAAGAAGCTCGAAGAACTCGATTCCCTCGACTACGTGAAAAGCTACACGCGCCCGGGTGAATCCACGGTGTTCGTGTTCCTCAAGGACACTACCAGCGCCAACGCCATCCCCGATATCTGGTATCAGGTGCGCAAGAAGATCGACGACATTCGCGGCACCTTCCCCCAGGGGTTGCAAGGCCCATCGTTCAACGATGAGTTCGGCGATGTGTTCGGTTCGGTGTATGCCTTTACCGGCGACGGCCTGTCGATGCGCCAGTTGCGCGACTACGTCGAACAGGTGCGTGCCGAGATTCGTTCGGTGCCGGGCCTGGGCAAGGTCGAGATGATCGGCCAGCAGGACGAAGTGATTTACCTGAACTTCTCCACGCGCAAACTCGCAGCGCTGGGTATCGACCAACGCCAAGTGGTGCAAAGCCTGCAATCACAGAACGCGGTGACGCCCGCCGGGGTGATCGAGGCCGGGCCGGAGCGGATTTCCGTGCGCACCTCGGGGCAGTTCGCCTCGGAAAAAGATCTGGCCAACGTCAACCTGCGGCTCAATGACCGCTTCTATCGCCTGGCGGATATCGCCGACATCAGCCGTGGCTACGTCGACCCGGCGCGGCCGATGTTCCGGTTCAATGGCAAGCCGGCCATCGGCTTGGCGATTGCCATGCAGAAGGGCGGCAATATCCAGTCCTTTGGCAAGGCGCTGCATGAGCGCATGGATGAGCTGACTGCCGACCTGCCGGTGGGCGTCGGCGTGCATAAGGTCTCCGATCAGGCCGAAGTGGTGGAGGAGGCCGTGGGCGGTTTCACCAGTGCGCTGTTCGAGGCGGTGGTCATCGTCCTGGTGGTGAGCTTTATCAGCCTCGGCATG
Organism: Pseudomonas sp. ICBG1301; assembly: GCF_016918385.1. Classification (NCBI taxonomy): domain Bacteria; kingdom Pseudomonadati; phylum Pseudomonadota; class Gammaproteobacteria; order Pseudomonadales; family Pseudomonadaceae; genus Pseudomonas; species Pseudomonas sp. ICBG1301. The sequence continues at coordinate 140,699 of NZ_JAEKGB010000003.1, forward strand.
CGCGCCGGGCTGGTGGTGGCGTGCTCGATCCCGTTAGTGCTGGCGCTGGTGTTCGTGTTTATGGAATACAGCGGTATCACCATGCAACGGGTGTCGTTGGGTGCCTTGATCATCGCGCTCGGGCTGTTGGTGGACGATGCGATGATCACCGTGGAAATGATGATCACGCGCCTGGAAAAAGGTGAAACCAAGGAGCAGGCGGCCACCTACGCCTACACCTCCACCGCGTTCCCGATGCTCACGGGCACGCTGGTGACCGTCGCAGGCTTCGTGCCGATTGGCCTTAACGCCAGTTCGGCGGGCGAGTACACCTTTACCCTGTTCGCGGTAATCGCCGTGGCCATGCTGGTGTCATGGGTGGTGGCGGTGCTGTTTGCGCCGGTGATCGGCGTGCATATCCTCAGTGCCAATGTGAAGCCGCACAACGCCGAGCCAGGACGGATCGGCCGCGCCTTCAATGGCGGCATGTTGTGGGCCATGCGCAACCGCTGGTGGGCGATCGGTATCACGGTGGCGCTGTTTGTGGCGGCGGTGTTCTCGATGCAGTTTGTGCAGAACCAGTTTTTTCCGTCGTCGGACCGCCCGGAAATTCTCGTCGACCTCAACCTGCCGCAGAACGCCTCGATCAATGAGACCCGCAAGGCCGTCGACCGCCTTGAAGCGGTCATCAAGGATGACCCGGACATCCAACGCTGGAGCACCTATATCGGCCAGGGCGCGATTCGTTTCTACCTGCCCCTCGACCAGCAACTGGAAAACCCCTACTACGCGCAGTTGGTGATCGTGAGCAAAGGCCTGGAAGAGCGTGGCGCCTTGATTGCGCGCCTGCAAAAGCGTCTGCGCGATGACTTCGTCGGCATCGGCAGCTATGTGCAGCCGCTGGAAATGGGCCCGCCGGTAGGGCGGCCGATTCAGTATCGCGTGTCCGGCAAAGACACCGACCAGGTGCGCAAGCACGCTATCGAACTGGCCACTTTGCTCGACCAGAACAGCCACCTGGGCGAGATCATCTACGACTGGAACGAGCCGGGCAAAGTGTTGCGCGTGGACATCGCCCAGGACAAGGCGCGGCAACTCGGGCTGTCGTCGGAAGACGTGGCGCAGTTGATGAACAGCGTGGTCAGCGGCGCCTCGGTGACTCAGGTGCACGATGATATCTACCTGATCAACGTGGTCGGCCGCGCCGAAGATGCCGAGCGTGGCACGCCGGAAACCCTGCAGAACCTGCAGATCGTCACACCCAACGGCACCTCGATTCCGCTGCTGGCGTTCGCCACCGTGCGCTATGAGCTGGAGCAGCCGCTGGTGTGGCGCCGCGACCGCAAACCGACCATTACCGTCAAGGCTTCGGTGCGCGATGAGATACAACCCACCGACCTGGTCAAACAGTTGGCGCCGACCATCGAGAAATTCAGCGCCGGGTTGCCGGTGGGCTACAAGGTCGCCACCGGCGGCACCGTCGAAGAAAGCGGCAAGGCCCAAGGCCCGATCGCCAAGGTGGTGCCGCTGATGCTGTTCCTGATGGCGACTTTCCTGATGATCCAGCTGCACAGCGTGCAGAAGATGTTCCTGGTGGCCAGTGTCGCGCCGCTGGGGTTGATCGGCGTGGTGCTGGCGTTGATTCCTACGGGTACGCCCATGGGGTTCGTGGCGATCCTGGGGATCCTGGCGCTGATCGGCATCATCATCCGCAACTCGGTGATTCTGGTGACCCAGATCGACGAGTATGAACTGGCGGGCTATACGCCCTGGGATGCCGTGGTGGAAGCCACCGAACATCGACGCCGGCCGATCTTGCTCACGGCGGCGGCGGCGAGCCTGGGCATGATCCCGATTGCGCGTGAAGTGTTCTGGGGGCCGATGGCCTACGCGATGATCGGCGGGATCATCATCGCAACATTATTAACACTTTTGTTTTTGCCTGCGCTGTATGTGGCTTGGTACAAGATCCGGGAGCCCAAACCAGAACAGACCTGAACATGAGTCATGCCCTGCGCCACGTGCTGTTGATGTGCACCCTGTTGCTGGCCCCCGTCGCCTTTGCCGGCACGGTATTGGAAAATTCCCTGTGGCGGGTCGAACTCGACCCGGCCACCCTGGCCATCCGCGTCACACCCAGCGGCCAGCCGCCGGTGCAGGCCTCCAGCGGCGTGGCCGCCCACGCCGTCAGTCAACTTTCACACAATGGCCAGCAAGCCAGTTGGCAGTGGGATGCGGGCGCCTTTCAGGTGAGCGCCACGCTCGAACAACGCGACCTGGCGTTGTCCATCCGGGCACGGGACGCCGGTCTCTTGCCGATCCTTCAACAACCGTCCAGTGCCCTCGGCAAGGGCTTGATATGGCCATTGGCTGAAGGGCACTACGTACCCGCCGCCGATCCCGTATGGAGTGCTTTCCTGCTGCAACAGGGTGAGATCAATACCACCCAGGACTTGAGCTTGCCGCTGTGGGGCACGGATCACGGCGGCTTCACCTTGAACTGGCTGCTGACCAACCCCTATAACAACCGCCTGCAATGGCAGCAGGGCATGGCATTGTCCCTGGCCCATGAATTCACTGCGCTCGAGCCCTCGGCACCGATGACCCTGTTATTGCACCTGGGCGACGCCGACCCCCTGGCCGGTGCCAAGCGCTACCGCCAATGGCTGGTGGAGCAGGGGCGCTATGAGCCGTTTGCGGACAAACTGCGGCACACGCCCGAGGCGCAAAAGCTGCTGGGCGCCAGCCATGTCTACCTGTGGGGCAACGACCTGTTGGCCGCGCAGGATGTGCGCGACTGGCTGCTGTTGCTCAAGCGCCTGCGCGCTCATGAGCTCAAGGGTCTGTTGGACAAGGAATCCACCCAGGTGCTGGCGCGAACCACGGCATTGAATCGCTATGAGCAAACCGTGCTGTTGCGCGGCCTCAATGCGGCAATCAACAGAAAAGCCCGGCAGAGCTGGCAGGTGGATGCACCCGATATGACCCGACTCGCCGCCCGCTATGGCGAGCTGCGCAACGAGCTGGCCGTGGCGTTTGCCGGCGCCTTGCGCGACCACCCTGAAACCTGGGGCAACCAGACCGTCCGTGCGCTGCGCGACGCCGGGCTGCAACGCGTGTTGCTGACCCTCGGCGAAGGCTGGGAAGGCGGGCTCTGGCATCCTGAAACGATGCGTGCCGGCGTCGACGCCGGTTACCTGATGGCGCCGTACGACTCCTATGAAACCGCCTTGTCAGCCACGGAAAACCCGGACTGGACCACCGCCCATTTGGGCAGCAAGGCCTACCGCGACTGCGCGATTGTGTTGAAAAGCGGCAAACTGAAAACCGGCTTTCAGCAATCCGGCCATTACACCGACCCGCGCTGCGTACGGCCTTTGCTGGAAGCCCGCATGAAGGCCATCCAGGCCAAGGCCGGGTTCAATGCCTGGTTCCTCGACGCCTATGCCACCAGCATGGTCTTCGACAGCTACCGCGATGGCGCCACGATGACCCAGGCGCAAAATGCCGAAGGCAATATCGACGCCTCACGCTGGCTCAACACGGTGCTCAAACTGCCTGCCGGCTCCGAAGACGGCAATGCCATTACCGCACAGGGCATCCTGTTCGCCCATGGCATGCAGACGCCGGTGATCGGTTGGGGGGACCGCCAGATGACCCAGGACAAACAGTCGCCCTATTACGTGGGCAACTGGTATCCACCGGAAGAACCGACGGTGTTCTTTAAACCAGTGCCGCTCAACGAGCCGTTGCGCACCGTATATTTCGCGCCGAGCATGCGCCTGCCGTTGTATCAGGCGGTATTCCACGGCTCGGTGATCACCACCCATCACTGGCTGTTCGACAGCCTGAAGCTGAGCAATGTCAGGGCTGAGAACGCGCTCACCCAACTGCTCTACAACGTGCCGCCGCTGTATCACCTGAGCGCCTCGACGGTTAAACAGCGGTTGCCGGTGATGGTGCGTCAGGATCGGTTTTTTCGGCCATTGCATCAGCGCCTGGCGACTCAGGCCCTGACGGATTTCCGCTGGCTGACGGCGGACCGGCAGGTGCAGCAGACCACCTTTGCGGATGGGACACGGTTGGTGGCCAACTTTGCCGCCGAGGAAAAGGACGGGTATGCGGGGCGCAGTGTGACGGCGCTGGTGGCGGGCGAAAAACCGGTGGTGTATCAGGTGGATCAGGGCCGCCTGTGAGGCCATCGGGAGCAAGCCCCCTCCCACACTTGGCTGTGTTCACAAATCTAAATGTGGGAGGGGGCTTGCTCCCGATAGCGTCAGATCCGGCAACAAAAATCTATCGCTTGCGCCACACACTCGCCAACCAAGGCTGCTGCTCCCGAGGCAACCCCGTCGGCCGGTAGTAATGCTCCAGCTCCACAAAACCCGCCGCCGCCAGCAATGCCTGCCATGCCTCCAGGTCGTGATAAGACCCATACCGTGGCCCATTCCAGCCCTCCTGGTTTTCACCCCGAGGGTTGGAGCTGAACAGCACGCCCGCCGGCTTCAGCGCGGCATGCAGCTGCTTGAGCACACGGGGCAGTTCCTGCTTGGGAATATGGAACAGCACGGCATTGGCAAAGATCCCATCGAAGCGTTCGGCGGGCAGATCCAGCTTGAGGAAGTCCTGCTGCAATACCTCACAGCCGCTGTCTTGCCGCGCCATCTGCGCAAACCGCTCGGAGCCATCGAGCCCTACGGCGATATGGCCCAAGCGCGTGAAGGTCTGCAGATCCCGCCCCGGCCCGCAGCCGAAATCCAGTACGGTAAACGGCGCCGTGCCCTGGATATGCCGTAGCAAGGCATCGATGTTCTGGCTGACATCGTGATCGCGGGTGCCTTCACGGAAGTCTTCGGCCACCTTGTTGTAGTGGCCGAGTGTGGTGGAGGTGATCTGGTCGAGGTCGTCGGGCTTGAGGATCATGACAGGCATACCGAATGCTGGGATATGCCGACTATACCTCACCGTTTGTTGAGTACCCGCGCCAGTCGATCTCCACCCAATTGAATCACTGCCACCAGCACTACCAGCAACACGATCACCGTCAGCATGATCTGCGTGTCAAAGCGCTGATAGCCATAGCGGTACGCAATATCCCCCAAGCCGCCTGCGCCAATTGCCCCGGCCATGGCGGACGAGTTGATCATGGTCACCAGGGTGATGGTGAACCCGCCGACAATCCCCGGCAGTGCCTCGGGCAACAGCACGTGCCAGATGATGTGCCAGCGCCGGCAGCCCATGGCCTGGGCGGCTTCGATCAAGCCGTGGTCGACCTCGCGCAGGCTCACCTCGGCGATGCGCGCAAAGAACGGCGTGGCGGCGATGGTCAGTGGCACCACGGCCGCCCACACGCCATAGGTGGTGCCGACAATCAGCCGGGTGAACGGGATCAACGCCACCATCAGAATCAGAAATGGAATAGAGCGGAACAGATTGACGAACGCGCCCAGCACGCGGTTCAACGCCGGTGCCTGGTAGATTCCGCCCTTGTCGCTGGTGACCAGGAATACCGCCAGCGGAATCCCCACCAGCAATGCGATCAACGATGACACTCCCACCATCAACAAGGTGTCGATGGCGCCCTGCAACAAACGATCAAACCACATAACCCAGCACCTCCACCTGTTGCGCCCAATTCCCGGCACGCTGGCGCAGCTCCGCAGCGTTGTGGGGCGAGCCACTCACCGCCAGCAGCAGTTGCCCCAGGGCATGTCCTTGAATACGTTCCACGCCGCCTTGCAGCAAGCGCACACGCCCGCCGAGAGCGCCAAACAGCGCGGCCAGGTCGGGTTCATCGTGGGCGCTGCCGGTGAACTGCAAGCGCAACACCAGTGCAGCGTCAGCCGAGGCCTGGGTGGCTTGCAAACGATCCTGCAGTTCTTGCGGCAGCCCGTGTTGCAGCGGCGCCAACAGGGTTTTGCTGACCTCGTGCTGCGGGTTGCCGAACACTTGCCACACCGGGCCTTGTTCGACGATGCGCCCGTGTTCCAGCACGACCACGCGGTCGCAGATCTCGCGGATCACCGCCATCTCATGGGTGATCAACACAATGGTCAGGCCCAGGCGCTGGTTGATCTCGCGCAGCAGACCGAGAATCGATTGGGTGGTCTCCGGGTCGAGGGCCGAGGTGGCTTCGTCGCACAGCAGAATCTCGGGGTCGTGCACCAAGGAGCGGGCGATGCCCACGCGCTGTTTTTGCCCACCGGACAGTTGCGCCGGGTAGCTGTGGTGTTTGTCCTTGAGGCCCACCAGTTCCAGCAGCTCGCGGACCTTTTGCTCACGCTGCGGCTTGGGAATGCCGGCCACCTTGAGCGGCAACTCGACGTTCTGCCAGACGGTCTTGGCCGACATCAAATTGAAGTGCTGGAAGATCATGCCGATGCGCCGCCGCAGCGCCACCAGTTGGTCCTCGTCGTACCCGCCGATGTCCACCTGATCGATCAGCACGCGCCCGCTGCTGGGTTGCTCCAGGCGGTTGATGGTGCGGATCAACGAAGATTTACCGGCGCCGCTGCGGCCGATGATGCCGAACACTTCGCCGCGCTGGATGGCCAGGTCGATACCTTGCAGGGCATGCACGCTGCCGTCATAGGTTTTGCCCAGGTTGATAAAACGCACATGGGCGCGGTTCAGGTCGGGGTGCAGTACGGTCTGGCTGGCATCCCTGGGCGGTGTGCCCAGGTCGCGCAGCTGGCGGTTGGCGGCGGTCATCTTCAGCCTTCCCAGCCGACTTGGTAGAGCTTGCCGAGGGATTTATCCAGGGCGGCGCGCACGACCGGCGAATGTTGGTAGATATCGACGAATTTGATCACCCGTGGATCGGTTTTGCTTTTCGGCTGGATCACAAACTGGATCACGTATTCCGGGTGGTCGAGGCCGTCGAACAGCAAGGCCGATTCGGCATCGAAGGTCTTGGACAGGCGGATATACGCCGGGTAGCCCTGCACCAGATCGGCGTCGTCATAGGCGCGCACCAGTTGCACGGCTTCCACTTGCAGGATCTTGATCTTTTTCGGGTTGGCGATGATGTCTTCTTCGGTGGCCTTGTAGCCCACGCCCGGCTTGAGGGTGATCAACCCGGCCTTGGCCAGCAACTGCAGGCCCCGTCCGCTGTTGATCGGGTCGTTGGCGATGGCCACGCTGGCGCCCTGGGGCAGGTCATCGAAGCGTTTGTACTTTTTCGAGTACAGGCCGACGTTGTTGATGATGCCCGGCGCATAGGGCACCAGGTCAAAACCGGCGGCGGCCTTGGCATTTTCCAGGAACGGGATGTGCTGGAAGTAATTCACGTCGATATCACCGGCAGCCAGGCTGACGTTGGGCGCGATCCAATCGGTGAACTCGACCAGTTCGACTTTCAGCCCCTGCTTGCCGGCTTCGGCCACGGCGGCCTCGAGGGGAATCGCGAAGGCGGCGGTGGTGCCGATTTTCAGCGGTGCATCGGCGGCGAACACCGTCGCGCTGAACAGGCCGAAGGCCAGGGCCAGTGCTTTGACTGGGTGGGTGAGCAGTGTTTTTTTCATAAGATGTTTCCAGTCATAAGGTATGGGTGCAAACCATGGAGACTCAGTGTGGGAGGGGGCTTGCTCCCGATTGCGGTCGCTCGGTTGATAAATCTGGTGGCTGACACACCGCTATCGGGGGCAAGCCCCCACCCACATTTCTGATCAACGTCGGTAGGTGGATCCTGTGTGTTGTTCGGGTAAGCGTGGCGTGGCGTGGAAGACCTTTTCTCTTAGCGTTCCAGCCTCGTACGCGGTTTTGTACGACCCACGCCTTTGTAACTCCGGCACCACCAGATCAATGAAATCCACATAGCTTTCCGGCGTCACAATGCGCGTCAGGTTGAAGCCATCCAGCCCGGTCTCGCTGATCCAGGACTCCAGTTCATCGGCGACCTGTTCCGGCGAGCCGACCAGGGTGATGTAGCGGCCACCCAGGGCGTGTTGCTCGAGCAATCTGCGCCGGGTCCAATCGTTGTTCTGCAGGTTCTTGGTCGCCGACTGGATGGCATTGCTCTTCACGTACTGGATCGGTTCGTCCAGTTCGTATTGGGCAAAATCAATCGCGGTGGACGCCGAGAAATGCGCCACGCCGGCTTCCGCGCTGGCGTAGCTCAGGTATTCGGCGTGCTTGGCCCAGGCCTGCGCTTCGGTGGCGCCAACGATCACGTTCAGGCCCATGAAAACCTTGATGTCATCCGGGTTGCGCCCGGCCTCGACCGCGCTGGCGCGCACCTTGTCCACCTGGGCCTTGGTCGCCGGCTTGTTCTGCCCGCTGATGAACACACACTCGGCGTGCCGCCCGGCGAACAGCAAACCACGCTCGGAGCTGCCGGCCTGAAACAGCACCGGCGTGCGCTGCGGCGAGGGTTCGCACAAGTGATAACCCTCTACCTGATAAAACTCGCCGTGGTGCTCGACCTTGTGCACCTTGCCCGGCTGCGCATACACCCGCGCCTGCGGATTGTTAAGCACGGCGTCATCCTCCCAACTGCCTTCCCAGAGCTTGTAGAGCACCTCCAGGTATTCGTCGGCCTGGTCGTAGCGCCGGTCATGCTCGGCCTGCTCGGTGAGGCCCATGGCCTTGGCGGCGCTGTCGAGGTAGCCGGTGACGATGTTCCAGCCCACCCGGCCGCGGCTCAGGTGGTCGAGGGTGGACATGCGTCGGGCGAACAGGTACGGCGGCTCGTAGGTCAGGTTGGCCGTCAGGCCGAAGCCGAGATGGTGCGTCACGGCGGCCATGGCCGACACCAGCAACAGAGGGTCGTTGACCGGTAGCTGAATCGACTCTTTGAGCGGCACATCGATGGAGTTCTGGTAGACGTCGTACACGCCGACGATGTCGGCGATGAACAAACCGTCGAACAGACCGCGCTCCAGGGTCTTGGCCAGTTCGGTCCAGTACTCGAGGGTTTTGTACTGCGTCGAGGTGTCCCGTGGATGCGTCCACAGGCCGTGGTTGATATGCCCGATGCAGTTCATGTTGAAGGCATTGAGCAGGATTTTCTTTTTCACTGTTTCAGGCGCGGGCATCAGATCGTCCCCCGCAATGGCGGGTTTTGATCATTGAGGTAGTAATTGCCCACCGCGTGATACTTCCAGCGCACCGGGTCGTGCAGGGTGTGCACCCGGGCGTTGCGCCAGTGCCGGTCGAGGCCATGCTCGGCCAGTGTGGCCTGGCTGCCGGCCAGTTCGAACAGGGTGCTGCCGGCGGCCAGGGAAATCTCGGTGCTCAAGGCCCGCACTTCGGCGACGGCGATGGAGGCGGCGGCAACGCTCTGGGCATTGCTGTCGGCCTGGGCGCGGTCGAGAAATTCGCCCGAGCGCTCCAGCAGGGCCTCGGCGGCGTGCAGGCGGGTGCTCAGGTGGCCGAAGCTTTTCAGGGTCAGCGGGTCTTCGCTGGCCTTGTCGTTGCCGGAATCGATCCACGGCCGGGTCTTGGTGCGCACGAAGTGCAACGCATCTTCGAAGGCGGCGCGGGCGATGCCGGTGTCGATGGCCGCATGCAGGATCTGCGCGAGCGGGCCGACGGTGGTCGGGCGTTCGAAGGCGCTCTGGAACGCGACCACATCTTGCGCCGCGACCCACACGTTATCGAATACCACCGAACCGCTGCCGGTGGTGCGCTGGCCGAAGCCGCTCCAGTCATCAATCACGCTCAGGCCTTCGCTGTCGCGTGGGACAAACGCCAGTTGCTGTACGCCGTGTTCATCCACGACCGAGGTGGGAATGCGCTGGGCGTAGATCGCGCCGGTCGAGTAGAACTTGCGTCCGTTGATGCGAAAACCTTCACCATCGCGGGTGAGGCTCGTCACGCGGTCATGCGCGGTCTTGGTGCCCAATTCCGCCAAGGCGTTGCCAAACCGCCGGCCGGCCAGCACCTCGGCGTACAGGCGTTTTTGCTGGGTCGGGCTGCCGTTCACACGCAGCACTTCCAGCGCATAGAAATGGTTCTGCGGAATCTGGCCCAATGACGCGTCCGCCTGGGCTATCAGCGCGATGACCTTGGCCAGGGTGACGTTGGACACACCCGCGCCGCCATAGGCCTTGGGTACGCTGATGCCCCACAGGCCGGAGCGGGAAAACACGTCCAGTTCGGGCAAGGGCAGGCGGCGTTCACGGTCGCGCTGGGCGCTGTCGCGGCGAAAGTCTTCGGCCAGGTCGCTGGCGACAATAAGGGCTTGTTCATCGCTGGTGATAACCGCGACGTTTGTAGAGACAGTCATGTGTGTTCTCCAGAAGCTCGTGGAAAAAGTGTTCTGGTCGGTCAAATCCAGGAGTGACGAGCAGGCAAGGTGCCGTTCAATCGATAGGCGCCGATCGCGTGATATTTCCAGCGCACCGGGTCATGCAGGGTGTGCACCCGGGCATTGCGCCAGTGGCGATCGAGGTTGAATTCGGCGAGGGTGGCGCGGCTGCCGGCCAGTTCGAAGAGTTTTTCGCTGACCAGCAGCGACACTTCGGTGGTCAGCACTTTCGCCTCGGCCACGGCAATCGAAGCCCGGGCAGCCGATTGCGCGGTGATCGGCGCGGCACTCACTTCATCCAGCACCTTGCCGGCCTTGCGCAGCAGCGCTTCGGCGGCGTGCAGTTCGATTTTCAGCTTGCCGATATCGGCGATCACGTACAGGTCATCGCTGGCGCGCTCGACCTTGGCATCGATCCACGGGCGTGAGCGTTCGCGCACGAAAGCCAGGGTGTCGTCGAGTGCACCCCGGGCAATGCCGGCGTCGATGGCGGCCTGGATCAACTGTGAAACAGCGCCCTGGATATTCGGCTTCTCGCCGATGCGCCAGTTGTCGACCACCAGCTCTGCGTCCACCGGCACTCGGTCCAGCAGCACCGTGCCGCTGGCGGTGGTGCGTTGGCCGAAGCCCGACCAATCATCAACGATACGCAGCCCTTCGGTGCCACGGCGCACGAATGCCATGACCTGTTTGCCGTCTTCGTTCAGGGCTTTGATCGCGACCCAATGGGCAAACAATGCGCCGGTGGAATAGAACTTTTGGCCGCTGATGACGTAACCCTCGCCCTCGGCGGTGATGCGCGCCTTGAGTTCCAGGGTGTTTCGGGTGCCACGTTCCGGGCCGCCATTACCGATGCGCCAGCCGTCGAGCACGCTTTGGAACAGCTGCTTCTTCTGGCGCTCGGTGGCGGTGCCCTGCAACAGATACAGGATGCCGAAGTGGTTTTGCGGGATCTGCCCGAGGGCCGGGTCCGCCGCGCTGATGATCGCGAACACCTCGGCCAGGGTCACGAATGACACCTGCGGGCCGCCGTATTCACGGGGAATGGAAATACTGCCCAGCCCACTGCGGGTGAACTGTTCGATCTGCGCCCATGGCAACTGGCGCTGCCGGTCGCGCTTGGCGGCCTGCAGGCGTGCGGCCTCGGCCAACTCGTGGGCTGCCTCCAGCGCCTGGGCGTCGCTGCGCAGCACGGTGGCCGGCAACAACAGTGGGGCTACGTCCAGATCACTCTGGAGGGGTGTTAGAGCCAAATTAGACATCAGCGCCGCTCCTTGGCTGCACGTAATGCCCTGGCGTTATGCACCGGGGTAATTCTGACCATACCGACCTCGCATTCAATGAAATAAAAACAGAAAAATCAGAGATGTCCGGTGGTCCGGTGCATATACCCTAAGCGCCTTTATTTTTTAAATAAACTAACTTTTAGGAATATGCATAGAAGGGCTGTCACCCAGGCTCGCAGGGTGAGCCGGGGTGACGCGGTTGATAGATCGTCGCAGCCCTGGCCGGGCGGGCCGGCGCCGGTGCGGCACAGGCGGCAATGTTCAAGGTGCGGCTCGGGGCCCAGCGTGAATTATTGCCGACGCGGTCGAGAATGCAGTAGGTCACCTCCAGTCGGCTGTCATCGCCCGCTTCGACAATCACGGTTGAAGGCACCCAGACTTGCACCGCCAGGCCGATGCCTTTGGCCTGGATTTTCGGCAGGTCCATCCGTACGTCGCCCCAGCGCAGGGTAATGGCGTCGCCGCAGGCCATGTTCAGGTAAGGCTCGATGGTCAGCGGGATGCCACGCCGGACCTGGTTTGGGTTGACGCCGTAGCGGCGGATGGTATCGGGCAGCCCGACGGGGGCGAGGTTTTGGTTCTCGTCGCTGAACAGCGCCGAAGGCAGGCCGCCCGGGTAGTTGGTCTTGACCCGTACATGGGTGATCGCAGAGCGTGCCGGGCCGTAGCCGACTTGCATGACTTGGTAATGAACCTGGGCCTGGCCATCCAGCACAAAGCTTTCCGGAACACGCAGGTGTGTCGGCGTACCCACCTTGCAGGCGGTGATGCGCCGTGAGGCGGTAAAGCAGTTGTTCCAGAACAATTCGATCAGGTCGCCTTCCTCCATCCCGGGGTAGGGCGCGATGTCCACCTGCAATTGGGCGGCGGCGAGGGCATTGATGCCATGCCGTTGCGCCTGGGGCAGGGTCGGAGCGGTGAGCATGGCCGGGGTTGCAGTGCGCGTCATAAGTAATCTCCTTGATGCAGCCAGCAGCAATCGTTCCAGCACCGATGACGCGGTTGCGCGCAGGGTGCCGAAAGGAACGATTCAGTGAATAGCCGGGATAGGATCCAATCCTCTGGGCGCTAGATAAGAGGGTTGGCCAGGAGGCGTCAATGGCGGCACAGGGCTAAACGGCGGGTTGGAGCAGATTCAGAAAGGGCTGACCGGGGGAGGGATTTTAAGAGGCGGACGGCGGGGTGTTTTGCCGTTGTATGCGAGCCGCCTTTGTAGGCTCCGCTGACCTGTAGTGAGCGGGCTTGCCCCGCGCTGGGCTGCGTAGCGGCCCCAAATTTTTGGGAGCGCTGCGCACTCCAGCGGGGGGCAAGCCCCCTCACTACAGGTGTTGCAGGGTCAGTGGGCGAGAAACTTGCTCAGGAACTGTTTGGTCCGTTCTTCCTTGGGGTTGGCAAACAGCGCTTTGGCTTCACCTTGTTCCACGATCACGCCCTTGTCGAAGAAGATCACTCGATTGGCCACGTCCCGGGCAAAACTCATTTCGTGGGTGACGATCACCATGGTGCGGTTTTCTTCGGCGAGGCTGCGGATAGTCGCCAGTACTTCGCCCACCAGTTCCGGGTCGAGGGCCGAGGTGGGTTCATCGAACAGGATCACCTCCGGCTCCATGGCCAGCGCACGGGCAATCGCCACGCGCTGCTGCTGGCCACCGGACAAACGCCTGGGGTACGACGCTTCCTTGCCCGCCAGGCCAACCCTGGCCAATAGCTTGCGACCCAACTTGATCGCCGCTTCGCGTGGCATCTTCTTGACCACAATCGGTCCTTCGATGACGTTTTCCAGTGCCGTGCGGTGGGGGAACAGGTTGAAGTTCTGGAACACAAAACCCACGTGCTGGCGCAAACGTCGCACCAGGCCCTGTTGCTGGTTGGGCGGCTTGCTGCCGTCGATCTCGATATCACCCACCTTGATGCGGCCGCTGGTGGGTTCTTCGAGGAAGTTCAGGCAGCGCAGGAAGGTGGTCTTGCCGGAACCGCTAGGGCCGATGATGGCGACGACTTCGCCTTCCTTGACCTCAAGGTCGATGCCGTTGAGCACCACCTGAGCGTTGAATTGTTTGGTCAGTTTTTCAACCACGATCATGCTTCAAGACTCCAGGTCATGCCGGTTGACCCGGTCTTCCAGGCGATTTTGAAAATGCGCCAGGATGCTTGCCAGTATCCAGTAGATCAGGGCAGCGGACAGGTACATGGTGAAAATTTCGAAGGTGCGCGCCGACACCAGTTGTGCCTGGCGAAACAGCTCGGGCACCTGGATGGTGGCGGCCAGCGCCGTGTCCTTGACCAGCGAAATAAAGCTGTTGCCCAACGGCGGTAGCGCCGTGCGCATGGCCTGCGGCAGGATGGCCCGGCGCAGGGTCTGTGCACGGGTCATGCCGATACTGGCGGCCGCTTCCCATTGGCCGCGCTCGATGGAGGCGATGGCGGCACGCAGGATTTCACAGGCATACGCGGCCATGTTCAGCGAAAAGCCGATCAGCGCCGCCGGGATCGGGTCCAGCTCGATGCCCACTTGCGGCAAGCCGTAGTAGATCAGGAACAGTTGCACCAGCAAGGGCGTGCCGCGAAAGAACGAGACATACACCCGGGCGGTCCAGCTCAACAGCTTGAAGCGCGACAGGCGCATCAAGGCCAGGCCGAAGCCCAGCAGCAAGCCGAAAAACATCCCGCCGAGGCTGAGAATCACCGTGTAGTACGCGCCCTTGAGCAGAAAGGGCGCGGAGTCCAGCGCGAGTTGGAAACCTGCTTCCATTATTCGGTGACGTCAGCGTTGAAGTACTTCTCGGACAGCTTCTTCAAGGTGCCGTCAGCGCGCAGCTTGTCGAGGGCCTTGTTCACGGCGTCGAGCAATTCAGGCTCACCTTTGCGCAGTGCGATACCGGCTTCCTGACGGGAGAAAGCAGGGCCGGCAGCGGCGGTGTCCGTGGCTTTCTTGGCGTATTCCAAAGCGGCCAGACGGTCGATCAGGATGGCATCGGTACGGCCGATGCGCAGGTCCTGGAACTTGGTCGGGTCATCGTTGTAGGTCTTGATGATGGCTTTGGGTTGGTTGTCCTTGAGCCATTGCTCGTAGTTGGTGCCCAGGCCCACACCGACTTTCTTGCCGGCCAGGTCGTCGGCGCTCTTGATGGTGTCGACATTTTTCTTCAGGGTCAGCGCCTGGATACCGGAGACGGTGTAGGGCTTGGAGAAGTCGTACTTCTTCTTGCGCTCTTCGGAGATGGTCACTTGGTTGACCACAGCGTCAAGGCGCTTGGATTCCAGGGCGGCGAGGATGCCGTCCCATGGGGTGGCTTGCAGCTTGACCTTGACGCCCAGCTCCTTGGCCAGCGCTTCGGACAGCTCGACTTCGAAGCCGCTGAGCTTGCCGCTTTCATCGACAAAGCTGAACGGCGGGTAGGTGCCTTCCAGGCCGATCTTGATCTCGCCCGCTTTCTTGATGGTGTTCAACTGCTCGCCGGCAACCGCCTGGCCCATCCAAGCGGCGCCCAGCGCCAGACCCAAAGTGCCAACCAGCAACGTGCGACGCAATACGGAAATAGTCATGAAGAGCCCCTGTGTTTTTATGTTGAGCGAAGCAGGTGACGCAGTAGGCGTATCGTGCCTTAAAGCGCAGTGCGCGTCTTCGCCTGCGGCGCGACTATAAAGTCTGTTTTTAAGACTTGAAAATAATATAAATTTAATTTGATATTCTTTTTTTGAATATGAGGCTGTTTTAAAATGTGGGAGGGGGCTTGCTTCCGATACCAGTGTGTCAGTCAGCACATATCGGTCTGACAGATTGCTATCGGGAGCAAGCCCCCTCCCACATTTAGCCCACATTCGGTCCGCGTTTATTCAGTTGAACACCGCGTCATAGGCGAACAACGCCGGCGCCCCACCGGTATGCAGGAAAATGATCGGCCCGTCCTCGAAGCGCTGACGCCCGATGCCGTCCAGCAAACCTGCCATGGCCTTGCCAGTGTAGACCGGGTCCAGCAGCAAGCCTTCCTGGCTCGCCAATAGCTTGACCGCTGAAAGGGTGCCGGCGTTCGGTTCGCCATAACGGGGGCCGAAGTATTCGTCCCACAAAATGACCTTGAACGCTTCGGGAAGGCTCACACCGAGCAACTCGGCAGTGCGTTCGGCCAAGCCCTGGACTTTGGGGCGCTGGGCTTCGTCGGTGCGCGACACGGTGACGCCAACTACCGGCAACTCCGGCAGGGCTTCACTCAGCGCCAAGGCCAGGCCGCTGTGGGTGCCTGCGCTGCCGGAGGCCAGCACCACGGCGGCGAACTGGAGGCCGCTGTCTTCAATCTGCGCGGCCAGTTCCAGCCCGGCGCGTACATAGCCCAGGGCGCCGAGGGCATTGGAGCCGCCAATGGGCACCAGGTACGGCTTCTTGCCGTTGCTGCGCAGGCGCTCGGCGAGGGCGTCGAGCTGTTCGTCGGCGTGGTCGAGGTTCTCCACCAATTCGACTTTGGCGTCGAACAGGTCCAGCAATAGCCGGTTGCCGTTGCCCAGGTAGTTGGGGTCTTCGGTGCCGGTCGGGTTTTCCAGCAAGGCCACGCAACCCAGGCCCAGTTTGGCGGCGAGAGCGGCGGTCTGGCGTACGTGGTTGGACTGGATGGCGCCGGCGGTCACCAGGGTGTCGGCGCCTTGGTCGATGGCATCGGCGGCGAGGTATTCAAGCTTGCGCAGCTTGTTGCCGCCCATGGCCAGGGGCGTCGTGTCGTCGCGTTTGACGTAGATATCCCTGCCCAGCCAGGCCGACAGCCGCTCGAGTTTTTCCAGGGCAGTGGCGCCGCCCAGCAGTTCCAGACGGTTAAAGCGGTCGAGCTGTTGTTTGATCATGGCTACGCACGGTGGCTAAGTAATGAGGCGACTATAGGCAGGCACTTTTCAACGGGCAACCGTCAATCGCTTATGCCGGATGGTTCTTAGCATCGCACCATTGGTTCTTAAGGGCGGCCAGGGTGCATACCGTAAAGTGAGCGCCATTACGTCAGGAGTGAATACCGTGAGTGAGCGTTCCAGTCATTGGCAATTGCAGACCATCGTCAGCCAGCTGCGCAGCGCCCGGGACCAGTGGCGCACCCGCAATGGCCGGCTGAGCGGCGAGCATGGCGGCCGCGAATTACCTTCCCGCGACGCCGTGGCGCAGATCCTCGAAGCGTTGTGCGGTGCGCTGTTTCCCATGCGCCTGGGGCCGGTGGATTTGCGTGAGGAAAGTGAAGACTTTTACGTCGGGCATACCCTGGACGTCGCGCTCAATGCCTTGCTTGCCCAGGCCCGCCTGGAGCTGCGCTATGCCGCGCGCCAAGGCGGCCAGGATGACAGCCAGGTCGACGCCCTGGCCATCCGGTTGATCCAGGATTTCGCGCTGGCCTTGCCGTCCCTGCGCAGCCTGTTGGACACCGATGTGCTGGCCGCTTACCACGGCGATCCGGCCGCACGCAGTGTGGACGAAGTGCTGCTGTGCTACCCCGGCATCCTGGCGGTGATTCACCACCGCCTGGCGCACCATCTGTACCGCGCCGGCCTGCCTTTGCTGGCGCGCATCAGCGCCGAGATTGCCCACTCGGCCACCGGCATCGATATCCACCCTGGCGCGCAGATCGGCCCGAGTTTCTTTATCGACCATGGGACCGGGGTGGTGATCGGCGAGACCGCGATCATTGGCGAGCGTGTGCGCATCTACCAGGCGGTGACGCTGGGGGCCAAGCGCTTCCCGGCGGATGAGGATGGGCAATTGCAGAAGGGCCATCCGCGTCATCCGATCGTCGAGGACGATGTGGTGATCTATGCCGGGGCGACGATCCTGGGGCGTATCACCATCGGCAAGGGCTCGACCATTGGCGGCAATGTGTGGCTGACCCGCAACGTACCGGCCGGGGCGAACATCACCCAGGCCAATCTGCAACATGATGACGGCTCGCAGAAATAAGCCGCACTTGGACTGAATGTGGGAGGGGCGGTGCGACGATTCGACTTGCTCCCGATAGCGGTCTGTAGTCAGTGCATGTGTTGGCTGACCCAGCGCTATCGGGAGCAAGCCCCCTCCCACATGGGGAATAACATTCCAATTCACTCTGCAGTCGCTGAACGAATTGTCTCGCCTGAGCGTCATACCGATCCCTGAGATAGTGTAGGAATTACCTACCACTCAGCCCTGCGATTAGTCCCGGACCGCCGATTCATGTTTAACTTGAACGCTCGTTCAAGTTAAAACCGGTGGTTCGCTGCCCGCTCACAACAGGAGGCTTACCTTTGCTGAGTCCGTTATTTCCAGCCACAACCCGTGTCGTCGGGGTGCATCGTTCATGAGTGCATCGTCCACCCCATCCAGTGGCCTGGTGCGCATGAATGCGCCCGTTTTCTACTTTGCCGCAACCGCCATTCTGCTGTTTGGTGTCACTGTCATCGCTATCCCGCAACAGGCCGGTGCCTGGCTGCTGGCGGCGCAAAACTGGGCGGCCAACACGGTCGGCTGGTACTACATGCTGGCGATGACGCTTTATCTGGTCTTCGTGGTGGTCACCGCGCTATCGGGCTACGGCAAGATAAAACTCGGTGCCGACCACGACGAGCCCGAGTTCAGCTACCTGTCCTGGGCCGGCATGCTGTTCGCCGCCGGGATCAGCATCACGTTGTTCTTCTTCTGCGTGTCGGAACCCTTGACGCACCTGGTGCAACCGCCGCAAGGCGCGCCGATGAACGCCGATGCCGCGCGCCAGGCCATGCAGATCCTGTTTCTGCACTGGGGCCTGCATGGCTGGGGCGTGTTCGCCTTTGTCGGCATGGCCCTGGCGTATTTCGCCTACCGGCATAACCTGCCGCTGGCGTTGCGTTCGGCGCTGTATCCGCTGATCGGCAAGCGCATCAACGGCCCCATCGGCTACTCGGTGGATGGCTTCGGCATCATCGCAACGGTGTTCGGCCTGGGGGCCGACATGGGCTTCGGAGTGCTGCACCTCAACTCGGGCCTGGACTACCTGTTCGGCATCGCTCACACCCAGTGGATTCAGGTCGGCCTGATCACGCTGATGATGGGCGCGGCGATCATCGTGGCCGTGGCCGGTGTGGACAAGGGCGTGCGCGTGATGTCCGACATCAACATGCTGCTGGCCTGTGCGCTGCTGCTGTTTGTACTGTTCGCCGGGCCTACCCAGCACCTGCTCAATACGCTGATCCAGAACGTCGGTGACTACCTCGGCGCGTTGCCGACCAAGAGTTTCGACGTGTATGCCTACGACAAGCCCAGCGACTGGCTGGGCGGTTGGACGGTGTTCTACTGGGCCTGGTGGATTGCATGGTCGCCCTTCGTGGGCCTGTTTATCGCACGGATTTCCCGTGGCCGGACCATTCGTGAATTTGTGTTCGGTGTGCTGCTGATCCCGTTGGGATTCACCCTGGCGTGGATGTCGATTTTCGGCAACAGCGCCATCGATCAAGTGCTCAACCACGGTATGGCGGCGCTCGGTCAGTCGGCCATTGATGAGCCCTCGATGAGCCTCTACCTGCTGCTGGAAACCTACCCGTGGAGCAAAACCGTCATCGCCGTCACGGTGTTTATCAGCTTCGTGTTCTTCGTGACCTCGGCCGACTCCGGCACCGTGGTGCTGTCGACCTTGTCGTCCAAGGGCGGCAGCGCCGATGAAGACGGGCCGAAATGGCTGCGGGTGTTCTGGGGCGCGATGACCGCGCTGGTCACCAGTGCCTTGCTGTTTGCCGGCAGTATCGACTCGCTCAAATCGGCGGTTGTGCTGACCTCGTTGCCGTTCTCGTTGATCCTGCTGCTGATGATGTGGGGGCTGCACAAGGCCTTTTACCTGGAGTCGCAGAAGCAGATCGCCCAGTTGCATTCGCTGGCGCCGGTGTCGGCGGCGCGTAAAGGCCGGGGGGGTTGGCGCCAGCGCTTGAGCCAGGCGGTGCACTTCCCATCACGAGATGAGGTATACCGCTTCCTCGACACCACCGTGCGCCCGGCCATTGAAGAAGTGACGGCGGTATTTGTCGAGAAGGGCTTGAACGTGGTCACGCAGCCGGACCCGGCCAATGACAGTGTCAGCCTGGAGATCGGTCATGGCGAGGAGCGCCCGTTTGTTTACCAGGTGCAGATGCGCGGCTACTTCACGCCGTCGTTTGCCCGCGGTGGCATGGGCAAGAAAGAGATCAACAACCGCCGCTATTACCGCGCCGAAGTGCACTTGAGCGAAGGCAGCCAGGACTACGACCTGGTGGGCTATACCAAGGAGCAGATCATCAACGACATCCTCGACCAGTACGAGCGACACCTGCAGTTCCTGCATCTGGTGCGCTGAGGTTCAGGCCTTGGGCTGCTACCACGATACCTGCTGCCGATCACCTGCTCCGAGGGGCTGGTGGTCGGCAGCGGGTACTCCCGGGAAGTGCAGCATTCAAAATGCCTTGCCCAGCGCATTGTCCACGGAATAGCGACCTGCACCGCGAAACATCAGGTACAACGCTAGTAGCGCCATCAGCACCGGGTACTCGATGCCCCGGTCGATCCATGGCCACGTCGGCCCCAGCAAGTAAGCAATAGTCAGCATCTGCACGGTCAGCATGGCTGCGATCAGCCGTGTGCCCAGGCCGAGGATCAACAGCAATCCACCGACAGCTTCCAGCACGGCGACCAACAGGCCGATCAGCTCTGGCTGCGGCAGGTGCAGGCGGTTCTGGATCAGGTTGATGGACGCTGCCATCGGGTCGGCCATCGAACCATGGGCATTCCCCAGTAATTTGGGCAGGCCGTGGGTGACCATGATCACCCCGAAGCCTGCGCGCAGGAGTGCGTAGGCCAGGGGCTCGGCGAAGCGGTAAAGCGGGGCGAGCGCGGGGATCAACAGGAGCATGGCGCACCTCCGTGTTTTCAATGATTGAGTGGTTTATACGAGCCCACCGTTGGCACGCAGGATTTGCCCATTGATCCAGCCGCCAGCAGGGCTCACCAGAAACGCCACCACACGGGCGATATCTTCCGGTTGGCCAAGGCGCTCCAGCGGCGGCATCTTGGCCATGCCCTGGATCTGCTCTTCGCTCTTGCCGTGCAGGAACAACTCGGTGGCGACCGGGCCGGGAGCCACGGCGTTGACGGTAATCCGGCGCCCGCGCATCTCCTTGGCAAACACCTGGGTCAGGGACTCCACCGCTGCCTTGCTGGCGATGTACACCGCGTAGCCGGGCAAATTAAGGCCGACGGTGCTGCTGGAAAAGTTGACGATGCGCCCGCCGTCGTTCAAGCGCGTGGCGGCTTCACGCAGGGCGTTGAAAGTGCCACGGGTGTGGATATCGAAGTTCCGGTCGTAGAGTTCATCGCTGTGCTGGGCCAGGGGCAGCGTCTTGAGGATGCCGGCGTTGTTGATCAGCACATCGACCTTGCCCAATTGCGCTTCGGTTTCATCGAACAGCCGCTTGATGTCGGCGGGTTTGGCGACGTCGCCTCGAATCGCTATGGCTTGGTGGCCGGCCTGACGCAGTTGCACCACCAGTTTCGACGCCTCGGTGGCGCTGCTGGCGTAGTTGATCGCCACGGCGTAACCGTCGGCTGCGAGTTGTTGGGCGATGGTAGCGCCGATGCCACGGGAAGCGCCGGTGATGATTGCAACTTGAGTCGTCATGGTCTGGGTTCCTTGAACGGGGTATGGACGCAGGTTCACATGTTTACCCAGGCCGATAAATGCGCCAGAGTTGCCTTGACTGTTCAATAAACACCAACAATCAGTGCGTAGCAGGAGTCAATGTGGATCAAGTGAAAGCCATGAAGGTCTTCGTGCGTATCTACGAGCGATCCAGCTTCACGCTGGCGGCCGATGATCTGAACCTGCCCCGTGCGACCCTGACCCACACGCTCAACCAATTCGAAGCCTGGCTCGGTACGCGGCTGCTGGAGCGCAGCACTCGCCGCGTGCGTCCGACCCTGGATGGCGAGGCGTATTACCAGCGCTGTGTGCAGTTGCTGGCGGAACTGGAAGAAGCCGAGCTGGCGTTTCGCAGCGTGGCACCCAAGGGCCGTTTGCGCGTGGACTTGCACGGCACGTTGGCCAAGTATTTTGTGGTGCCGGCGTTGCCGCAATTCATGGCGCGTTACCCGGATATCGAGCTGTCCATCAGTGAGGCGGACCGGTTTGTCGACCTGATCGCCGAAGGCGTGGATTGCGTGCTGCGTGCGGGCAACCTGGGCGATTCCGCATTGATTGGTCGGCGTGTGGCCAACCTGCGCCAAGTGACCTGCGCGAGCCCTGCATACCTGCGCAAATACGGCGAACCCAAGAGCCTGGCCGAGTTGAGTGGGCACCGCGCGGTGAACTACGTTTCGCGTACCACGGCCAAGCTTTTTCCGTTCGAGTTCATGGTCAATGGCGAGCTGCGGGAAGTGAGTATCGAGGGCGCGCTGTCGGTGTTCGGCGCGGAGATTTACTCCGCCAGCGCGGTGGCCGGATTGGGGATTATCCAGTGTCCGCACTACCGCATGGCCGACCTGATCGAGCAGGGCGTGATGCGTGAAATCCTTCGCGAAACACCGCCTCCCTTGATGCCGGTGTCTGTGCTTTATCCGCAGAATCGACACATGTCGCCGAGAGTGCGGGTGTTTGTCGACTGGCTCGCGGAAATCTTCGAAATCGCCTGCTAAGCCGCGTAATAGAGGGCTTTCTTAAACTTAATTTCATCCGTCAAAGCTGCATTTTGACTCCGAACTGTCATCTCGCCACTGCGTAATTGTGTGAAGCGTTTGACGCTTTCATTTCAGAACAGTGACGGAGACAGGTACCGATGAAGACGTTATTAAGCCCCATGGTGGGTGTCGCCGTGGCGAGCTTTATGCTGTCCGCCCATGCCGATTTTGTCGATGACAGCCACGCCGATGTGACCCTGCTCAACCGCTATCTCAACCAGCAGGGGCGTGATGTGGTGAACAGCAATGCCAAGGCTCACAGCATTCGCGATTGGGGCCAGGGGTTCGAGTTCAACTTCAAGTCCGGCTACACCGAAGGCCCGGTGGGTTTTGGCCTGGACCTGCAGGCGTTCTACGGTTTGAAGCTGGACTCCGGTGGTGACCTCAACGACAAGGATCACCAGGGCCGATACCCCGGCAGTATGTTCCCGCTGGACAACGGCAAGTCCGCCGACCAGTTCGGCGTGTTGAGCCCGACGTTCAAGATGCGTTTCGCCAAGGATGAACTGCGCGTCGGCACGCTCTACGGCAACAACCCGATACTGGCCAACACCGACGGGCGCCTGTACCAGCAGACCAATACCGGCGTGCAACTGGTGTCCAAGGACCTCAGCGACTTTACCTTCACCGGCGGCGATATCTTCAAGACCAAGATCCGCAATGAAACCGGCGACCAGGGCATGATCACCGCCGGCGGTACCAAAGAGAGCGATCGCTTCCTGTTTGGCGGTGCGGACTACACCGGTATCCAGAACACCACGGTCAGCCTGTGGTACTCCAACCTTGAGGACTACTATCAGCAGTTCTTCCTCGGTGCCAAGCGCCATGACGCGTTGTCGGTGGGCGCCATCGATACCGATGTGCGCGTGTTCCGCAGCTTGGGTGTGGGCGGCAATGCCGATGGCGACAAGGACTACGCCGCGAGCGGTCTCTATGGCGATGGCGTGAACAAGGGGCGCATCAACCAGACCACCGCCAGCTTGCTTGAGAGCTACAGCCTTGACGGGCATACCGTCGGCTTGGGTATTCAGAAGAACAGTGGTGACAGCGACTTTCCCTACCTGGATTCCGGCCTGAACAGCGGTGACAACCGCCAGGGCCCAGGCTCAGGCGCCGACACCCCGGCACTCACCAACATGCAGTTGAACAAATTCCAGCACGCCGGCGAGCGCACTTGGCTTGCGCAGTACAAATATGACTTCGGCAAACTCGGTCTCACCGGCCTGACGTTCTCCGCCGCCTACGCCCACGGTGATGACATCCGCACGGCGCAAGGCACGACCAGCGAATGGGAACGTAACGTCGCCGTGGCTTATCAAGTCCCCACCGGTACCCTGAAGGGCCTCGGCGTGACCTGGAAAAACGCCCACGCCAGCCCGGACATCAGCGGTGCGACCGTGCAAGATGAAAACCGTTTCTATGTCAGCTATGTCGTTCCCCTCTGGTAGGAAATTGCTGTAAAACGGACAGGCAGACTTAAGCGATTCAGCTGGTTAAAAGGCCTGGGAATAAGCTTATTTCCGGGCCTTATTTGCCTACGTCCAAGAGAGGATTCGATGACTTACATTGCTGCCGAAAACCGCTATGAATCTATCCCGTACCGCCGCGTAGGCCGCAGTGGACTGGTGCTACCGGCACTGTCCCTGGGCCTGTGGCACAACTTTGGCGACAGCACCCCGATCGACACCCAGCGCGCCCTGCTGCGCACCGCGTTCGACCTGGGCATCAACCACTTCGACCTGGCCAACAACTATGGCCCGCCCTATGGCAGCGCCGAGATCAATTTCGGCCGTCTGCTGCGTGAAGATTTCAAGCACTACCGCGACGAGCTGATCATCTCCAGCAAGGCCGGCTGGGACATGTGGCCCGGCCCTTACGGCCAGGGTGGCGGTTCGCGCAAATACGTCCTGGCGAGCCTGGACCAGAGCCTGCAACGCCTGGGCGTCGACTACGTGGATATCTTCTATTCCCACCGTTTTGATGCCGACACCCCACTTGAAGAAACCGCCGGCGCCCTCGCTACTGCCGTGCAACAGGGCAAGGCGTTGTACATCGGCATCTCGTCGTATTCCGGCGTGAAAACCCGCGAAATGGCTGCCCTGCTCAAAGAGTGGAAAGTGCCGTTGCTGATTCACCAGCCGGCGTACAACCTGCTCAACCGCTGGGTGGAAAAAGACCTGTTGGAGACCACCGAAGAGCTTGGCGCCGGTGTGATTGCCTTCACGCCGCTGGCCCAAGGGCTGCTCACCGACAAGTACCTCAACGGCGTGCCGGCGGACGCGCGGGTCAACCGTCCGGGTGGTGGTTCGTTGCAAGCCAAACACTTGTCGGAAACCAACATCGCCCATGTGCGTGCACTGAACGAAATCGCTCAGCGCCGCGGCCAGAGCCTGGCGCAATTGGCGCTGGCCTGGACCTTGCGCGACCCTCGAGTGACCAGTGCGCTGATCGGCGCCAGCCGGCCGGAGCAGATCATCGAAAACGTCGGGGCGTTGAAGAACTTGAGCTTCAGCGCGCAGGAGCTGGCGGAGATCGATCGGTTTGCGCAGGAAGGCGGGATCAACCTGTGGGAAAAACCATCCACTGCTGAATAACCTGGCAGCACAGGGTCAATGTGGGGCTTGCTCCCGATGGCGGTGAGTCAGCCAATGCATAAGTTGACTGATTCACCGCTATCGGGAGCAAGCCCCCTCCCACATATGTTCTTTGTCGGGCTTTAGAAAGGAACGTCGCCCAGGATTGTCGCCCGGTGCATCACCCGCCGCTGCGGCCGGTAATCGTCCACCGCGTAATGCTGCGTCACACGGTTGTCCCAGAACGCCACGTCATTCTCCTGCCAGCGCCAGCGGATGGTGAATTCCGGGCGTGTGGCGTGGGCAAACAGCAGCTTGAGAATCGCCTCGCTTTCCGCCGGTTCCAGTTCATTGATTCGGGTGGTGAACCCTTCGCTGACAAACAGTGATTTGCGCCCGCTCACCGGGTGCGTACGCACGACCGGGTGCGACAGTGGCGGGTTTTTCTTGCGGGTTTCTTCCCAGCGCAGCAGGTCTTCGGCGCTGTTGCCAAAGCGCTCCAGCGGGAAAGACTTGGTGAAGTCGTGGGTGGCGGTCAGGCCGTTGAGTAATCGCTTCAGCGGTTCGGAGAGCGCCTCATAGGCGGCAATGCCACTGGCCCACAACGTATCGCCGCCAAACGCCGGCAACTGCTTGGCGCTGAGTACCGCACCGAGTGCCGGGGTGGGCAGGAATGTCACGTCGGTATGCCAGACGGCGTTGTCGCGCACATCGGTGACGGCGGTATCGAGGATCAGCACTTCGGGCTGTTCCGGCACATTGGGGTAGATCGGGTGAATGTGCAGGTCGCCAAAGTTCGCCGCGAAGCGTGCTTGTTGCTGTGGGGTGATCGGCTGGCCACGGAAGAACAGCACCGAGTGGCTGAGTAACGCCTGCTCGATGGCATCGCGGTGTTCGGTGCTCAGCGGCTGGGTAATATCCACGCCGCTGATCTGTGCGCCCAGGGCAGTGCTTAGTGGGGTAACGGTCAGGCTGCTCAATTCAGTTCTCATCACTCAGTGTGCCTGGCCATGCCAAGGCACTAATTTACGCTGCAGGGCACGCAGGCCCATTTCCATGGCGAAGGCGATCAGGGCAATCACCAGAATCCCCAGCACCACCACATCGGTGACCAGGAACTGCGCCGCCGACTGCACCATGAAACCCAGGCCGCTGGTGGCGGCGATCAGTTCGGCGGCGACCAGGGTCGACCAGCCCACGCCCAGGCCGATGCGCACACCGGTGAGGATGTCGGGTAGTGCGCTCGGCAGGATCACGTGGCGAATCAACTGGGCACGGGTAGCGCCCAGCGATTGCGCGGCGCGTAGTTTGGCGGGGTCGACGGTGCGTACGCCGGTCGCCGTGGCGATGGCGATCGGCGCAAAGATCGCCAGGTAAATCAGCAGTACCTTGGACAACTCGCCGATGCCGCACCAGATCACGATCAACGGCAGGTAGGCCAATGGCGGGATAGGCCGGTAGAACTCGATCAGCGGGTCGAGAATGCCGCGAGCGATACGGTTGGCACCGATGGCGATGCCCACCGGCACGGCGGTCAGCACCGCAAAGCCCAGGCCCAGGCCGATACGGCTCAAGCTCGAGGCCAAGTGCTGCCACAAGGTGGAGTCCATGTAGCCCGTGGTCGCCAGCAGCCAGCCTTTTTGCAGCACCGCAGACGGTGGCGGCAGGAACAGCGGTTCAATCAGGCCAGTGGCGGTGACGGCCCACCAGAGCGTCAGCAGCGCTACCACGGTCAGCACACTGATCCAGCGCGTGCTCAGGCTGCGACGCACCGCGATAACCGCATGCGCCGGACGCTTGGCGGTGGTGGTGGAGGAAAGTTCGTAACTGCTCATGCGCGCACCTGCCGTTGCGAGAACACTTTGCCCAGCACGTGCTCACGGGTTTCGATAAAGCGTGGGTCGGACTTGATGGCTCGCGCCGATTCGCCGGCGGCGTAACGCTGGCCAAAGTCCAGGTGCAGGCGTTCGACGATCTGGCCAGGGTTGGGGGCCAGCAGGATCAAATCAGTGGCGAGGAACACCGCCTCTTCGATGTCGTGGGTAATCAGGAACACCGGCTTGGCCGTGCGCCGCCAGACCTGCAGCAGCAGTTCCTGCATCTGTTCGCGGGTGAAGGCATCGAGGGCGCCGAAGGGTTCGTCCATCAGCAACACACGAGGGTCGGCCGCCAGGGCACGGGCCAGGCCCACGCGTTGTTTCTGGCCGCCGGAGAGTTGCCAGATACGACGCTTGTCGAAACCCGCCAGGTCCACCAGGGCCAGCATTTCCCGGGCGCGCACTTCACGTTGCGCCTTGGGCACACCGGCCAGTTCGAGACCGAAGCCGACATTGGCCAGCACGTCCTGCCAGGGCAGCAGGGCGTCATCCTGGAATACCACGCCACGTTCGGCGCTGGGGCCTTTGACCGGCACGCCGTCCAGGGTGATGCGCCCGGCGCTGGGTTCGACGAAACCGGCTATCAGGTTCAACAGCGAGGTCTTGCCACTGCCGGACGGGCCGAGAGCGACCAGCAACTGCTGGGGCCCCAGGTCCAGTGAAATGTCAGCCAGTACCGGTGATGTGGCGCCTGGGTACTGTGCGCTGATGCGCTCCAGTTGTAGCAAGGCCATCGCGATGGACTCCCGATCAGTGGGTGATGAATTTGGCGCTGACGTAAGGTGCGTAGTCCGGCAATACGGCGTCGACCTTGCCTTGTTCCTTGAGGAACGCTGCCGTGTCGGTCACGGCCTGGGTGGTCGGTGCGCCCAGCAGGGTCACCTGGTCAGCGGCCAGCGGGTAGACATTGCCTTGCAGCAGCAGGGGGATATCACTGGCCTTGGCGCCGGAGAGCTTCACCAGCTTGTCGACGTTACCTTTATCGGCCAGCCAGGCTTGTGGGTCTTTGCGGTAGGCGGCGTAGGCATCCAGGGTGACTTTGGCGAACGCACTGACGATTTCCGGGTGCTTTTCGGCGAAGTCTTTGCGCACGATCCACGCATCGAAGGTCGGTGCGCCGAGCTTGGCCAGTTCACCGGATGTGATCAGCACCTTGCCGTTTTCCTTGGCTACGCCCAGGGCCGGGTCCCAGACATAGGTCGCGTCAATGTCGCCGCGCTTCCAGGCGGCGATGATTGCCGGTGGCGCGAGGTTGAGGATGGTCACTTTGGACGGGTCGATATTCCAGTGTTTCAGCGCCGCCAGCAGGCTGTAGTGCCCGGTGGAGACAAACGGCACGGCGACCTTTTTACCGATCAGGTCCTGCGGGCTGTTGATCCCTGAACCATCGCGCGCCACCAGGGCTTCGGCGCCGCCGATCTGGGTGGCGACGAGGAAGGTTTGCACCGGCACTTTGCGGGTAATGGCTGCGGTCAGCGGGCTCGAACCGAGGTAGCCGATCTGCACGTCACCGGAGGCAATGGCGGCGATGATGTCGGCGCCGTTGTCGAATTTGCGCCAGTTGATCTTGGCCTGGGTGGCTTTCTCATAAGCACCGTCGGCCTGGGCGACTTTGGCCGGGTCTACGGTGGTCTGGTAAGCGATCGTCACATCCGCCGCCTGGGCAAACAGGCTGGCACCGGCCAGGGACAACGCCGCCAGAAGGCGCAGTGGGATTAAACGTTTCAAAGGGGATGCTCCTCAATCAGGCGGCCGAGGGTCGGCGTGTGAGGAGACTAAATGATCTAAGAACTCTAAAATAAATAACTTATTAGAATTAGCTTATGAGAAGAACGCTGACCTGTAGTGAGCGGGCTTGCCCCGCGCTGGGTGGCGCAGCCGCCCCAAATACGGACGCCGCGGTGTGTCAGCGGGACCGAGGTGCCTGGGTTTGGGGCGGCTTCGCCCCCCAGCGCGGGGCAAGCCCGCTCACTACTGAAGTCTCTTTAGTTGCTGATGGCGAGGATGCTGGCCTGGTACGAGCCAACAAACACATCGAAGTCGCCCACTTCGTTCTGTTCCAGCTCCGCCTGCTGTGCCAGCGATGTGCGTGCCAGCTCCTCAAAGCGCGCCTGTTCTTGCGCCGGCAGCGGTTCTTTGCGGAAGTGTTCAGCGTGCAGTTGGCTCTGGTGCAGGGAGAACTGCGCAAAACTCTCTTTACGTTCGGCCATTGCCGCCAACACTTGGGCCGACGGCGTCAGGGACGAATCCTTGACCTTCGCCAACTGGGCGTCCAGCGCCTGGCTGTGCTCGGTGATGCCGTGGCTCTCATCCAGCAGCGCGGCCAAGGGTGCGATCTTTTCCAGCAATTCGGTGGCCCATTGCTTCATGTCCACCGCCACCCCGTCACGTTGCAATTGCAAGCCAGGACGGCGACCTTCCTTGACCACACTGAGGAAGTTGGACGTGGCGTTGCCGCACGCGTTGTTGGCGAACAGCGGGCTGTCGTTCAGGGCGCAGTACAGCAGGAAGGCGTCGAGGAAACGCGACTCCGGCAGGTCGATACCCATCGGCAGGAACGGGTTGATGTCCAGGCAGCGCACTTCGATGTACTGGATACCACGGGCCATCAGCGCCTGGATCGGCCGCTCGCCGGTGTAGGTCACCCGCTTGGGGCGAATGTTGGAGTAGTACTCGTTTTCGATCTGCAGGATGTTGGTGTTGAGCTGAACCCACTCACCGTCCTTATGCGTGCCGACTTCGACATACGGCGGGTAGGGCGTTGCCACCGCCGTGCGCAGGCTATCGGTGTAGCTGGCCAGGTCGTTGTAGCAAGGCGTGAGGCCGGCCTGGGCGTTGCTCTGGTAACCCAGGTCGCTCATGCGCAGGCTGGTGGCGTAAGGCAGGTACAGGGTGTCGGCGTCCAGCACTTCCAACTGGTGCGAGCGACCGCGCAGGAAACCGGCGTCCAGGGCCGGCGAGGCACCGAACAGGTACATCAGCAGCCAGCTGTAGCGGCGGAAGTTGCGGATCAGCGCGATGTAGGCATCGGACTGGTAGTCACGGTCGGTGCCGACGAAACCTTCGGTCTCCTTGAGCAACGGCCACAACGCTTCCGGCAGGGAAAAATTGTAGTGGATGCCGGCAATGCACTGCATGGTTTTGCCGTAACGCAGGGCCAGGCCCTTGCGGTAAACGTACTTGAGCTGTCCGATATTGGAGGTGCCGTAGTAGGCAATCGGAATGTCTTCCTCGGCCGGCAACGGGCACGGCATCGAGGGGCTCCACAGGTATTCGCTGCCGAGCTTGGTGTAGGCAAACCTGTGGATCTTGTCCAGGCTGCTCAGGGTGTCGGCCGGGTCGGGCAGGGCGGGAGTAATGAACTCCAGCAGCGACTCCGAGTAGTCGGTGGTGATCTGTTCGTGGGTCAACGCGGCGCCCAGGGCTTCAGGATGCGGTGTTTGCGCCAGACGACCTTCAGCTGTGACACGTAGGCATTCGCGCTCGATGCCGTGCAAGCACTGCTCTAGCAGGGAGAGGTGTTCGCGCTTGCCGAGCAAGGCCAGGCGGCGGTTGAGAAGTTCGCTCAAGTTGGATTCCTTCACGCGTCAGTCGCCCCAATATGGGGGTGGGCAGGACGGTCTACAAGGGTGAAGTTAAAACTGGCGTGATCGCCTGGTTTAGAGTCGATATGACCCGATCAGTAAAAGCCGACTTCACTCCATGAATTGGGCTATAGCGCAGCAAGAAAATTCCGACGCTGTTATCGCAGCGCCGAAATTAACTCAAATCGAGGGTGGGGAGCTATAGGGCAGCGAACGTGCCTTGTGCTTTTGCGACTAATCGTTCGTCCTGATACACATCGGCTTCGACCACCAATGTGCGTCGACCCGCGTGGAGCACCCGGGCGGTACACAGCACGTCACCGTCAGACACGGCACGGATGTAGTTGATCTTGCACTCGATGGTTGCGCTCTGCTGGTCAAACCCATGGGAGCTGGAGCAGGCCAGCCCCATCGTAATGTCCACCAGGCTGAAAATCGCCCCGCCATGGAGCTTGCCCGCGCGGTTGCGCAGTTGCGGCTCCAGGGTCAGGGCCACCTCCGCAACGCCCTCGTCCAGGCGTTGCAGGCGGCAGCCGATCAGCTCGCTGAACGCGCTTTGGGTTAAGCCGGCCGGGATTTCCATCAGCGTTTCTTCAACTGTTTGGCATTGGCGAACAGTGAGGCCATGGCGTTGTTGCTCGGTGCGGCAGTCGCGGTTTCCTTGCGTGGCGCGTTGTTTTGCGACTGGCGCGGTGCCGAGCCCGGGCGGGCACCACGGGCGCCGTCGATTTTCTCGCCTGGGGTGTCGCTCATGCGCATCGACAGGCCGACGCGCTTGCGTGGGATGTCGACCTCCATGACCTTGACCTTGACCACGTCACCGGCTTTCACCGCTTCGCGTGGGTCTTTGATGAACTTCTCCGAAAGCGCGGAAATATGCACCAAACCGTCCTGATGCACGCCGATATCCACAAAGGCACCGAAATTGGTCACGTTGGTGACTACGCCTTCGAGGATCATGCCCGGCTGCAGGTCCTTGAGGTCTTCGACGCCCTCCTGGAACTCGGCAGTCTTGAACTCGGGGCGCGGGTCGCGGCCAGGTTTTTCCAGTTCTTGCAGGATATCGGTGATGGTGGGCACGCCGAAGGTTTCATCGGTGTACTTCTTCGGGTCCAGGCGCTTGAGGAAGGCGGCGTCGCCGATCAGCGAACGGATGTCGCGGTCGGTCTCGGCGGCGATGCGCTGTACCAGCGGGTAGGCTTCCGGGTGGACTGCGGAGGCGTCCAACGGGTTATCACCGTTCATCACGCGCAGGAAGCCGGCGGCCTGTTCGAAGGTTTTTTCACCCAGGCGTGCGACTTTTTTCAACGCGGCGCGGGTTTTGAAGGCACCGTTTTCATCGCGGTGGGTGACGATGTTCTGCGCCAGGGTGGCGTTGAGGCCGGAAATACGCGCCAGCAACGCTACGGATGCGGTGTTTACGTCCACGCCCACGGCGTTCACACAGTCTTCTACCACCGCGTCCAGGCCACGTGCCAGTTTCAGCTGCGACACGTCGTGCTGGTACTGGCCGACGCCAATGGATTTAGGGTCGATCTTCACCAGTTCGGCCAGCGGGTCCTGCAAGCGACGGGCGATGGACACCGCGCCACGGATCGACACGTCGAGGTCCGGGAATTCCTTGGAGGCCAATTCCGACGCCGAGTACACCGAAGCACCGGCCTCGGAGACCATGACTTTGGTCATCTTCATGGCTGGGTATTTTTTGATCAGTTCGGCAGCCAGCTTGTCGGTTTCGCGGCTGGCGGTGCCGTTGCCGATGGCGATCAGGTCCACGGAGTGCTTGGCGCACAGGGCGGCCAGGATCGCCAGGGTCTGGTCCCACTTGTTGTGCGGTACGTGGGGGTACACGGTGGCGTGGTCGAGCAGCTTGCCGGTGGCGTCGACCACGGCGACCTTGCAACCGGTGCGCAGGCCCGGGTCCAGGCCCAGGGTCGCGCGCGGGCCTGCCGGGGCGGCCAGCAACAGGTCGTGCAGGTTGTGGGCGAACACGTTGATCGCCTCGGTTTCAGCGCCGTCGCGCAGCTCGCCCAGCAGATCGGTTTCCAGGTGGGTGTAGAGCTTGACCTTCCAGGTCCAGCGCACGACTTCACCGAGCCATTTGTCCGCAGGACGATTCTGATTCTGGATGCCGAATTGCTGGCCGATCATGCCTTCGCACGGGTGCATGGTGCCCGGCAGTTCGTCACCGACTTTGAGTGAGGAGCTGAGAATGCCTTCGTTGCGGCCACGGAAAATGGCGAGCGCACGGTGGGACGGCATGCTTTTAAGCGGTTCGTCGTGTTCGAAGTAGTCGCGGAACTTGGCGCCTTCTTCCTCTTTGCCGGCGATGACGCGGGCGCTGAGCGTGGCTTCCTGCTTGAGGAAGGTGCGCAGTTTTTCCAGCAGGCTGGCGTCTTCGGCGAAGCGCTCCATCAGGATGTATTTGGCGCCTTCCAGGGCGGCCTTGACGTCGGCGACGCCTTTGTCGGCATTGACGAAGCGGGCCGCTTCGGTGTCCGGGGTCAGCGATGGGTCGTTGAACAGGCTGTCGGCCAACTCACCCAGGCCGGCTTCCAGGGCGATCTGGCCCTTGGTACGGCGCTTTTGCTTGTATGGCAGGTAGAGGTCTTCGAGGCGGGTCTTGGTGTCGGCGAGCTTGATGTCGCGTTCCAGTTGTGGGGTCAGCTTGCCCTGTTCCTCGATGCTGGCGAGGATGCTGATGCGCCGTTCGTCGAGTTCTCGCAGGTAGCGCAAGCGCTCTTCCAGGTGGCGTAGTTGGGTGTCGTCGAGGCTGCCGGTCACTTCTTTTCGGTAACGGGCGATGAAGGGCACCGTGGAGCCTTCATCCAGTAGAGCGACGGCCGCTTCGACCTGTTGTGGGCGTACACCGAGTTCCTCGGCGATGCGGCTGTTGATGCTGTCCATAAAACCACCTGAAATTCTTGAAAGCAGCTCGAAGGCCCGGAAAACAAGGCTTGCAAGGCTGGTTGAGCGGCCCGTCTGGCGCCGCTGCCTGGGTCAAGAGGCAGCCTATTGACCCTCGAAATTGAAAAAATCACGACAAACGGGTGAAAAAAAGCCCGGCAGTAAACGGTAACGATCTGACGTTGCCCTGCACGAAGGCGCCGCATTATAACCAGCGTTCCGACCTTGGGTGGTACTGCGCCGCTGGTCGCCGCACGCGGGTTCGCTGGCGGCAGAGGAAAAATCTGCTAACAATGCACACGGTGCGTATAACGGCACCTAAGCCATAATGCGCGCCGAGATAAGAGGAGCATCCAATGAGCAGCACTGTACAAACTGCTGAAGGCGAAAAAATTCTCATCGTTGACGACGATCCAGGGCTGAGCAGCCTGCTGGAGCGCTTCTTCAACTCCAAGGGCTACCGTGCCCGCGCGGTGCCGAACACCGAGCAGATGGATCGCCTGTTGGGGCGCGAAGTGTTCAACCTGGTCGTACTCGACCTGATGCTGCCCGGCGAAGACGGCCTGACCGCGTGCAAGCGCCTGCGCGGTGCGAACAACCAGATTCCAATCATCATGCTGACCGCCAAGGGCGATGAGCTGAGCCGCATCAAGGGCCTTGAGCTTGGCGCTGATGATTACCTGGCCAAGCCGTTCAACCCGGACGAATTGATGGCCCGGGTCAAGGCGGTATTGCGTCGCCAGGCTCCGCCGGTACCTGGCGCGCCAGGCAGCGAAGACGAAAGCGTCACTTTTGGCGACTACGAATTGTCGCTGGCCACCCGTGAGCTCAAGCGTGGCGATGAAGTGCACATGCTGACCACCGGTGAATTCGCGGTCCTCAAGGCGTTGGTAATGAACGCGCGCCAGCCCTTGACCCGCGACAAGCTAATGAACCTGGCCCGTGGCCGGGAGTGGGATGCCCTGGAGCGTTCCATCGACGTGCAGATTTCCCGTCTGCGCCGGATGATCGAGCCTGATCCTTCCAAGCCGCGGTATATCCAGACGGTGTGGGGCGTGGGTTATGTATTCGTGCCGGATGGCAATAAAACCAGTTGATCCATGATTTGCAGGGGCGGGTATTTCGGTGTTTGGCTCCATGAGAGTCAACGGGATGCCCGGCGTCTGCAATTCTGCGAGCGCCCCTCGTTCCTGCAAGGTATCTAGCTGTCCTCTATGAAAACCCCGCTGTGGTTCCCGCAAAGTTTCTTTTCCCGCACGCTCTGGCTGGTGCTGATCGTCGTTCTGTTTTCCAAGGCCCTCACGCTGGTTTATCTGCTGATGAACGAAGACGTGCTGGTTGATCGGCAATACAGTCACGGCGTCGCCCTGACCCTGCGCGCCTATTGGGCTGCCGACCCGGAGAACCGCGAGAAGATCGCCAAGGCCGCGACGCTGGTTCGCGTGGCGGGTGCGGGTGTGCCGGAGGGCGAACAGCATTGGCCCTACAGCGAGATCTACCAGCGACAGATGCAGGCCGAGCTGGGGGACGACACCGAGGTGCGGCTGCGCATGCATGTGTCGCCTGCGCTATGGGTGAGGGCGCCCAGCCTGGGCCAGGATTGGCTGAAAGTACCGCTGTACCCGCACCCGCTGCGGGGGCAGAAGATCTGGAACGTGTTGGGATGGTTCCTGGCCATTGGTTTGCTTTCTACGGCATCCGCCTGGATTTTCGTGCGCCAGCTCAACCAGCCCCTGAAACGTCTAGTGTTCGCAGCCCGCCAACTCGGGCAGGGGCGTAGCGTGCGCCTGCCGGTCAGTGATACGCCCAGTGAGATGACTGAGGTGTACAGCGCGTTCAACCAGATGGCGGAGGATGTCGAGCAGGCGGGTCGCGAGCGCGAGCTGATGCTGGCGGGCGTATCCCATGACTTGCGCACGCCATTGACGCGCTTGCGGTTGTCCCTGGAATTGATGGGCAGTCACAACGATCTGACGGATGACATGGTCCGCGACATCGAGGACATGGACGCGATTCTCGATCAGTTCCTGGCGTTTATCCGTGATGGCCGCGATGAAGTGGTTGAAGAGGTCGACCTCACGGACCTGGTGCGTGAAGTCGTGGCCCCCTATAACCAGAACGGTGAGCAGGTGCGCATGCGTCTGGAGCCGATCCAACCGTTTGCGCTGCGTCGGGTGTCGATGAAGCGTCTGCTGAACAACCTCATCGGTAACGCCTTGCATCATGCCGGTTCAGATGTGGAAGTGGCGGCCTACGTGTCCGGCGACAGCGCCGCACCCTATGTCGTGCTGAGTGTGATGGACCGAGGTACGGGGATCGACCCGGCGGAACTGGAAGGTATCTTCAACCCCTTCACCCGTGGCGATCGTGCCCGTGGGGGCAAAGGCACGGGCCTGGGGTTGGCGATTGTGCGGCGGATTGCCTCGATGCACGGAGGCAATGTTGAGCTGCGTAATCGTGAGGAAGGTGGCCTGGAGGCTCGTGTGCGTCTGCCGCTTGGCTTGATGCTGCCTAGAGATGCGGTATAGGTATAGGAGCAGCTGCAAGCTATTAGCTACAAGCCACAAGAAGACGCAGCCTGCCTTTCTCTTGCAGCTTGTAACTTGTAGCTTGCAGCTGCTTCATTAGCCCTTCCCTTTGGTCCGGGTCATATTCGGCCCGCCATTCTTCTCCAGATGCTGAATGATGATCCCCGCCACATCCTTGCCCGTGGTGGTCTCGATGCCTTCCAGGCCCGGTGACGAGTTCACCTCCATCACCAGGGGGCCATGGTTGGAGCGCAGGATATCCACGCCCGCCACGCTCAACCCCATCACTTTGGCGGCGCGCAGCGCGGTCATGCGTTCTTCCGGGGTGATCTTGATCAGGCTGGCGCTGCCGCCACGGTGCAGGTTGGAACGGAACTCCCCTGGTTTGGCCTGGCGCTTCATCGCCGCAATGACTTTGTCGCCCACCACGAAGCAGCGGATATCCGCGCCACCGGCTTCCTTGATGTATTCCTGCACCATGATGTTCTGTTTGAGGCCCATGAACGCCTCGATCACCGATTCTGCGGCCGTTGCCGTTTCACACAGCACCACGCCAATGCCCTGGGTGCCTTCCAGCACCTTGATCACCAGCGGCGCGCCGTTGACCATGTCGATCAGGTCAGGGATGTCATCCGGTGAGTGGGCAAAGCCGGTAACCGGCAGGCCGATCCCCCGACGCGAGAGCAGTTGCAGCGAGCGCAGCTTGTCCCGCGAGCGTGCGATGGCTACCGATTCATTGAGGGGGAATACCCCCATCATTTCGAACTGACGCAACACCGCGCAGCCGTAGAAAGTGACCGAGGCACCGATGCGCGGGATCACCGCATCAAAACCCTCCAGCGGTTTGCCCCGGTAATGGATCTGGGGCTTGTGGCTGGCAATGTTCATGTAGGCCCGCAACGTGTCGATCACCACCATTTCGTGGCCACGTTCGGTACCGGCCTCAACCAGGCGGCGGGTGGAATACAGACGCGGGTTTCGCGACAGCACAGCGATCTTCATGCAGCACCTGGGGCAGAAATAGTTGAGACCGGGAACACCGGCTTGTCTTGAACGTACTTGACGCCGGGATTGACCACCAACTGGCCGTCAATCAACGCCTTGGAACCGAGCAACAGGCGATAACGCATGGCCTTGCGGCAGGCCAGGGTGAACTCCACCCGCCATACCCGGTCACCCAGCGCCAACGTAGTGCTGATCACGTATCGCACCTGCGCATGCCCGTTGGAGCTCTTGATGGTTTTCATCGTCACCAGGGGCGCTTCGCAACGGCGGTGACGCAGTTGCACAACGCTGCCCAGGTGCGCGGTAAAGCGAACCCACTTTTCACCGTCACGCTCAAAGGGCTCTATATCGGTGGCATGCAGGCTTGAGGTGCTGGCGCCGGTGTCGATCTTCGCGCGCAGGCCCGCCACCCCCAAATCAGGGAGGGCCACCCACTCACGCAGACCCACAACGGTCAAATGGTCAAATGTCTTCAATATAGGTAACCGGTCAATTCGCCCAGGCGTGAGGGGAAACCTCGGCCAGGGCTTTGAATGCAGGCTTGGCGAACCAGAAGCCTTGCATCAGGAATATTCCGCAGTCGGACAGGAAGTCGCGCTCGCCGGCACTTTCAATGCCTTCGGCGATGACGGTAACGCCCAACTGCTCACAAATTGTGACAATCCCCTGGACGATCACCTGACGGACACGATCCTGATCGACATCGCGGATCAGCGCCATGTCGAGTTTGATCAAGTCAGGTTGGAAATCGGCCAGCAGATTCAGCCCCGAATAGCCCGCGCCGAAATCGTCGATGGCGGTCTTGAAACCGAATTCGCGATATTCACGCAGAATATTCGTCAAATGGCGATAGTTATCTACATGCTCGTTTTCAAGTGTCTCGAAAATCAGCTGGTCGAGCGGGAAGTTATGTGCCCGAGCCGCCTCTAGAGTGCTGCGGATACACAGCTCTGGCCGATAGACGGCATTGGGCATGAAGTTGATGGACAGGTGGGTTTGCATCCCCAATGCCGCTGCGCCGGCGATCGCCTGGGTGCGGCAACGCTGGTCGAAGCGGTAACGGTTGCTCTCGTTGACTTGCGCCAGTACCGATAGCGCCCCTTCGCCATTGACCCCCCGTACCAGGGCCTCGTTGGCGAAAATGGAATGATCGCGAAGGTCTACGATAGGCTGGTAGGCGAAAGCGAAGTCGAAACCCAGCGGCTCGCTTTGCTGGCAGCCCACGCAGCGTTGGCCAGGCGAGGTGAGTGAAACGGGGAAGTCGGTCACGGCGTATCCTCGCGAAAACAGGGTGCTACCTGGCGTATCTTAGGTGAGCCTTGGGGTTTATGCGTCGAAGGGGTTCAACGGTTAAGTTGCGACATTTTTCAGCGAGAGGAATTCAAGTGGCTCAGAAGCAGGAAGAGGACGAAAAAGTCCGTTTGGACAAGTGGCTATGGGCCGCACGTTTTTACAAGACCCGTGCCTTGGCCAAGGCCGCCATCGAGAGTGGCAAGGTGCATCACCGGGGCGAGCGCTGCAAACCGGGCAAGGAACCGCGCGTAGGGGATGAGTTCCAGATTCGTACCGGCTTTGATGAAAAGACCATAGTGGTTCAGGCACTGTCGATTGTACGGCGTGGCGCGCCCGAGGCTCAGACGCTGTATGCCGAGACTGATGCGAGTATCGCCAAGCGTGAGCATGCAGCAGCCATGCGCAAGGCGGGGGCTCTGGGGGTCAGTACCGATGGGAAACCGAGCAAGAAGCAACGCCGCGATCTGTTCAAGTTCCGTGGCAGTGGCGGTGACGAATAAAGTCGCCGGTAATCGCTTGGGGCTTCACTTGGCTTGGAACAAACCCGGATTGTTCATAAACTGCGTCATCTTCGCGTCAATATTATTCAACTCAGATACCCAGACCTATGACTGATCTACCGGATACCGACTTCACCCAACGCTTTATCTTCGACGAGACCGACGCCCGCGGCGAACTGGTCTCGTTGGAGCGCAGCTATGCCGAAGTCCTCGCCAAGCACCCCTATCCGGAGCCGGTCGCGCAACTGCTCGGCGAGCTGATGGCGGCGGCGGCGCTGCTGGTGGGTACCATGAAATTCGACGGTTTGCTGATCCTGCAAGCGCGTTCCGAAGGGCCGATTCCGCTGCTGATGATCGAGTGCTCCAGCGAGCGCGACATCCGTGGCCTGGCCCGCTACGACGCTGACCGGATTGCCGCGGACGCGTGCCTGGCCGACCTGATGCCCAATGGTGTGTTGGCGCTCACCGTTGACCCGACCGAGGGCCAGCGCTATCAGGGGATTGTCGACCTTGACGGTGAAACCCTGTCGGACTGCTTCACCAACTACTTCGTGATGTCCCAGCAAGTCGGTACGCGTTTCTGGCTTAAAGCCGACGGCAAGCGTGCCCGTGGCCTGTTGCTGCAACAACTGCCGGCCGATCGTATCAAGGACGACGACGAGCGTGCCGAAAGCTGGCGCAACCTCACTGCACTGGCCGGCACCTTGACCACCGAGGAGTTGCTGGCGCTGGACAATGAAACCATCCTGCACCGCCTCTATCACGAAGAAGCTGTGCGGTTGTTCGATGCCCAAAGCCTGCGCTTCCATTGCAGCTGCTCGCGCGAGCGCTCGGCCAATGCCCTGGTCAGCCTGGGCCTTGAGGATGCACAGAATCTGGTGGTGGAACACGGTGGCAATATTGAAATCGACTGCCAGTTCTGCAACCAGCGCTACCTGTTCGATGCCGCTGATGTAGTCCAGTTATTCGCCGGCGCAGGCATCGACACCCCTTCCGACACCCGCCACTAAAACGTTTAAGCACAGGTAAATCACCTGACAAACGCCGGATTAGCGCAGTTCTGACGGGAGGGCCCTACTCTTTTTGGGCTTTTCTGGCATAATCCGGCCCACTTTTTTCGCGGTAGTAGTGCGCAACTTTCTACTACAAAACGTTTGGAGCACTCGGCTACAGGCCGACGGGGAACCTCATGACGCAAGCCAATAACGCTGTATACACCGATCTGAGTGTTGATGATCTGGTCAAAGAAGCCCTGCAGCGCGGTGAAGGCGTGCTTGCCGATACTGGCGCGCTGGTCGTAGAAACCGGTCACCGTACCGGCCGTTCGCCAGTCGATCGTTTCATCGTTGAAGAGCCTTCCACCCAGGACGCCATCGCCTGGGGCCCGATCAACCGCAAGTTCCCGGCCGACAAGTTCGACGCCCTGTGGGCGCGTGTCGAAGCCTTCAACAATGCGCAAGAGCATTTCGTTTCCCACGTTCACGTCGGTGCTGCGCAAGATCACTACCTGCCCGTGAAAATGACCACCCAGACTGCCTGGCAGAACCTGTTCGGTCGTTGCCTGTTCATCAACCCGGCCCAATACAACCCGGCCGGTCGTGAAGAGTGGCAGGTGCTTAACGTAGC
Source organism: Pseudomonas sp. ICBG1301 (assembly GCF_016918385.1). Taxonomy (NCBI): domain Bacteria; kingdom Pseudomonadati; phylum Pseudomonadota; class Gammaproteobacteria; order Pseudomonadales; family Pseudomonadaceae; genus Pseudomonas; species Pseudomonas sp. ICBG1301. The sequence continues at coordinate 180,781 of NZ_JAEKGB010000003.1, forward strand.
CAACTTCGAGTGCGTGCCAGAGCGTGACGGCACCAACTCCGACGGTTGCGTGATCCTCAACTTCGCACAGAAAAAAGTGCTGATCGCCGGCATGCGTTACGCCGGTGAAATGAAGAAAGCCATGTTCTCGGTGCAGAACTTCCTGCTGCCGGCCGCCGACGTACTGCCGATGCACTGCGCCGCCAACATCGGCGAAGCCGGCGACGTGACCCTGTTCTTCGGTCTGTCGGGCACCGGTAAAACCACCCTGTCCGCCGACGAAAGCCGTTACCTGATCGGTGACGACGAACACGGTTGGGGCGAAGGCGTGGTGTTTAACATCGAAGGCGGTTGCTATGCCAAGTGCATCGACTTGTCCGAGAAGAACGAGCCGGTTATCTGGAAAGCCATCAAGCACGGTGCCGTGCTCGAAAACGTCGTGATCGACGACGCCAAGCACGCCGACTATGCCGATGTCAGCCTGACCCAGAACAGCCGCGCCGCCTACCCGCTGGAGCACGTGGCCAAGCGTTCCGAGAAGAACCTGGGCGGCGAGCCAAACGCTGTGATCTTCCTGACCTGCGACCTGACCGGCGTGCTGCCGCCAGTGTCCATCCTCAGCGAAGAGCAAGCGGCCTACCACTTCCTGTCCGGCTACACCGCTCTGGTGGGCTCGACCGAAATGGGTTCCGGCAGCGGCATCAAGTCGACCTTCTCCACCTGCTTCGGCGCGCCGTTCTTCCCGCGCCCGGCCGGTGAATACGCAGAACTGCTGATCAAGCGCATCCGTGGCTTCGGCTCCAAGGTCTACCTGGTCAACACCGGCTGGACCGGTGGTGGTTATGGCGTCGGCAAGCGCTTCAACATCCCGACCACTCGCGGCGTCATCGCAGCGATCCAGAGCGGCGCGTTGATTGGTGCGCAAACCGAGCACCTCGACACCATCAACCTCGACGTGCCACTGGCCGTACCGGGCGTTGAAACCGGCCTGTTGAACCCACGTAACACCTGGGCCGACAAAGCTGCATACGACGAAGCGGCGAAGGCACTGGCCGGCCTGTTCATCGAGAACTTCAAGAAGTTTGAAGTGAGCGATGCGATCAAGGCTGCAGGGCCTAAGTTGTAAGATTCGTTGATGTGAGAAAGCCGCCTCTTGCAGGCGGCTTTTTTGTGCGCGAAAGGCGGGGGCGGTGAGGAGTAAGCCATAGCCTTTGCCGGCCGAGCCTGAAGTGATTCAACAGGCAACACTGGTCAATGTAGGAGCGAGCTTGCTCGCGAAAAACCAAAGGAGGCCGCGCGCCTTCTGGTTTACTGCGTCATTGTTGACGATTTTCGCGAGCAAGCTCGCTCCTACACGGGGTGTCGCTTAGATTTACGGTTGTGCGGGTTGCAGTTGAACGTGTTGCACAGCTTCCAGCAGATCGCAGCCGTCTTGTACGAGCAGGTACAGGGCATTGGTGATGTGGGAAATGTCTTTGAGGTCGGCGTGTTCGAAGGTCAGGCAGGAGAAGGTTTCAAGCAGATCCGTGGCTGCGCGAATGCGTTGATGGGCGGCGGACTGGATGTCTTCCGCCTTGGCTTGCGTATCGATGATAAGCGGATGGGTATCGGTGAAATTAGTGCGTAGCTGACGATAGCGGTCCATCGTTTCAGGTATTTGCATTTGACGGTACTCGGTTTGCTGTTAGGTAACCGACATCCCCGTGGCCAAACGGTGGGTGGCGGACTGTGCGCGGGTTGGCCAGCCGGAAACAGCACTCCGACACGTCCGAAGACGTCCCCCACACAGCCGCCATAGCACTGCGATACGAGACGATAGACGTTCGAAGAGTAAGTGATGGCACTTATGTGTGCTGTTTTTCGGGTGACCAAACCCGGTCGCTGATTTGGCAGCGACGGAGTGAACCTTAGAAGTGAGTGGGTTCTCGGGCAATAAACAGAGGGTTTAATGGTTCATGCTCCGGTCAGGCAGGAGTATTTCGTCGAGCATCAGCACGGGGTGTTGCGGTACTTGGCGAGGACGGCTTCACGGGTCGGCAGAGGATTGTCGATGTTTGCCGGCCAGGTAATTGCGACGGCGGGCCTTGTGGCAATGATCGTGTTTTTGCTCAAACGTCAGTTCGCTCACGCGTTGTGCTTCTGGGCGGTAAGGCATGACTGTCGCGCAATGTTTCAGTGTGCAGGCGGGATAAAAACCACGTCACATTCTGTATAAAAAAAACGCAAGCAGTCTGAATTCAGCGTATGTTTCACCGCAAAATCTCGTAGGGCGATTCCGCCCACCACTTAAAGGGAGTTAAGCATGGGTTTGCTTCGTGTCGCCTCGGCGATGTCATTGTGTGCGGTGGCGTTTTCAATTCAAGCCGAGCAATTGCCGATTGAGGTGCTCAGTGCGGTGGTCAAGGACCAGAAGATTGCCGATGCCGAAGTGCTGTTGCAGCGTAATGGTGCGCAAAACGTCGTGGGCCGTACCAACGCCCAGGGCCAGGTGACACTGACCAGCGAAGCGGCCGACGATGCGTCCAACCTGCTGATCATCAAAAAAGCCGGCTACTCGAATCTGGTGGTGAAGTGTCCTTGCGCAGGGATGACCTACGCCATCAGCCCGGTCATGGAAAACCTCGACGGCCTGCGGGTCGTGCTGACCTGGGGCAAAACCCCGGAAGACCTCGACTCTCACATGATCTTCCCTGGTAACAATATCTTCTTCGGCAACCAGAAAGGCACCGACGCCGAACTGGATGTGGATGACACCGACAGCTACGGCCCGGAAACCATCACCCTGCAGAAAAAGCACTACGGCGAAAGTTATGTCTACGCCGTACATGACTTCACCAATAGCGGCAATCCAGGCTCTCGCCAGCTGTCCAACAGTGAGGCCAAGGTGTTCGTGTACATGGGCCAATCCCTGGTACGCACCTACTACGTGCCGAAAAACCGTAGCGGTAACTTGTGGACGGTATTCCGCATGACCGGCAGCGGTGATTTCCAGGACATCAACAATTTCAGTGGTGTGCAAGTCGATGCTCCGAACGTCCTCAACGAAGTCAAAGCGTTGCTGGATGACAGCGTTGCAGTGACCGCGGTGGCCGTCAGCTCTTCCGCACAAACCGATGCGAAGCGTCTGAACGTGCAGGGTGAAGCAGCCTACCAGGCAGGTAATCTGGACCAGGCCATCGAGCTGTTCCGTCAAGCCATCGAGTTGGATAACGGCTTCGGTAAAGCCTATGGCAACCTGGGCCTGGCGTATCAGAAGGCCGGTAACACCGCCGAGTCGATCTGGGCCAACCGCAAGGCTATCGCCCTGGCTACCGGTGCGAACGCTGCAACCGTGCGTGCAGGGGCCTACTACAACATTGCGCGCATCTACGAAGCTGCAGGGCAGTTCCCGGACGCCTTGCGTCACTACCAGTTAGCCAAGGAGCAGAAGGCCAACCCGGTGTATGACACGGCGATCGAGCGGGTACAGAACCGCTGATTCAGCCCCTGCTGTAGAACTAAGAATGTGGGGTGGGGTTTGCTCCCTCCCACATTTGGATCTGTATCTTTCCTGCCGGCACCTCGGATTATTCCCCCTTCGGCCCTGGGCCATCCCTGACCCCATGTATCATCCTGTCTCTTTTTACTTGCGACCTTTCTCGATTCGCTGAGATTCACAGGCTATGTTTTTCAGCCATCTCAGCAGTCAATGGAGTGACAGCCTATGCACGACACCCTCCAACAGGTCTTCGGTTATCCACAGTTCCGCCCGGGCCAGGAACAAACGGTCAGAGCCGTGCTGGCCGGCCGTTCGGCAGCCGCGATCTTCCCTACAGGGTCGGGCAAGTCCTTGTGTTACCAGCTATCGGCCGTGCTGCTTCCGCATCTGACGTTGGTGGTGTCGCCGTTGTTGGCGTTGATGCAGGACCAATTGGGCTTTCTGCAGCGTCACGGGATTTCAGCCGGCAGTATCGACTCGGCCCAGAGCCGCGATGAGGCCAATGAGGTAATGGCCCGTGCTCGCTCGGGCGAGCTGAAAATCCTGATGATTTCCGTGGAGCGCTTGAAGAACGAGCGTTTTCGTAATTTCCTGCAAAGCGTGCAGATCTCTCTGCTGGTGGTGGACGAGGCGCACTGTATTTCGGAGTGGGGCCATAACTTCCGCCCGGACTATTTGAAGCTTCCAGACTACCAACGGCAGTTCAATATCCCACAGGCGCTGCTGCTGACGGCCACGGCCACGCCTAAGGTGATTGCCGACATGCAGGCCAAGTTCAGCATTGCACCGCAGGATGTGGTGACCACTGGTTTCTACCGGCCCAACCTCAATTTGCTGGTGGAGCCGGTAAGCGGCCCCGACAAGCGTCGGCGTTTGGTCGAGTGGATGAGCGAGCGCGCCAACCAGCCGAGCATCGTCTATGTCACCCTGCAGAAGACCGCCGAGCAGATTGCCGAGCACCTGAATCGCAATGGCATCCAGGCTGAGGCCTACCATGCCGGTTTGCCCCACGATAAACGTGAGGGCATCCAGCAACGCTTCATGGGTGGACGCTCCAATTGCATCGTCGCCACCATCGCGTTTGGCATGGGCATCGACAAAAGTGATATCCGCAATGTGGTGCACTTCGACTTGCCCAAGTCCATTGAGAACTACAGTCAGGAAATCGGCCGTGCCGGGCGCGACGCTCAAGCCTCCGACTGCCTGGTACTGGCTAACCGCGACAGCCTCAACGTGCTGGAAAATTTCGTCTACGGTGATACACCCGAGCAAGAGGGCATTCTGCGTGTGCTGGAGGCATTGCAGGCGGCGCGGCCAGAGGGGCAATGGGAGTTTTTGCTGAGGTCATTGTCTGAGCACAGCAATATCCGCGAGTTGCCGCTCAAGACGTTGCTGGTGCAGTTGGAACTCAAGGGCGTGATTGCGCCGCGCTACGCGTTCTATGCTGAATACCGTTTCAAATACCTGGTCGAACCTGAGGCGTTGCTGGCAAGGTTTTCGGGGGAGCGACAACAGTTCGTCGCAGCGATCATCGAGGTGTGCAAGCGTGCGCGAACCTGGGCGACGGTGGATTTTGACGCGCTGTATCAGCAGCACAACGCCGAACGCAATCGAGTGGTGAAAGCCCTGGATTACTTTCAGGAGCAAGGCTTGATCGAACTCGAAAGCAAGCAGATGACCGAGGTCTACAGCCTGCTCGATACCGACTTTGATCCACAGGCCTTGAGCGCCGAGTTATACACAGGCTTCAAGCAGCACGAGGTTACCGAGGTGGCGCGGATTCACGCCATGCTGGATCTGTTCGCCACCGAACGCTGCCTGGGGCAGCGCCTGGCCGAATATTTTGGCGACGAAAACGCACCTCAACGTTGCGGGCACTGTTCGGTATGCCACGGCCGTGTGGCGCACCTTCCGCCACCGCCAAGCTTACCGCCCCTTGTGGATAAAAATTTCATGGAGCTGTGCGGGGATTTTATCCACAGGCATCATGCATTGACGGGCCAATTGCCCGGCTCCGAGCGGTTGACGCGGTTTCTCGGTGGTATCAGCGTGCCCTTGTTCAATTCATTGAAGGCGCGGGGTATCCCGGGGTTTGCTGCGCTGGAGGATTACCCTTACGCCGAAGTGCGCGAATGGGCCGAAGCCCATCTGAAGCACCTGTAAATTCACTTCACGAGACCCGCCCATGCCTGATTCAGTGCCAACACGTGCCGACTACCCCCACTTGCAACCGATTATCACGCGTTGGCACGACAACGATGTGTACGGCCATGTGAACAACGTCACCTACTACAGCTTCTTCGACACCACGGTGAATACCTACCTGATCGAACAGGGAGGGTTGGATATTCATGACGGTGAAGTGGTGGGATTTGTGGTGAGTTCTGCGTGCGACTATTTCGCGTCGGTTGCCTTTCCCGAACGCATTGACGTCGGCTTGCGGGTGGGCAAGTTGGGCAATAGCTCAGTGCAGTATGAATTGGCGGTGTTCAAGGCGGGCGAGGAGGACGCCTGCGCGGCGGGGCGTTTTGTACATGTGTTCGTGGATCGAGGGTCGAACCAGCCGGTCACTATTCCGGCGATGTTGCGCGAGGCGTTGCAGCGTTTGGTGGTGTAGGCGCGCACGCCTACACCCAGGACGAAGGCTTCAGGCCTTATCAATCATCATAACGGTGGTGATGCTTGTTCTTGCGATGCCCATAAGCGTGACCGCGCCCGCGATGGTCATCACGGTCGTAGCGACGGTTGTCACGCCCACGGTAATGGCGGTCTTCGTCATCGCTCTTGTTGCCCATGTAGTTGCCCAGTGCGCCACCTGCGCCGCCACCGGCTGCTGCGCCGATCAGGCTACCGGTGCTGCCGCCGACACTGCGGCCAACCACGTTGCCGCCTGCTGCGCCCAGTGCGCCGCCAATGGCGGCTTCGCCACGGCTGCGTTTGTCGGCGCCGACCGCACTGCCACCCGCGCCGCCCAATGCCGCACCGATGGTCGAACCGGTGTTGCCACCTAGCTGCTGGCCAACAACCGAACCTAGAACCCCGCCCAATGCGCCGCCCACGCCTGCTTCGGCGGTGCCACCGGCCATGGCTGCGCCACTGACCAGGCCAAGGGACAACAAGAGAATCGAGGAGAACTTCATTAGGGAGACCTCAAGAGGATGACGGCGCGATCTTGGGGCTGTATCGATACTGTGACAATAGAAATCCGACCAGTAGCACGAGTTGTACACAATTCTATAACTTACTGTTTTTACTGGGGAACTTAAGTCTTTTTTGTGAGTCTTTAGCTACTTGGGAAAGGCCGCTTTTATGCAAAAGCGGCCTTTTTTGTGCCTGGAATTTACGCCGAGCGCGCCATGATCAGGCCGTCGTCACTCGCCGCCTCCAGGCAAATAGCCACGAACTTCGATGTCGGTGTATGGCTGCCATCCCCGGTGCTTTCCAGTGGCACCAGCGGGTTCACTTCCGGGTAGTAAGCGGCTGCCTGCCCTGCCGGAATATCAAATGCCAGCAAGGTGAAGCCCTTCACACGGCGCTCACGCCCGTCTTCCCACAGCGACACGATGTCGGCCTTCTGCCCTGGCTTGAAGCCTAGGCGGATGATGTCGGCTTCGTTGACAAAGAGCACGTCACGCTGGCCTTTCACCCCACGGTAGCGGTCATCCAGGCCGTAAATAGTGGTGTTGTACTGATCATGGGAACGCATTGACTGCATGATCAGGTCCGGCACGCGGCCGGTCGCATGGGTGCGCTCGTGAATCAGGTCTTCAGGCAGGATATTCGGACGGAAATTGGCGCGCCCCGAAGAGGTGTTCCAGCGACGCGCGCCGGCAGCGTTGCCCAGGTAGAAACCGCCCGGATGCTTGATGTTTTCGTTGAAGTCCTTGAAGCCCGGGATGGTGTCGGCGATCAGGTCGCGAATGCGTCCGTAGTCTGCCACCAGCCAGTTCCAATCCACCGGCTTGCTGCCCAGGGTAGCGGCGGCGATACCGGCCAGGATCGCAGGTTCGGATTTCATCAACTTCGACAACGGTTGCAGCTGGCCATTGGAGCCGTGAACCATGCTGAACGAGTCTTCCACGGTGACCGCTTGCGGGCCGTTGGCCTGGATGTCGATATCGGTACGGCCCAGGCATGGCAGGATCAGCGCATCCTTACCGTGCATCAGGTGGCTGCGGTTGAGCTTGGTGCTGATCTGCACCGTCAGGTCGCAGTTGCGCAGGGCCTGGAAGGTACGCAGGCTGTCTGGCGTGGCTTGTGCGAAGTTGCCGCCCAGGCCGATAAACACTTTGGAACGGCCTTCGAGCATGGCGTGGATCGCTTCGACCACATTGTGACCGTTGGTGCGTGGCACCTGGAACTGGAAGCGGCGCTCCAGCGCATCAAGGAAGGCCACCGGCGGGCGTTCGTTGATGCCCATGGTGCGGTCACCCTGCACGTTACTGTGGCCACGCACCGGGCACAGGCCGGCGCCTGGACGACCGATGTTGCCGCGCAGCAGCATCAGGTTGGCAATTTCCTGGATGGTGGGTACCGAGTGGCGGTGTTGGGTGATGCCCATCGCCCAGCACATGATCACGTTCTTGCCTGTGGCGTACATTCGCGCCGCTTGCTCGATTTCCACCAGAGTCAGGCCGGACTGCTTGACGATTTCATCCCAGGAGGTGTCGTCGATCTGGCCCAGGTAATCGAGCACGTTGGCGGTGTGGGCGTTGAGGAAATCGTGATCGAACACGGCTTCCTTACCTTCAGCCTGGGCCTGGCGCTCCCACAGCAGCAGGAACTTGGCCATGCCGCGAAGGATGGCCATGTCGCCGCCCAGTGCGGGGCGGAAATAGGCGGTGTTGGTCGGCTTATCGCCGTTGGTCAGCATTTCCAGCGGATGTTGCGGATGCTGGAAGCGCTCCAGGCCGCGCTCCTTGAGCGGGTTGATGCACACCACCTGAGCGCCACGCTTGACGGCTTCACGCAGCGGTTCGAGCATGCGCGGGTGGTTGGTGCCGGGGTTCTGGCCCCAGACGAAAATCGCGTCGGCATGTTCGAAGTCATCGAAGGTCACGGTGCCTTTGCCCACGCCGACGCTCTGGGCCAAAGCTACGCCGCTGGCCTCGTGACACATGTTCGAACAATCCGGGAAGTTGTTGGTGCCGTAGGCGCGCACGAACAGCTGATACAGGTAGGCCGCTTCGTTGCTGGCCCGGCCCGAGGTGTAGAACTCGGCCATGTCCGGGCTGGGCAGTGCGTTGAGGTGTTTGCCGATCAGCTCGAAGGCGGCTTCCCAACTGATGGGCTTGTAGCGGTCCGTCTCGGCGTCATAGCGCATCGGCTCGGTCAGGCGGCCTTGATATTCCAGCCAATAGTCACTCTGTTCCAGCAACGCGCTGACACTGTGCTTGGCAAAGAAAGCCGCGTCGACACGGCGTTTGGTGGCTTCCCAGTTAACCGCCTTGGCGCCGTTCTCGCAGAACTTGACCATGCCGCTTTCCGGCGAATCGCCCCAGGCGCAGCCTGGGCAGTCAAAGCCGCCGTTCTGGTTGGTCTTGAGCATCATGCGCAGGTTTTTCAGCGCGTTGTCGCTGGTCAGCCAGGCTTGCGCCACGCTGATCAGTGCGCCCCAGCCACCGGCCGGGCCTTTATAGGGCTTGTAGCGCGGGGTAGGGGTTTGGTCGGCTTGGTGATGATTGCTCATGGCGGGTCTCCATCGCAGGGCTGTAAACCCGCGCGTACTACTCTGCGGCAGTGCTACCAGCGGATTGATCTAGGCTTAGACTAGGCGCGACAAAGGGTCGCGTCTAATTGCCAGTATTGATCTATTGATAGATGGCGTCGATCACGGGTCTTTGGTCGGCGTGGAACCCAAGTCTGTAGGACTGGTCTAGTCTTGGGCATCTGGAAACCAAATCCCAAGGAGAGCGCACTATGAGTATCCTCAGTTTTGTTAAGGAAGCAGGCGAAAAGCTGATCAATCTGCTGACGCCCGGTAATGCCAGCGCCAGTGACGAGCTGAAAAAGCATATCCAGGATGTCGGGCTGGGTAATCCGAACGTGCATGCCACCGTTGACGGTGACAAGGTCACGATTACCGGTGAAGTGGCCAGCCAGGAAGAGAAAGAAAAAATCATCCTGGCGGCAGGCAATATTGCCGGCGTAGCCAGTGTGGATGATCAAATCACTGTATCCGGGCCAGCTGTTGCGGCTGCCCGTTTCGTCGTAGTGAAAAAAGGTGACACCCTCAGCGCGATCTCGCTGGCGGTGTACGGTAATGCCAACCTGTACAACAAGATCTTTGAGGCCAACAAGCCATTGTTGTCACATCCTGACAAGATCTACCCAGGGCAGACGCTGCGTATTCCTGAGTAACAGGCTGGGCCTGATGAGGGAGGGGGCAACCCCCTCCCTCATTGCGTTAAAGGCCGGCAATCAGATCACGGTAGTCTCCGACGGCGGCAAACTCTGCGGTGTCCTTGGGGCCTCTTCGGCTGTCCGGTTCCCTCACTGCCAGCAAATGGCTCACGCCGAAATCCCGGGCGCTGCGCAGGATCGGCAAGGTATCGTCGATAAACAGGCTGCGTGCCGGGTCGAAGCCGATGTCGGCGTGCAGGGCGTGCCAGAACTGCGGGTTTTCCTTGGCGAAGCCATAGTCGTGGGAACTGATCAAACGCTCGAAATACGGCGCCAGTTCAATGCGTTCCAACTTCAATGACAACGAATCACGATGAGCATTGGTGATCAGGATCACGCGCTTGCCGGCCTGTTTGATCGCCGCCAGAAAAGTGTCCGCATCCGGGCGCAAGGCGATCAGGTGGGCGGTTTCCAGCTTGAGCTCACGCACCGGAATGTTCAGCTCCGTGCTCCAGAAATCCAGGCAATACCATTGCAACTGTCCGGCGTTACGCTCGAACAGAGGCTGCAGCTCCATCTCGGCCATGGCGCGGCTCACCCCATGCAGCTCGGCATAGCGCTGGGGCAGGTGCTCCATCCAGAAGTGGTTGTCGTAATGCAGGTCGAGCAAGGTGCCGTCCATGTCCAGCAAGACGGTGTCGATGGCGTGCCAGGGCAAAGAGGGCATGGGGTGGTCTCATGTAAGTAAAGATATCCGACACAGACAATCGGAAAAGCCACGGTATAGTAACCCGATCACGCCAAGGAGCCGCTTATGCGCCAGAAACCCACCGTTCTCGCCCGAGAAATAGTCGCCAGTAGCCGTTTGTTCCGCGTGGAGGAAGTGCAATTGCGCTTTTCCAATGGCGTTGAGCGCACCTACGAACGCCTGGTGGGGCGCGGTACCGGTTATGGGGCGGTGATGATTGTGGCGATGATTGATGCCGATCATGCGTTGCTGGTGGAAGAGTACTGCGGCGGTACCGATGAATATGAGTTGTCCCTTCCCAAGGGATTGATCGAGCCCGGTGAAGACGTGCTGGCGGCGGCAAACCGCGAACTCAAGGAGGAAGCCGGCTATGGCGCGCGTCAACTGGAACACCTTACCGAACTCTCGCTGTCGCCTGGTTACATGAGCCAGAAAATCCAGGTGGTATTGGCCACCGATCTCTACGAAGAGCGCCTGGAAGGCGATGAGCCAGAGCCGATGCGGGTGGACCGGGTCAACCTGCGCGAGCTGTCGCAGTTGGCACAGAACGAGCAGTTCAGCGAAGGCCGCGCCCTGGCCGCGTTGTATCTGGTGCGAGACCTGTTGACCCAGCGTGGAGCGTTTATCGTATGAGCGAACTGTTTCTGGGCCATCCGTTTATCGCTCCTGTGATCGAGCTGGCCCGCCAGGCCGGTGAGGTCATCCTGCCTTACTGGCGGGCCGATGTTGCCGTCACCTCCAAGGCTGACGACTCCCCCGTGACGGCGGCGGACCTGGCCGCTCACCATCTGATTCTGGCCGGCTTGACCGCGCTGGACCCGAGTATTCCCGTGCTGTCCGAAGAGGACGCGAATATAGACCAGAGCGTACGTGCCGGCTGGCAGCGGTGGTGGCTGGTGGACCCGTTGGATGGCACCAAGGAATTTATCGGCGGCAGTGAAGAGTTCACCGTCAACATCGCGCTGGTTGAGCAGGGCCGCGTGGTGTTCGGCGTGGTCTCCATGCCGACCAGTGGTCGCTGTTATTTCGGTGGCGCGGGCCTGGGCGCCTGGCGTTCCGATGTAAACGAAGCGCCCAGGCAGATTCAGGTGCGCGAGGCACCGGCAGTCGGCGAACCCTTTACGGTGGTTGCAAGTCGTCGCCATACCAGCCCTGAGCAGGAGCGCCTGCTGGACGGTTTGAGCGCCGGGTTGGGCGAGCTGAAGCTGGCCAATATCGGCAGTTCGTTGAAGTTTTGCCTGTTGGCCGAGGGCAGTGCCGATTGCTACCCGCGGCTGGCGCCGACGTCGCAATGGGACACCGCCGCTGCTCAAGGTGTGCTCGAAGGCGCAGGCGGTGAAGTGTTGGAGTTGAGTGGCGAGCCGTTCAGTTACCCGGCCCGGGAATCATTATTGAATCCGTTCTTCCTGGCTCTGCCGGCCAAGGCAGCCTGGCGTGAGCGATTGCTGGCCCTGGCCCGCCGTTAAGATCTCACACGTCAAAATGTGGGAGGGGGCTTGCTCCCGATAGCGTTGGGTCAGTCGACATATTCGTTTACTGAGACAGCACTATCGGGAGCAAGCCCCCTCCCACATTCAGTTTTGCGTCGTAGCATCTAGCGGTGCAGGACGTACTGCCCAGTGAAGGCCACAGCGTGGTCTGCACTGCCCTCGTTCACAATCCACGTTTCAAGCATCAGGCGTGCACGGCCATAGCGCTTGTACGTCGCCACGAAGCGCTTCCACACCTTTTCTTCGGGGGCAGGGCACACTACGGTGGCGTCCCGTGTGACCGGCAGCGGATAACTGATCTGTCCTTCCTGGATGACGATGTGCCCATCCTCAACCCCTTCTTCACGCAGCTTCAAGTGCAGCCAACCCCAGCCGGCCAATACCGCGCCGCAGTAGAGACTGCCGCCAAACATGGTGCTCTTGTGGTTGATGTTGGCCTGCAACGGCAGATGCAGCGCCAATTGGCCCTGTTGCCAGTCGAGTACCTTGAGACCCATTTCCCGGGTGAGGGGGATGTCATGGTGCAGCACGGATTCCAGGTAACGGCTGTCGCGGTTCATGTGGGCCTCTTGGTGTGTGTGGATCATTCTTCGTCGGTACTCTGGTTGGCGAAGATCAAGCCATGCTTGCGCAATTTGTCGTGCAGGGTTTTGCGCGGAATGCCGAGTGCCTCGGCGAGGCTGCGCACGGAGCTGTGGGGGCGCGTCAGTTCGGCGGCGATCAGGCTTTTTTCGAACTGTTCGACTTGTTCGCTCAAGCCGCCCGGTGTGGAGGTGAGCACGGCCGTGGAAGGGCTGTCCTGAGTGTTGTCCAAAGCCAGTTCCAGGCCCAAGGCGAAGCGCTCGGCTGCATTCTGCAGTTCGCGCACATTGCCTGGCCAGCTGTGGCGCAACAGCAGCGCACGCTGGCCCGGTTGCAACTCCTGCAATGGCAGGCCGTGGCGGCTGCCGGCTTCGTCCGCGAAGTGTTGGAACAGCATCAACGCATCTTCCCCTCGCTCACGCAGCGGCGGGATGCGCAACGGAGCGACGTTTAGCCGGTAATACAGGTCGGCACGGAAGCGCCCTTGGTCGGCGGCCTGGCGCAGATCTTCCTTGGTGGCGGCAATGATGCGGATATCGAGCGGGATCAGTTGGTTGCCGCCCAGACGCTCGACCACGCGTTCCTGCAGCAGGCGCAGCAGCTTGACCTGGACATCCAGGCTCATGCTTTCGATTTCATCGAGAAATAGTGTGCCGCCGTTGGCGAATTCGAACTTGCCGATACGGCGCTTCTGCGCGCCGGTAAAGGCACCGGGCTCATGGCCGAACAGTTCGCTTTCCACCACCGATTCGGCCAGGGCGCCGGCGTTGATCGCGACGAACGGCCCGCTGCGCCGGCTCGACAAGTCATGCAGCGCACGCGCCACGACTTCCTTGCCGGCGCCGGTTTCACCGAGGATCAGCACGTCGGCCTTGGTCGCCGCCAGGGCACCGATCTGCTCGCGCAGGCGCAGCATTTGTGGCGAGTGCCCCACCAGGCGTGTGCTCAGTTGCTGGCGGTCGCTGAGGGCCAGGCGCAGGCTGCGGTTGTCCAGCACCAGGCGGCGCAGCGCCAGGGCGCGGCGCACGCTATCGAGCAGGGCGTCGCTGGCGAAGGGTTTCTCCAGAAAATCGTAGGCCCCGGCACGCATGGCTTGCACCGCCAACGGCACGTCGCCGTGGCCGGTGATCAACAGCACCGGCAGGTCCGGGTCCTGGCCGTGCAGTTCGGCGAGCAGCTCCAGGCCGTCCATGCCGGGCATGCGGATGTCGCTGACCACTACCCCTGGCCAGTCCCGCGTCAAGCGCGCAGTGAGGCCGGTCGCTTCACCCAGCGTCAGGACAGCCAGCCCGGCCAGGTCCAGGGTCTGGCACAGGGCCTGACGCAGGTGTGGATCGTCGTCGATCAACACCACCTGAATCTGGTTATCGATACTCATACACTGCGGTCCTCGGACGGTTGCAGACTGACGCCCGGCGAACCGGCACGCAATTTCAAGGTTAACAACGCGCCGCCTTCCTTGTGGTTGGCAAATAGCAGTTCGCCGCCAAAGGCACGCATCAGGGTTTCGCAGATCGCCAGGCCCAACCCCAAGCCCTGGGTGCGGGTCTTGGTGGTGTAGAACGGTTCGCTGGCGCGGCCCAGGGCTTCCATGCAAAACCCGGGGCCGTTGTCGCGAATGTACAGGTTGACGCCCTGTTCGGTGGTTTGGGCACTCAACCAGAGTTTTCGCGGCGGGCCTTTTTCGGTGAGGGCGTCCAGGGCGTTGGCCAGCAGGTTGCCAAGCACTTGGCGCAAGCGGGTTTCCCCGGCTTGCACCCATAAGGTCGCCTCCGGCAGATCGCGGATCAGTTCGACTTCCATCGACCGCCGCCGCTTGGCCAGCAACGCCAGTGCATCATCCAGCGCCGGCTGCAGGGCCACACTTTCCGGTGCATGGCGGTCGCGCCGGGCGAACGCACGCAGGTGCGCGATGATCGAGGCCATGCGCCCGGTCAGTTCGCTGATCAGCTTGAGGTTGCCCCGGGCGTCGTTGGTACGTTCATGGTCGAGCAGGATCTCGGCGTTTTCTGCATAACTGCGGATCGCTGCCAGGGGCTGATTCAGTTCGTGGCTGATGCTCGCCGACATGGTACCCAGGGCTGACAGCTTGCCGGCTTGCACCAGGTCATCCTGGGCGCGCACCAGTTCCTGCTGGGCGTGCTCGCGTTCCAGTACTTCCTGTTTCAAACGCCGGTTAAGGCCCTCCAGATCGCTGGTACGCTCGGCCACGCGCGCTTCCAGCTCGCGGCGCGCCTTGGCTTCGAAGGCAATGCGCTCCAGGTAATGCCGCCGACGTTGCATCATCAGGCCCAGCAACAGCATCAACACCAACAGCGTCGCGCCGCCGACGGCGACCACCGTGCGCACCGGGCGATTGATCAGCGAGCGTGGCGCGAGGATCTCCACATTCCAGCCGGTTTCGGCGATGGCCGTGGATTGACGCAGCCATGCCGTGGCACTCAGCGCCAGCGGCTGTGGGTCGCGGGTGGGGTAGGGTTGGATCGCGATAATCGCCTCACGCTCTGCAGCGCTCAGTGGCCGGGTGGCGCGAAATCGCCATTGCGGGCGCGAGGTCAGGATTACCACGCCATTGTGGTCGGTCACCAACAGCTGTTCCGGTGTATTGCCCCACAGGCTTTCGGTATGGTCCAGGTCGACCTTGACCACCAGTACGCCGATGATCTTTTCGCCATCGCGCACGGCGGCGGCAAAGAAGTAGCCGCGCTTGGCCGAAGTGGTGCCCAGGCCGAAAAAACGGCCCAGACGCCCAGCCATGGCCTCGCTGAAATAGGGTCGGAACGAGAAGTTACGGCCGACGAAACTGTCTTGCTTGTCCCAGTTGGAAGCCGCCAGGGTTTTGCCGGAGGTATCCATCAGGTACATCACTTCCGCCCCGGCCTGGGCGGCGACGTCCTGGAGCAACTGGTTGGCGTTGGCCAGGTTGGTGCTCACCTGAGGCGCATCCAGGGCCGTGCGCAGGGCGGGCAGGTCCCCCAGGATCTGCGGCAAGACTTCGTAGCGGTGCAGGGTGCCCAACAGGTTGGCCACGTACAGGTCGAGGGTTTGCCGGTTCTGGCCCGCCAACTCGCTGCCGTAATAGCGCTCGGCCAAGTGTTCCAGCGGCCACAGCAGCGGGGCCAGGCATAACGCCAACAGGGCGAGGCTGCGCCAGCGAGGTCTTCGTGGAAGGGGTGGAGTCATGGAAGTCATGCGCCTGTGGGTACAGGCGCATTATGCCTAGTGCTGCCCTGCAAGACACTCGCGCAATGCGTCTTGCCAACGCGGCTGGCTGACCTGCCATTGTTGCTGCAGGCGGCTGCAATCCAGACGCGAGTTCAGCGGCCGCTGGGCGGGCGTCGGGTAAGCGCTGGACGGGATCGCTTCCAGCTCGGCGCAAGGCTTGCCTTGCGCACGCAGGTGTTCGCCAATCGCCTGGGCAAAGCCGAACCATGAGGTCTCGCCCTGGGCGGTCAGGTGATACACCCCCCATTCACCCGCTGCGCCAGCCAACCAGCGCTCGATCAGGGCGCGGGTACTCTCGGCGATGCTGCCGGCCCAGGTCGGCGCGCCGATCTGGTCAGCGACGATGCGCATGTGCGGTTTTTCTTGCAGCAGACGCTGCATGGTCAACAGGAAATTCTTGCCGTGGCTCGAATACACCCAGCTGGTACGTAAAATCAGGTGCTCACCGCCTACCGCTGCAATCGCCTGCTCGCCCGCCAGCTTGCTCTGGCCATAGACGCCCAGCGGGTTTGGCGTGTCGTTTTCGGTATACGGCGCCGGCTTGCCGCCATCGAACACGTAGTCGGTCGAGTAGTGAATCAGTGGGATGCCCAGGGCCTTGGCTTCTTCGGCAAGGATGCCGGGTGCGGTTGCGTTGATCGCAAACGCTGCATCTGGTTCGCTTTCGGCCTGATCGACAGCGGTGTGAGCCGCAGCATTGATGATCAGGCCGGGGCGATGGGTGCGAACCTGTTGGCGGATCTGCTCGACGTTGGCCAGGTCGAGTTGGTCGCGGCCCAGTACGATGAGTTCGCCCAGGTCCAGGAGCCGCTGTTGCAGCTCCTGGGAGACTTGGCCGTGTTGGCCGGTGATCAAGATTTTCAGACGGGAGGTCACGAGAACACGTCCGCGTCTTTGAAACTCTTGCCGTTCTGGTCTTTGGCGGACAGGATCGGCGGGCCATCGAGTTGCCAGTCAATGTTGAGCGTGGGGTCGTTCCAACTGATGCAACGCTCGGCTGCCGGCGTGTAATAGTCGGTGGTTTTGTAGAGGAACTCAGCGTAATCACTGAGTACCACAAAACCATGGGCGAACCCTGGTGGAATCCACAGTTGGCGACTATTGCCGGCAGACAGGCGCACGCTGGCCCATTTGCCGAAGTTGGGCGAACTGCGGCGGATATCCACCGCCACGTCCAGAACCTCACCGGCTGTCACACGCACCAGTTTGCCCTGGGCGTGCTCGACCTGATAGTGCAGGCCCCGCAACACGCCCTTTTGCGAGCGCGAGTGGTTGTCCTGCACAAACTGCTGTTGCAACCCGGTGGCTTGTTCAAAGTGCCGGGCGTTGAAACTTTCATAGAAAAAACCGCGATCATCGCCAAAAACCTTCGGTTCGATGATCAATACACCGGGCAATTCAGTCGCGGTTACATTCATTTAGTGTCCTCGTCGGCCAGTGAGTACAGGTATTGACCATAGCCGGTTTTTCCAAAGTATTTGGCGCGCTCCAGCAGATAGTTGCGGTCGATCCAGCCGTTCTGATAGGCGATCTCTTCCAGGCAAGCAACTTTCAGGCCCTGGCGATGCTCGATGGTCTGCACGTAGGTTGAAGCTTCCAGCAGGCTGTCATGGGTGCCCGTGTCGAGCCAGGCGAAGCCGCGGCCGAAACGTTCAACGTGGAGGTCACCTCGCTTGAGGTAGGCGTTGTTGACATCGGTGATTTCCAATTCGCCACGCGGCGAAGGCTTGACTGCCTTGGCAATCTGGATCACGTCGTTGTCGTAGAAATACAGCCCGGTCACGGCATAGCTCGACTTGGGCTTCGCCGGTTTTTCTTCGATGGACAGGGCACGGCCGTCCTTGTCGAAGTCGATCACGCCGAAACGCTCAGGATCTTTGACCCAATAGCCAAACACGGTGGCGCCGGACGGGCGTTGGGCCGCGGTGCGCAACTGCTCGCCGAAATGCTGGCCGTGGAAGATGTTGTCGCCCAGGATCAGGCACACCGGGTCTTCACCGATGAATTCTTCACCAATGATGAAGGCTTGAGCCAGCCCGTCCGGAGACGGCTGTTCGGCATAGCTGAAGCGCACGCCGAACTGGCTGCCGTCACCCAGCAGGTTACGATACTGCGGCAAGTCCGTTGGTGTAGAAATCACCAGGATGTCCTTGATCCCCGCCAGCATCAGCACCGAGATCGGGTAGTAGATCATCGGCTTGTCGTAAACCGGCAACAGTTGCTTGGACACGCCCAGGGTGATGGGGTGCAAACGGGTGCCGGAACCGCCGGCCAATACAATACCCTTCATCATGCGATCAGATCCTTTGCGTCAGTGTTGCCGAGTCGTTCACCTTGATAACTGCCATCCTGGACCCTGCGGCACCATTCCAGGTTGTCGAGGTACCACTGCACGGTCTTGCGCAGACCGGTTTCGAAGGTTTCTTGCGGAACCCAGCCCAGCTCGCGTTCGATCTTGCTGGCATCGATCGCGTAGCGCTGATCGTGGCCTGGGCGATCCTTGACGAAGGTGATCAGGTCGGTGAATTTTTCCACGCCGGCCGGGCGTTGCGGCGCCAGTTCTTCGAGCAGGGCGCAGATGCCGCGCACCACATCGATGTTCTTCTGCTCATTGTGGCCACCGATGTTGTAGGTCTCGCCGACTACGCCGGTGGTTACCACCTTGAGCAGGGCACGGGCGTGGTCTTCGACGAACAGCCAGTCGCGCACTTGCAGACCATCGCCATAGACCGGCAGTGGCTTGCCCGCGAGGGCGTTGAGGATGACCAGCGGGATCAGCTTCTCGGGGAAGTGGAACGGCCCGTAGTTGTTCGAGCAGTTGGTCAGCAACACCGGCAGGCCATAAGTGCGCTGCCAGGCGCGTACCAGGTGGTCGGAGGCTGCCTTGCTCGCGGAATACGGCGAGCTCGGCGCGTAAGGCGTGGTTTCAGTGAAGAGATCGTCTACACCGTGCAGGTCGCCGTATACCTCATCCGTGGAGATGTGGTGAAAGCGGAACGCGCTTTTGGCTGGTTCTGCCAGCTTCTGCCAATAAGCCCGTGTGGCTTCCAGCAGGCTATAGGTACCGACGATGTTGGTCTGGATAAAATCCGACGGACCGTCAATGGAGCGGTCGACGTGGGACTCGGCTGCCAGGTGCATGATCGCCTGCGGCTCGAAGCGCGCGAGTACGGCGCTGACGGTGGCCTGGTCGACGATGTCGGCCTGGACGAACTCGTAGCGGCTGTTGGACGCGATGCTGGTCAGCGACTCAAGATTGCCGGCGTAGGTGAGTTTGTCCAGGTTAAGGACTTCGTGCTCAGTGTGTTGTATCAGGTGGCGGATCAGGGCAGAGCCAATGAATCCGGCACCGCCGGTGATGAGAATGCGCATGTCGAGGGCCTTTTCCTTAGACGGACACTGGGCGAAAGAAGCATAGCTTGAGTTGTGAGGCGGGCTGGTGCAAGCACGGCGAGCATGAGGGGTTGATTAACTGCCCATAACAATGGCGATATAGACGCCTGAAAAAACAGAGGGCGTCACAATGTTGCTTGCCACATTGATCCATCGTGCCAGTTTGCCTTGCCCACAAGTGAGCCCTGACCAAGCGGCGCAATTACTCAAGCAGCATTATGGCCTTGATGGTTCCTTGCAGTCATTGGGTAGCCAACAAGACGTCAACTACAAGATCGACAGCGAGCGCGGCCGGTTTGTTCTGAAAATCAGCCGGGGCGATTACGCCGCCATTGAATTACAGGCCCAGCATGCCGCCCTCAAGGACCTGCAGGGACGCGAGCACCTACGTGTGCCGAAGGTCATCCAGAGCCTCAAGGGCGACGAACTGCTGACGGTAAGCCTCGATGACCAAACCCTGCATCTGCGGCTGTTGGAGTATATCGACGGCCAGCCCCTGACCGATTTGCCGCACCTGAGCCGCGAAGTGATCCAAGGCTTCGGAGCGCTGTGCGGGCGGATGAGCCAGGCCCTGGCGGGCTTCGAACACCCGGGCCTGGAGCGTACCCTGCAGTGGGACCCGCGCCATGCACAGGAACTGATCACCCATTTGTTGACGACTCTACAGGATCTGCCTCAGCGCGCCGCCCTGGCACAGGTGGCCCGGCAGGTCGAAGCGTACGTGAAGCCTCTGGCGCAACGGTTGCCATGGCAGGCGGTGCATATGGACATCACTGACGACAATGTCGTGTGGCAGCGCGACGCCCAGCGGCATTGGCAATGCCAGGGCGTGATTGATTTCGGTGATCTGGTGCACACCTGGCGCATTGCCGACCTGTCAGTCACCTGCGCGGCGCTGCTGCACCATGCCGAAGGGGACCCGTTTGCCATTTTGCCGGCGATCCAGGCGTGCCACGCAATCACGCCGTTGCAACGCGAAGAGCTGCAAGTGCTATGGCCGTTGATCGTCGCCCGTGCGGCGGTGCTGGTGCTGAGCAGCGAACAGCAGCAACGCCTGGACCCGGACAATGCCTACCTGTTGAAAAACGCCGAGCACGAGTGGGAAATCTTCGATGTGGCGACATCGGTACCGTTCGAGTTGATGGAGGCCGCGATCTTCAGTTGCCTCGGTGACACGTTGCCGACGATTGCCGAGCAGGACTTTGCCCCTTTGCTGCCGGGCCTGGTAGGCCGTGAGTTTGCGTTGATCGACCTGGGCGTACTCAGCCCGCATTTCGAGGCCGGCAACTGGGAAGTGCCGGGTATCGACCACCGGCTGCTGGATGAGGCGGCGGCGGTGCATGGGCTGGCGGCCAGCCGATATGGGCAGTACCGGTTGTCGCGCACGCGCCCCGACAGCGCCGCCGAGCCGGAAACCTTTGCCCTGCATGTGGAGCTGCATCTTCCCCACGGCAGTGTCGTACAAGCGCCTTTTGCCGGGACATTGCACGCAGGCGCTGACGGTCTAGTGTGTTTGCAGGGGGCGCCATTGAGCCTGCGTTTATGGGGCGTGAAGACGCAGTTGACGCCTGGCTCGGCACTGGTCAAAGGGCAGGTCCTGGGGCAAGTGCAGGCGCCGCTCACGGTCCAGTTGTGCCGGGCGGAGCTTGAGCCGCCGTTGTTTTGCACGCCCTCCAGGGCGCCGGCCTGGCAGGCGCTTTGCCCCTCACCCGCAACGCTGTTGGGCCTGGCCTGTGATGCCGAGCCGGAACTGGACCCCGAAGCCCTGCTGGCGCGACGTGACGCCAGTTTCGCGCGTTCGCAGAAGCACTATTACGTAGACCCGCCGCGCATCGAGCGGGGTTGGCGCAACCACCTGATCGACATGCAGGGCCGTTCCTACCTGGACATGCTCAACAACGTGGCGGTGCTGGGCCATGGTCACCCGCGCATGGCCGCAGTGGCGGCGCGGCAATGGTCGTTGCTCAATACCAACTCGCGCTTTCACTACGCGGCGATTGCCGAGTTTTCCGAACGTTTGCTGGCGCTGGCGCCGGATGGCATGGACCGGGTATTCCTGGTCAATAGCGGCACCGAGGCTAACGACCTGGCGATCCGCCTGGCATGGGCCTACAGCGGTGGGCGCGACATGCTCAGCGTGCTGGAGGCGTACCACGGTTGGTCGGTGGCGGCGGATGCGGTGTCCACCTCGATTGCCGACAACCCCCAGGCATTGAGCAGCCGCCCGGATTGGGTGCACCCGGTGACCGCACCGAATACCTATCGAGGTGAGTTCCGCGGGCCGGACAGCGCGCCAGATTACGTGCGAAGCGTGGAGCATAACTTGGCGAAAATCGCCGCGAGCAAACGCCAGTTGGCGGGTTTCATTTGCGAGCCGGTGTACGGCAATGCCGGTGGCATTTCCCTGCCGCCGGGCTATTTGCAGCAGGTGTATGGCCTGGTACGTGCCCAGGGTGGTGTGTGTATCGCCGATGAGGTGCAAGTGGGCTACGGCCGCATGGGGCATTTTTTCTGGGGCTTTGAGGAGCAGGGCGTGGTGCCGGACATCATCACCATGGCCAAAGGCATGGGCAACGGCCAACCGCTCGGTGCGGTAATCACCCGACGGGAGATCGCCGAAGCGCTGGAGGCCGAGGGCTATTTCTTCTCGTCGGCAGGGGGGAGCCCGGTCAGTTGCCGTATCGGCATGGCGGTACTGGATGTGATGGAGGAAGAAAAGCTGTGGGAAAACGCCCAGGTAGTGGGAGGGCATTTCAAGGCTCGCCTGGAGGCACTGATCGACCGTCACCCATTGGTAGGGGCTGTTCACGGCTCTGGGTTCTATCTGGGATTGGAGCTGGTTCGTGATCGGCATACCTTGGAGCCCGCCACTTTCGAGACCGCGCTGTTGTGCGATCGTCTGCGCGAGCTGGGCATCTTCATGCAGCCGACCGGCGACTATCTCAACATCTTGAAGATCAAGCCGCCGATGGTCACGTCCAGGCGCAGCGTGGATTTCTTCGTCGACATGCTGTCGAAGGTGCTGGATGAACAATTATAGATGGCCGATTTTTATCGACCAATTTATGTAATGTTTTCCTCATATGATCTTTTGTTGCTTTTAAAGCCGATTTTTATCCGCTATAAAGTCGGCCATTCCCCCATTCGGAGTCCTGAACGCCATGACCACCCTGCACAGCACACCTCGCGCCGATGGCTTCTATATGCCCGCCGAATGGGCGCCACAGACCCAAACCTGGATGATCTGGCCCGAGCGCCCGGACAACTGGCGCCTGGGCGGCAAGCCGGCGCAGGCGGCTCATGTGGCGGTGGCCAAGGCGATTGCGCGTTTTGAGCCGGTGACGGTTGCTGTTTCCGCCGGCCAGTACGAAAACGCCCGCGCACGTTTGGATGTGCCCAATATCCGTGTCGTGGAAATGTCCAGCGACGACGCCTGGGTGCGAGACACCGGCCCGACTTTTGTCATCAACAACAGCGGTGAGGTGCGTGGGGTTAACTGGGACTTCAACGCGTGGGGCGGTTTTGACGGGGGGTTGTATGCGCCGTGGAACCGTGACTCGCAGGTGGGCGGCAAGATCCTGGAGATTGAGCGCGCACCGCGTTACCGCACCGAAGGGTTCGTGCTGGAAGGCGGTTCTATCCATGTCGACGGCGAAGGCACGCTGATCACCACCGAAGAATGCCTGCTGAACCGTAATCGCAACCCGCATCTGGATCGCGCGGCCATCGAGTCCGTGCTGAGCGCCAATCTGGCTGTGGATAAGATCATCTGGCTGCCGGACGGTCTGTTCAACGACGAAACCGACGGCCATGTGGATAACTTCTGCTGCTACGTACGCCCGGGCGAAGTGCTGCTGGCCTGGACCGACGACCCGCAAGACCCGAACTATGCGCGCTGCCACGCGGCCATGGATGTGCTGCAAAGTAGCACTGACGCACAGGGACGCTCGTTCATCGTGCACAAAATGCCGATCCCGGGGCCGCTGTTCGCCACCGAGGAAGAGTGCGCAGGCGTGGACCCGGTGGATGGCAGCCAGGAGCGTAACCCGAGCGTTCGGTTGGCCGGTTCCTATGTCAACTTCCTGATCGTCAACGGCGGCATCATCGCGCCGAGCTTTGACGATCCGATGGACGGCCAGGCCAGGACTATCCTGCAGCACCTGTTCCCGCAGCACGAAGTGGTGATGGTGCCGGGCCGTGAACTGTTACTGGGCGGCGGTAATATCCATTGCCTGACCCAACAACAGCCCGCCCCGCACAAAAACTGAGTGCAGTTGTAACAGCGCTTGCAGCAGCGCTGCGCGCTACCTCTTTAGAGCGCCCATAGCAAGCCCGCGGCCCAGCAAGGTCGCGGGCTTTTTTATGCTCTAAAGCCTGCAAACACGGGACTTTGGCATAGCTCTTGTATCGGTGTTGTCACCGTGATCAAGGTTTGATGACTGCGCAGTTCTGTCATAAACCTTGAGTAAGTTAGCCGCTCACGCAGTAGGAGAGAGCGCTGAAATGAATGCCGATATCAACCTGATCTACACGCGCCCGTTCCACCCGACGCGGGTCAACGGTGATGCGATCCACGCATTGGCGCTGTGGTTGAAGGCAAATGGTCCGCGACCAGCCAGGCGGGCAGACCTGCGCAGCGTGGTGATGCAGCGCTATCCGGTGGGGTTGTTCAGTGACGATGAAGTGCAAGCATTGTGTGAGTTATTGAAGAACTGAAGAGCGCCACGCGCAACTGCCGGTTTGCGCATACCCATCCACGGTGGGCGCAGTAGGACGCTGCTTAGAATTATTTCGCCTAAATACAGACGATTCACGAAATTGACACATAGTTCAACGGGCGCATAGGATTGCGCCAACGCCTGTGGCTAACCGCCATGACTTACTCCAATAAAAAAAGGCCCGCGGCAGTTCAGTCGTCCGCGGGCCTTCTTTTTTCCGGAAAAAGCCGACACCAGAAAAGCAACACGGAGCCTGGTGTCACAGCGCGTACTCAACCAGTAATAAGGAATATAAGAATATGTTGAAGCAACGGATGAGTCTGATCGCTCTGGGGATTTTGAGCGCATCGACAGCCATGGCAAACGACCAGGAGCAATCCAAGGGTTTTGTTGACGACAGCCACCTGAACATTGCTGCCCGTAACGCCTACATCAGCCGCGACTACAAAAACGGCAAGCAAGACAAAGCCGAATGGGGCCAAGGCTTCATCGGCAAGTTCGAGTCCGGTTTCACCCAAGGCACCGTCGGTGTGGGTGTGGACGTGATCGGCCAGTACGCCATTCGCCTGGACGGTGGCAAAGGCCGTAGCGGCGCTGGCGGTATCGACTTCTTCAAACAAGGCGACAGCGGCGAAGCCGCCAACGACCTGGCCAAGGGTGGCGCAGCCGTCAAGGCGCGCATCTCCAATACCGTGATCAAATACGGTCAGCAGATGCCAGCCGTACCGGTCCTGGAGTACGACAACTCCCGTCTGTTGTCGGAAACCTTTGAAGGCACCTCGATCGTTTCCAAAGAGATCGCCGGCCTGCAACTGGACGCCGGTCACTTCACCAAGGAAGCGCGCAAGAGCGCCGAAGGCAGCGACAGCGGCCGCCTGAAAAGCATCGATTACATCGGTGGTAGCTACAAATTCACCGAAAGCCTGTCGGCTGCACTGTATGCCTCCAACATGCAGGACGTGCTGAAGAAGCAATACGTCAACGTCAACTACGTGCTGGCCCTGCCAGAGAAACAGTCCCTGACGTTTGACTTCAACGGCTACAAAACCAAGCTGGACCGCAGCTTCGCCCTGGAAAACCAAGGTGATGCGGACGCTCGCGACAACAAGATCTGGAGCCTGGGCGCTACCTGGGCTGTCGGCCCGCACAGCTTCACCGTCGCTCACCAGCGCAGCACCGGCGACACCGGCTACCTGTACGGCGGCTACCGCAACGCCGGCGGCATCGGCGACGGTGGCAACACCATCCTGCTGGCCAACTCCTACTGGTCTGACTTCAACGGCAAGGACGAGCGTTCCTGGCAGGTTGGCTACGGCATCGACTTCGCCACCTTCGGCGTACCGGGCCTGACCTACAACGTTGCCTACGTACGCGGTACCAACATCGACGACGGTAGCAACCGTGGCGACGGCACCGAGCGTGAAATCTGGAACCAGTTCAAGTACGTCGTACAGAGCGGCCCAGCCAAAGACCTGAGCCTGCGTGCGCGTGCGTCCTGGTTGCGCGTCTCCAACAACGCCAGCAACTACAACGTAGGCGGTAACGAAATCCGTCTGTTCGCCGACTACCCGATCAACGTTTTCTGATTGATCGCAAGTCGCGCCTGATCCCAGGCGATAAAAACCCCGACTGGTTCGGGGTTTTTTTATGTGCAGGCGATCACTTATCGGGTGCGTGTCGGGCGTGGTCATCCCGAGGCGAACGCCCGAAAAAAGCCTTATAGGCCCGGCTGAACGCTGCCTCGGACTCATAGCCCACCGCAAACCCAACCTCGCCGATGCGACCTCCCTGCCGGGAAAGCATGGTTTTTGCCAAGGTCAGCCGCCACTCATTCTGATAGCGCAACGGTGAGCGCCCGACCAACGTACTGAACCGCTCGCAGAAATTGGAACGCGACATGCCGGCAACTTCCGCCAGCGCATCAATGCGCCATTGCTGGCCGGGCGTTGCGTGGATCGCCCGCAGCGCCCGGGCAATACGCGCATCCGACAACCCGCCGAGCCATCCCGACGCGCCACCCTGTTGAACCCAGGTGCGCAGGATGCGAATCACCACCAGATCGATCAGGCGCGAAATCATCAACGCACCGCCGGGCTGCGTGTCATGGGCTTCGAGCAACATGAAATGCAGAATACCTTCGGCCCAGGCCGCCGCTTCGGTTTGTCGGATGTGGATCAACTGCGGCAGGGCAAACAGCATCGCCTGGAAACTGCTTGCATCGAACCAGAATCGGCAGACCACCACCGTGGCCGGCCCACTGCATGCCGTAATCCTGATACCTGTGGGGTCGTGAGGGAGTAGCAGGACATCGCCCTGTTCCAGCATAACCGGTGGTTGACCACCACTCTCCAGTTGCAACCCGCCTTGCTGGACTACGCAGATATGCGCGCTCTTTTCATCAAGCTTGAGCGGCTGCCCGATGGTCAGCTCAGAGGCATAAACGCGGTCGCCCGTCAGACGAATCTGCGCCAGTACCTGAGACAGAAGGTCGCCCTTGGCCAGGCCCTCCAACTGCATTTCCGGATGAATGATCAAATGTTCGAGGGGATTGGTCATGTCTGCACGGCCATGCCTTCAATAAGCTGATTCCCGGATCATAACGCGCTGAGGCGATCTGGATGAGCGTTTCCAGCGCAGGTCGTTTATGCATATCTTCCAATCACACGGGAAACGCAAAATGTTCGGAATCTCCACCCTCGGCTGGATCCACACCCTCGGCAGCCTGCCCGCCATTCCACTGGCGGCCTACATGTTCATCCGCTGCGGGCGCATCGTTCCCCGCTCAACACCGGGCAGGTTCTATCTGGCATCGATGCTGATCGGTGCCTTCAGCGTGTTCCTGGTCGCCAAACAACCGGTCAGCAACCTCATTGGCGTCATCACGATTGCCTTGCTCGTGGCCGGTTATGGCGTTGCGCACCTGGCCTGGCTGGGCCGTGCGCGGATTTATCTGGAAACCATCTTCCTGAGCCTGACGGCGTTTTTCCTGATGGTGCCGACGGTGTCCGAGACATTGCGTCGGGTGCCTGATGGTCATCCTTTTGTTACCGATTTGAAATCGCCGGTGCTGATTGGTGCGCAAGCGGGGATAGCGCTGGTGCTTGTTATCGGCGTTACTGTGCAGATGATCTACTTGCGCAGGAGAGGGGGGCGGGTTGCTTGATTGTCTGTCGAGTATGAGTCGTGTGCGGGTGTTTGGGGCCTTGCGCAGAAAACAGGCAGGAATCCACCGGAAGCAGCCGTTTTAAACCAGTCGCCGGAACAATATGGCTGCTTCACCCAACCCCTTCTCGTATCATCAGCGCCTTCGCATCTGGAACGAACTGTGTGAAATCGCTAACTGGAAAAACTCCGGCTGCCCCTGATGGGACGAAGTGGGACGTAGGCGAGGCTGTCAATCAGCTCTCGTGGGACGACTTGCGCATCATCAAGACGCTCAGTGATTGCGGCAATCGTTCGGCTACAGCCAAGAAGCTTGGCATCAACGTATCCACCGTTTCGCGCCGAGTTGCTCAAGTCGAGCGAACGCTCGGCATCGCGCTGTTCGATCACCGCAAATCCGGGTATCTGCTCACCGCCGAGGGCGCTGAATTGCGAGCACTTGCCGAGAGAGTGGAGTTGGATATCGTCAGCGTCACGCGGCGTGTTTCACGTTCAGGCCAGGGCCCTCTGGGCAAACTTCGAATTACCACCAGCGACTCGCTGTTGCTGTACTTCTTCACCCCCATCATCGCGGATTTCAAAGCCCTGAACGAGGGCATCACCATCGAGGTGCTGGTGGGCAATGAAACCCTCAGCCTCGCCCGGGATGAATCGGATATCGCGATTCGAGCGACCAGAAAACCTGCGGAAAGCCTGGTGGGACGCAAGCTGGCGAATATTGCCTGGGCACCTTACTGCTGCGCCAAACAGGTGACTGCCGCGCCCCTTTTCGAAGAGGGCCAGGCATGGGTGTCATACTCAGCAGCGCTCTTCGGTTTGAAGGCGACAAGCTATGTCGAAAACCGAGTCGCTGCTGAGCGCATCGCGTACCGCACCGATTCAGTTGCAGCAGCAAGCGCTGCAATTGCGGCGGGTCTGGGGTTTGGATTCCTTCCCTGCATGTTGGGCGACATAACTCCAGGGTTGGTACGCGCCGGCCCGGTGGTGCCAGAGCTTCAGGATGAGTTGTGGTTGCTGACTCACCAGGACATTCGAAAGTCGTGGCGAGTCAAAGCATTCATGACCTTCTGCGCCGCTGCCGTGGCCAGTCAAAAGCCTTTGGTCGAGGGGCAGTTGATACTCCCGGTCGTCTAGATCGAAACCGGGAGTGCAACTCAGATGTCTCGGGCGCCAATCACGGCTTTGCACACGATCTCAATCAACTGCTGGCGCTGGGCAAGTCTCGATACCCCAATGATATTGCTCGCGCACTGCGGCCGCTCAGTGCCATAGGCCGCCTTGCGCACTTTGCCGACCACGGCAAACGCAGCGTCCATATCCAGCACATAAAGGGTTTCCTCGACAACATCTTGCAGAGTGGCGCCATACAAGGCGAGCAGCTTCGAAATGTTGTCATAAGAGACCCGCATCTGCTCTCCCATCGAAGAGAAATCACTGGGCTTACCGTCGGCGTTCAGCGGCGCCGGGGCTACCTGGTTACCTTCCTCGTCATGGTTGAATTGACCTGATACGTAGATCTCGTTTCCCACCCGCCGTGCCTGCGGATAGCCATATGCCTCCTCCCAGGAAACGCCCCAGTAGGCGGTCTGCTTGTTGAACGGTTGTGACGCTGCCATTGCATTCTCCTGCACATGACGGATCGGCTTGATCCGAATGGGTGGGCGAATGCTAACAGCGCGATCGCGTGGGTGATGGCGCATAAATGAGCCAATACAGGCGCAAAAGTGCGCCACCAGGAAACGTCTTGATTGGTTATCTTTTGCTCGTCCTCAAGCCATGACGCTGAGGAGTGCGCTCATGGCTACGGTGATGCCTGCAAGGTGCGGGACCCGAGACGTGTGCGATAGAACTTCATCCAAGCCGAAAGGAAAACAAAAAATGAGCAATCCTAAAACTGAAGTCCTGACTCCGCTGAACAGCCAACTGATCTTCATCGATCAGCAGCCCCAGATGGCTTTCGGCGTTCAGAGCATTGACCGGCAAACGCTGAAAAACAATAGCGTTGCCTTGGCCAAGGCCGCGAAGATTTTTAATGTCCCCACCACCTTCACCACGGTTGAGACAGAAAGCTTCTCAGGTCACACCTACCCTGAGCTACTCGCTGTATTCCCGGACGCCCCGCTGCTGGAGCGCACCTCCATGAACTCCTGGGACGATCAGAAGGTACGCGACGCCCTCAAGAGAAATGGTCGCAACAAGATCATCGTCTCCGGCTTGTGGACCGAGGTATGCAACACCACCTTCGCCCTGTCGGCAATGAACGATGCCGGCTATGAAATCTATATGGTTGCAGACGCCTCCGGCGGCACCACCAAAGAAGCCCACGATTACGCCATGCAGCGCATGATCCAGGCCGGCGTGGTACCGGTAACCTGGCAGCAGGTGCTGCTGGAATGGCAGCGGGACTGGAAGAACCGCGACACCTACGACGCCGTAATGGAACTGGTCAAGGAACATTCTGGCGCCTATGGCATGGGCGTCGACTACGCCTACACCATGGTGCACAAGGCGCCTGAGCGCGTTCAGCATGGCCCTACTTTGGCGCCTGTCGCTGCATCTGTCTGAGCCATCGCCAGCCCCTGCCCTGGGGGCTGTTCACAGACTTGCGAAGGGTGCGCAGTCGACTGAACCGAGTCAAACGAGCCTGGCCTGGAACCTCTGGGGGTTTCCAGTGCCCAGTGCTGTTCGAGTCAGGCGCTTGCACCCGGTTACCCGGATTAATAGATGTGTATGAACATGGACAAATCTACCGTGCTTGCGACTCTCACACTGGCTTCGACAGAACCGCTCAAATCCTGGCAGATCAGCACTGCCAAACAACTGATGCTGGGCAGACTGGATACCGGCATTTCAGTGACTGAACTCGCTGAAGCCTGCGCATTGTCGCGCAGTCACTTCACCCGCCTGTTCAAGGAAAGCACCCGGATGCCCCCGCAGCGATGGCTGCGTGAACAGCGGGTCATGAAGAGCAGAGAGTTATTGAAGACTTCCACGATGTTGCTCACAGAGATCGCGCTGGAATGCGGCTTCAGCGATCAATCTCACTTCTGCCGTACCTTCGTGAAAACTGTAGGCATGACACCGACGGCTTGGCAGCGACAGGCAGTCTGCCCGACTCCGGTCGTGGCTTGAGACGGTAAGGCACCCGAAGACATTCAAAAGTGAGGAAAACCATGAAAATTCTCTACACCGCAGTCGCCACCGCAACCGGTGGTCGTGATGGCCGGGCCATCTCCAGCGACAACAACCTTGACGTGAAACTGGCCACTCCCAAGGAGTTGGGTGGCGCCGGTGGTGAGGCCACCAACCCTGAGCAACTGTTCGCCGCCGGTTACTCGGCCTGCTTCATCAGTGCACTGAAATTCGTCGCCGGCCAGAGCAAACGCAGCATTCCGGTCGACGCCACGATCACGGCGCAGGTCGGCATTGGCCAGATCCCAGGCGGTTTTGGCCTGGATATCGACCTGAACATCAACCTGCCGGGCCTGGAGCAAGCCGATGCACACGCGTTGGTGGAGGAGGCCCATCAAGTGTGCCCGTATTCCAACGCCACCCGTGGCAACGTCGATGTGCGTTTGCACGTCACCGTCTAACTTTCCGAGATCTACGCCTCGCCGCTGCGCGCTACCACTGAGCAGTTGAAAGGCCGCCAGCTGGCTTTCAAATAGCGTTACCTACTTTGCAGATACGGCGCCATCAAGCTGGCAAACCACTCGATGAAGGCACTGAGGCGGCGAGAGCGTTGGCGACGATCCGGATACAGTACAGACACGGTCATCGACGGCGGCCGGTAAGCTGCCAGCACTTCCACCAACTCGCCGCTATCGAGTAGATGCTGCACATCGAACAACGGCACCTGAATCAAACCGAGGCCTGTGCGGCATGCGGTGATATAGCTTTCCGCACTATTGACCACCAAGCGACAGGGCAGTG
Source organism: Pseudomonas sp. ICBG1301 (assembly GCF_016918385.1). Classification (NCBI taxonomy): domain Bacteria; kingdom Pseudomonadati; phylum Pseudomonadota; class Gammaproteobacteria; order Pseudomonadales; family Pseudomonadaceae; genus Pseudomonas; species Pseudomonas sp. ICBG1301. The sequence goes on from NZ_JAEKGB010000003.1 coordinate 211,831, forward strand.
GCAACGAATGCCGGACGCCGTCGAGACAGTATTCCCACTGAACCTCCTGCCCGCTCGATCCCGCCACATAGCCGACGCATACGTGCCGCTCCTGCAACTCGGCAAGGTCGGTGGGTACGCCAAACTCGCTCAGGTAAGCGGGACTGGCGCAGTTGATCATCAACACCTGCCCTAACGGTTTCACTACCAGGCTGCTGATCTGCGGCGTGCCGAAACGAATCACACAATCGACGCCCTCCTGCACCAGGTCTATCGCCCGGTCAGTGGAACCCAGGCCCAGTTGCAGGTGCGGGTAACGCTGGAGAAAATCGGGCAGCGCAGGAATGAGCAGGCGCCGGGCGATACGGCTGGGCACATCGACCTCCAGGCGCCCCATTACCTGCTCTTGATGGATGTGGAACAGTTGGTCGATCTCATCGATCTCGACTAATACCTGGCGTGCGCGCTGCAGTAACTGGCTGCCATCGGTGGTCAACGACACCTTACGCGTGGTGCGGTGCAGCAAGCGCGTTCCGGTATTGGCTTCCAATTGTTGAATCGCCGCCGATACCGTGGCACGCGGCAGTTTCAGCAGGCGTGCGGCCTGGATGAAGCTGCCGAGCTCAGCCACCTGAACGAAAATTTGGTACTGGTCGATGCGGTCCATGGGTTATCAGTGCTCGACGACGGCGTTAGCCTGTTTCACTCGAAACCGGCGGGTGATGTGCAGACTGATCGAGGTTCATAGCAACCCACGGCCTGGTTTGTCGGGAAAAGTGTCAACGCCGCATTACGGGGTTGCAATCGCTTTTCGCCCGTTACTTGGTGGTATACCCGCCGTTGATCAAAATCGTCTGGCCCGTCACCCACCAGCCATCACTCACCAGGTTGCGAATGAACGGGACCACATCCTCGATATCAGTCAGGCCCGTGCGTGAGAACGGCGAAAGCGCCGCGGCGGTCTTATGATAGTTCACCGCATCCTGACCTTCGGCCGGATAAAAAAACGGTGTATCCATCGGGCCCGGGCCCACTGCCGTCACCGAAATACCACGCGCGCCGAGTTCTTTTGCAGCCGCTCGGGTGAACTGCTCCACCGGCGCTTTACTGCCGGCATACGCCGCGTAGAACGGCGTGAACGCGCCGAGCAGCGAGGTGACGATGGTGCAGATCTTGCCGTTGTCGTTGAGGTGCTTGCCGGCTTCCTTGAGAAAGAAAAACGCGGTTTTAGAGTTAACCGCCATCATTTCGTCGTACTCAGCTTCGGTGATCTCAGCCATGGGTTTCTTCAACACCTTGCCCACGGTGTTGATCGCAATATCCGGACGCCCGACTGCGGCCACGGCATCGCTGAACAGCTTTTCAACGGCCCCAGCGGTGGTCAGGTCTGCCTGCAACACCACCGCCTGGGTTCCCAGCGCCTCGAGAGCCGCCGCAGTGGCGTTGGCATCGCCCTGGCTGGAGGCGCTGTTGTAATGCACCACTACCGCCTTGGCACCCTGCTGGGCGAGATCGCGGGCGAGCAAACCGCCGAGATTTTTCACACCGCCGGCGATCAGTACGACCTTGCCATTGATTGAATGTTTGGACATGACAATGCTCCTTGGGCTGGGAAAGGTACGACCCAGTCTAGAGAGGCAGCGGGCAAAGATAAGCACGCTGATGTTGGATGCACTGTTCAGCGTTTTCGGCCAATAGGCGTGAAGTTACTTACGTTGTGTTGGTGTATTGGCTGGAAGATTGTCAGTGGGTTGACGGAAAAATGGACGTTCCAGAAACGACAAAGCCCTCGCATTTCTGCGAGGGCTTCGTTTTGTATGGTGCCGGCACCAGGAGTCGAACCCGGGACCTACTGATTACAAGTCAGTTGCTCTACCAACTGAGCTATACCGGCGTGTTAGGGCGACGATTATAGCGATTGGCAGGCATCTGTAAACCCCTGAATTCTGACTATTTTTGCAAATACAGAGGTTTTTTTGAGCAGGCCGTATTTTCGTTGCGGCGAGTCGTGCTCCGGGGCCGGCAAATCAGCTCAGTTGCCATCGCCACAGTTGTCCGTGAATTTCATGTACTCCAACACCCGGGTCTGGTTCTTTGAGTCGAGATAGGTCATTCGCGCGTTCACTATGCCGCATCCCGAGCGGGAGTCTTCGCTGGTGGAGAGTACGCGCTGGATGTCTGGCTTGGGGGTTACGCCGGCGTGTGCGGTGGCGGTCAGTGCAAGCAGGGCGGCGGCGATCAGGGGTTTCCAGTTGTTGGGGTTCATCGTGGTGTCCTCAGGGTCAGTGATGGGGTGAGGTCATTGAGCGCCTGGGAGGTATCTGGTCTGTGTCGTCGATCTTGGGTTTTGTCTCGTTGTGTATTGGCTGAATATTTATGTACTTGCCGATACGAAGGAGGGCTGAAGGGGGAAGGGGCAGTATGTGGCTGGAAAGCCATTTAATTGACTTAAAGCCGTTCGTCCGAAAAATAATCTGCTAAAACATCAAAATAATGACACTTTTCTGTGCCTGACCCAGAATGCATTCACCGGGACGCCTATAAAAAAGACCTGCGGCTAGTGCCTGCTTGCCGAACTTCACGTCTTTAAGCTGCGTCGTGAGGAGAAGGCTATGAGCCTCAGCGAAGAACTTTTGGCGTTATTTGGCAAAGATGTCAGCCACGATGCCCAAGGCATTAATGCGCGGATGCACTTTTTTGGCAGTGTGCCTGGCGACGAAAACACCCACTCACATTCCCCGCCCGTCGATATCGCGGTTGTGCGCGCCAAGGTCGTGGCGCTGGTGTCTATCAATGGCGGCGTTGGGCGCAGCACGTTGGCCACGGCCTTGAGCAGTGGCTTGCAGCGTCATGGTGAGTCAGTGGTGGCGCTGGATCTGGACCCGCAAAATGCCTTGCACCATCACTTCGGCGTCAGTGCGGCGTTACCCGGTATTGGTCGCACCAGTCTGGAGCATGGGCAGTGGGGGGCTTTGCAACAGGTCAGCTTCGCCGGTTGCCAGGTGATTACCTTTGGCGATATCGATTTCCAGCAGCAGGAAAACCTGGAGCGTTGGCTCAAGCATGAGCCCGGTTGGTTGGCGCAGCGTCTCGCGTCCCTCGGTCTGAGCGAGCGGCAAACGCTGATCATCGATACGCCTGCCGGTAATAACGTCTACTTCCATCAAGCGCTGAGCGTTGCCGACGTGGTGCTGCTGGTGGTTCATCCCGATGCTGCGTGTCTTGCCACTCTGGAGCATTTTGACCAACTGCTGGCGCCCCATCTTGAGGGCTCTCGCCCACCCTCTGTGCATGTAGTGGTCAATCAGGTGGACGAGAGCGATGCCTTCGGCCTGGACATGGTCGAGGCCTTCAAGCAGCGCTTGGAGTCCCCACCATTTGAAGTACATCGTGACGTGGCAATCAACGAGGCGCTGGCCTTTGCGGCAGACCCGTTGGACAGCGCAGCCAAGCGGCTGGCCGGAGACGATATCAATGAGATTTGCCTGGCGTTGAAGGCACCGAAAAAGAAACCATGAAGCACGCTTTATAGGCTTAATGCCAGATGCTTATTCACAATCGGTTGGTTGCGGCTGTCAGGCGACGGCCATTTTGTGGAGCGGTTCTCAACACGCTGCAACTGCCTGTTTTGTGTGCATTTTATTTTGTGAACAAAAAATGACCAGCGTGCCTTTTGGCCTGCAGCGCTGATGGGAACAGCCTCTGTAAAGAATTCATCAACAGAGTTATCCACAGGGGCGTGTAGGAAATTTTGCCCCTTAATCGCGCTCGGCCAGCACCATCAAGTTGCGTGGGGTCAGGGCGGGCTCACAGAAGCTGCCTATCTCGACCTTGTAGCCCTGTTCCGACAGATAGAGCGCCCGGTCCAACACTAGCCACATCTCCAGCGGGCGTCGAAACAAGCCTCGCACCAATTCCAGGTTGCGTACCTGTGCGAGGCGGCGCCAACCCTCGGCCTCCAGTGCAGCCCAATCCTGTTCACCTGTGGATAAGCCCTTGAGGTTCGCCAGTTCCCGGCAGTAGTCGGCGAAGGGTTTGCCCAGCCAACTGGCGGGCAGTGACGGGGTGGGTAAGTAGTCGTCGTGGCCGCGTAACTGGCGTTGCAGGTGGTCAAAGCCCAGGCGTCGAGCCATGGAAGTGTCACGTTGTTGGCGCACGCGATTGCCGGCGGTGACGGTTTCGCTCAATGGCAGGCCCAGGTCATCCTTTGACAGGTGCAGGGCTGACGTACGGCCGGCGCTCGATAGCGGTTGGTAGTGCTCGGCATTGATGCGGTTATAACAGCAGGGCGCCAGCGCCAGTTGTTTGCAGCCGGCAGCACTGGCCAGTTGCAACAGGCGCACGTGCAAGTCGCCGCAGGCATGCAAGGCGACGGGCGTGTGGGCGGGGCTGAGTGTCACATCCGCCATCACGTCTTGCAGGCGATGCGTGACCGGCAATCGGTGGTGCTCGCTCAGCGCCTGGCCTGAGTCGATCAGGGCGGGGTCGTATTCCAGGCAAGTCAGTTGCTGGCCGGGTTGCAGCAGGCGACGGCCGAGATGACCTTTGCCGGCACACCAGTCCAACCAGTGGCCAGGTGTTTCGGTGAATTGCAATGCGGCGCCGAAGGCTTCGATCTGCTGCCATTTGCGGCCAGGCACGTCGACGTTCAGGCGGTGGCGGGCCGGCTCCAGTGCGCGTTTGGGTAACTCGTCCACTGCACTGAGGCGCAATGCCCGCTCCGCCAACTGTGGAAAAGGCGCAGGCGCCGCTAACGCGTGGGCATGATTGTGGCTGGCTTCGGCATCCGCCAACGAGCGTTGGCGAAGCCAGTGGGCCAACTCGGGATGCGCGGCTTCCCAGGGTAATTGCAAGTGCGTAAAGGGCCGTGGTCGCCACAGCCCTTGATGCTCGATCAGAAACGCATCCAGCGCTTTGAAACGGGCCTCAGCGTCCCTGGCAGGCATCGACGCGCAACCAGCGTTCGAGCAGTTTGAAGCCGCGCACCAGGATGTAAGCCATCAGCAGGTAGAACAACCCGGCGGCGAAGAATATCTCCACCGGCAAGTAGGTGCGGGCGATGATCGTACGCGCCATGCCTGTCAGCTCCAACAAGGTCACGGTGCTGGCCAGGGCGCTGGCCTTGAGCATCAGGATCACTTCGTTGCTGTAGGCCGGCAGGCCGATGCGCGAGGCGCGGGGCAGGATGATGTAGAACAACGTCTTGGGCTTGGACATGCCCAGGGCGCGTGCCGCTTCGATCTCACCCGGCGGGATGGCCTGGATCGCGCCGCGCAGGATCTCGGCGATATAAGCGGCGGTGTGCAGGGTCATCGTCGCCGTGGCGCACCAGAACGGATCGCGCAGGTAGGGCCAGAGGACGCTCTCACGGACCGTATCGAACTGTGCCAGGCCGTAATAGACCAGGAACAACTGCACCAGCAGTGGCGTGCCCCGGAAGAAGAAAATGTAGGCGTAGGGCAGGGCGCTCACGTACCAGCGGCGCGAGGAACGGGCGATGCCCAGCGGGATCGCCAGCAGCAGGCCGGCAATCACCGCGATGGCGACCAGTTCCAGCGTGAGGGTGGCGCCCTGGGCGAGCTTGGGCAGCCACTTGATGATCACGGCCCAGTTCAGGCCCAGGTCGAAATGCGCCAGCCAGCTGTAGTCGCCGCTCATTGGGTGCTCCTTGCAAAGCCGCGGGCGGCGCGTTTTTCCAGGAAGTGCATGCCGGTCATGGCCAGCACGGTGAGGCCCAGGTACATGAATGCCGCGACCATGAAGAAGGTGAAGGGCTGCTTGGTCACGGTCACGCCGATCTGGGCGTGGCGCATGATTTCTTCCAGGCCGATCACCGAAACCAGTGCAGTGTCCTTCATCAGAATCATGAACAGGTTGCCCAGGCCGGGCAGGGCGATGCGCCACATCTGCGGCATGATCAGGCGGGTGAAAATCCTGAACTTCGACAGCCCCAACGCCACACCCGCTTCGCGGTGGCCCTTGGGAATGGCGAGGATCGCGCCACGGAACACTTCCGTGGCGTAGGCGCCAAAGCACAGGCCGAGGGCGATCACCCCGGCGGCAAAGGCACTGAGAGAAAGGTCGGGGTTACCGAAGAACTCACCGAGGGCACGCATCAGGTTGACCGTGCCGAAATAAATCAGCAGCACCCACAGCAATTCGGGAATACCGCGGACGATGGTCGAGTAAGCGCCGCCAAGCCATTGCAGCGGCTTGTACGGGGACGTCTTGGCCAAGGCGCCGGCAAGGCCCAGCACCAGCCCCAGGCACAGGGCCGTGAGCGCCAGTTTGACGGTCATCAGCGCGCCGGCGGCAAGTGCCGGGCCGAATCCGTAGAGATCGAAATTCATGGTGTTTTCATATCGCAAGGCAGAGCTTAAAGCCGGCGTGCTCCGCTGAGCACGCCGGGCAAGTCGTTCAGATCATTCGATGCTGAACGGGAAGTACTTGTCGTTGATCTTCTTGTAGGTGCCGTCTGCCTTGATCTCCGCCAGGGCTTTGTTCAGGCGCTCGCGCAGTGGGTCGCCCTTGCGTACGGCGATACCGATCTTGTCGCTTTCTACAACCGGGTCGCCTTTGAACTCGTAGGCCGAACCGTCTTTGCTCTTGAGCCATTCGTATTGCACGTACTTGTCGGCGAGGATGCCGTCCAGGCGCCCGGACGTCAGGTCGAGGTAGGCGTTTTCCTGGGTGTCATACAGCTTGGCGGTGGTGTCCGGCAGCTTGTCTTCCAGGTAAGTACCGGCCAGGGTCGCTCGCTGTGCGCCGATGGTTTTGCCCTTCAGGTATGCCGCGTCGGTCTTGAAGTCCGCAGTGGCTTTCGGCGCGATGAATTGCAGCTTGTTGGAGTAGTACGGGTCGGTGAAGTCGACGGCCTGCTTGCGTTCATCGGTGATCGACAGCGAAGACACCAGGAAGTCGAATTTCTTGGCGTTCAGGGCCGGGATGATGCCGTCCCAGTCGGAGACATACACTTCACACTTCTCGACTTTCATCTTGGCGCACAGGGCGTCGCCGATGTCTTTGTCGAAGCCCACGACGTTGCCGCTGGCGTCTTTATTGTTGAAGGGCGGGTAGGCCGCTTCGACCCCCATCTTCAGGGTTTCCGCCATGGCTGTGGCGCTGAACGCCATCGAGACGGCCGCGGCCAGAAGGAATTTTTTATAGTTCTGCATGCATGTTGCTCCGTTAGCGGTTGCTGGACATGAATTGTTTGCAGCGTGCCGAAAGCGGGTTTTCAAACACCTGCTGTGGCGATCCTTGCTCTTCGACCAGGCCCTGGTGCAAGAACACCACTTCGCTGGACACCTGGCGGGCAAAGCCCATTTCATGGGTGACCAGCAGCATGGTGCGGCCTTCTTCGGCCAGTGCGCGGATCACATTAAGTACTTCCTGAACCATTTCCGGGTCAAGGGCCGAGGTCGGCTCGTCGAACAGGATGACCTTGGGCTGCATCGCCAGGGTGCGCGCAATGGCCGCCCGTTGCTGCTGGCCGCCGGACAGTTGCGCAGGGTAAGCGTGGCGTTTGTCGGCGATGCCGACCTTGGCCAGCAGGGCTTCGGCCACTTCAATGGCTTCAGCCTTGCTCTGGCCGAGCACGCGGCGGGGCGCCTCGATGATGTTGTCGAGGATGCTCATGTGCGGCCACAGATTAAAGTTTTGAAACACAAAACCAATTTCGCTGCGCAGGCGGTTGATCTGTTTGCCGTCGGCAGCCATCAGCTCGCCGTTTTTCGCGGCCTTGAGCTTGAGTTCCTCACCGGCGACCAGGATCTGGCCCTGATGGGGGTTTTCCAGCAGGTTGATGCAGCGCAAAAAGGTGGACTTGCCGGAACCGGAGGAACCCAGGATCGAGATCACGTCGCCGTCGCGGGCGGTCAGCGAGATACCTTTAAGTACCTCCAGCTCACCATAGCGTTTATGCAAGTTGCGGATTTCAAGCGCGGGCGTGGCCTCAGCCATGTGCGGTCCTCATTGTGTTCGTTGCGTTCGACGCTGTTGGGCCGCCTTCCTGGCGAGGCGCCAAGCTAGCATAGCGTTCGGATGGCAGCCAACAGCGCTGCGGGCGGTTAACGGGTGGTCTGCGGCAGGGTGTCGCATCGGCACAGCAGCGTGTCGCGCCATCTACAACCTGACAGACGTTTGAACCCGGTAAATCCACAGGCTTCGCGTAAAAAAGGGCGCGATGGTGCCAGCTTTGGGCGGGTGTTGGAAGGGTTAACCGGGCAAACGGTGCTTATCAGCCCTTTTATGAGGCGTCACGTACTTTTTGTGTGTGCTTTTGGTGCGTTTGTTCGTCTTGAAAGTGGGTCGCACGGTAACGCTATAGCGGAATGCCATTGTTCTCAATGACTTGCGTCGGTTGTTGAATCGTCCTACAGCCCGCGTCAATCGCGGCTTTGTAACATTTTGGCGCAAATCTTGCGTAAAAAATAAAGAACGCCCCGTTGGTTTCTTTTCACGAGAAAGACTGCAGGCGGGACGGACCGTTTTCGCAATTCCTCGCAAAGGTGTGTCAATGAGTAGTACGCAAAGCTCCAATGACCTCGAACAGGGGCTCAAACCGCGTCATGTCACCATGCTGTCGATTGCCGGCGTTATTGGTGCCGGTTTGTTTGTCGGCTCCGGCCATGCGATCGCTGCAGCCGGCCCGGCCGTGCTATTGGCCTACGCGGCGGCCGGTACGCTGGTGGTATTAGTGATGCGCATGTTGGCCGAAATGGCCGTTGCGTCGCCGGACACCGGTTCGTTTTCCACTTATGCCGACCGTGCGATCGGCCATTGGGCCGGTTTCACCATCGGCTGGTTGTACTGGTGGTTCTGGGTGCTGGTGATTCCGCTGGAGGCCAACGCCGCTGCGACCATCCTTCATGCCTGGTTCCCCGGCGTGGCAATCTGGGCGTTTACCCTGATCATCACCTTGCTGCTGACGGCGACCAACCTGTTCAGCGTGAAGAACTACGGTGAGTTCGAGTTCTGGTTTGCACTGATCAAAGTGGTGGCGATCGTCGGCTTCGTGATCCTCGGGTTGGCGGCGGTTTTCGGTTTCCTGCCAACCAGCCAGGTCAGTGGCGTCTCGCACCTGTTCGACACCCAGGGCTTCATGCCTAATGGCATCGGCGCAGTCTTGGCGGCCATCCTGACGACGATGTTCTCGTTCATGGGCACCGAGATCGTCACCATCGCGGCGGCTGAATCGAAGAACCCCGGCCAACAAATCACCAAGGCCACCAACTCGGTGATCTGGCGGATTGGTTTGTTCTATCTGTTGTCGATTTTTATCGTCGTATCCCTGGTGCCATGGAACGATCCGACTCTGGCGGCGGTAGGTTCCTACCAGACGGTGCTGGAGCGCATGGGCATCCCGAATGCCAAGTTGATCGTCGACCTGGTGGTCTTGGTTGCGGTGACCAGTTGCCTGAACTCGGCGCTGTACACCGCCTCGCGCATGCTGTTCTCCCTGGGGCGTCGCGGTGATGCGCCGGCTGTATCCAAGCGCACCAACAAAAGCGGCACGCCTTACTGGGCGGTGTTGCTGTCCACTGGCGCGGCGTTCCTGGCGGTGTTTGCCAACTACGTGGCGCCGGCGGCAGTGTTCGAGTTCCTGCTGGCCAGTTCCGGTGCCATTGCGTTGCTGGTGTACCTGGTGATTGCGGTGTCGCAACTGCGCATGCGCCAGAAGCGCACGGCGGCGGGCGAGAAGATCGCGTTCAAAATGTGGCTGTTCCCGGGCCTGACCTACGCGGTGATGGTGTTCATCGTCGGTACGTTGACCGTCATGCTGTTCCAGGAAGCGCATCGGGTCGAGATTATCGCGACCGGCATCTTGAGCTTGTTGGTGGTGTTGGCGGGGTTGGTTGTGGCAAGCCGTCGCAAGGCTCAAAGAGTGGGTGCTGCAGTACTGAACTGACACGCCGCAGAGCAAAAATGTGGGAGGGGGCTTGCTCCCGATAGCGGTGTGTCAGTACCAGATACTCTGACAAACCTGATGCTATCGGGAGCAAGCCGCCTCCCACATTTCGTTTTGCGTCAGTCTTCCGAGTTGGCGAGCGCTTGGGAAGCTGCCACGTAATCGGCCTGGAACTCTGACGATTCGATCCACGCCAGCGCCGCCGCTTCGTCATCGCTGTCCGTGGCCCATTGCCGATACTCGATCAGCGCCGCCAGGATAAAATCGGTGGCTTCCTCTTCGCCTTCCTGCTCCAGCACCAGTGCCAGCAAAGGGTGCGACAGGAATGCCGCACACAGCGCCTGCTGGCTGATTTCACCGGCTGTGCGCATTTCAACAAACAGCTCGGTCAAATCCACCGATTCAAGGTCGATACGGTTGTCATCGCCGGCGAACGCATCCGGCTTCGCCGCGACGGCGCGTTGGGTGCGGTTTTGCTTGGCCTTGGCCTTTGCCCGGTGGGCGCGTTTTTGCTGTTTGTTTGGCGAAGCCATGGGCTTGCGTCCTTGGTTCAGGATCGGGGTCGGGTATTGAAGCGCAGGTTGGGTGAAATCCCAAGGGAATCTACGTGCGTTCCGTCACTCGGTGCCCGGGCGTACCGTCTGCCATCTCGCCTTTTTGTAGCCACGCCAGTGCGATGGGCCATAGTCGGTTCTGGTACTCGCTACGGAAGAACGCGAAATGTCCGACGTTTTTCTCGCCGATATTTTCGGGGGCAATCCGCCAGTGAGTACATTCGCTGTTGTTGAAATAGCCCAGTAACCGTTCGATGGCCGCCACGGTGCCAAACGGGTCGTCGGTCATGCTGATGGCCAGTATCCGCGCCTTCACGCGGCTAAATGGCAGCTCACCCAGGATGCGACCGCTGGGGCGTCTTTCGTAACTCGAGGTCGGTGTGGCCCAATCCTTCACCACGCCCGTCGGCGTGTCCTCCAACCAGCCCAGACGCTTGCCGGGGAAGTAACCGCACAGTGCCGTCAGCAAGGGCATCGCCACATGCCATTTGGCAAGCATGCGCCAGCGTTCGCTTGCGTGATAATCGCGCCAGTAGGCGAACTGCGCGCCTACCGTGACAACCCGCCGAATCACCGCTCCCGATGCCCCCAGTCCGGCAGCGCAACCGCCGAAACTGTGGGCGACCACATCAATCGGTTGCCCGGGAAATTCTCGCTGAGCCCGTTGCAGCATTGCCTCGAAATCCAGCACGCCCCAATCTGACCAAGAGGCCTTGAAGCCGCGCAGGGAGCCGTCCCTGGATTCGCCGATGCCGCGATAGTCGTAAGTGATGACGTCCAAGCCATTGGCAAACAGATAGTCGGCAAAGCGTGAATAATGGCGGCAGCGCACGGACGTGGCGGCGTTGATGATCACCACCGGGCGTGTTGGGTCGGTACGGATGTGCCGCCAGGTGAAGCCGCCGATAAGGTAGCCGTCGGCGGCAGGCTGTCGAAAGGCTTCTGGGGTAGGTCGGGTCGGCAGGTTCATCGGTTGCCTCAATCCATGCGCTTGTAGGGTAAGCCTGGAGACTCATGCGCTTTTTTATAAGAAGCCGAAATTACCAAATTTAACCTGCCATGCGTGCAGAAAGTGCCGGTATGCTCGGTGTATCGCCTCGGCCGCCCAGGCTTGCGATCGTGTTGATTGAACAGAGTGGCCCATGACCCGCGACACCCTCGAACACCACCAGATTCCTGTGTACTTTGCGGCGGTCCTGCTGGCTGCCTGCTTCGGATTGCTCGCGCCCGTGGCCGCCCAAGGGCTTGGCATGCTGGTCATGCCCGCCATTGCGGTGCTGATGTACGCGATGTTCCTGCAAATTCCGTTTCTGGACCTGCGCCAGGGCTTGACCAACAAACGCTTCCTCTGGGCATTGTTGCTGGCCAATTTCGTCCTGGTGCCATTGCTCGTGTGGGCGTTGACGCGTGGCCTGGTGGAGCGCCCGGGTTTGCTGGTGGGGGCGCTGTTGGTGCTGCTCACGCCGTGCATCGACTACGTGGTGGTGTTTACCCATATCGGCAAGGGCGATTCGCGGTCAATGCTGGCGGCGACGCCGCTGCTGTTGTTGCTGCAATTGGTGTTGCTGCCGGTTTACCTGAGTTTCCTGTTGGGCGCGCAGTTCGAGGGGGTAGTGGCGGTGGGGCCGTTTGTCGAGGCATTCCTGGGGTTGATCGTGGCGCCGATGATCCTTGCGGTGCTGACCACGGCCCTGGCGCGCCGCTCCAAGATTGTCGGCGCGTGGAACAATGCCTGGGCCTGGCTGCCGGTGCCGGCGATGGCGTTGGTGCTGTTTGTGGTGATCGGCGGGCAGATCAGCGCAGTGGTGCGCGATATCGGCCTGTTGTTGCCGGTGGTTCCGGTCTACCTGGGCTTCCTGTTGTTGGCGCCGCTGATGGGCGCGTTTGCATCGAAGTTGTTCGCTTTGCCCGCGATGACGGCGCGGGCGGTGACCTTCAGTGCATCGACCCGCAATTCGCTGGTGGTGCTGCCCCTGGCGTTGGCTCTGCCCGAAGAGGTGCGAGGTATTGCCGCAACGGCAGTCATCCTGCAAACACTGGTCGAGTTGGTGGGGGAGCTGATCTACATTCGCCTGGTGCCACCGTGGGTGTGGCCCGCCAATCGGTAAAGCGTGAATGTTGGGTTTTGTTCAGGCGTCATTCAGGACGGGCTGCGGCACCATAAGTCGGCGCACCCTACCTGAAAGGACAATCGATGGACCACCGCAGTCGTTTTCGCCTGGAGTCCCTGGGCATTTTTCTGATCGCCTTACTGCTATTCACCCTAGGGATCTGGGATCAGCAGCCCCAGGGTTTTGATGGGCGTTGGGCGCTGTTTATGCAGGAAATGTTTCGCCATGGTGCGAGCCTTTTCCCTACTACCTATGGTCAGCCGTATGCGGATTACCCCGGCACGGCGACTTTCTTCAGTTTTGTGTTTGCCCGGTTGTTTGGTGCGCCGAATCACTTGGCGAATGTGCTGCCTACGGCGCTCGCCTCGGCAGGTGTGGTCGCCCTGATCTACCGCTTGCTGGCGCCTGCTGGCCGTCCTTGGGCGTTGCTCACGGTGTTGCTGACGCTGCTCACGACCCAGTTATTGGAAAAATCCCGCTCGGTATGCCTGGACCAGATGGTCGCGTTGTTGTGCGTCGGCAGTTTTTATCTGCTGCACAGCGGCGAGCGTCTGGGTTCGCGGGTGCGGCAGTTGGCGGTGTTCCCGCTGTTCGTCCTGGGCTTCGCGATTCGCGGGCCGCTGGGGTTGATCGAGGTGTGCGGGGTGGTGTGCGTGTATTGGGCGCTGGCTCGGCCAGGCGAGAGGGTCAAGCAGGTGCTGGTCCACGGCGTTGTCGGGTTGGTGCTGCTTGCGGCGTGCTGGTGGCTGCTGATGAAGCTGGCACGTATCAGTGGCGGCGATGCCTTTGCCGATGAAGTTTTCAAAATGCAGGTGGGTGGCCGTCTTGATGAGTCGGGCGAGCCGTTTTATTTCTACTTCAAGCTGAGTTTGTATCGCTACTTCCCTGTGGTGCCGATGGCGCTGGCGACCTTGATTGTGCTGCGTCAGCGTTGGTCTGAGCGCTGGGCGAATGAGGACATGCAGCTTTTTTGGCGCCTGGGCGCGTGTGGCTTGATGATTTTGCTCGGCCTGTCGGTGCCACACTTCAAGCGTGCTTACTACATCCTGCCAATGGTGCCGATGTTTGCCGCTGTCGCCGCCTATGGGCTGCTTCACGCGCAAAATTGGTTGGTGGGTGTACGTCGCGGTTATGAATGGCTTGTCGCAGCGCTACCGGCCTTGGGCGTGGTTGTGCTCTTCGTCTGTCGACAGGTATGGCAAAAGCACGGTTACTGGCCTGATGTTTCGCTGCCGCTGCTGATCGGTGTGCTGGTCATTCTTCAAGTGGCGGCCCTGGTGGCCTGGCGGCGGGAGCTGAGGTTGGTGTCGCTCAGTGTGATCGCGCTGGCGGCGCAATGGCTGCTGCTGGTGGCGGTGATCGAGCCGGCCAAGGACCTGCAATTCGATACGCAGCGGTTCGTCAGCCAGGTAGAAACACTTCGGGTATCGCAGCCCGGCCCGTTGGTGTTTGTCGATCTGGCGCGGGACACCTGGGCCATACGCTACATGATGAACCTGGACCACGATGAGCAGCCGCTGTTCGTGGGGCGTAACGAGCTTGAGAAGTTGAACGCGTTGCCGCGTCCATCCTGGGTGATTGTCTCGCGTAAAGAGACTGCGCTTTTGAAGGGCACGCCGGTGGAGCAACTGGCGCCCAGCTTCGAAGGGCGCTTGAATGACAATCCGTTGATGGTGTTTTTGCTCAATTAAACCGCGGAACCAGTGCAGGCTACTTGCACTGGTAGCCCTCCGGCATCTTCACGGTGTAGTTGCGTTGCACGCGATCCTGAAAATTCAGGTTCTGCAAACCCTGTTCAACCAGGAACGCCTCGACTTTGGCCGCCTGGCAATCCTCGTTGTAGGACGTTGCCCGAAGCACATACACCGCGCGCCGGCTCGCTTCGTCCCGAGCCGTGGCGGTGAACGTGGTGAGCGTGGTGTAGCCGGTTCGCTCCGAGGTGCCCACTGGGCCATAGGTGGTATTGGGTTTGCTGGTGCAGGTCAGTTGATCGTCTTTTTTCTTGTTCTTCTTGCACTCAGTGGTGGTGCTGGTCGGCACCTGGCCGTACTCGGTGGCGGTGTAGCGGTAAGTGACCTGGCGGCTGTCGACATCGAGCGTGACGGTCATTCTGATCGGTGCAGGGTTCTGAGGCAGGGTGGTGTCAGTGAACACGTTGCGAAAGCCCTGGTCCTTCATGGCCCTGACCATGTCTCGAAGGTAGTAGCGCGCATTGAGCGTGTTCTGCGCATTGCCGCCAACGGAGGTCGTCACCAGCACGGTTGCCTCTCGATCAAAGTGATAGTCCGGATCAGGTGTTGCGTTGATCGAAACATCCATTTGCGTGGCGCATCCGCTGAGCAGTGCAGCCAGCAGTAACAGCGCGCAGGACAAATACCGGGTCATGAAATCACTACCTTGCAGCCAGAAATGTAAAAACTAGACGATTGAGCCGCACGATAAACAAGCTTCAACTGGGGGGCGGTCCGGCGTGGCCCTGAGTTCGTCCAGCCGGCGTTAAATCGTGGGCAATAAAAAACCCCAAGGAATCATCTTCGCTTGGGGTTTTTCGGTATTAGTGGTGCCCAGAGACGGAATCGAACCGCCGACACGGGGATTTTCAATCCCCTGCTCTACCGACTGAGCTATCTGGGCAACGGGGCGCATTAAACGGGTTTTTCAGGGGGGCGTCAAGCAAGTTTTCAAAAAATATTTAATTATTACCGTCGCTTACGTTCCGACCCCGGTTTTTGATCAGTTATTGAGCAGGTGGCACGTAGCCGTCGGCCTTGGCGTAATCTTCGCCGGAAAAGAACTTGTCCATTTCGCCCTGCAAATATTTGCGGTCTTCGGCGTTCATCATGTTCAGGCGTTTTTCGTTGATCAGCAGGGTCTGGTGTTTCTGCCAGTCGGCCCATGCCTGGGCGGACACGTGATCGAATACATCCTGGCCCTTGGCGCCCGGATACGGTGGGCGTTCCAGGCCCGGCAGTTGTTCTTTGTACTTGCGGCACATTACGGTGCGGGTCATGACGACTCTCCTGCGTTCAATACATCGGCCGCGCGCTTCAGCAATTTTTTGACCGGGGCGGCGAGGCCCAGGCGCGGCGGGGTGGCGAGGTTATACCAGAGCCAGTCGGCCTCGGCCACGTGATGGACGGTTTCCTCAACCTGCACCAGCCACGGCTCGATGGCCAGCTGGAAGTGGCTGAAGGTGTGGATCAGCCCGGGCAGTGGCTGCTGCTTGCCCAACGCCAGCGCGTGCTGGTTGGCGAGGTGGTCCAGGTCTTCCAGGTCATCCAGCTCCGGCAGGCTCCACAAACCGCCCCACAGGCCCGTGGACGGGCGTCGGTAAAGCAGGATCGCGCCATCGGTGTTGGCCAGCAGCGGCATCAGTGTGCGCTTTTGCGGGATGGTCTTGCGCGGCTTGGGGACCGGGTAGCGCGTCTCCAGGCCGAGCATGTGGGCTTCGCAGCCTTTTTCCAGTGGGCACAGCAGGCAGCTTGGCTTGCTGCGCGTGCAGAGCGTGGCGCCCATATCCATCATCGCCTGGGTATAGGCGTTGACCCGGTCATGCGGTGTAAAGCGCTCTGCGGTAGCCCACAGCTGCTTGGCGACCTTGGGTTCGCCGGGGTAGCCCTCTTGCGCGGTAAAGCGCGCGAGCACGCGTTTGACGTTGCCGTCGAGGATCGGGGCGCGCAGGCCCATGCTCAGGCTGGCGATCGCGCCGGCGGTGGACAGGCCGATACCGGGCAGCTCGGTGAGTTTTTCGACATCGCGGGGAAATTCGCCGCCGTATTCGGCGACGACGATCTTGGCGGTCTTCTGCAGGTTGCGGGCACGGGTGTAGTAACCCAGGCCCGTCCACAGGTGCAGCACCTCGTCCTCCGGCGCGGCGGCCAGGGCCTCGACCGTCGGCAGCGAGGCCATGAAGCGATCGAAGTAGTTCAACACCGTGCTGACCTGGGTCTGCTGCAGCATGATCTCCGAGACCCACACCCGGTAAGGCGTGATGCCCTGTTGCCAGGGCAGGTCATGGCGCCCGTGGCGGTCGTACCAGTCGAGCACCGCCTGTGAAAATTGCTCGTTTCTCATCGCTTGAACAGGCCTTTCAGGGCGTCTTTCAACTGTGGGTTGACCTTGTCGAGCTTCTCTTCAAGCTTGTCGCTGAGCTTGTTGCCGGCCGCCTTGAGCGCCACCTGGGTCAAGCCATCCTTGTCCAGGCGGCAGGCCTTGGCGCCCAACTCCAGCGGGCCACGGCAGCGTAGCGGTACTTCGATACCCTGGAAGTTGCTGCCGACCTGGCAGGCCGGGTCCGGAACGTCACGCTTGTCGCCTTCGACGATGATGCCGACGCGGTAGTCCATGCCCAGCACACGCAGGTCGACGTCACCGTTACCGTTGACCGTCAAGCCCGGGATGCGCACTTTCAGGTCCGGGTTGCTGGCCACGCCGTTATGAAAGGTCAGGTTGCCGCGCAGTTCCTGGAAGGGCGTGTCCTTGCCCTGCGGGGTGCTGCTCAGGGTCTTGCGGTTGAGCAGGGCGATGCCGGTGCACAGTTGCTGTTCAAGGTTGGCATTGAGCAGCATGCCGTTGTTGATCACAAAGCTGGCGGTGCCGTTGAGGCTGTCGACCAGGGCTTTCTGGCTGTTGCCACGGCCTGTGAGGTTGCTGTCCAGGGTGACCTGGCCTTTCACCGGCGGGTTTTGCCCCTGGGCCTGCAGGATGCGTTCGACCGGCACTTGCTTGATATGGGTTTGCAGTGCCACGACCGGGATGTCTTGGCGCACATCCAGCGTACCGTTGGCTTGGAACGTACCGTTGTAGAGACCGCCACTCAGGTTGTCGAGCTTGAGTTGGCCGTCGATGCCGGAGGCTTGGAGTGCAGCATTCTGGATCGGCAGCTTGCTCAGGGTCAGTTGGCCGAAGGCCAGGTCGGCGTTCACGTCCAGGGTGCGCAAGCGGGTCAGCGGCAGCAGCCTGTCGGTGCTCCAAGCGCCTTTGGTCGGGGCGTCCGGCAGCGGTGTGGTGCCACCGGCGGCCATGGCGCCCATTTCGCTGTTCTGGACTTCAGCCTGGCGTGCGGCGGCGGCGCCTTTGGCGGACTCGGATTTAGGCGGCAAGTAGTTGTCGGCATTGAAGGTATCGCCCTTGAGCTGCACGCGCAGGGACTGCTTGGCGAAGTCATCCACGGCAACGCGACCGGTGAAGGTGCTGCCATCCAGCTTGAGGTTCAGGTCTTCCAGGGCCACGCTGGTAGGCGTGCCCTTGAGGCGGCTGACCAGTTCGACCTTGCTCAGGCTGCCCTCGGCCATCGCCGGCAGTGGGTGGCCGACGCTTTCGAGAAACTTGGCCAGGTCAAATTGGGCAATGGACAGGGCACCGTTGAGCTGCGGGGTTTTGTTCAGGTCGTTGACCTTGAGTTCACCCAGCGCGCGTAACTGGTTGGCGGACAGTTTAAGGTTGGTCCATTCGGCGATATTGGCCGCCAGGTCCACCAGCACCTGACCCTGGGTGGAATAGGTCATGGTCTTGCCCTGCAACGGCTCGCCGGTGGCCTCGCCGCTCAATCGCATGTCTTCGAGCTGATAGCGTTTGAGGGCGTTCTGGATGCGCAGGTTGCCGGTGAGCTCGGTCTTGACGCGCATCAGCGGTTGGCTGGTGCCCAGGAATGCGGTGAGTTTCAGCGGGATGCTGGCGCCTTCGTGGACGGCGCCGGCACTCAGTTGGATGCTTTCGGCGCTGAACTGCTTGCCGGTCTGCTCGTCGTTGTATTCAACGCGGGCGTTGTTGATGGTCAGGCTGTCGATGTCCAGGCGGATCGGCTTCGGCGGTTTTTCAGGCTCCGGCTCGGCAGGTGCTTGCACGGGAGCGGGAACCGGGGCGTCGGCGCTCGTCACAGGCACGTTCTTGCCGATGTCTTCCCAGTCACCGTGGCCTTGCTTGTCGCGGTTCAGGCGCAGGTTGAGGCCCTCGACGCGCACGTCGCTCATCTGCACTTCACGACGCAGCAGCGGCAACACACGCACCGACAGGCCGAGCATCTGCAGGTCGGCGAATGGATTGGTCGGGTTGGTCAGGGTGGCGACGCTGGCTTCGTGCAGTTCCAGGCCCAGCCAGGGGAACAGGCTCCAGCCGATGTCGCCATTGAGCGTCAGCTCGATGTGGGCCTTGTCGCGGGCAATCTGGCGAATCTCGTCTTTGTAGTCGTTGGGATCGAAGAGGTGGGTCAGGGCGAAGCCCAGGGCCACAATGATCAGCAACAGCCCGAGAAGTACCAGACCCAGGATTTTGCCGAACGCTTTCATGGGCGAGTCCTTGTATGTCGAATTCAAAATTTAGCCGAAGAGTATAACGCCCGCAGGCTCTCGTCAGTTCACGGATCGTTACATTGTATCTAGACCCTGTGAAACGGGATTTTGGCGCCAAAAAATACAGTTATTGCGAAAAAGGTGATATCAGTTTGGTTTTTCTGTCATCCGCAGGTGCTAATCTGCGCGGGTTCGTCTGCCTTCTGCGACACTGCGTCGCGCCCTTAAGGAGCTTCTCCTCAACAAAAACGGCCATCGCTTTGCGTGTAAGGCCGAGTGAGAGAGCGCCCGACGAACAACAATCAATAACTGGGGGAAACACCAATGAGCACTAGCACTGCGACGAGTAGTACTGTCGCGCAGCCTGCGTTCCTGTCCAAGGAACGCATCATCGCCAAGCCAGGGTTCAACCGCTGGCTGGTTCCGCCGGCCGCCCTGGCCATTCACTTGTGCATCGGCATGGCCTACGGTTTCTCGGTGTTCTGGCTGCCGCTGTCCAAGGCGCTGGGCATCACCGCGCCGGTCGCCTGCGCGCCGGACATGAGCTTTATTGCCCAAGTTTTCTCATCCCAATGTGACTGGCCCATCTCCATGCTGGGCTGGATCTACACGCTGTTCTTCATCTTCCTGGGTTGCTCGGCAGCGATCTGGGGTGGCTGGCTGGAACACGCCGGGCCACGCAAGGCGGGCGTTGTATCGGCTCTGTGCTGGTGCGGCGGCCTGTTGATCTCGGCGTTGGGTATCTATACCCACCAGATCTGGCTGATGTGGATCGGCTCCGGGGTCATTGGCGGCATCGGCCTGGGCCTGGGCTACATCTCGCCGGTATCGACCCTGATCAAGTGGTTCCCGGACAAACGCGGCATGGCGACCGGCATGGCAATCATGGGCTTCGGCGGCGGCGCGATGGTCGGTGCACCGTTGGCTGCGGCGCTGATGGGCCACTTTGCGTCGCCAACCAGCGTAGGCGTCTGGCAGAGCTTCCTGGTGATGGCGGCGATTTACTTCGTGTTCATGATTGGTGGCGCCTTGTCGTACCGCGTCCCACCGACCGGCTGGAAGCCTGAGGGCTGGACCGCTCCGGCGAAAAAAGCCAGCAATGCGATGATCACTCACCGTCATGTCCATGTGAACGTGGCCTGGAAAACCCCGCAGTTCCGCCTGGTATGGCTGGTGCTGTGCCTGAACGTTTCCGCCGGTATCGGCATCCTCGGCATGGCTTCGCCGCTGTTGCAGGAAGTGTTTGGCGGCAAGTTGCTGGGTGTCGATGTGCCGTTCGGTCAGTTGGATGCGGGGCAGTTGGCTTCCATTGCGGCGATCGCGGCCGGTTTCACGGGGCTGTTGAGCTTGTTCAACATTGGTGGCCGGTTCTTCTGGGCGTCGTTCTCCGACTACCTGGGCCGCAAGAACACCTACTTTGTGTTCTTCGCCCTGGGCTTTGCCCTGTATGCGCTGATTCCGAACCTGGGGCACCTGGGTAACGTGGCGCTGTTCGTGGCGGCGTTCTGCATCATCCTGTCGATGTACGGCGGTGGTTTCGCGACGGTTCCGGCTTACCTGGCCGACCTGTTCGGCACCCAGATGGTCGGCGCGATCCACGGTCGCCTGCTGACCGCCTGGGCCGCGGCGGGCGTGTTGGGTCCGGTGCTGGTGAACTACCTGCGTGAGTATCAGTTGAGCATCGGTGTTGAGCGCGCTGCGGCCTACGACATCACCCTGTACATCCTCGCCGGGCTGTTGGTGCTGGGCTTTATCTGCAACATGCTGGTACGTCCGGTGGCCGACAAGTACTTCATGACCGACGCCGAATTGGCCGCCGAACAGGCGCTGGGCCATGACAAGGGCGCGGATGCCACCACTTCCCTGGAGTGGAAGGCAGCGTCCGGTAGCGTGCCGTTGGCCATCGCCGCGTGGCTGGTAGTGGGCATTCCGTTGGCGTGGGGTGTGTGGGTGACCCTGCAGAAAACCGCAGTCCTGTTCCACTGATACAGCCTTGTAGTGAGCGGGGCAAGCCCGCTCACTACAGGCTTTCACATGTATGCACATGTCTATCCTCGCTTCAACTCGTCAGTCTTGTCCCCTTCGATGTTTCTGTTTAGCGCCCGCACCCCTATAATGGCTGCCTTTTTCGCCCAATGATTTTGCGGAGTTGGTGATGGCCGAACGTAAGGCGTCCGTCGAGCGCGATACTCTGGAAACCCAGATCAAAGCCTCGATCAACCTGGATGGCACCGGAAAGGCCCGATTTGATATCGGCGTCCCTTTTCTTGAGCACATGCTGGACCAGATCGCCCGTCATGGGTTGATCGACCTGGATATCGTCAGCAAGGGCGACCTGCATATCGACGACCACCACACAGTGGAAGACGTGGGCATCACGCTGGGCCAGGCTTTTGCCAAAGCCATCGGCGACAAAAAAGGCATCCGTCGCTACGGTCACGCCTATGTGCCGCTGGATGAAGCGCTGTCGCGCGTGGTCATCGACTTCTCCGGTCGCCCAGGCCTGCAGATGCACGTGCCCTACACCCGCGCCACCGTGGGCGGCTTCGATGTCGACCTGTTCCAGGAATTCTTCCAGGGCTTCGTCAACCACGCATTGGTCAGCCTGCACATCGACAACCTGCGCGGCACCAACACCCACCACCAGATCGAAACCGTGTTCAAGGCTTTCGGCCGCGCCCTGCGCATGGCCGTGGAGCTGGATGAGCGTATGGCCGGGCAAATGCCCTCGACCAAGGGCGTCCTGTAATGCAGACGGTCGCGGTTATCGATTACGGCATGGGTAACCTGCACTCGGTGGCCAAGGCCCTCGAACATGTAGGCGCCGGCAAGGTACTGATCACCAGCGATGCCAAGGTGATTCGCGAAGCTGACCGGGTGGTGTTCCCTGGTGTGGGCGCGATCCGCGATTGCATGGCTGAGATCCGCCGCCTGGGCTTTGACAGCCTGGTGCGTGAAGTCAGCCAGGATCGCCCGTTCCTCGGCATCTGCGTGGGCATGCAAGCCTTGCTCGATCGCAGTGAAGAGAACGATGGCGTTGACTGCATCGGCTTGTTCCCCGGCCAGGTAAAGTTCTTCGGCAAGGACCTGCACGAAGACGGCGCCCACCTGAAAGTCCCGCACATGGGCTGGAATGAAGTCAGCCAGACAGTGGAACACCCGCTGTGGCACAACATTCCGGATCTGGCGCGCTTCTACTTTGTGCACAGCTACTACATTGCCGCCGGTGACCCGCGCCAGGTGGTGGGTGGCGGGCATTACGGCGTCGACTTCGCCGCAGCGCTGGCCGAAGGTTCGCGCTTTGCCGTGCAGTTCCACCCGGAGAAGAGCCACACCCATGGCCTGCAATTGCTGCAGAACTTCGCCGCGTGGGATGGTCGCTGGTAAATGGCCAAGAAGCCCAGGCCGCCGATCCTGAACCTCACGCCCGAACAGGAGCGTGAGGCTACCCACAAGATCAAGGTCTTCATGGAGGACCGCTTCGAGCTCACGCTGGGCTCGTTTGAGGTGGCCGAGATTCTTGAGCTGTTCACCACCGAAGTAGCGCCGCACTATTACAACCGGGCGATTTTCGACACGCAGACGCTCCTTAAAGAAAGGTTCGAAAGCATCGAAAGCGACCTGTGGTCGCTTGAGAAGCCCTGACTTCCCAAGCATTGCTGAATATCGAATAAGGTTTGCCAGATGCTGATTATCCCCGCTATCGATCTCAAGGACGGCGCCTGCGTACGTCTGCGCCAAGGCCGCATGGAAGACTCCACCGTGTTCTCCGATGACCCGGTGAGCATGGCCGCCAAATGGGTGGAAGGGGGTTGCCGTCGCCTGCATCTGGTGGACCTGAACGGCGCCTTCGAAGGCCAGCCGGTCAACGGCGAGGTGGTGACCGCCATTGCCAAGCGCTACCCGAACCTGCCGATCCAGATCGGCGGCGGCATCCGCTCCCTGGAAACCATCGAGCACTACGTCAAGGCTGGCGTGAGCTACGTGATCATCGGCACCAAGGCCGTGAAAGACCCGGCGTTCGTGGCTGAAGCCTGCCGTGCATTTCCAGGCAAAGTGATCGTGGGCCTGGACGCCAAGGACGGTTTCGTCGCCACCGACGGTTGGGCTGAGATCAGCACCGTGCAGGTGATCGACCTGGCCAAGCAGTTCGAAGCCGACGGCGTGTCTGCCATCGTTTATACCGACATCGCCAAAGACGGCATGATGCAGGGCTGCAACGTACCGTTTACCGCAGCGCTGGCGGCGGCAACCCGAATTCCGGTGATCGCATCCGGCGGCATTCACAACCTGGGTGACATCAAGTCGCTGCTGGACGCCAAGGCGCCTGGCATCATCGGCGCCATTACCGGCCGCGCGATCTACGAAGGTACCCTGGACGTCGCCGAAGCCCAGGCTTACTGCGATGCCTACAACGGCTGAGGACTGACCATGGCGCTGGCCAAACGCATCATCCCTTGCCTGGACGTCGACAATGGTCGCGTGGTCAAGGGCGTCAAGTTCGAGAACATCCGTGACGCCGGCGACCCGGTGGAAATCGCCCGTCGCTACGATGAGCAAGGTGCCGACGAGATTACCTTTCTCGACATCACCGCCAGCGTCGACGGCCGCGACACCACGTTGCATACCGTGGAGCGCATGGCCAGCCAGGTATTTATCCCGCTGACCGTGGGCGGTGGCGTGCGCACCGTGCAAGACATCCGCAACCTGCTCAACGCGGGGGCGGACAAGGTCTCGATCAATACCGCTGCCGTATTCAACCCGGAGTTCGTCGGTGAAGCGGCGCAACACTTCGGTTCGCAGTGCATCGTCGTCGCAATCGACGCCAAGAAGGTTTCCGGCCCGGGTGAGACCCCGCGTTGGGAGATCTTCACCCACGGTGGTCGCAAGCCCACCGGCCTGGACGCAGTAGAGTGGGCGATGAAGATGGAGGGCCTGGGGGCTGGTGAAATCCTGCTGACCAGCATGGACCAGGACGGCATGAAAAACGGCTTCGACCTGGGCGTTACCCGTGCCATCAGTGATGCGTTGGGCATTCCGGTGATCGCCTCCGGTGGTGTCGGCAACCTGCAGCACCTGGCCGACGGCGTGATCGAAGGCCACGCCAGCGCCGTGCTGGCGGCGAGTATTTTCCACTTTGGCGAATACACCGTTCCCGAAGCCAAGGCGTACATGGCGGCGCGCGGTATCGTCGTTCGCTAAACGCTGCTGGACACCCTGGCAGGCGCGGGGCACTCTCTGCGCTTGCCATGGATTCCGGTAACCTTCATGTTCAGACACCTGCTGCTCGCCCTCGCCAGTTCTTGCGCCGTGCTGGCCGGCTCGGCGAATGCCGAAGCGCCGTCCGACGCCTCCCTGGTGTTGCTGACGGAAAACTTCCCGCCCTACAACATGGCGAAAAACGGCAAGAACTTCGCCAAGGACGAGAACATCGAAGGCATCGCCGTGGACATCGTGCGTGAAACCTTCAAGCGTGCCGGCATTTCCTACAACCTCACCCTGCGTTTCCCTTGGGAACGAATCTACAAACTCGCCCTGGAGAAACCCGGCTACGGCGTATTCGTGATGGCGCGCCTGCCGGACCGTGAAGGCTTGTTCAAATGGGTCGGCCCCATCGGCCCGGACGACTGGGTGATGCTGGCCAAGGCTGACAGCACTATCCAGCTGCCGGACCTGGAGCACGCCCGGCATTACAAGGTTGGCGCCTACAAGGGCGACGCGATTGCCGAGACCCTGGAAAAACAGGGCCTCAAGCCGTTAGTCGTACTGCGCGACCAGGACAATGCGCAAAAGCTGCTGGATGGCCAGATCGACCTGTGGGCCACCGGTGATCCCGCCGGGCGTTACCTGGCGCGCCAGGTCGGCGTGACCGGGCTCAAGACGGTACTGCGCTTTAACAGTGCGCAGCTGTACCTGGCGCTGAACAAGGATGTGCCCGACGACGTGGTAGCCAAGCTCCAGGCCGCGCTCGATCAGTTACGGGGCGATGGTTTCATTGACGAGATCATGGCCCGCTATCTCTAGCGCCGGTTCTGTCTGTGCAGCGGCGTGCTCCAGTGCCACCTCGGTGGTGGGTAGGGGCTCGGGCAACTCATTCTCGCTGACGTCGGGTACCGGCTGATCCTTGGGATACTCACTCATGTAAATGTGATCGCCGTTGAGGTAAGTGACGGTCGCCGCCACCTGGCTGCCGTCCTGGCGCAGCAAGCGGTATTCGCTCTGGATCAGGTAAGCCGCCACGGCTTTTTGGGCCGGAATGTAGGTGATGATTTCCAGGGGCGAGGCATAGTTCCAGCCTTTGGCGGACCGCTGGGTATGAGTGAAGGCCGGCTCCAGGTTCGCCGAGAAGCTCAACTGGAACGGACGCAGGCTCGCCGACCATTTGCGCCACATCGAAACGCGAGAGATGGCTGACAGAGCGAGCGAGTAATCGCCGATCTCACCCTTGGTCGCTGTCCACATGAACGGTTGGCTGGTGACGCTGGTGTTGTGCCCGAAACCGGCAAACTGATGGCGGTCAGTGCGCTCCAGTCGGTAGGTCGGCGACGATAGCAACTGCTCGTTTGTGCTCAGTTCCGGGTCCTTCACGCAGAACCAGGGCAGTTCACAGACCTGCGGCGGAGCAGGAGTTTCTTCTGTTGCAGGCGGCTCATAACCCGTCAGTGCCGGCGGGGATAATGGTTCACCCGGTTGCGCGGTCAGGTCCAGGCGCAATGCATAGGTCGGCAGATCAGGTTTGGCGTAGCGTGCATTGCCGATAAAGGTGCCAGGTGCCAGGTAGATCTCTCCAGGCTCTGCGTCCGGAGGCGTGATCGACCAGGCGCTGAAGTCCTTGGAGGCGCCACTGCCGTAGTCATTCCATATCAAGTCACCGGGTTTTGCATTGACGACCAAGTCGGCGCGGACACAGCGTACGGCGTTGCGCGAAGGCTTTTCATAGCCCACGCCGCACACCAGGCCCATGGCGACATAGCCTTCGGGCGCCAGCGGCCGCCATATGGAAAAGTCGGTGCGTGCGCCTGAATCCGTGTCTTTCCAGACCAGTTGGTAATCTTCCGGCGAACGCAGGGCGGTGCCGTCGACTTTATTCGCGTCACTGACCACCGCGACGATCTTGCGCTGGTTGATATTGCGATAGCTGTCGGTGGCGATATCGCCCACGGGGAAAAACTGGCCCAGGGCGTCGGCGGAGGTGCTGGGGCGCCACAGGCTGACCGCTTTGTGAGCGCCGGACCCCAGGTCATTCCAGAGCGGCAGGAATTCGCTGGTGAAGCTGATGAGCAGGTCTTTGAACTGTAGATGGGGCATTCGAAAGCTCTCCGATGAATGGGAGGAGCGACTATCGAAGAATGCCGCAAGGGCGGGGCAGTACTTATCTACGCGCGGGTGAATAGGTGCCGTTTTTTCCGTGGCCGGCCATCGCTTGATTGCTGCGCACGCTGATCATCAACTTGATATCGATCCACTCCACACCCTGCGCCTTGAGCTTGGGCAACTCCCGCTCCAGCACCGCCAGGGTTTGCGGGTAGGGATGGCCGATCATCACCGCCGAGCCCTGCTTGTGGGCCAGCTTGATCGCGGTTTGCAGTTGCGTGGTGATTGCGCCTTCGGTGCGTTCGTCATCGAGAAACACGTCCCGCGAGACGCTGGCCAGGCCGATCTTTTGCGCTTCGGCAGCGGCGACGGTTTGCGCGCTGGTGCGGCTGTCGACAAAGAACTTGTTGCGCCGTTGCAACTCAGCCATCAACCAGGCCATCGCGGCCGGTTGCGCGGTCATGCGGCTGCCCATGTGGTTGTTGATGCCGGCGGTGTAGGGCACCGCCTGGAAGGCGGCATCCAGGCGTTTGCCCAGTTCTTCGATCGGCAGGTCGGGGTGCCAGGCGAACGGGCCGGTGGCCGGGTCCATGGGCATGTGCAGGATCACGATCTTGCCGGCCTTGTGGGCCTCGCGGGCGAATTCGGCGGCGTGGGGCGTGTCGGGCATGATCGCCGTGGTCACCGGCCCAGGCAGGGCCAGCACGCGGCGATCCCTCGGCAGGTTTTGCCCAAGGTCGTCGATGATCAGGGTCAGGTAGGCTTTGTGTGGCTCGCCGGCAGGGGTCGCGTGGGCGACCCCTGCCAGGCTGCACAGTACAGCGATGATCAAGGCAAAACGCATATCAACGGCTGCGGGTGATGCTCAAGCCCTTGAGCAGGCTCAGCGCCTGGGCGAGTTGATAGTCGTCGTCCTGCGGCATCGGCTTGGCTTTCGCGCCACTACCTGTAGGCTGGTCGGCACCGCCGTTGCCATTGCCCAGGTGACCCTGCAGGTCAGCTTCCTTGTAGAACTCGCCATCGGTCTCGTTGGTGATCTTGGCGCGGCGCACCTCGATGTCCGGGACGATGCCCTGGGCCTGGATCGACCGGCCATTGGGCGTGTAATACAGCGCCGTGGTGATCTTCAGGGCTCGTTCGTTGTTCAGCGGTAACACGGTTTGCACCGAGCCTTTGCCGAAGCTGGTAGTGCCCATCAGCACGCCACGCTTCTGGTCCTGCAGGGCACCGGCGACGATTTCCGAGGCCGAGGCGCTGCCGCCGTTGATCAATACCGCCAGCGGCACACCTTCGCTCAGGTCATTGCCGGTGGCCGAGAAGCGCAACTCGGAGTTGGCGATCCGGCCTTTGGTGTAGACGATCAGGCCTTTGGTGATGAAGTGGTCGACCACCTCCACCGCCGCCTGCAGCACGCCGCCCGGGTTGTTGCGCAGGTCGAGCACGATGCCGTTGAGCTTCTTGCCGTTGTCTTTGCGCAGCTTGGCCAGGGCCTTGGCCACTTCGTCGCCGGTCTTGACCTGGAACTGGGTGATACGGATGTAACCGTAGCCCGACTCCAGCAACTGGCTCTTCACGCTCTTGACCGTGATGGTCGCGCGGGCCAGTGTCACGTCAAACGGAGCACCGCCGTCGCGTACCAGGGTCAGGGTGATTTTCTGGCCGAGCTTGCCGCGCATCTTGTCGACGGCTTCGGTCATGGTCTGGCCGCGAGTGGGCTGGCCGTTGATCTTCACGATCAGGTCGCCGGCCTGGATACCGGCTTTGGACGCCGGGGTGTCGTCGATCGGCGACACCACTTTGATCTGGCCATCTTCGGAGCCCACTTCGATGCCCAGGCCACCGAATTCGCCGCTGGTGCTTTCCTGTAGCTCAGCGAAATCTTCCGGGCCGAGGTAGGCGGAGTGCGGGTCGAGGTTGCTGAGCATGCCCTTGATGGCATTTTCCAGCAGGGTCTTGTCGTCTACGGGTTCGACATAGGCCGCCTTGATCCGGTCCATCACCTCGGCAAAGGTACGCAGCTCTTCCAGCGGCAACGGCGCCTTGGTGGTCACTGCGGAGGTCGCGGCGGGTGCAGCCGGTGCGGCCTGGTCGGCAAAAGCCAGAGGCGCGCCGATCACCAGGGCGATCGTCAGGGCCAGCGAAGTGAGGCGGGACAAATGCAGCATGTCGAACGAACTCCTAATGTAGGCGCGACCCTTATCCTTGGGTTCTGCACCATTGTGCGGGATCGCTCGGGCGACCCTGCTGACGAATAGCGAAATACAGCGCCGGAGTGTCCTGGCCACCACTGTTACCGACAGTGGAGATGGATTCACCGGCTTTTACAACATCACCTGCCGACTTGAGTAAAGTCTGATTGTGGCCGTAAAGGCTCAAATAGCCATTACCGTGGTCAAGAATCACCAGCAAGCCGGCACCGCGCAGCCAGTCGGCGAACACCACACGCCCGCCGTGGACGGCGTGGACCTGGCTGCCGGCAGCGGCGCTGATCATCACGCCATCCCACTTGGCGCGGGTGTCATCGCCACGGGTTTCCCCAAAACGAGCCAACAATCGACCATCAACAGGCCATGGAAGTTTTCCGCGAGCTGAAGCAAAAGGGCCACCGAACGATTCTCCCGCACTGGAAACCAGCGGGCCAGGTGCGGAATGCGCAGGTTTGCGGGGCGCCGGGGCATCCGTCGTGGCAGCCAGTTCGGCCTCACGCTGGCGCTTTTTTTCCGCTTCCTGCTGGGCGATCAGCGCTTTTTGCCGCGCTTCTTCTGCCTCGCGAGCCTGGCGGGCCAGGGTTTCCTCGATGGTCTTGAGCACTTTGGCCAGGTCGGCCTGGTCTTGCTCACGGGCCTGGAGCTTGGCGTCGCGGGCTTTGACATCGTCGTTGAGCTTGGCCAGCGCCAGCTGGCGTTCCTTGCGGACCTTGTCCAACTGGTCGCGCTGGGTGTCGAGGGCGCTTTTCTGGTCGAGCAACTGCGACTGTTGGTCGGCGATTTCCTGTTCCACGTTGGCCAATTGGCGCAAGGTTTCGTTGAAACCCTTCAATTGCTCCAGGCGGGCCTTGCTCAGGTAGTCGTAATAGGTGAGGGTGCGCGCGAATTTCTCCGGGTTCTGCTGGTTGAGCAGCAGCTTGAGATACTCCTGGCGGCCGCTCTGGTAGGCGGCGCGGGCCTGGATCGCGATCAGGCGTTGTTGCTCAACGCGGGCGCCCTGGAGTTTTTTTTTCTCAGCGTCGAGTCGCTCCAGTTCCGACTCGCTCTTCTTTAGTTCTTTTTGCAGCTCCTGGACCTGCTTCTCCAGCTTGCCCATCTCGGTTTCCGTGCTGCGCAGGTCTTTCTGCACGCCGGATTTTTCTTCCTGGAGCTTGCCGAGCAGTTTTTTCAGCTCGGTAATGTCCTGACGCGTTGCGTCCAACTGTTGTTGGGTTTGTGCGCGCTCATCGGCAAAAGCCGGTTGGAGCAGGCAGACGAGAGCGAGGGTAATCAAGGCGCGAAGCATAGAGGCGGGCGACACCAGGGAAAGGGACGGCCTAGTATGCCCGCCAAGCGCTGCAAAAAAAACGCCCAATTGGGGCGGGATGCCAAGATAGGTGCCGAGTGGCAGCGGTATGGCATAAAGACATTACCTTCTTCCCACGCAGAGCGTCACCAATACGCAGAATAGTGGTGGGACGCGGAGCGTCCCTGGCGGCATTCCCACGCAGAGCGTGGGAACGATCGTGGTGAGTCAGACCCGGATTGAGGTGGCTGTCATTTCCACTGGTTTCTCCAGGCCGGTCAGTTTCAACAGGCGAATACGCAGCCACACGTACTTCGATCGTTCCCACGCTCCGCGTGGGAATGCATCCCGTGACGCTCCGCGTCACCCATACGCAGAATAGTGGGACGCGGAGCGTCCCCGGCGGCATTCCCACGCGGAGCGTGGGAATGATCAGGGGGAGTCAGACCAGAATCGAGGTGCCGGTCATCTCTTTCGGCTTCTCCAGGCCCATCAGCTTGAGCATGGTGGGCGCCACATCCGCCAATACGCCGCCTTCACGCACTTTCAGGTCGCGCTTGCCAACATAGATGAACGGTACCGGCTCGGTGGTGTGGGCAGTGTGGGCCTGGCCGGTCGATTCGTCGGACATCTGCTCGCAGTTGCCGTGGTCGGCGGTGATCAGTGCTTCGCCGCCGACTTTTTCCAGGGCGTCGACGATGCGGCCGACACAGGTGTCCAGGCATTCCACGGCCTTGATCGCCGCTTCCAGGTTGCCGCTGTGGCCAACCATGTCGCCATTGGCGTAGTTGACCACGATCACGTCGTAACGCTGGTGGTCGATGGCATCGACGATCTTGTCGGTCACTTCCGGTGCGCTCATTTCCGGCTGCAGGTCGTAGGTGGCGACTTTCGGCGACGGGATCAGGATGCGTTCTTCGCCCGGGAACGGCTCTTCGCGGCCACCGGAGAAGAAGAACGTCACGTGGGCGTATTTCTCGGTTTCGGCGATGCGCAGCTGGGTCTTGCCGTTTTTCGCCAGATAATCGCCCAGCACGTTGTCCAGGCTGCCCGGGGCAAATGCCGAAGGGGCCGGGATGTTGGCGGCGTATTGGGTCAGCATCACGAACTCGACTTTCGGCTGGCGCGAGCGCTCGAAATCCTTGAAGCCGTCGTCGACGAACACGTGGCTCAGCTCGCGGGCGCGGTCGGCGCGGAAGTTCATGAACACCACGGCGTCGCCGTCTTCCACTTTCACCGGCTCACCGATGGTGGTGGCTTTGACGAACTCATCGCTCTCGCCGCGCTCGTAGGCAGCTTGCAGGCCGTCCTGTGCGGTGGCAGCGTTGAAGTCGGCCTGGCCGTTGACGATCAGGTTGTAAGCCTGGGATACGCGGTCCCAACGGTTGTCGCGGTCCATGGCGAAGTAACGACCCACCAGGCTGGCGATGCGGCCCTTGCCGAGGGCGGCGAAGGTGGCGTCCAGCAGTTCGATGGACGATTGCGCGCTTTTCGGCGGAGTGTCGCGGCCGTCGAGGAAGGCGTGCAGGTAGATCTTGTCGGCGCCGCGCTTGAAGGCCAGTTCGGCCATGGCGACCAGGTGATCCTGGTGGCTGTGAACGCCGCCGTCGGAGAGCAGGCCCATGAAGTGCACGGCCTTGCCGGCTGCGACTGCTTTATCCACCGCCGCGCAGATAGTCGGGTTCTCGAAGAACTCGCCGTCGCGGATCGCTTTGGTCACACGTGTGAAGTCTTGGTATACCACTCGTCCGGCGCCGAGGTTCATGTGGCCGACTTCCGAGTTGCCCATCTGGCCGTCCGGCAAACCCACGTCCATGCCGGAACCGGAGATCAGGCCATTGGGAACGGTAGCGGTCAGGCGGTCCAGCACGGGCTTGTTGGCCGAATACACGGCGTTGTCGTGGTGGCTTTCACTGTGTCCGAAGCCATCGAGAATTATCAGGACCAAAGGTTTAGGCGTGGTAGTCATAGATCCTCTCGCGGCGCTAATAAGGAAGAGAATTGAAAAGTGAGTGGCAGTTTAAAGCGAAGTTCCCACCACGTCACCGCTTTACGGGGGTTGGCCCCCCCGGACGGCTGTGTATACTTACCGCCATTTTAACGCCCTGGAACCTCCTTGATGGTTGATCACCTGATTGCATTTGCCACTGCCCACTACCTGCTCGCGGGTGCCTTTGTCATCCTGCTGGCGCTGCTGATCGCTCATGAAATGAGCCGCGGTGGCCGCAGCCTGAGCACGTCGGAGCTGACCGCGCTGGTCAACAAGGATGAAGCCGTTGTCGTGGATATTCGCCCGGCCAAGGAATTTGCCGGCGGCCACATTGTTGGCGCCCTGAACATTCCGCAGGACAAGCTGATCGCACGCCTGGCCGAGCTGGAAAAATACAAAGCCAAGACCATCATCCTGGTCGACGCCCAAGGCCAGCACGCCGGCACCCACGCTCGCGAAATGCTCAAGACCGGTTTCACCGCCGCCAAACTGTCCGGCGGTATCGGCAGCTGGAAGGCCGATAACCTGCCGCTGGTGAAGTGATATGAGCCAGGTTGTCGTGTATTCCAGCGATTGGTGCCCTTACTGCATGCGGGCCAAGGCCTTGCTGGAGAAAAAGGGCATTGCCTTCGAAGAGATCAAGGTCGACGGCAAACCCCAGGTGCGTGCCGAAATGGCTCAGAAAGCGGGGCGCACGTCCGTGCCGCAGATCTGGATCGGCACCCGGCACGTCGGTGGCTGCGATGACCTGTTCGCCCTGGAGCGCGCCGGTAAACTCGATGCGCTGCTGCTCGTCTGACTCCTAAACCCTAAAGACCCCAAGATTAAGAAGGATCTGTGATGACTGACCAACAGAACACCGAAGCAGCAGAAGCCCAAGGCCCACAATTTTCGCTGCAGCGCATCTACGTTCGCGACCTGTCGTTCGAAGCGCCGAAAAGCCCGGCCATCTTCCGCCAGGAGTGGACCCCAAGCGTTGCCCTGGACCTGAACACCCGCCAGAAATCCCTGGAAGGCGACTTCCACGAAGTGGTACTGACCCTGTCGGTAACCGTCAAGAATGGCGAGGAAGTGGCCTTCATCGCTGAAGTGCAACAGGCCGGTATTTTCCTGATCCAGGGCCTGGACGAAGCGTCCATGAGCCACACCCTGGGCGCGTTCTGCCCGAACATCCTGTTCCCGTATGCCCGCGAGACCCTGGACAGCCTGGTCACCCGCGGCTCGTTCCCGGCGCTGATGCTGGCTCCGGTGAACTTCGATGCCCTGTACGCTCAAGAGCTGCAGCGCATGCAACAGGAAGGTTCGTCGACGGTTCAGTAATCTCGAACCCGACGCGGTACCCAATGTGGGAGGGGGCTTGCCCCCGATGGCGGTGGATCAGTCACATAGATGTCGACTGACACTCCGCCATCGGGAGCAAGCCCCCTCTCACATTTGTTATGGGTGTTACTTGAAGCCCAGCTGGCGCCAGCCTTCGTAGACGGCAACGGCTACGGTGTTGGACAGGTTCAGGCTGCGGCAGCCCTCACGCATCGGCAGGCGCAGGCGGTGGCCGTCGGGCAGGGCGTCGAGCACCTCGGCCGGCAGGCCACGGCTTTCCGGGCCGAAGAGGAAGGCGTCGCCTTCGGCAAAGCTGGCATCATGAAACGGCCGCGAGCCTTTGGTGGTGAACGCGAACAGGCGCGGGTGGCCCAGGCTTTCCAGGCAGCTGGCAAGGTCGGCGTGGCGCTTGAGGGTGGCGTACTCGTGGTAGTCCAACCCGGCGCGACGCAGGCGCTTGTCGTCCATGTCGAAGCCCAGCGGCTCGATCAAATGCAGGTGGCAGCCACTATTGGCGCACAGCCTGATAACGTTGCCGGTATTCGGCGGAATTTCTGGTTGAAAAAGGATGACGTGAAACATGCACGGCTCCGAAGGCAAAGATGCGTTGCATTCTACCCCTGAAGACGACCCAAGGCCGAAGCTATTGCCACGGGTCATGGGCTCTTTGGCGATTGTCGGCCTGATGATCGGCTTGATGATCGGCCGCCTGACCACACCCGACCCGGTCGAGTTGCAGCAGGTCGAGACCCGCGCGGATGGCATGGTGGTGTGGTTCAACAGCGAACCCAAGCTGCACGGCGAGCATATCGACGGCGCGGTGGCGTTGCTGTTCGACGCCCAGGGCAAGGCTGGCGGTGGGCAACTCAAGGTCAACGACAAGGATGTGAACTGGCGCGTGCGCAAGACCGATCGCGGCTTGCTGCTCAACCTGGTGGCCGCGCGACCGTTGCGTGGAGAGTGGAGCGGGGGAAAAACCGACGGCCGCTGGCGGCTGGAGATCCATCTCCGGGAGGAATAAAAGAGGGAGTTCCCGGCCTGCCTGTACCAGGGCTCCCAAAACGGGTGTGGGGCACGACGCTGTTAGCATCAAGCGCCCCAGTGTAAAGAGGGGATTCTCGGCCTGCCTGTACCAAGGTCCCCGAAACTGGGTTGTAAAGGGTTAATGCAGGGCGCGTGCCAGAACTTGTAGTTTGTACCGAAAAAAGTCTCCAGAAAGCGAAAAGCCCCGAAATACGGGGCTTTGATGTTTTTGGTTTTCAGATTTTTCTCAGCTTGGCTGAGATTTTAAGCATTGCATCTGTGCGCGATGACGGTTCGTGGTGCATTGAAGCGGTGCACGAAGATCGGGTTTGATCGTTCCCACGCTCCGCGTGGGAATGCATCCTGTGACGCTCCGCGTCATGACTCTAAAAGCGGACGCAGAGCGTCCAGGGCGGCATTCCCACGCAGAGCGTGGGAACGATCAGAGACCTGATACTCAGCCTTCATCACCCTCATCATCATCCCCGCCATCGACCTTCATCCCCAGCTCCTTGATCTTGCGAGTCAGGGTATTGCGGCCCCAGCCCAGCAGCACGGCGGCGTCGCGGCGGCGGCCGGCGGTGTGCTTCAGGGCGGTTTCGATCATGATTCGCTCGAAGGCCGGCACAGCGCTGTCCAGCAGGTTCGACTGGCCACGTGCCAGGGCCTGATCAGCCCATTGGCGCAGCGCCTGCTCCCAGTTGGTCACGGGGGCCGAATCTTGCGGCAGGCTCAACAGCTCCGGCGGCAGATCGCTGATATGCACTTCGCGTCCGGACGC
This sequence comes from Pseudomonas sp. ICBG1301, assembly GCF_016918385.1. NCBI lineage: Bacteria > Pseudomonadati > Pseudomonadota > Gammaproteobacteria > Pseudomonadales > Pseudomonadaceae > Pseudomonas > Pseudomonas sp. ICBG1301. Next base: position 246,595 of record NZ_JAEKGB010000003.1, read on the forward strand.
CATCACGGTGATCCAGCGGCAGGTGTTCTCCAGCTGGCGCACGTTGCCGGGCCACGGCAGGTTCTTCAGGTATTCCTCGGTCTCGCTCTTGAGCAGCTTCGGTTCGACGGCCAGTTCCTGGGCTGCACGGCTGAGGAAGTGGCGGGCGAGGGTCGGGATGTCTTCACGGCGATCCGACATGCGGGGGATGTGGATGCGGATGACGTTCAGGCGGTGGAACAAGTCCTCACGGAATTTGCCCGCGTGCACCAGGGTTTCCAGGTTCTGGTGGGTCGCGGCGATGATGCGCACGTCCACTTTGACGGGGGTATGCCCGCCGACACGGTAGAACTCACCATCGGCCAGCACGCGCAGCAAGCGCGTCTGGGTGTCGGCCGGCATGTCGCCGATTTCGTCGAGGAACAACGTGCCGCCATCGGCTTGTTCAAAGCGGCCCCGGCGCAGGTTGGCGGCACCGGTGAAGGCACCTTTTTCATGGCCGAACAGCTCGGACTCCATCAAGTCCTTCGGGATCGCCGCCATGTTCAGGGCGATGAACGGCGAGGCTGCCCGTGGGCTGTGACGATGCAGGGCATGGGCCACCAGTTCTTTACCGGTGCCCGATTCGCCGTTGATCAGCACGGTGATGTTGGAATGGCTCAAGCGCCCGATGGCACGAAAGACTTCCTGCATCGCCGGCGCTTCACCGATGATTTCCGGAGTGCGGGTCAGGGTCGGCGGGGCTTCCTGGTTTTGCTGTTCCTGGGCGTGCTGGTTGGCGCGCTTGACCAGCGCCACCGCTTCGTCCACGTCGAACGGCTTGGGCAGGTATTCAAAGGCGCCGCCCTGATAGGACGCGACAGCGCTGTCCAGGTCGGAGTGCGCCGTCATGATGATCACCGGCAAGCGCGGGTGCTGCTCGCGGATGCGTGCCAGCAAGTCCAGGCCACTGGCGCCGGGCATGCGGATGTCGGAGATGATCACGTCCGGCTGTTGGCGGGCCAGGCGGCTCATCACGCCGTCGGCGCTGTCGAAGCTCTGGGTGGCCATGCCTTCCTGTTGCAAGGCTTTTTCGAGGACCCAGCGGATAGAACGGTCGTCATCGACGATCCACACAGTTTCACTACGGCTCATGTCGATGGGGCTCCTTGTTCCAGTGGTAGAAAGATCGAGAAGGTGGTGTGGCCAGGATGGCTCTCACATTCGATCAGACCCTGGTGCTGGCTGATGATGTTCTGGGTAATGGCCAGGCCCAGCCCGGTACCGTCCGGGCGGCCGCTGACCATGGGAAAGAAGATGGTTTCCTGAAGTTCCGCCGGAATTCCGGGGCCGTTGTCGATGATTTCGACTTTGGTCACCAGGCGATGGCGCACATGCCCGATGGTGAACTGACGCAGGGCACGGGTGCGCAGGCTGATGCGGCCCAGGCGCAGTTCGTTCTGGCTGCTGATGGCCTGCATGGCGTTGCGCACGATATTGAGCACCGCCTGGATCATCTGTTCGCGGTCGATCAATACGTCGGGAATGCTCGGGTCGTAGTCGCGTACCAGGGTGATGCAGCCTTGGCTTTCGGCTTCCACGAGCTGGCAGACGCGCTCCAGGACTTCATGCACGTTGGTCAGCGCCAGCGACGGCAGCTTGTTGGAGCCGAGCATGCGGTCCACAAGGTTACGCAGGCGGTCGGCTTCTTCGATAATGACGTTGGTGTAGTCCTTGAGATGCTCCTCCGGCAGCTCGCGGGCCAGCAACTGCGCCGCGCCGCGAATGCCGCCCAGCGGGTTCTTGATCTCATGGGCGAGGCCGCGCACCAGCATTTTGCTGGTTTCCTGCTTGGACAACTGAGCCTCTTCCTTGGTGATGCGCAGCAGTCGATCGCGGGGGTGCACTTCCAGCAGCAGCAAGGTGGCGCCGTTGCTCAGGATCGGGGTCACGGCGTAGTCGACGGTCAGCGTCTGGCCGGTGAGGGCGGTCAGCATCGCCTCGCGCTTGGTGAACGGGTGTGCCTGCTCCACTGCCTGGCGCAACGAGCTCAGGGCCTCGGCCGACTCGGTGAACAATTCGCTGATGAACTGTCCATGGCTGCGCTGGCCACTGATAGCCAGGAGCATCTCCGCCGCCGGGTTCATGTACTCAAGGCGCAGGTCGTCATTGAGCAGAATGGTTGCGGTGGTCAGGTTGTCGAGTAGCAAACGGTGCAGTGCATCGCTGATGGTCATCAGGACCTCTTTTGGAGCAAGGCGCGGGCTTGAGGCACACGCTGATACCAGGAAAATGCAAAAACCAAACCAAGGCTCCGAAAAGAAGCGCGAAACCTCTGGAATGGGGGGTTAAGGCGCGAAACTGTGGCGTTCTGCCAGCTTGATCGTGAAGTTTCGAACCAAAATGGGCTGGGCAGATGGGAAGAGTGCAACCTGACGCACCAATATAGTGCTGTTTTGAAAGGTCCGTTCAGGAAAGCCAGGCGGCTTTCCTGGCGGTCAGCCTTTGAAGATGCACAGCTCGGCCGTGGCGCGAATCATCGCCAGTTGCCGCATTGGGTCGTTCAGTGGTTCATGGACGGCCTGTGCCAGCCATTGCGGGCACTGCGGGTCGGTGCGTTGCGGGGTGAAATCCGCCAGCTGCTGGAGCATGCGCTTTTGCAGTTCGTCCAGTCGTGGGCGAATCTGCTTTACCAGATCCGGGCGTGGCTCGTCGGGCGCCTTGCCCTGGAACTGCCAGTCGGACAGCAGGGTGTATTGCACCAGTTTGTTGGCTTCGATCTGCGCTGAGAAGAATTGCTCCGCCGCGTCAGGTGCCAGTTTGTAGGCCGGCGCCTGGGCGGCGACGCTGGCGATCACCTCTTGTTCGCGCTTCTTGTCTTCCACCGGCTTGTGGCTGTCCCATTTGCTCAGGGCGACCTGATCGGCGATCTCCAGGCGTTCGGCGATGCTGTTGAGCAGTGGTTCCAGGGTGGGCGGCGCGGCGCTCGCACTGACACTGACGAATAACAGGGCTGACAAAAGTCTATGTTTCAACGCAGATCTCCTTGTGGGAGGGGGCTTGCTCCCGATGGGGCCTGTGAATACAGGTGCTGGCTGACACTCTGCCATCGGGAGCAGGCCCCCTCCCACATTTTTAATAAAACCGGGGCAAAAAAAGACCTCCCGAAGGAGGTCTTTTCGTCATCACGCTACTTCAAGCAGCGCTACTGGATCAGCAGCTGTAGTACAGCTCGTATTCCAGTGGGTGTACGAAGGTGCGTACTTTGATTTCTTCTTCGCTTTTCAGCTCGATGTAGGCATCGATGAAGTCGTCGCTGAATACGCCGCCTTTGGTCAGGAACGCACGACCTTTGTCCAGCTCTTCCAGGGCTTCTTTCAGGCTGCCGCATACTTGTGGGATCTCTTTGGCCTCTTCAGGCGGCAGGTCGTACAAGTTTTTGTCGGCGGCATCGCCAGGGTGGATCTTGTTCTGGATACCGTCCAGGCCAGCCATTACCAGGGCAGCGAAGGCCAGGTATGGGTTGGCTGCCGGATCCGGGAAGCGGGCTTCGATACGGCGAGCGCGTGGGCTGGACACGTAAGGAATACGGATCGAAGCGGAACGGTTGCGCGCCGAGTAGGCCAGCATCACCGGAGCTTCGAAGCCTGGGACCAGACGCTTGTAGGAGTTGGTCGACGGGTTGGTGAAGCCGTTCAGGGCCTTACCGTGCTTGATGATACCGCCGATGAAGTACAGGGCAGTGTCGGACAGGCCGGCATAACCTTCGCCGGCGAAGGTGTTCTTGCCTTCTTTGGCGATGGACAGGTGAACGTGCATACCCGAACCGTTATCGCCGTACAGTGGCTTAGGCATGAAGGTTGCGGTACGGCCGTAGGCATCAGCCACGTTGTGTACGCAGTACTTCAGGGTCTGAACTTCGTCAGCCTTGGCAACCAGGGTGTTGAACTTCACACCGATTTCGTTCTGGCCGGCAGTCGCCACTTCGTGGTGGTGAACTTCGATGACCAGGCCCATTTCTTCCATGGCGTTGCACATGGAGGTACGGATTTCGTGGTCGTGGTCGAACGGCGGAACTGGGAAGTAGCCACCTTTGATACCTGGACGGTGGCCTTTGTTGCCGCCTTCCACGTCCTGGTCGGACATCCACGAGCCTTGCTCGGAGAAGATCTTGAACATGGAGCCGGAGATGTCGGACTTGAACTTGACCGAATCAAAGATGAAGAATTCTGGCTCAGGGCCTACGAATACGGTGTCGCCGATACCGGTCGACTTCAGGTATTCCTCGGCACGCTTGGCGATCGCACGTGGGTCGCGGTCGTAGCCTTGCATGGTCGAAGGCTCGATCACATCGCAAACGAGGATCAGGGTTGGGTCTTCGGTGAACGGGTCGAGAACGGCAGTGCTGTCGTCCGGCATCAGGATCATGTCGGAGGCTTCGATGCCTTTCCAGCCGGCGATGGAGGAACCGTCGAACATTTTGCCTTCTTCGAAGAAAGCATCATCCAGCGCATCACGCGCCGGCATGGTCACGTGGTGCTGAGTACCTTTGGTGTCCGTGAAGCGCAGATCAATCCATTTAACGTCATGATCTTTGATGAGTTGAACCGACTTCGACATAGTGTCCTCCGGGTGGCTTCGGGCTGGGTAGTGGAGTTAGCCCTTAGAATGTGGGTGATGCCGGCGCGGATAGTCCGCCAAGGCAACCTGCCTCACAAGAGAGCAAATTGCATGCCAGTGCGCCAACATGGGTTTTCTGCTCCAAAAACGCCCCTATAAAGGTGCATTGCGACAAAAGCCCAGAAATAGCGCACCTCAATGTAGCGCAGCGGAGTGAAAATGCACCCTATTAGTGCATTGCGTGTGCTGTGCATATTAACTGGTTAAACCTTGAGCGATTTCCGCTATAATCCGCGCCCCCCTTTTTCAGCAGGCCCGGCGCGCGCTGTTTCCATGAAATTAATCGTTAAAGTCTTCCCCGAGATCACCATTAAAAGCCGACCGGTACGGACGCGTTTCATCCGTCAATTGGCCAAGAACATCCGTGCCGTGCTCCGTGACCTGGACCCGGCTGTGGTGGTGAATGGCGTGTGGGACAATCTCGAGCTGGAAACCCGTGTCACCGACGCCAAGGCCTTGAAGGACATGACCGAGCGCCTGAGCTGCATGCCGGGCATCGCGCATTTCCTGCAGGTGGATGAATACCCGCTGGGCGACTTCGACGACATCACCGAAAAGTGCAAGCAGCACTACGGCAGTTCGCTTGAAGGCAAGATCTTTTCTGTACGGTGCAAGCGTGCCGGCAAGCATTCGTTCAGCTCCATGGATGTCGAGAAATATGTCGGCAGCAAGCTGCGTCGTGAATGCGGCGCAGCGGGAATTTCGCTGAAAACGCCGGAAATCGAAGTCCGAATCGAAATTCGCGACCAACGGTTGTTTGTCATCCACAGCCAGCACAACAGCATCGGCGGCTACCCGCTGGGCGCCCTGGAGCAGACCCTGGTATTGATGTCCGGCGGTTTCGATTCCACGGTGGCGGCCTATCAGATCATGCGCCGTGGCCTGATGAGCCACTTCTGCTTCTTTAACCTGGGCGGGCGTGCACACGAATTGGGCGTGATGGAAGTTGCGCACTTTATCTGGAAGAAATACGGCAGCTCCCAACGCGTGCTATTTGTGAGCGTACCGTTCGAGGAAGTGCTGGGCGAAATTCTCGGCAAAGTCGATAACAGTCATATGGGCGTGGTATTGAAGCGTATGATGTTGCGCGCCGCGTCGAGCATCGCCGACCGCCTGCACATCGACGCGCTGGTGACCGGCGAGGCGATCTCCCAGGTTTCGAGCCAGACGCTGCCGAACCTTTCGCTGATCGATTGCGTGACCGAAAAGCTGGTATTGCGCCCGCTGATCGCCAGCCACAAGCAGGACATCATCGACCTGGCACAAGAAATCGGCACCGCCGACTTTGCCAGGCACATGCCCGAGTACTGCGGGGTCATCTCGGTGAACCCCAAGACCCATGCCAAGCGCCATCGCGTGGAGCATGAAGAGAAAGAATTCGATATGGCCGTTCTGGAGCGTGCGCTCGAGAACGCCAAGCTGGTGCCGATCGATCGCGTAATCGATGAATTGGGCCAGGATGTACAGATCGAAGAAGTCAGCGAGGCTCTGGCCGGCCAGATCGTCATCGACATCCGTCACCCGGATGCCGCTGAAGATGAACCGCTGGAAATTGCTGGCATCGACGTGCAAACGCTGCCGTTCTACGCACTGAACGCGCGTTTCAAGGAACTGGATGACAGCCGTCAGTACCTGCTGTATTGCGACAAAGGCGTGATGAGTCGCCTGCATGCCCACCATTTGCTCAGTGAGGGGCATGCCAATGTGCGCGTTTATCGACCGAGCTAAGAGCCCGGGGCTGTTTGCCTGTGGCCTGCGTCACCGGCCCCCCGACTCTGCCGTCAAGCTGTAACGGCAAGGCCTGACTCTATTGTTAATCGCTGCCACGACCTGTCAGCACACCGAATCCTCTGATCGAGATACACAAGTGATCGAAAATCTACGTAACATCGCCATCATTGCTCACGTTGACCATGGTAAAACCACCCTGGTAGACAAACTCCTGCGTCAATCCGGCACCCTGGAGCGCAACGAGCTCAACGACGAGCGCGTGATGGACTCCAACGACCAGGAAAAAGAGCGCGGTATTACCATCCTGGCAAAAAACACCGCCATCAACTGGAACGGCTACCACATCAACATCGTGGACACCCCGGGCCACGCCGACTTCGGCGGCGAAGTAGAACGCGTAATGTCGATGGTCGACTCCGTTCTGCTGCTGGTTGACGCTCAAGACGGCCCTATGCCGCAAACCCGTTTCGTGACCAAGAAGGCGTTCGAAGCCGGCCTGCGTCCGATCGTGTGCATCAACAAGGTTGACCGTCCAGGCGCGCGTCCGGACTGGGTTCTGGACCAGATCTTCGACCTGTTCGACAACCTGGGTGCCACCGAAGAACAGCTGGACTTCAAAGTCGTCTACGCCTCGGCCCTGAACGGTATTGCCGGTCTGGACCACACCGACATGGCTGAAGACATGACCCCGCTGTACCAGTCGATCGTCGACAACGTACCAGCGCCGGCTGTTGACCGTGACGGTCCGTTCCAGATGCAGATCTCCGCACTGGACTACAACAGCTTCCTGGGTGTTATCGGCGTTGGCCGTATCGCTCGTGGTCGCGTCAAGCCGAACACCCCGGTTGTGGCTATCAGCGCCGACGGCAAGAAGCGCAACGGTCGTATCCTGAAGCTGATGGGTCACCACGGCCTGCACCGCATCGACGTTGACGAAGCGGCAGCCGGTGACATCGTGTGCATCAGCGGTATGGACGAGCTGTTCATCTCCGACACCCTGTGCCACCCGGACACCCCAGAGGCGATGAAGCCTCTGACCGTTGACGAGCCAACCGTTTCCATGACCTTCCAGGTAAACGACTCGCCTTTCTGCGGTAAAGAAGGCAAGTTCGTGACCTCCCGTAACATCAAGGAACGTCTGGACAAGGAGCTGCTGTACAACGTTGCACTGCGCGTTGAAGAAGGCGACTCGGCTGACAAGTTCAAGGTTTCCGGCCGTGGTGAGCTGCACCTCTCGGTACTGATCGAAACCATGCGTCGCGAAGGCTTCGAAATGGCCGTGGGCCGTCCTGAAGTGATCATCCGTCAGGTTGACGGCGTGAAGCAGGAACCGTTCGAAAACGTCACCATCGACACCCCTGAAGAATCCCAGGGCAAGGTCATGGAAGAGATGGGCCTGCGTAAGGGCGACCTGACCAACATGGTGCCGGATGGCAAAGGCCGTGTGCGTCTGGAATACAACATCCCTGCTCGTGGTCTGATCGGTTTCCGTAACCAGTTCCTGACCCTGACCAACGGTGCTGGCATTCTGACCTCGATCTTCGATCGCTACGACACCATGAAGTCCGGCGACATGTCCGGCCGTCAGAACGGTGTTCTGGTATCGGTAGAAACCGGCAAGGCGCTGACCTACTCCCTGGAAACCCTCCAGGCACGTGGCAAGCTGTTCGTTGAACACGGTCAAGAGATCTACAACGGCCAGATCGTTGGTTTGAACAGCCGTGACAACGACATGGGCGTCAACCCAACCAAAGGCAAGAAGCTCGACAACATGCGTGCTTCGGGTAAAGACGAAACCATCGCCCTGGTTCCGCCTGTTCGCTTCACCCTGGAACAGGCTCTGGAATTCATCCAGGACGACGAGCTGTGCGAAGTTACACCTAAGTCGATCCGTCTGCGCAAGAAGATCCTGGACGAAGGCGAGCGTACCCGCGCTGCCAAGAAAGCCAAGAGCTGAGTTAGCTCAGGCTGAATAAAAACGCCCCCGGTCGAAAGGCCGGGGGCGTTTTTTTATGCCTGATCGTTCCCACGCTCTGCGTGGGAATGCCTCTTGGGACGCTCTGCGTCCCATCAAGAGCGGACGCAGAGCGTCCAGGGCTGCGTTCCCACGCAGAGCGTGGGAACGATCATCAGAACTTGTCGAGGGTCTTGAATTTGGTCTCGCGCACCACTTCTTTCGGCTTGTATGCGCAATAACCCGGCCGCGGCCCGATCTTCGGGTGGTTGCGGCAGGTATCCGGGCGCTTGTCATAAATAGTGCAGAAGCGCGTCTTACGATCCAGGTACAGGCAGTCGTTGTTGCTCATACGCTGCAGGGTAAAAATTTCCGACTTGGAATTGAAGCGCTCGACAATGCCTTCCTTCTGCAACCGCTTGGCGATGTTCTTCGGCGGGTCGCCGCGCTCGAATTCATCGACGATACCAATGCGGATCAGGTCCTTGATCTTCACTTCGACCGGCAGCGTGCAGCAGCTGGACACACAGCCGCCGCACATGTGGGCGGAATATTTCTGCCAGGTCTCAAGACGGTCGAGTTCCGCGGCGGCGATCAGTTGAGGCTTCATCAGGGTTCCAAAAGGTGGGGCTGTATCCGGGCGCGCGATCATACCGGGATTGGTGGTTTTTTGAACAATATTTTGCGGGTTTCAGCTCAAAGGCTGATCGGCACGACCCCTGCATTAAATTCGCGCATAGGTGAATGAGTAAAAAAACTGCCGAACCAGCACGTCTACCGTCTGTCAGACCGACTAGGCTCTAGCAACTCCTTCAATCTCGCCCGAGGTCGCACCGATGTCTCAGGAACCGCTTGCACGAGAAGCAGAGGTAGCCGCATTTCGCGATGCCGTCTTGACCAAACTCACCTACGCGGTGGGCAAGGACCCGGATCACGCCTTCGACCATGACTGGTTCGAAGCCATTGCCCTGGCCGCCCGCGACCAGATGGTCGATCACTGGATGGACCACACCCGGCGCATTTATCGCAAAGGCCAGAAGCGGGTGTATTACCTCTCTCTGGAATTTCTTATCGGGCGCTTGCTCTACGACAGCCTGAGCAATCTTGGCGTGCTGGAAATTGCCCGCGAAGCCCTGGCGGAGCTGGGCGTGGACCTGGAGCGCATCCGCCTGCTGGAGCCCGACGCGGCGCTGGGCAACGGGGGCCTGGGGCGCCTGGCGGCGTGCTTCATGGAAAGCATGTCGACCTTGGGCATCGCCGGCCACGGTTATGGCATTCGCTACGAGCACGGCTTGTTCCGCCAGGCGATTGTGGATGGCTGGCAGCAGGAGCAGACCGAGCGCTGGCTGGATTTCGGTAACCCGTGGGAATTCGAGCGGGCCGAAGTGATTTACCCGATTGGCTTTGGCGGCAGCGTCGAAACCCTGGCCGACCCCTCCGGAAAGATGATCCAGGTGTGGACACCCAACGAAACTGTGCGCGCGGTGGCCTATGACACGCCGGTGGTCGGCTGGCGTGGCGCGAGCGTCAACACCTTGCGCCTGTGGCGTGCCCGTGCGGTGGAAGACCTGCACCTGGAGCGCTTCAACGCCGGCGACCACCTGGGCGCCGTGGCCGAAGTCGCCCGTGCGGAGAGCATCTCGCGCGTGCTTTACCCGGCCGACAGCACCGAAGCGGGGCAGGAACTGCGCCTGCGCCAGGAGTACTTCTTCGTCGCGGCTTCGTTGCAAGACCTGCTGCGCCGCCACAAAAACATGCATGGCTCGGTGTTGAGCCTGGGGGAGCACGCCTCCATCCAACTCAACGACACCCACCCCTCCATCGCCGTGGCCGAATTGATGCGCCAACTGGTCGACCTGCACGATATTCCCTGGGACGCGGCGTGGGACGTCACCGTGGAAACGCTTTCGTACACCAACCACACCCTGTTGCCCGAAGCCCTGGAAACCTGGCCGGTCGGCCTGATGGAGCGCATGTTGCCCCGGCACATGCAGATCATCTACCTGATCAACGCACAGCACATTGACTCGCTGCGCGCCAAAGGCATCCACGATTTCGATGTGCTGCGTTCGGTGTCGCTGATCGAAGAAGACAACGGCCGCCGCGTGCGCATGGGCAACCTGGCGTTCCTCGGCTCCCATAGCGTCAACGGCGTGTCCGGCCTGCACACTCAACTGATGCGCAGCACGGTGTTTTCCGAGCTGCACAAGCTGTACCCGGAGCGCATCAACAATAAAACCAACGGCATCACCTTCCGCCGCTGGTTGTACCAGGCCAACCCCAAGCTGACCGCGATGCTGGTGGAGGCGCTGGGGCCCGATATCCTCGACAAGCCTGAAGAGCGCCTGGTCGAGCTGGAGCCGTTTGCCGAGAAGCAGACGTTCCGCAAAGCCTTCGCCGAACAACGCCTGCACAGCAAGCGCGCACTGGCCGAGATCATTCACGAGCGGTTGGGCATCGCCGTCAACCCTGCGGCGATGTTCGACGTGCAGGTCAAGCGCATCCACGAGTACAAGCGCCAACTGCTCAACCTGTTGCACACCGTCGCGCTGTACCAGGCGATCCGCGCTGAGCCGGAAACCGACTGGGTGCCCCGTGTGAAAATTTTCTCGGGCAAGGCGGCGGCTAGTTATCACCAGGCCAAGCTGATCATCAAACTGACCAACGACATCGCCCGCACCGTCAACAACGACCCGACCGTACGGGGCTTGCTCAAAGTGGTGTTCCTGCCCAACTACAACGTCAGCCTGGCGGAAAGCATCATTCCGGCGGCGGACTTGTCGGAGCAGATTTCCACCGCCGGCTTCGAAGCCTCAGGCACCAGCAACATGAAGTTCGGCCTCAACGGTGCGTTGACCATCGGCACCATGGACGGCGCCAACGTGGAGATGCACGAGCGCGTCGGTGCCGAACACATGTTTATCTTCGGCCTCAGTGCGCAGCAGGTGGAGGCGCGCAAGCATGCCGGTGAGTTCCACGCAGGCCCCGATATTGCGGCGTCCCATCGCCTCAATGACGTGCTGCAGGCGATTCGCGGCGGGGTGTTCTCTCCGGATGATCCGGGGCGTTATGTGGGGTTGATCGACGGCTTGGTCAGTTACGACCGCTTCCTGGTGTGTGCCGACTTCGACTCCTACTGGGACGCCCAGGCGCGGGTCGAGGCGCATTGGCATGACTCCAAGGCATGGTGGCGTTCGGCGGTGCTGAATACGGCGCGGATGGGCTGGTTCTCCTCGGATCGCACCATCAGGGAATACGCCACCGAGATCTGGAAAGCTCTCGACTAAACACAACTGTCCAAAATGTGGGGGGGCTTGCTCCCGGTGACGGTATTCAGTTAGCAAATATATGGACTGATACACCGCTATCGGGGGCAAGCCCCCTCCCACATTAGATCCTGGTCGATATACTGAGCGCCGGTTTGCCCGCCTCGGGCTGCTTAGGGATATCGACCATGCAATGGATTTTCATGCTGATTGGCCTGGTGCTCGGCTGGACACTCGACGAGTCGTTCAGTGATGCCGGCATCGGTGCGCTGCTGGGCTTGGGCATTGGCCAGGCGATTCGCCTGTCGCAGCTGGCGGCCCAGGCGCAACAGCAGGCGGGTCAGTTGGAAACCACGCAGAAGGCGCTGATCGCACTGGGTGAGCGCCTGCGGCAACTGGAAGTCCCTGCGCCGACGAACAATGTGAGCATCGAACCGCTCGCGCCTGAGCCGGCACCGGTTATAAAGGCGCCCGAGCTGGTCTGGGAACTGCCTGCCGAAATCGCCCCTATGGTCGTGGTCGCCGAAGCGAGCCAACCGTTGCCGGATGACGTCTGGGCATCAACGCCGGCGCCTCGCCCAGCAGAGCCTGCCATCCCCCGTGGCCCCAACCTGATCGAACGCGCCCTCAGCGGTGCGCGCAATTGGCTGTTCGGCGGTAATACCGTATTGCGCGTCGGCGTGGTGCTGCTGTTTCTCGGCCTGGCGTTCCTGCTGCGCTACGCCACAGAAGGCATGGTGGTGCCGATCGAGCTGCGTTACGCCGGTGTTGCCGCTGCCGCCGTCGGCCTGCTGGGCCTGGGCTGGTGGCTGCGGCTGCGCAATAGCAATTACGGTTTGATGCTGCAAGGCACCGGGATCGCGGTGCTGTACCTGACCGTCTTTGCGGCGATGCGTCTGCACCCGCTGATTGACCCGGGTGCGGCCTTGGGCCTGCTGGTGGCGGTCACGGTGTTCTCGGCGATCCTGGCGGTTACCCAGGACGCCCTCGGCTTGGCTTGCGCGGCGGCGTTGGGTGGTTTTGCCGCGCCGATCCTCACCTCTACCGGCGCCGGTAACCATGTGGCGCTGTTCAGCTATTTCGCCTTGCTGAATGCCGGCATCCTCGCCATCGCCTGGTTCAAGGCTTGGCGCTTGCTGGATCTGATCGGGTTTGTCGGCACCTTCGGTATCGGTTTTGCCTGGGGCATGCGCTCGTATACGCCGGAGCTGCTATGGAGCACCGAGCCGTTCCTGATTCTGTTCTTCCTGATGTACCTGGTGATCGGCCTGTTGTTCGCCCGCCGCAAATTGCTGGAGATGAGCGACGCCCCCGAGGACGACAGTCGGGGTGCCTTGTTGCGCTGGTCGGCGGCCAAGGGCAACTACGTTGATGGCAGCCTGTTGTTCGGCCCGCCGCTGGTGGGGTTTGGCTTGCAGTTCGCGCTGGTGCAGCATCTGGAGTTTGCCGCGGCTTTCAGCGCATTGGGCCTGGGCATCATCTACATGGGCCTGGCCCGGTGGCTCAGTGGCGGGCGTGCGTTGTTACTGTCGGAAACCTGTCTGGCGCTGGGGGTAATCTTCGCCAGCCTGGCGATACCCTTGGGCCTGGATGCGCGCTGGACAGCCGCAGCCTGGGCGGTGGAAGGCGCCGGGATCGTCTGGCTTGGCCTGCGTCAGCAGCGACCGTTGGCGCGGGCGTTTGGCCTGTTGCTGCAGTTGGGATCGGCGCTGGCGTTCCTCAGTGAACTACGGGTGGGCGACCTGACCTTGCTTGAGGGCGCGCCGCTGGGGGCATTGCTACTGGGCGCCGCGTTACTGTTCAGCTTTGATCAATTGCGCAAGGCATCGGCCGAGCAGACGGCGGTGTGGGAGCGCAAAGGCTTGCCGGTGCTGGCGAGCCTGGGCCTGAGTGCTTTGTACCTGCTTGCACCGTTGTTTTTGCTGACCCAAGGCACGGCCATCAGTTGGGCAATGGCCGGTCTGGTCACGTTGTGGATTGGGTTGCGCATCGGCTCGCGTACTTTCCTGTTCACCGCCTTCGCCGTGCAGTTGCTGGGCGGCGCGTTGTTCCTGTTGCGTCTGCAGGGGGGTGATGGGGCGGCGGTATTCAATGCGGGCTGGAGCGGCCTGATGAGCGCGTCGCTGATTGGCCTGGCCTTGGTGGGCGGCATGTTGCTGGCTGCGCGCGATGACCAGGTGCGCAGCGATGTGCGGCTGCTGCGTGGATTGTCGGTGGTATTGCTGGCGGGGCTGGTGCTGATCAACCTGGCGGTGCTGTTTGTACTGCCCTGGGAAAGTGCCAGCGGTGTGTGGGCGGCCAGTGGTTTGTTGATCATCTGGTTGAGCCTGCACCTGCAACAGCGCGTCAGCTTCGTGTTTGGCTTGCTGTTGCAACTGGTCGGCGGCGCCTCCTTCCTGCTGGCGGTGCCGGAGCTGCTCGGGCCCATGACCGGCGACGGCTTGCGGCCGTTGGCCCACAGTGGGTTCTGGACACCGATGGTGCTGGGCCTTGCTGCTCTGGTCGGCGCCTGGCGCTTGCAGCGCGAACCCCAGGCGCCGGTATTTACCGTGTTGAAGCTGCAACGCCTGTCCGACTTGTTGCTGGTGTGGGGTGCCGCCTGGTGGGCGCTGGCATTGATCGGTGAAGTGTTGCGGTTTATCCCCGAGGAACTGCAAGGCCCGTTCCTGCTGGCGATTGCCGCGGTGAGCGTGGCGATTTGGGCGCTGTTGGCCGAACGCCTGCGCTGGGCCTCGCTGGGCATGCTGTGCACCTTGCTGATGCCGGCGGCGGGCCTGGTGTTGCTGGTGTCTGCCCATGCCTATTACCACCCGGCGGCCCACTACGGTTGGCTGGCCTGGCTGGCGGTGTTCGCGGTGCATTTCATTGCGCTGCGCCGCTTGGCTGCGGTGGTGCCAGGCAAGGTGTTGAGCATCGCTCATGTGGTTGGCTGCTGGATGTTGATCGGCGTGCTGGCCCTGGAATTGCGCTACGGCTTGTTGTTGCTGTCGAGCGAGTACAACGCCTGGCGCTGGCTGGGTTGGGCCGTTCTGCCGAGCCTGTATCTGGTGCTGGCGGCCGCGCCACGCGGTTGGCCGTGGCCGGTGGCGGCTTATCCGCGTGAGTATCGCGTGCTGGCGGCATTGCCGTTGGCGGTGTTGATGCTCGGCTGGTTCTGGCTGGCGAATATCTTCAGCGACGGCACGGCCAGGCCTCTGCCTTATGTGCCGCTGCTCAACCCGTTGGATCTAGGCTTGCTGTTCGCGCTGCTGGGAGTGTACCTGTGGTCGCGCAGCGTGGCGCCGCAACGCGGGCCGCAGGCTGAGCTGATCGCCCAGGGTGTCGCGGGTGTTTCGCTGTTTGCGTTCTTGACGGCATTGGTGATGCGCACCGCCCACCATTGGGGCGGCGTGCCGTTTCACTGGGATGCGCTGTTGGAGTCGATGCTGGTGCAGGCCGGACTGTCGATCGTCTGGACCCTGATCGCCCTCGGCCTGATGATCGGCGGTCACCTGCGCCATCGTCGCGAAGTGTGGCTGATCGGCGCGGCGCTGATTGCGGTGGTGGTGGCCAAGCTGTTCTTTGTCGAACTGAGTAACCGCGGCGGTCTGGCGCGGATCGTGTCGTTTATCGGCGTCGGCGGGCTGTTGCTGGTGGTGGGCTACTTTGCACCGCTGCCGCCCAAACGTGCGGAACCTGTGATTCAAACCGAAGGAGCGTCTTCTTGATGGGCAAGCTGAGTCTGGCTGGGTGGATGGTAGGGCTGCTGTGTTCGGCGGTTTACGCGCAGGAAGGGCCGGCTGACTTCACCACGCAGGTGCCGCTGGCCGTGAGCGGCAATGGCCCCTGGTATCGCCTGGAGCTGCCGCTGGCGGTGCAGTTGAGTGCGCGGCAGGCCGATCTCAGTGATGTGCGGGTGTTCAACGCCGCAGGGGAGCCACAGGCTTATGCGTTGTCGCGCCAATCGGCGCAGCGTACTGAAAGCCGCGACGTTGCCGATGTGAAGTGGTTTCCGCTGTACGCCGCTGATGCGCAGCAAGCGTTGCCCGGCGTGGTGATGAAATCCACCACCGAGGGCACCTTGCTGGAGGTGCGCCCGGCCATCAAGACAGAGAAACAGGTGCTGCGCGGCTGGGTGCTGGACGCCAGTGCGATCAAGGCGCCGTTGCAGCAACTGAGCCTTGACTGGAGCCGCGAGCAGGATGGTTTCCAGCGTTTCAGCATTGAAGCCAGTGATGACCTGCAACACTGGCAAGCCTGGGGTGATGGCCAAGTAGCGCGCTTGTCGTTTGCCGACGAGCGGGTCGAGCAGCATGACGTGAGCCTGCCGGGGCAGTCGGCACGCTATCTGCGTCTGGTCTGGCAGGGCCAAGCCGCGCCGCAGTTGACCTCGGCCAAGCTGGTCAGCGCGACCAGCAGCAGCCTGCCGCTGCCGTTGGTGTGGTCGCAGCCGTTGTCGGGCACGCGGCTCAACGCCGGCGAATACAGCTGGCAGTTGCCGACGGGCCTGCATGTCGAGCGCTTGCGCGTCGAGTTGAAGCAACCCAACACGTTGGCCCCTGTGACCTTGGCCGGGCGCCTTGAGGCCAATCAAGCGTGGCAGCCGCTGAGTAATGGTTTGTTGTATCGCCTGACCCGCAATGGCCAGGACGTGGTGCAGGATGAGTTGCAATTGCCGGGCGTGGCCGTTGCGCAGCTCAAGTTGCAGGTGGATGAGCGGGGCGGCGGTCTGGGGGTCGAAGCACCGGCCCTGCGGTTTGCCGTGCGCTCCACGCAATTGGTGTTCCTGGCGCGGGGTGAGCCGCCGTTTACTCTGGCGCTCGGCAATGCTTCGGTGAAGGCGGCGAATTTGCCGTTATCCACGTTGATTCCCGACTACAGTGCCGAACGGCTCAAGGCATTGGGCCAGGCCAGCGTCACGGGAGAGGTTGTGGTCAAGCCCGCCGCCGTGGCCGTTTCGCCTGAGGTAGGTAGCGACTGGAAGAAGTTCGGCCTGTGGGCTGTGCTCCTGTTGGGCGTGGCGGCACTGGGCGCCATGGCCTACAGTTTGTTGCGCAAGCCTCAGGGTACCCCCTGAACTCTATTGGCTTTAAATCCTCTGATTAGAGGATTTAAGCCTCGACTCGCGTTAAACTGCGCGGGTTTTTAAGCCCCCCATTCTTCGGAGCCTTCCATGTCCCGCGTTACCTTGAGTCGCTATTTGATCGAGCAGACCCGCAGCAACAACACGCCTGCCGATCTGCGCTTCCTTATCGAAGTGGTGGCGCGTGCTTGCAAGGAGATCAGCCACGCCGTTTCCAAGGGCGCACTGGGTGGTGTCCTGGGCAGCATGGGCACTGAAAACGTCCAGGGCGAAGTGCAGAAGAAACTCGACGTACTGTCCAACGAGATCCTGCTCGAAGCCAACGAATGGGGCGGTCACCTGGCCGGCATGGCGTCCGAAGAAATGGACAATGCCTACCAGATCCCGGGCAAATACCCGAAAGGCGCGTACCTGTTGGTATTCGACCCACTGGACGGTTCGTCCAACATCGACATCAACGCTCCGGTCGGCACCATCTTCTCGGTACTGCGTTGCCCGAATGAATACCTGAGCCAGAACGAAGCCCTGAACGAAAAGGCTTTCCTGCAGCCAGGCACCGAGCAGGTCGCTGCCGGCTACGCGATCTATGGCCCGCAGACCATGCTGGTGCTGACCTTGGGCGACGGCGTCAAAGGTTTCACCCTGGACCGCGAAATGGGCAGCTTCGTACTGACCCACGAAGACATCTCCATCCCTGCGTCCACCCAGGAATTCGCCATCAACATGTCCAACCAGCGCCACTGGGAAGCTCCGGTGCAGCGTTATGTGAACGAGTTGATGGAAGGCGAAGAAGGCCCGTTGAAGAAGAACTTCAACATGCGTTGGGTCGCTGCGATGGTGGCAGACGTGCACCGTATCCTGACCCGTGGTGGCCTGTTCATGTACCCACGTGACAGCCGCGAACCCTCCAAGCCGGGCAAACTGCGCCTGATGTACGAGGCCAACCCGATGTCCTTCCTGGTTGAGCAGGCGGGCGGTGCGTCTACCGACGGCCACCAGCGTATCCTCGACATCCAGCCTGAAGGCCTGCATCAGCGCGTGGCGGTATTCCTGGGTTCGAAGGAAGAAGTTGAGCGTGTGACGGCTTACCACAAGCAGTAAGTTGCAGCGACCGGTTATCCGCGTTGTTGTGAGCCGGATCACCCTTGAAGAAGCCCCGAAACGTTTCAGCGTTTCGGGGCTTTTTTTGTTTTTGCCTATCGGGAACCAGACACCTGTTTTCCCTTCTAAGCTTCTGGCAGATACCCCAGCTGCTTTGTCTCTCCAGGAGCTTTTCCATGTTTCTACGCCGTCTCGCCTTGTTGGCTTTTTGCGTGCTCTTAGCCGCTTGCAGCAAGGTCACTCAAGAAAACTACGCGAAGCTGTCGGCCGGCATGGCCAAGGCCGAGGTTGAGTCGTTGCTGGGCAAGCCGACCGATTGCTCCGGTGCGCTGGGTATGTCCAGTTGCACGTGGGGTGATAAAAACAGCTTTATCAGCGTGCAGTACGCCGGTGACAAAGTTCTGATGTTTTCCGGGCAAGGCCTGAAGTAAACCGGGGCGCGAGCCTGCGGGAGAAGAAGAATGATGCGTTTTGTTTTATGCCTTTGCGCCAGCCTGTTTTTGGCGGGCTGTGCCAGCCATTCTGGCGACGATCTGCAACCCAAGACCGCGAGCAACGTCAATCTCAAGCGTTACCAGGGCACCTGGTATGAGTTGGCCCGATTGCCGATGTACTTCCAGCGCAACTGCGCACAGTCCGAAGCCCGCTACACCCTGCTGCCGGATGGTGACATGTCGGTGTTCAACCGCTGCCTGACGAGCGAGTGGAAGTGGGAAGAAGCCAAGGGCACGGCCACGCCGCAAGTGCCGGGCAAGACCGACAAGCTCTGGGTCGAATTCAATAACTGGTTCACGTCGCTGCTGCCGGGCGTCGCCAAGGGCGACTATTGGGTGCTGTACGTCAGCGATGACTACAAGACGGCCATCGTCGGCAGCCCGAGCCGGCGTTACATGTGGATCTTGTCACGCACGCCGACGGTGAGTGCCGACACCCGCGAAGACTTGCTGAGCAGGGCGCGCCAGCAGGGGTATGACACCACGCGGTTGATCTGGCGTACGTCAGACAAACAGATGGCCAAGACCTCGCAATAAACCTGAGAGTGTCGCTAAACAAAATGTGGGAGCGGGCTTGCTCGCGAATACGGTGTATCAGTATCAGATGTTCTGACTGAACCACAGCATTCGCGAGCAAGCCCGCTCCCACATTTGTCATATGTTGCCAGTTAGCTCAGTAAATCCTTCAAGACTTGCGTGAACGCCCGGCTGCTTTCTTCCTCGCCGGCATGATGACCATCGCGCACTACCCACTTGCCGTTCACCAGCACATCCCGCACCTGTCGATCACCACCGGCAAACAACCAGCGGTTGAGAATGCCGTCGTCTACCGCAGTCGCCAGATACGGATCACTGCCGTCCAGCACAATCCAATCCGCACGCTTGCTCACTTCCAGGCGACCAATCGGCTGCCCCAGCGCCTGGGTGCCGCCATCCAATGCCGCATCAAACAGGGTGCGGCCAACCATCGGCTGATCACTGCGGTACAAGCGGTTACGCCGCTGGTCACGCAGGCGTTGACCATATTCCAGCCAACGCAACTCTTCCACCACGCTCAGCGAGACATGGCTGTCGGAACCGATGCCCATGCGCCCGCCCTGGGCGAGGAAATCTACGGCTGGGAAAATGCCGTCACCCAGGTTGGCTTCAGTCGTCAGGCACAAACCGGCAATTGCGCGGCTCTGTGCCATGCGTTTCACTTCGTCGGCATCCGCATGAGTGGCGTGCACCAGGCACCAGCGCTCATCGACCTCGACGTTGTCATACAGCCACTGGAGTGGGCGCTTGCCGCTCCAGGCCAGGCAGTCGTCGACTTCTTTCTGCTGTTCGGCGATATGAATATGCACCGGGCAGGTCTTGTCGCTGGCGGCCAGGACAGCACTGATCTGCTGTGGTGTGACGGCACGCAGGGAGTGAAAGCATAGGCCCAGCGCCTGCGCCGGTTGCGTTGCAAGAATCGGTTTGAGCCGCGCCTGCAGGTCGAGGTAATTTTCGGTGCTGTTGATAAAGCGTCGCTGGCCGTCATTCGGTGCCTGGCCGCCAAAGCCTGCGTGTGTGTACAGCACCGGCAGCAACGTCAGGCCGATGCCGCTGCTCGCTGCCGCCTGGCTGATCTGCCGCGAAAGCTCCGTGCGGTCGGCGTATGGCTGGCCGCTGGCGTCATGGTGCACATAATGAAACTCGGCCACCGAGGTGTAACCGGCCTTGAGCATTTCGATGTACAGCTGGCGGGCGATAACGTGCAGTTGGTCCGGGTTGATCTTGCCGACCATGCGGTACATCAAGTCACGCCAGGTCCAGAAACTGTCATTCGGGTTGCCTGCCACTTCCGCCAAGCCGGCCATCGCGCGCTGAAACGCATGGGAGTGCAGATTCGGCATACCGGCCAGCATCGGGCCTCTCAGCCGTTCGGCAGCGTCCGCACTGGCATTGACCTCAACTTTCGTCAGCAGCCCATCGGCGCCGACTTCAAGACGTACATCATTGGCCCATCCATTAGGCAGCAGCGCGCGTTCGGCAAAGAAAGCGGACATGATCAAGGCACCCCGGTCGTGTGTTTATTTGTATATACATATACAGACGTTTGCCTGCTCGGTAAACTCCGGCAATCTATGCATCTTTTCCCCCTGCAAGGATTCCCTGTGCCGACTCCGCCCGCCAACTCTTCGCTGGCTGCCCACATGGACGAAAGTCCGGCGCCCTTGTATGCCCGCGTCAAACAGATGATCAGCCAGCAAATCCTCACCGGCAACTGGCCGCCGCATTACCGTGTGCCCTCGGAGAGTGAACTGGTCAGCGAGCTGGGCTTCAGCCGCATGACCATCAACCGCGCCCTGCGTGAACTGACCGCCGAAGGTTTGCTGGTACGCATGCAAGGCGTCGGCACTTTCGTTGCCGAGCCCAAGAGCCAGTCGGCGCTGTTTGAAGTGCACAACATTGCCGATGAAATCGCCTCGCGTGGTCATCGGCACACGTGCAAGGTCATCCACCTGGGCGAAGAAGCGGCCGGCTCCGAACGCGCCGTCGCCCTGGAAATGCGCGAAGGCGGGCGGGTGTTCCACTCGCTGATCGTGCATTTCGAAAACGATATTCCCGTGCAAATCGAAGACCGTTTCGTCAACGCCCTGGTCGCACCGGAATACCTGCAACAGGATTTCACCCTGCAAACGCCCTACGCGTATTTGAACCAGGTCGCGCCGCTCACCGAGGGCGAGCACGTGGTCGAGGCGATCCTCGCTGACGCCGAGGAGTGCAAGCTGTTGCAGATCGAACCGAGCGAGCCGTGCCTGTTGATTCGCAGGCGTACCTGGTCGGGCCGTCAGCCGGTAACGGCGGCGCGGTTGATCCACCCCGGTTCCCGTCACAGCCTGGAAGGACGTTTCAGCAAATGAGTGCAGTGAAAGTCTGGCGCGCCACCGATTACGTGCGCATGCCGTGGAAAAACGGCGGTGGCAGCACCGAAGAAATCACCCGCGACTCAGGCATTGGCCTGGAGGGTTTTGGCTGGCGCCTGTCGATTGCCGATATCGGCGAATCCGGTGGCTTCTCAACCTTCGCCGGCTACCAGCGCGTGATCACGGTGATCAAAGGTGCAGGCATGGTGCTGACGGTGGATGGTGAAGAGCAGCGCGGGTTGTTGCCGTTGCAGCCGTTCGCGTTCAAGGGTGAAAGCGAGGTGTCATGCCGCCTGATCACCGGGCCCATCCGTGATTTCAACCTGATCTATTCGCCGCAGCGTTACCACGCACGGTTGCAGTGGGTGGATGGCGTGCAACGTTTTTTCAGTACGGCGCAGACGGTGTTGGTGTTCAGCGTCGCCGATGAGGTGAAGGTGCTGGACCAGACGCTGGGCCATCACGATTGCCTGCAAATCGACGGTAACACCGGCCTGCTGGATATCGCTGTAACAGGCCGCTGCTGTCTGATCGAACTGACGCCACTCGGTTAAAACTGTGGGAGGGGGCTTGCTCCCGATAGCGGTGGATCAGTCAGTTCATCTGTAGCTGACCCACTGCAATCGGGGGCAAGCCCCCTCCCACATTTGTTTCCCATTGCTCTCAAGATCTGTTTCCAACCCGCGCACCAGTTTGTTACCGAACGCCCCAGCGTGGCGCAAAGCCACGCCGTCGTGACAAACCCCCCTCCCTGTAAAACGTCGTCGTAAGAAATTTCACCATGTCTCGAAGCCTTGATTTTCAAGGCTTGCGCACGCCTTCAAAAAAACCTGCAGCGCATCTTCAAAAAGTTGGCCGCTTGATTGCATATGCTTGTATGTACAAGTAAAGATGTGTGCGTAAGACTCTCCTTCGCACCATCCCAGTTCGCGCATCATGCCGAGGAGTCCAGTCGTGACCGATTTTTCTAAAGCCAAGCCTACAAAATACCGTGACGTCGAAATCCGCGCGGCCCGCGGTAACACACTCACCGCCAAAAGCTGGCTGACAGAAGCGCCACTGCGCATGCTGATGAACAACCTCGACCCACAAGTGGCCGAAAACCCGAAAGAATTGGTGGTGTACGGCGGCATCGGTCGTGCGGCGCGCAACTGGGAATGCTACGACCAGATCGTCGAGAGCCTTACTCAACTCAATGACGATGAGACCCTGCTGGTGCAATCCGGCAAGCCGGTCGGCGTGTTCAAGACCCACAGCAATGCCCCGCGTGTGCTGATCGCCAACTCCAACCTGGTGCCGCACTGGGCCAGTTGGGAACACTTCAACGAACTGGATGCCAAGGGCCTGGCCATGTATGGCCAGATGACCGCCGGCAGCTGGATCTACATCGGCAGCCAGGGCATCGTCCAGGGCACCTACGAAACCTTCGTCGAAGCCGGTCGCCAGCACTACAACAGCGACCTTACCGGCCGCTGGGTTCTCACCGCCGGCCTTGGCGGCATGGGCGGCGCGCAACCCCTGGCTGCCACCTTGGCCGGCGCATGCTCGCTGAACATTGAATGCCAGCAGGTCAGCATCGACTTCCGCCTCAACAGCCGTTATGTCGACGAGCAGGCCACCGACCTCGACGACGCCCTGGCCCGCATCGCCAAATACACCAAGGAAGGCAAGGCCATCTCTATCGCCTTGCTGGGTAACGCTGCGGAAATCCTGCCGGAGCTGGTCAAGCGTGGCGTGCGCCCGGATATGGTCACCGACCAGACCAGCGCCCACGACCCACTCAACGGCTACCTGCCGGCCGGCTGGACCTGGGACGAATACCGCGCCCGCGCCAAGACCGAACCGGCTGCCGTGATCAAGGCCGCCAAGCAGTCGATGGCCGTGCATGTCAAAGCCATGCTGGAATTCCAGAAGCAAGGCATCCCGACGTTCGACTACGGTAACAACATCCGCCAGATGGCCCAGGAAGAAGGCGTGGAAAACGCATTCGACTTCCCAGGTTTCGTACCGGCCTACATTCGCCCATTGTTCTGCCGTGGTATCGGCCCGTTCCGTTGGGCGGCGCTGTCCGGCGACCCGCAAGACATTTACAAGACCGACGCCAAAGTCAAAGAGCTGATCCCGGACGATTCCCACCTGCACAACTGGCTGGACATGGCCCGCGAGCGCATCAGCTTCCAGGGCTTGCCGGCACGTATCTGCTGGGTTGGCCTGGGCCAGCGCGCCAAGCTGGGCCTGGCGTTCAACGAAATGGTGCGCCGCGGCGAGCTGTCGGCCCCGGTGGTGATCGGCCGTGACCATCTGGACTCCGGCTCGGTATCCAGCCCGAACCGCGAGACCGAATCGATGCAGGATGGGTCCGACGCCGTTTCCGACTGGCCGCTGCTCAACGCCTTGCTCAACACCGCCAGCGGCGCGACGTGGGTTTCGCTGCACCACGGCGGCGGCGTGGGCATGGGCTTCTCCCAGCACTCCGGCATGGTGATCGTCTGCGACGGTACCGATGAAGCGGCCGAGCGCATTGCTCGCGTGCTGCACAACGACCCGGCAACCGGCGTGATGCGTCACGCGGATGCCGGTTACCAGATCGCGATCGACTGCGCCAAGGAACAGGGCCTCAATCTCCCGATGATCAAATAACCCCATTTGACGGGCAATGAACCAGAAAACAATCCATCAGAGGTTGAACACACATGGCTGCAAATGACGCACGTGCAAGCACCACCCCGTTGATCGAAAGGCGTTCGATCGACTACATCCCGGAAGCGGAAAGACACGGTCGTCTATTTAGCCAGTTCACCCTGTGGATGGGTGCCAACCTGCAAATCACCGCGATTGTCACCGGGGCCCTGGCCGTGGTGCTGGGCGGTGATGTGTTCTGGTCGTTGATCGGTCTGTTGATCGGCCAACTGATCGGCGGGGGCGTCATGGCGTTGCATGCGGCGCAGGGGCCCAAGCTTGGCCTGCCGCAGATGATCTCCAGCCGGGTGCAGTTCGGCGTGTATGGCGCAGCCATCCCGATCGTGCTGGTCTGTCTGATGTACCTCGGCTTCACCGCCACCGGGACGGTGTTGTCCGGTCAGGCGCTGGGTCAGTTGTTCGGGGTCAGCGACAGCGTCGGCATCCTGCTCTTTGCCAGTGTCATCGTGCTGGTCACGGTCCTGGGTTACCGCGTGATCCACTTCATCGGCCGTGTCGCCAGCGTGATTGGGGTGATCGCCTTTGTGTACCTGTTCAGTCGCCTGATGAGCCAGACCGACATTGGCGCTCTGCTGCAGATCCGCCACTTCAGCTGGAGCAGTTTTCTGCTGGCGGTGTCGCTCGCGGCCTCCTGGCAGATCGCCTTCGGCCCTTACGTGGCGGACTACTCGCGTTATCTGCCGAGCAAGACGTCATCGGTGAAAACCTTTTTCGCCGCCGGCGCAGGTTCTGTCGTCGGCGCACAGGTGGCGATGATCCTCGGCGTGTTCGCGGCAGCCATGTCCAATGGGCAGTTCGCCGGTCACGAAGTGGCCTACATCGTTGGCTTGAGCGGTACGGGGGCCACCGCTGCGTTGCTGTATTTCAGCATCGCGTTCGGCAAGGTCACCATTTCTACGCTGAACTCCTACGGCAGTTTCATGTGCATTGCGACCATCATCAGCGGCTTTCGCGGTCGCCTGGAGGTCACGCGCCTGCAGCGCCTGGTGTTCGTGCTGATCATTGTCGGCACCGCAACCCTGATCGCGTTGCTCGGCCAGCATTCGTTCCTCGGTGCGTTCAAGTCTTTCATCCTGTTCCTGCTGGCGTTCTTTACGCCCTGGAGTGCGATCAACCTGGTGGACTACTACTGCATTACCCGCGAGCGCTATGACGTGCCGGCGCTGGCCGACCCGAACGGTCGTTACGGTCGCTGGAACCTGCTCGGTATCAGCGTCTATGTCTTCGGCGTGCTGGTGCAGTTGCCGTTTATCTCCACCAAGTTCTACACCGGTCCCCTGGTCGCCGCCCTGGGTGACGTGGACATTTCCTGGATCATCGGCTTGGTACTGCCGGCGGCCCTGTATTACGTGTGTGCGAAAAAATGGCACGGCACGGTACCCGACCACCTGATCCTGCCGGTAGAGCAGGGCGCTACACCAACAACGACAAACGGGCTGGCTGCACAAGCCTGATGGGACGTGGACAGGGCAGGATGCCTACTGACTGCCGTAATCCATTTCAAGTTTGGGAGCGTTACAACAATGAAAATGAATAAGACCCTGCTGGCCAGCGTGCTCTGTGCCGGTTTACTCGCCAGCGCTGGTGCCCAGGCAGCAGGTTGGTGCGAATCCGGTAAACCGGTGAAGTTTGCCGGCCTGAACTGGGAAAGCGGCATGTTGCTCACCGACATCCTGCAAACCGTGCTTGAAAAAGGCTACGGCTGCAAAACCGACAGCCTGCCGGGCAACTCCATCACCATGGAAAACGCCCTGAGCAGCAATGACATCCAAGTGTTTGCCGAAGAGTGGGTCGGCCGCAGCGAAGTCTGGAACAAAGCCGAGAAGGCCGGCAAAGTCGTCGGCGTCGGTGCGCCTGTGGTCGGCGCTATCGAAGGCTGGTACGTGCCGCGCTACGTGATCGAAGGCGACGCCAAGCGCAAGCTGGAACCCAAGGCGCCGGGCCTGAAGAACATCGCCGACCTCGCCCAATACGCCTCGGTCTTCAAGGACCCGGAAGAGCCGTCCAAAGGCCGTTTCTATAACTGCCCGGCCGGTTGGACCTGTGAGCTGGACAACAGCGAAATGCTCAAAAGCTACGGCCTGGAAAGCACCTACACCAACTTCCGTCCGGGCACTGGCCCCGCGCTGGATGCGGCGGTGCTGTCGAGCTACAAGCGTGGCGAGCCGATCCTGTTCTACTACTGGTCGCCGACGCCGCTGATGGGCCAGGTCGACCTGGTCAAGCTGGAAGAAAAACCGGGTGTGGATAAAAGCGTGAGCATCAAGGTCGGCTTGTCCAAGACCTTCCACGAGCAGGCGCCGGAACTGGTGGCCGTGCTGGAGAAGGTCAACCTGCCGATCGACTTGCTGAACCAGAACCTGGGCCGCATGGCCAAAGAGCGAATTGACTCGCCAAAACTGGCGAAACTGTTCCTCAAGGAACATCCTGAAGTCTGGCACGCATGGGTGAGCGACGACGCAGCCAAGAAAATCGACGCGGCCTTGTAGGTCAAGCGCACCCGGCTACCCTGAGGGGCAAGCCGGGCGCCTGCCCGCAACCCACTGGACCGAGAGCACGCTATGTTTCCTGAGAGTTTTACGTTTTCCATTGCCGACTGGGTCAACGGTTGGGTGGACTCGCTCGTCACCAACTACGGCGATGTGTTCCGGCACATTTCCGACACCCTGCTATGGGCCATCGTCAACCTGGAAGGCTTGCTGCGCGCAGCCCCCTGGTGGCTGATGCTGGTCATCGTCGGAGGCGTCGCCTGGCACGCCACCCGCAAAGTGGTCACCACTGCCGTCATCGTTGGCCTGCTGTTCCTGGTGGGCGCGGTTGGCCTGTGGGACAAACTGATGCAAACCCTGGCGCTGATGATGGTCGCCACGGTGATTTCGGTGCTGATTGGCATTCCCTTGGGCATTCTGTCGGCGCGCAGCAACCGCTTGCGTTCGGTATTGATGCCGTTGCTGGACATCATGCAGACCATGCCCAGCTTCGTGTACCTGATCCCGGTGCTGATGTTGTTCGGCCTGGGCAAGGTGCCGGCGATCTTCGCCACGGTGATCTACGCCGCACCGCCGCTGATTCGTCTCACCGACCTGGGGATTCGCCAGGTCGACGGCGAAGTCATGGAGGCCATCAACGCGTTTGGTGCCAACCGCTGGCAACAACTGTTCGGTGTGCAACTGCCGCTGGCCCTGCCGAGCATCATGGCCGGGATCAACCAGACCACCATGATGGCGTTGTCCATGGTGGTGATCGCTTCGATGATCGGCGCCCGTGGCTTGGGTGAAGATGTGCTGGTCGGCATCCAGACTCTCAACGTCGGCCGTGGCCTTGAAGCGGGCCTCGCGATCGTGATTCTTGCAGTGGTCATTGACCGCATTACCCAGGCCTATGGTCGTCCACGGCATGAGGCGAGCAAATGACTACCGTCAGCAAAATCGAAGTTAAAAACGTCTTCAAGATTTTCGGCAACCGCGCCCAGGAAGCCCTGGCGCTGGTGGGCCAGGGCAAGACCAAGGACCAGGTGCTGGCCGAGACCGGTTGTGTGGTCGGCGTGAACGATTTGTCCCTGAGCATCGGCACCGGCGAGATCTTCGTGATCATGGGCCTGTCCGGCTCCGGCAAGTCCACGCTGGTACGCCACTTCAACCGCCTGATCGACCCTACCAGCGGCGCGATCCTGGTGGACGGCGAAGACATACTGCAACTGGACATGGAGGCCCTGCGCCAATTCCGTCGACACAAGATCAGCATGGTCTTCCAAAGCTTCGGCCTGCTGCCCCACAAGAGTGTGCTCGACAATGTCGCCTACGGCCTGAAAGTGCGCGGCGAAAGCAAGCAGGTCTGCGCTGAACGTGCCCAACACTGGGTCGAAACCGTGGGCCTCAAAGGCTACGAAAAAAAATATCCGCACCAGCTCTCCGGTGGCATGCGCCAGCGCGTGGGCCTGGCGCGTGCGTTGGCGGCCGACACCGACATCATCCTGATGGACGAAGCCTTCAGCGCCCTCGACCCGCTGATCCGCGCCGAAATGCAGGACCAATTGCTGGAACTGCAGAAGACCCTGCACAAAACCATCGTGTTCATCACCCATGATCTCGATGAGGCCGTGCGCATCGGCAACCGCATTGCGATCCTCAAGGACGGCAAGCTGATCCAGGTCGGAACGCCACGGGAGATCCTGCATGCACCGGCGGACGAGTATGTGGACCGGTTTGTTCAGCGGCGGGCGGCGGTGGTCTGAAGGGCGCCATCGGGAGCAAGCCCCCTCCCACACTTACTGTGCTCACAAGTTTAGCTGTGTGAATGCAGACAAATGTGGGAGGGGGCTTGCCCCCGATAGGGCCGGCAAAGCTGTATAAAAATTCAAGAAGGTATGAAGATGTCCCAGCCTGCAAAAATCATCATCGCCGACGCCCCGCTGCGTTGGCAGGACTTGGTCGCCGTGGCCCGGCACGGCGCGGTACTCGAACTTTCGGGGCAGGCCTGGGCGCGGATCGACAATGCCCAGGCCATCGTGCAGCGCATCGTCACCAGCGGTGAGCGCGCCTATGGCGTGAACACCGGCCTGGGCGCGCTGTGCAATGTGTCGCTCAAGGGTGAGCAACTCAGCCAACTGTCGCGCAATACGCTGTTGAGCCATGCCTGTGGCGTGGGCCCGGTGCTGAGTGACGAACAGACCCGCGCAATCATTTGCGCGGCCGTGATCAATTACAGCCATGGCAAATCCGGCCTGCACCCGCAGGTGGTGCATTCGCTGCTGGCGCTGCTCAACCACGGCATCACGCCGCAAGTACCGTCCCAGGGCTCGGTGGGCTACCTGACCCACATGGCCCATGTCGGCGTGGCCTTGCTGGGGGTTGGCAACGTGAGCTATCGCGGTCGGATCGTCACGGCGCAACAGGCCCTGGACGCGGAAGGTCTGCAGCCGGTGGCGCTTGGCGCCAAGGACGGCTTGTGCCTGGTCAACGGCACGCCGTGCATGACCGGCCTGAGCTGCCTGGCCCTGGCCGATACCCATCACCTGCTGCAATGGGCCGATGTGATCGGGGCCATGAGCTTCGAGGCCCAGCGCGGGCAAATGGATGCGTTCGACGAAGCAATCATCGCGCTTAAACCGCACCCCGGCATGCAACAGGTCGGCATCAACCTGCGCGCCTTGCTCGACGGCAGCGAGGTGATCGCCAGCAGCAAAGGCCTCCGCACCCAGGACGCGCTGAGCATCCGTTCGATCCCGCAGATCCACGGTGCGGCGCGTGATCAAGTGGAACACGCTACCCGCCAGATCGAGACCGAACTCAACAGTGCCACTGACAACCCGTTGCTGCTCGGCACGCCGGACCACTACCGCGTGGTGTCCCAGGCCAATCCTCACGGCCAGTCCGTCGCCTTGGCGGCCGACCTGCTGGCGATTGCCATGGCCGAAATCGGCTCGGTGGCCGAACGTCGCCTGGACCGCCTGATCAACCCTCATGTCAGCGGGTTGCCGGCATTCCTGGTCAGCAACCCCGGCGTCAACTCCGGGATGATGATCGTGCAGTACGTGGCCGCTTCCCTGTGCGGGCAGAACCGTCAGTTGGCGCAACCGGCGGTGCTCGACAATTTCGTCACTTCGGGCCTGCAGGAAGACCACCTGAGCATGGGCACCAACGCTGCGCTCAAACTGCATCAGCTATTGGCCAACGTCACCCAGATCCTGGCCATCGAGTACCTGCTGGCGGCCCAGGCATTTGAATTCCTCAAAGATCAGCGCTTCGGCGCAGGCACCGACAAAGCCTGGCGTTTGCTGCGTGAAGTGGTCCCCGCGTACGAGCAGGACCGCTGGCTGGCGCCGGATATTGCAGCCGCCGCCCAGTTGCTCAAAGACACTGCACTACCGAATTTGCACTGAACCCCTATCCCGTATTCAAAAGAATAATTCACAAGGAGTATGAATGTGACTGCGCTAAATCTGATTCCAGGCCAACTGAGTCTTGCTCAACTGCGGGCCATCTACCAACAGCCGGTAACCCTCAGCCTGGATGACAGCGCCACGGCGCAGATCGATGCCAGCGTCGCCTGCGTGGAGCAGATTCTCGCCGAGAACCGCACCGCCTACGGCATCAACACCGGGTTCGGCTTGCTGGCCTCGACCCGTATCGCCAGCGAAGACCTGGAAAACCTGCAGCGCTCCCTGGTGCTGTCGCACGCCGCCGGCGTCGGCGAGCCGATCAGCGATGCGCTGGTGCGGCTGATCATGGTGCTCAAGGTCAACAGTCTGAGCCGTGGCTTCTCCGGGATTCGCCGCCAGGTGATCAACGCGCTTATCGCGCTGATCAACGCCGAGGTGTACCCGCACATTCCGCTTAAAGGCTCGGTGGGTGCCTCCGGTGACTTGGCGCCATTGGCCCATATGTCGCTGGTGCTGCTCGGCGAAGGCAAGGCGCGTTACAAGGGCCAATGGCTGGAAGCCACCGAAGCGCTGAAAGTCGCCGGCCTGACGCCACTGACCCTGGCCGCCAAAGAAGGCCTGGCGCTGCTCAACGGTACCCAGGTGTCCACGGCCTATGCCCTGCGTGGCCTGTTCGAAGGCGAAGACCTGTTCGCCGGCGCCCTGGCGTGCGGTGGCCTTACCGTGGAAGCCGTGCTCGGTTCGCGCTCGCCGTTCGATGCACGCATTCACGCGGCACGCGGCCAGCGTGGGCAGATCGATTCGGCAGCGGCTTATCGTGACCTGCTGGGCGACAGCAGCGAAGTGTCCAAGTCGCACCAGAACTGCGACAAAGTGCAAGACCCGTACTCCCTGCGCTGCCAGCCGCAAGTCATGGGCGCCTGCCTGACCCAGTTCCGCCAGGCTGCCGAAGTGCTGGTGGTGGAAGCCAATGCCGTGTCGGACAACCCATTGGTATTTGCTGCCGAAGGCGACGTGATCTCCGGCGGTAACTTCCACGCCGAACCGGTGGCCATGGCCGCCGACAATATCGCCTTGGCCATCGCCGAAATCGGCTCCCTGAGCGAGCGTCGTATCTCGTTGATGATGGACAAGCACATGTCGCAACTGCCGCCGTTCCTGGTGGGCAATGGCGGGGTGAACTCCGGCTTCATGATCGCCCAGGTGACGGCGGCGGCGCTTGCCAGTGAGAACAAGGCGTTGGCCCATCCCCATAGTGTCGACAGCCTGCCGACGTCCGCCAACCAGGAAGACCATGTGTCGATGGCTCCAGCCGCCGGCAAGCGTTTGTGGGAAATGGCTGAAAACACCCGTGGCATCCTGGCAGTGGAATGGCTGGCTGCCTGCCAGGGCCTGGATCTGCGCGATGGCTTGAAAACCTCGACGAAACTGGAAAAAGCCCGCGGCCTGTTGCGCGCTAAAGTCGGTTTCTACGACAAGGACCGCTTCTTCGCCCCGGATATCAATGCCGCCAGCGAACTGCTCGCCAGCCGCTGCCTGAATGAACTGGTGCCGGCCAAGTTGTTGCCAAGCCTCTAACCGCAAACTTGTAGTGAGCGGGCTTGCCCCGCGCTGGGTGGCGAAGCCGCCCCAACAAGGGCGCCGCGGTTCTTCAGATAGACCGAGGTGCCTGGTATCGGGGCGGCTTCGCCGCCCAGCGCGGGGCAAGCCCGCTCACTACAGGCTCGGTTTTTCTCGGGATAAGAATAATTAGGGAAGAGAAATGCACCAGCAAGAAAAGGGTTTGAAACGCGGGCTTTCAGCTCGACATATTCGCTTCATGGCACTCGGCTCGGCCATCGGCACCGGGTTGTTCTACGGTTCCGCCTCCGCCATCCAGATGGCCGGTCCTGCCGTGCTCCTGGCCTACCTGATCGGCGGCGCCGCCGTGTTCATGGTAATGCGCGCCCTCGGCGAGATGGCGGTGCACAACCCGGTGGCCGGCTCTTTTGGCCAATACGCCAGTACTTACCTGGGGCCTATGGCCGGCTTCATCCTCGGTTGGACCTACGCGTTTGAAATGATCATCGTCTGCCTCGCCGACGTCACCGCCTTCGGCATCTATATGGGCTTCTGGTTTCCGGAAGTTGCGCGCTGGGTCTGGGTGCTGGGCATCGTGTTTCTGATCGGCGGCCTGAACCTGTGCAACGTCAAAGTCTTTGGCGAAATGGAGTTCTGGCTGTCGCTGCTCAAGGTCGGCGCCATTGTCGCGATGATCCTCGGCGGCTTGGGCATCATGCTCTTGGGCATTCACTCGGCCGGTGAAACCCAGGCCAGTGGCCTGAGCAACCTCTGGGCCCATGGCGGTTTTATGCCCAACGGCGTCGGTGGCTTGATCGCCTCGTTCGCGGTGGTGATGTTCGCCTTCGGTGGCATTGAAATCATCGGCATCACCGCCGGTGAAGCCAAAGACCCGCAACGCGTGATCCCCAAGGCGATCAACGCCGTGCCGTTGCGCATCCTGTTGTTCTACGTGCTGACCTTGTTGGTGTTGATGGCGATCTACCCTTGGCCGCAGATCGGCAGTCAGGGCAGTCCGTTTGTGCAGATCTTCAGCAACCTCGGCATCGGCTCGGCAGCGACCCTGCTCAATATTGTGGTGATTTCGGCGGCGGTGTCGGCCATCAACAGTGACATCTTCGGCGCCGGTCGCATGATGTACGGCCTGGCCCAGCAAGGGCAGGCGCCAAAGGGGTTTGCCCGGTTGTCCCGGCAGGGCGTGCCGTGGATGACCGTGGTGGTGATGGGCGCGGCGTTGCTCGGCGGCGTGGTGCTCAACTACCTGATCCCGGAAAACGTGTTCCTGCTGATCGCCTCGATTGCCACGTTTGCCACCGTGTGGGTGTGGCTGATGATCCTGTTCACCCAGGTGGCCATGCGCCGTTCCATGACCCGGGAGCAAGTGGCCGAGTTGAAATTCCCGGTGCCGTTCTGGCCCTATGCGCCGGCTGCGGCCATCGTCTTCATGCTGTTCGTGTTTGGTGTGCTGGGGTACTTCCCGGACACCCAGGCCGCTTTGCTGGTCGGGGCTGTATGGATCGTGTTGTTGGTGGTGGCTTACCTGCTGTGGGTCAAGCCTGCTGCCGGACAAGCGGCCAAGGTCCATTACGAGTCGGTTCTGTCTCATCGTTAACTTAGGGAGGCGTTGATGAAAACGCTTTGGCAACACTGCCACGTCGCAACCATGGCTCATGGCAAGTACTCGATCATCGAGGATGCCGCCATGGTCACCGCAGGTTCGCTCATCGAGTGGATCGGCCCCCGCAGCCAGGCGCCGACGGCGGACTACGCCCAGGTGCATGACCTGCAAGGCGCGTGGGTTACCCCCGGGCTGATCGACTGCCACACCCACACGGTGTTCGGCGGCAATCGCAGCGGCGAATTCGAGCAGCGCCTGGAAGGCGTCAGCTATGCCGAAATCGCGGCCAAGGGTGGCGGTATTGCCAGCACCGTGCGCGCCACCCGTGCCGCCACCGAAGACGAACTGTTCGAAAGCAGCCGCAAGCGCCTGCGCAGTTTGTTGCGTGACGGCGTGACCACGGTCGAGATCAAGTCCGGTTACGGCCTGGACCTGGCCAACGAACGCAAGATGCTGCGGGTTGCGCGGCGCCTCGGCGAAGCTCTCCCGGTCAGCGTGCGTGCGACATGCCTGGCTGCCCACGCATTGCCGCCGGAATACAAGGATCGCGCCGACGCTTACATCGAACACATCTGTACCGAGATGCTGCCCGCCCTGGCAGCCGAAGGGCTGGTGGATGCGGTGGATGCCTTCTGCGAATACCTGGCGTTTTCCCCGGAGCAGGTGGAGCGTGTCTTCCAAGTCGCCCAGCAACTGGGCCTGCCGGTGAAGCTGCACGCCGAGCAACTGTCATCGTTGCATGGCTCCAGCCTGGCGGCGCGCTATCACGCGTTGTCGGCGGACCATCTGGAATTCATGACCGAAGCCGACGCCATCGCCATGGCCGCCTCCGGCACCGTCGCCGTCTTGCTGCCGGGCGCGTTCTACTTCCTGCGCGAAACCCAACTGCCGCCGATGGACGCCCTGCGCAAACACGGGGTGAAGATCGCCATCGCCAGCGACCTAAACCCCGGCACTTCGCCGGCGCTGTCGGTGCGCCTGATGCTGAACATGGCCTGCACCCTGTTCCGCATGACCCCGGAAGAAGCCCTGGCTGGCGCCACCCAACATGCGGCCACCGCCCTGGGGATGGGGGACAGCCATGGTTCGCTGGAAGTGGGCAAGGTTGCGGATTTTGTCGCATGGCAGATCGATCGTCCCGCCGACCTGGCCTACTGGCTGGGTGGCGAGCTGGATAAACGCGTTGTGCGCCATGGCGTCGACGTCACTGTTTGAGGAGTGTTGTTGTGGATAAGGTTCTGACATTCAAACAAGGCCGTGTACCCCTGTTGATCAGCATGCCCCACGCCGGTGTGCGCCTGACGCCAGCTGTCGAAGCCGGCTTGATCCCCGAGGCGCAAAGCCTGCCGGACACCGACTGGCACATCCCTACGTTGTATGACTTTGCCGAAGAA
Source organism: Pseudomonas sp. ICBG1301 (assembly GCF_016918385.1). NCBI lineage: Bacteria > Pseudomonadati > Pseudomonadota > Gammaproteobacteria > Pseudomonadales > Pseudomonadaceae > Pseudomonas > Pseudomonas sp. ICBG1301. The sequence continues at coordinate 280,888 of NZ_JAEKGB010000003.1, forward strand.
CTGGGCGCCAGCATCCTGGCGGCCGAGTACTCGCGGTTTGTGATCGACCTTAACCGCCCGTCTGACGATAAGCCGTTGTATGTCGGTGCAACCACCGGCCTGTACCCGGCGACCTTGTTCGACGGCGTGCCGTTGTTCCGTGAAGGGCTGGAACCCGACGAGAGCGAACGCGCCAGCTACCTGCAAAAGGTCTGGGGGCCGTATCACCGCACGCTGCAAGAGGAACTGGCCCGGCTCAAGGCCGAGTTCGGCTATGCCTTGCTGTTCGATGCGCACTCGATCCGTTCGGTCATCCCGCACCTGTTCGAGGGGAAATTGCCGGACTTCAACCTCGGTACGTTCAACGGTGCCGCCTGTGACCCGGAGTTGGCCAGTCAGCTTGAGGCTATCTGCGCCAGCCATCCGCAGTACACCCATGTGCTGAACGGGCGCTTCAAGGGTGGGCATATCACCCGGCACTACGGTAACCCGGCCCAGGACATCCATGCCGTGCAGCTGGAATTGGGGCAGTGCACTTATATGGAAGAGTTCGAACCGTTCCGTTATCGCGCGGACCTGGCCGAGCCGACACGCGTGGTGTTGAAGCAGTTGCTGGAGGCGTTTTTGGCCTGGGGGCAAAAGCGCTACGGCTGAACTGTCATCGGGAGCAATGCCCCTAGCTGTGTGAACCCGATCAAAGGTCGGAGGGGGCTTGCCCCCGATGACGCGTGTACAGTCGCCACAGTGCAACTGTCGGTCGCCACCGTTCGTGTTGAGCGCATCCCTGCTGGGTAAGGTTGTTGAATAAAAACAGCCGAGTGAGCCCGCATCCATGAAAAAACTGTTGTTGTCCCTCACTGGTGCCGTGCTGCTCAGCGCGAATGCCATGGCCGCCGAGCCAAGTTCCTGCAAAAACATCCGTATGGGCGTGGTCAGCTGGACCGATGTGATCGCCACCTCCGGCATGGCCGACGTATTGCTCAACGGGCTGGGCTACGACAGCAAGCAGACCAGCGCCGTGCAGCAGATCATCTTTGCCGGAATTCGCGACAAGCGCCTGGATATCTTCCTGGGTTACTGGAAGCCGGCGATGGACAACAACATCGCGCCGTTCCTGGCGGCCAAGCAGGTCAAGGTCTTCGACAAACCCAGCCTCGCCGACGCCCAGGCGACCCTGGCCGTGCCGCAATACGTTGCGGATGCGGGCCTGAAAACCTTCGCCGATATCACCCGCTTCAAGGACAAGCTGGGCGGCAAGATCTATGGCATCGAGCCCGGCAGCGGGGCCAACACCGATATCCAGAAAATGATCGACACCGACCACTTCGGCCTCGGCGGTTTCAAGCTGGTCGCTTCGGGGGAGGCCGGCATGCTGGCGGCGGTGCAGCGCGCAGTGAATCGCAAGGAGTTCGTGGTGTTTGTAGGTTGGACCCCGCACCCGATGAATATCAATATGAAGATGACCTACCTTACCGGCAGTGACGATGTGTTTGGCCCTGACGAAGGCCGCGCCACGGTCTCCACCGTCACCGCGCCGGACTTCGCCGAGCGCTGCCCCAACGCGAACCGGCTGCTGGAAAACCTGACCTTCACTGCCGCCCAGGAAAGCCAGTTGATGGTGCCGATCATGGAACGCCAGTCGCCCCAGGAGGTGGCCAGGCAGTGGCTGCGCGATCACCCCGAGGATTTGCAGCGCTGGCTGGCCGGCGTTCAAGCGTTTGACGGCAGTGATGGCACGGCGGCGGTTCAGGCCAGCCTCAAGCCCTGAGGCAATCACAAATCCAAATGTGGGAGGGGGCTTGCTCCCACAGTTTGATCTTCATTGCTAAGGATAGGCGCGCATGTATCCAATTTCTCCGCAACTTGCTGCTTTCATCGCCAAAACCGAATCTTTCATCAGCGACGACTCATCCCTGGCCAGTTTGCGCCAGAACTACGACCGCATGTGCCGTGCGTTCACCCCGCCTCGGCCAGAAGGCCTGCTTATTGAAGACTTCTGCATTGGCGGTGTTGGCGTACGCAGCTACCAGCCTGCTGGTCCCGCGCCGGCCGAAGAATGGCCCTGCCTCCTTTATATGCACGGTGGCGGCTGGGCCGTCGGCGGCCTGGATTCCCACGATTTCATCTGCTTCGAACTGGCCACAGCCCTGCATGTGCTGGTGATCGCCATCGATTACCGGCTGGCGCCTGAGCATCCGTTTCCGGCGGCTTATGAGGATTGCCGGGCCGTGTGGCAAGCAATCCAGTCAGGGGAGGCGCCATACCGCATTAGCCTGCAGCGCCTGGCGGTGGTTGGTGACAGTGCCGGCGGCAACCTGGCGGCGGCCTTGTGCCTGGGCTTGCGCGATGACGGCCAGCCGCTGCCGTGTGTCCAAGTGCTGATCTACCCGGGGCTGGGTAGCCCGGCCGATTTGCCGTCGCGTCGTGATTGCAGGGACGCGCCGTTGCTCAGCACCGACGACGCCGATTATTACTCGGGGCTGTACCTGCAAGGTGCAGGCAAGCCATCGGCTTATGCCATGCCGCTGTTGGCCGAGGATTTGCGCCGTTTGCCCAACGCCCTGGTCGTGGTGGCCCAATTCGACCCGCTACGCGACGACGGCATGTTGTATGCCGAGCGCTTGCAAGCGGCGGGTGTCAACGCCGTGCTGTACCCGGGCAAAGGTTTGATCCATGGCTGTTTGCGCGCACGCGGTCAAGTGCCGGAGGTGGATCGATTGTATGACTACCTGCTGCAGTTCCTGAGGCGCGAAGTGCTGACACAGGTCTAATTGCTCAAGGACATGCTCATTGCACAATTCGGGTTTATGATGCCAGACGGCAAAATAATAGACGTCCCCCCAGGGATGACCCCGACACCCTACGGAGCGCGCAATGCAGACTTGGTACCCGCAGATCAAACCCTACGCCCGGCACGATCTGGCTGTCGATGACATCCACACCCTATACGTCGATGAAAGTGGCTCTCCCGAAGGCTTGCCGGTTATCTTCATCCATGGTGGCCCCGGTGCCGGCTGCGACGCCAACAGCCGCTGCTACTTCGATCCGAACCTGTACCGCATCGTCACCTTCGACCAGCGCGGCTGCGGGCGCTCCACCCCTCGCGCCAACCTGGAAAACAACACCACCTGGGATCTGGTCGCCGACATGGAGCGCATCCGCGAACACCTGGGTATCGATAAATGGGTGCTGTTCGGTGGCTCCTGGGGCTCGACCCTGGCACTGGCCTACGCGCAAACCCACCCGGAGCGCGTGCACGGCCTGATCGTACGCGGCATTTTCCTGGCTCGCCCCCAGGACATCCACTGGTTCTACCAGGAGGGCGCCAGCCGCATGTTCCCGGATTACTGGCAGGACTACCTCGCGCCGATCCCGCAGGATGAACGCCACGATCTGCTCGGCGCCTACCACAAGCGCCTGACCGGCAACGACCAGATTGCCCAGATGCACGCGGCCAAGGCGTGGTCGACCTGGGAAGGGCGCATGCTGGGCCTGTGCCCGAACCCTGCGCAGGTGGAGCGGTTTGCCGAGCCGCAGCGTGCGCTGTCCATCGCCCGCATCGAGTGCCATTACTTCACTAACAACTCTTTCCTTGAACCCGACCAACTGATTCGCGATATGCACAAGATCGCCCATCTGCCTGGCGTAATCATCCATGGCCGCTACGATATGATCTGCCCACTGGATAACGCCTGGGCGCTGCATCAGGCGTGGCCCAACAGTGAACTGCAGGTTATTCGCGAAGCTGGCCATGCCGCATCTGAACCCGGCATCACCGATGCGTTGGTGCGTGCAACCGGCGAAATGGCGCGCAGCCTGCTTGACCTGCCGCCTGAGGAAGCATGAAGGGCTTGTTGCAACGGGTGCGCGGCGCCCGGGTCGAGGTAGCGGGCGATGTCGTAGGGGCGATCGACCAGGGTTTATTGGTGCTGGTCGCCGTCGAACCTGCAGATACGCCCGAGAGCGCCGACAAACTTTTGCACAAGCTGCTTAACTATCGAGTGTTCAGCGATGATGAGGGCAAGATGAACTTGTCTTTGAAGGACATCGACGGTGGTTTGCTGCTGGTGTCGCAGTTCACCCTGGCAGCGGATACCAAGAGCGGGCTGCGGCCGAGCTTCTCCACGGCGGCCCCTCCGGCCCTGGGAGCGGCGCTTTTTGAACACTTGCTGTTACAAGCGCAACAATTGCATGGCAAGGTGGCGTCAGGGCGTTTTGGCGCGGATATGCAGGTGCATTTGGTCAATGATGGCCCTGTGACCTTCCTCTTACAGACATGAATGTATTAAAAACGACTTTAATGCCTAAAAACGCAGGGTTTCACTACAAATACTTCGTTGTCCCTGATGCGTTGTTTCGCGGGCTACTAGATAATCGCGCGCTACGGGGATCAGCGTTGTTTGGTCCATTTTTGACTTAGGTAGAGACTTGTCCGATAGCCTTTTGGGGAATCATTTTGACCCAGGGGAGTCGGAACAATGCTCGCCAACCTGGCATATAGATAGCTGGCCGTTGGTTTTTTGATCTGTTTTCGGCGAGGGTTGCTCGTGATTGTTAGTCCCTGTAATGCACCAAAATTGTCTGCCAAACGGTTACGAAACGCACTGGTGACGGGCTCTGCCCTGTTTTGCCTGTTCGGCGCGGGTCAACTGTGGGCATTCAGTCTGGATGATGTGTCGGCCAAGGCAAAAGAGCTGGCCGGGCAAAAATACGAAGCTCCGCGCAGCAATTTGCCAAACGAATTCCGCGAAATGAAATTCGCTGACTACCAGAAGATTCGTTTCCGCAACGAAAAAGCCGAGTGGGCCGATCAGAACACCCCGTTCAAGCTGTCCTTCTATCACCAGGGTATGCATTTCGATACACCGGTGAAAATCAACGAAGTGACCGCCGACAGCGTCCAGGAAATCAAGTACGACCCGACTCGTTTCGATTTCGGCGACGTGAAGTTTGACCCTAAAGCCACCGAACAGCTGGGTTATGCCGGTTTCCGTGTGCTGTACCCGATCAACAAGGCTGACAAGCAAGACGAAATCATGACCATGCTGGGCGCGAGCTATTTCCGCGTTGTCGGCAAGGGTCAGACTTATGGTTTATCCGCCCGTGGCATGGCGATCGACACTGCCTTGCCGTCCGGCGAGGAGTTCCCGCGTTTCACCGAGTTCTGGATCGAGCGTCCGAAACCGGGCGAGAAACAACTGGTGATCTATGCCTTGCTGGACTCTCCACGGGCCACCGGTGCGTATCGCCTGACGCTGCGTCCGGGTGCCGACACCATTGTCGACGTCAAGTCCCAGATGTTCCTGCGCGACAAGGTCAGCAAGCTGGGCATTGCCCCGCTGACCAGCATGTACCTGTTCGGCGCCAACCAGCCGTCCAAGGTGCTCAACTACCGTCGTGAGCTGCACGACTCCAGCGGGCTGTCGATCCACGCCGGTAATGGCGAGTGGATCTGGCGCCCGCTGAACAACCCTAAACACCTGTCGGTCAGCAGCTTCGCCGTGGAAAACCCGAAAGGTTTCGGCCTGCTGCAGCGCGGTCGCGACTTCAGCCACTACGAAGATTTGGACGACAACTACGACAAGCGCCCAAGCGCCTGGATCGAGCCCGAAGGCGACTGGGGCAAAGGCACCGTCAACCTGGTGGAAATCCCGACCGCCGATGAGACCAACGACAACATCGTTGCCTTCTGGAGCCCGGAAAAGCTGCCTGAAGTCGGCCAGCCGCTGGACGTTTCCTACCGCCTGCACTGGACCATGGACGAGAAATCCCTGCACCCGAGCGATAGCGCCTGGGTCAAGCAGACCCTGCGTTCCACGGGTGACGTGAAGCAGTCGAACCTGATTCGCCAGCCTGACGGCAGCGTGGCCTACCTGGTGGACTTCGAAGGCCCGTCCCTCAAGGCACTGCCTGCGGACGCCCCGGTGCGCAGCCAGGTGAGTGTCGGCGACAACGCCGAACTGGTTGAAAACAGCGTGCGTTACAACGAGCACACCAAAGGCTGGCGCCTGACCCTGCGAATGAAGATCAAGGACGCAAGCAAACCGACCGAAATGCGTGCAGCGCTGGTGCAAGATGTTCCTCCGCCGGCGCCTGAGCAGGACTCGAGCCATGTGCTCAAGGCCGACAAGGTCCTGGCCAAGCAGCACGAGAAACAGGCCAAGAAAGACGCCAAGGACGCGAAAGACAAGGAAGCCAAACAGCCCGAAGCTGCCCCTGCCACCCCAGAGCCGGCCAAGACCGAACAAGTCCTGACCGAGACCTGGAGCTACCAGTTGCCTGCCGATGAGTAATTCACAAGCCAAGCCAGAGACGCTGTCCGAGTACCTGGCGCATCTCCCGTTGACTGCCGAGCAGCGCGCCGAACTGGCGGGTTGCACCTCCTTCAGCGAATTGCACGAACGCCTGTCGTCGAAGACGTTCGACGCACCGACCGACGCTGCCCAGGCGTCGGTTGGCACGCGCTTGACCCTCAGTACCGCCGAGGAGCTGCAAGACGCCGAAATGCTTGTGCTCGACGCCAGCGGCCGGGTCAGCCTGAAGGCCACGCCACCGATCCGTCGGACCAAGGTGGTGCCCGAGCCATGGCGTACCAACATCCTGGTACGTGGCTGGCGCCGCTTGACCGGCCGCACCAACCCCCCCAAGCCGCCGAAAGACGAGCGTGTACTGCCGGCCGCGCGCTGGCGGACCGTGGGTTCGATCCGCCGCTATATCCTGCTGATATTGATGCTTGGCCAGACCATCGTGGCCGGCTGGTACATGAAAGGCATCATGCCGTACCAGGGCTGGTCGCTGGTCGACTTCGACGAGATCCGCAACCAGACGCTGCTGCAAACCGCCACGCAGGTACTGCCTTACGCTCTGCAGACCAGCATCCTGATCATGTTCGGGATCTTGTTCTGCTGGGTCTCGGCCGGTTTCTGGACCGCGCTGATGGGCTTCCTGGAACTGCTTACGGGTCACGATAAATACCGCATCTCCGGTAAAAGTGCCGGTGACGAGCCGATTCCGAAGGACGCCCGTACCGCGCTGGTCATGCCCATCTGCAACGAAGACGTGCCCCGGGTATTTGCCGGTTTGCGCGCTACCTTCGAGTCGGTGGCCGCCACGGGCGACCTGGACCGCTTCGATTTCTTCGTGCTCAGCGACAGTAACGACGCCGATATCTGCATCGCCGAACAACAGGCCTGGCTGGACGTGTGCCGCGAAGCCGGTGGCTTCGGCAAGATCTTCTACCGCCGCCGTCGCCGCCGCGTTAAGCGTAAAAGCGGTAACCTCGACGACTTCTGCCGTCGCTGGGGCGGTGACTACAAGTACATGGTGGTGCTCGACGCCGACAGCGTGATGAGCGGCGAATGCCTGACCAGCCTGGTACGCCTGATGGAAGCCACGCCGGACGCGGGGATTATCCAGACCGCGCCGCGTGCGTCGGGCATGGACACGCTGTATGCGCGCATGCAGCAGTTCGCCACCCGCGTGTACGGCCCGTTGTTTACTGCCGGCCTGCACTTCTGGCAGTTGGGTGAATCCCACTACTGGGGCCACAACGCAATTATCCGCATGAAGCCGTTCATCGAGCACTGCGCCTTGGCGCCGTTGCCAGGCAAAGGCGCGTTCGCCGGTGCGATTCTGTCCCACGACTTCGTCGAAGCTGCGCTGATGCGCCGTGCAGGCTGGGGCGTGTGGATCGCCTATGATTTGCCGGGCAGCTACGAAGAACTGCCGCCCAACCTGCTGGATGAACTCAAGCGTGACCGCCGCTGGTGCCACGGCAACCTGATGAACTTCCGCCTGTTCCTGGTCAAGGGCATGCACCCGGTGCACCGTGCGGTGTTCCTCACCGGCGTGATGTCCTACCTGTCGGCGCCGTTGTGGTTCTTCTTCCTGGTGTTGTCGACCGCGCTGCTGGCGGTCAATACCCTGATGGAGCCGCAGTACTTCATGGCGCCGCGCCAGTTGTACCCGCTGTGGCCACAGTGGCATCCGGACAAGGCGGTGGCGCTGTTCTCCACCACCATCGTGCTGCTGTTCCTGCCTAAACTGCTGAGCATCATCCTGATCTGGGCCAAGGGCGCGAAAGAGTTCGGTGGCAAGTTCAAGGTGACGCTGTCGATGCTGCTGGAGATGCTGTTCTCCATGCTGCTGGCGCCGGTGCGGATGATCTTCCACACCCGCTTCGTACTGGCCGCGTTCCTCGGTTGGGCTGCGACCTGGAATTCGCCGCAACGTGACGACGATTCCACGCCATGGAGCGAGGCCGTCAAGCGCCACGGTCCGCAAACCGTGCTGGGCTTTTTGTGGGCCTTGTTGGTGGTGTGGTTGAACCCAAGCTTCCTGTGGTGGCTGATCCCGATCGTCGGCTCGCTGATGTTGTCGATCCCGGTGTCGGTGATCTCCAGCCGGGTCAAGTTGGGCCTCAAGTCCCGCGACGAGAGCCTGTTCCTGATCCCCGAGGAGTACAACCCGCCGCAAGCGCTGTTGTCGACCGAGCAGTACACCCACGAAAACCGTTGGCACGCCCTGCATGACGGGTTTGTACGCTCGGTGGTCGACCCGCAGCAGAACGCCCTGGCCTGCGCCCTGGCGACTTCGCGCCACCGTCAGGCGGAGCCGATCGAGCACCTGCGTGCCGAGCGGGTGCGTCATGCGTTGAAAGTCGGCCCGGCCGCACTTAACAACGCTGAACGCCTGGCCCTGCTCAGCGATCCGGTAGCCCTGGCCCGCCTGCACCAGCAGGTCTGGAGTGAAGGTCACGCCGAATGGCTGGGCGCCTGGCGTGCCTCGATCAAGGCTGATCCGCACGCGCCGTTGCTGCCGCTGCAACCGCTGTCGTCCCAGGCCCAGCCGGCCTGATTCAGACGCCCCCGAAGGCTCACTTCGGGGGCGCTTGAAACGCTGGTCCTACGGCGTTTCGCGTCTCTTCCTTTTTGTTCTAACTCCTTGTTATTTCGAAACAAAAGACCTCGATTCGAGGCGTATTGCCGTGCCTGTGGCTGGGGTAGCATCGCCCCCCAGATTTGACTTGCCACGGGGGTATTCATGTTCAAGAGGTACGGTTCAGCATGGCTGATCGGCGTTGTCGCAGGCATCTACGCAGGTTGGTTGAATGCCGGTGCCCTCGATGATGCGGTTCGACGGGGAGTGCTGAAGGTCGGCACGACGCCCACCTACATCCCCTTTGAAATGACGGATAAGCAGGGGCGCATCGTCGGCTTCGAGATCGACCTGCTGCAGACCATGAGCCGTGCATTGGGGGTCGAGCTCGAGTTGGTGGCGGTGCCCTATACCGAGTTGCTGCCTGGCCTGATGACCAAGCAGTTTGACCTGATCGGCAGTGGCATGACGGTGACCCAGGAGCGCAACCTGAAACTGAATTTCAGCGACTCCTTTATCGTGGTCGGCCAAACCATCCTGCTGCACCCAAGCCTGGCCGGTAGGGTTTCCAGTATTGAAGACCTGGACAGTGCCGAGTACCGCGTCGCCGCCATTGCAGGCACCACCGGGCTGGCGGCGGCGCAGCGCTTCCTGGGCGCGGCGCGCCTGAGCAGTTTCGCAACCCCTGAAGAAGGTGTGCGTCAGGTCGTGGAGGGCAAGGCGGATGCCTTTGTGCACGATGCACCCTACAACCTGATTGCAATGACCCGCCCCGAGAACAGTGCGTTGCTGGTGCTCGAACAACCCTTCACCTTCGAACCGCTGGCCTTCGGCCTGAAGAAGGGCGACTACGATAGCCTCAACTGGATCAACCACTTCCTCAATCAGGTGGCCCAGGACGGGACCTACGATCGCCTGCACGACAAGTGGTTCAAGGACACTGCCTGGATGGCGGAAATCGACTGAAAGTCATAACTGTTTACACATAACCCAATGGATGAGTGACGAGGGCAATGTGTCTACGCCCATGCTTCGCTGCACCCATGTGGGGCATTTCCGACATACGCCGATAACATTTACCCGTGAAACCTTTGTGACGGGCAACGAGTGGGTTAGGATCGCACCCCGAAATGGTGCAGCCCTTTTGCGCGCCGCTCTTATAAGAACCGTCCAGGGGACTTGATGATGAAAAAGTATCTTTCGATGCTGATGCTCGGCGTCACGGCGTGGGTCGCCGCCACTGCGGCCCAGGCCGGTGCCATCGATGATGCGGTCAAGCGCGGCACGCTCAAAGTCGGCATGGACCCGACCTACATGCCGTTCGAAATGACAGACAAGCGCGGTGAAATCATCGGCTTCGAAGTCGACATCCTCAAGGCGCTGGCCAAGTCCATGGGCGTCAAGCTGGAGCTGGTCTCCACCGGTTATGACGGGATCATCCCGGCGTTCCTGACCGGTAAATTCGACATGATCGGCAGCGGCATGACCCTGACCCAGGAACGTAACCTGCGCCTGAACTTCAGCGAACCCTTCATCGTCGTCGGCCAGACCCTGCTGATACGTAAAGACCTGGAAGGCACCATCAAGTCCTATAAAGACCTGAACGACGAGAAGTTCCGCCTGACCTCCAAGCTCGGCACCACCGGTGAGATGGTCGCCAAAAAACTGATCTCCAAAGCCAAATACCATGGCTATGACAATGAGCAGGAAGGCGTACTGGACGTGGTCAACGGCAAGGCCGATGCCTTTGTGTATGACGCGCCTTACAACGTGGTCGCCGAGAAAAAAGTCGGTAACGGCAAGCTGGTGTTCCTGGAAGAACCGTTCACGTTCGAACCTTTGGCGTTCGGTTTGAAGAAAGGCGATTACGACAGCCTCAACTACATCAACAACTTCCTGCACCAGATCCGCAACGACGGCACCTACGATCGTATCCATGACAAGTGGTTCAAGAGCTCCGAGTGGCTCAAGGACATGGAATAAGGCTTAAGACCGAGTCGCGTCCTTCGCGAGCAAGCCCGCTCCCACATTTGACCGAGTTCCAGCATGAGCATGCGGTCGAGTGTGGGAGCGGGCTTGCTCGCGAAGGCGGTCTCACAGGCGACACATATCCCGGAAAGTGAAATGAAACAGAAAAAAGCCCAATGGCCCTGGCACCTGCTGACCGTGGTCGTGCTGGTCGGCCTGGCTGGCGCCTTGTACTACGCCACTTCGCTGATGTCCTACGAGTGGCGCTGGAACCGCGTACCGCAGTACTTCGCCTACCAGGCCGAGACCTCCCAGCGTGCCGCCGATATCTCCACCGTCGTTGAACTGGTGCGCAAGGGCGATGTGGCTGAAGTCACCCTGCGCAACGACGCCGGTGTAGAGCAGAAGCTGAGCGTGGCCGACAACAGCCTGCAAGTGGCACGTGGCGATGACGTAGCCGAGGGCGATGTGGTCGGCGTGACCCGCCACTGGGCGTTGGGCCCGCTGATGTGGGGCTTGTGGACCACCTTGTGGTTATCGGTGGTCTCCGGAGTGCTCGGGTTGGCGATCGGCTTGGCGACCGGCTTGTGCCGTCTCTCCAGCAACCCGACGTTGCGCGATCTGTCGACGATCTACGTCGAACTGGTGCGCGGAACGCCGTTGTTGGTGCAGATCTTCATTTTCTATTTCTTCATCGGCACCGTGCTCAACCTGTCCCGGGAGTTCGCCGGGGTGGCTGCGTTGTCACTGTTTACCGGCGCCTATGTGGCGGAAATCGTTCGTGCGGGTGTGCAGTCCATCGCCCGTGGTCAGAACGAAGCTGCGCGCTCCCTGGGGTTGAGTGTCAGCCAGTCGATGCGGCATGTGGTATTGCCGCAAGCCTTCAAGCGCGTGTTGCCGCCCTTGGCCGGGCAGTTTATCAGCCTGGTGAAGGACACCTCGCTGGTGTCGGTGATTGCGATTACCGAATTGCTCAAAAGCGGCCGGGAGGTGATCACCACCTCGTTCTCGCCATTTGAAATCCTGTTCTGTGTGGCAGGCTTGTACCTGCTGATCAACCTGCCGCTGTCGAAAATGGCCAGCCGGCTTGAGCGGAGGCTCGCGCAAAGTGATTGAAGTCCGCGATCTGGTAAAAGTCTTCGATACCCGTGGCCAGGTCGTGCGCGCGGTGGACCACGTGACCACCCAAGTGGCCAAGGGCGAAGTGCTGGTGGTGATCGGCCCGTCGGGCTCCGGCAAGTCCACCTTTCTGCGCTGTCTCAATGGCCTGGAAACGTTCGATTCGGGCTCGGTGAGCATCGACGGCCTGCAGCTGGCTGATCCGAAAACCGATGTGAACGCCTATCGGCGTGAAGTCGGCATGGTGTTCCAGCACTTCAACCTGTTCCCTCACATGACCGTGCTGGAAAACCTGTGCCTGGCGCAAAAGGTCGTGCGCAAGCGCGCCAAGAAAGAGCGCGAGGCCAAGGCCCTGGCGCTGCTGGAAAAAGTCGGTATTGCGCAAAAGGCCAACGAGTTTCCATCACGGTTATCCGGCGGCCAGCAGCAGCGCGTCGCAATTGCTCGCGCCCTGGCGATGGAGCCCAAGGTGATGTTGTTCGATGAACCCACCTCGGCGCTTGACCCGGAAATGGTCGGTGAAGTGCTCGACGTGATGAAGACCCTGGCCCTGGAAGGCATGACCATGGTCTGCGTCACCCACGAGATGGGGTTTGCCCGCGAAGTCGCCGACCGCGTGCTGTTCTTCGATCACGGCAAGTTACTCGAAGACGCGTCCCCGGCCGAGTTCTTCGATGCCCCCAAAGACCCGCGGGCCCAAGCGTTTTTACGCCAGGTCCTGTAAGCGTCAGAGCCTGAATTTGCCGATCAGCGTCTGCAAATCCAGGCTCAGCCGCGTCAACTGAACACTGGCGGCCGCCGTTTCTTCGCTGGCGGTCGCCGTCTGTTCCGACACATCCCGCACCTTCAACACACTGCGATTGATCTCCTCGGCCACCGCGCTTTGCTGCTCGGCGGCGGCGGCAATCTGCGGGTTCATGTCCTGGATGATCGACACCGTGCGCGCAATCGCCGCCAACGCTTGACCGGCATCGCGGGTCAGGCCGACGCTGGTGTCGGTCAGGTTTCGGCTGCTGTCCAGAATCTGCGCCACCTGCTCGGTGCCCTTGTTCAGGTCCAGGATCAGCCCTTCGATTTCTTCCGCTGATTCCTGGGTGCGTTGCGCCAGGCTGCGTACTTCATCGGCCACCACGGCAAACCCTTCTCCGGCACTCCCGGCGCGCGCCGCTTCGATGGCGGCGTTCAACGCCAGCAGGTTGGTTTGCTGGGACACGGATTTGATCACATCCAGCACGCTGCCGATCTTCTGGCTCTCCTGCTGCAAGGCGAGCATGGCGCGACTGGACAATGCCATTTCACTCGCCAGGTGACCAATTTGCTCCACCGCCTGCGCGACCACCTGTTCTCCGGCGCTGGCCTGTTGGTCTGCTTCCTGGGCGGCGGCCGACGCCTGTTCGGCGTGTCGCGAGACTTCATGGGCGGTCGCGAGCATTTCATTCATGGCCGTGGCCACCTGGTCGGTTTCGTCTTTCTGGTTGTTCACGCCCGTGCGGGTTTGCAAGGTGACGGCGGACAATTGGGTGGCCGCACTGGCGATCTGCCGGGCACTGTCGCCGATGCGGCTGATCAGGTTGCGCAGGTTGCGGGTCATTTGCCCGATGCTCTGTTGCAATTGGCCCAGCTCATCACGGCGGTCGGCCTGGGTGTCGTGGCTCAGGTCGCCGTCGGCGACGCGATGGGCAGCGGTGAGGATTGCGCGTAGCGGTACGGCAATCTGCCGGGCGATCCACCATGCGGCCAGGCCGCCGAGCAGCAAGGCTGTCACGGTGACGCTGATCAGCAGGAAACGTGTGTGGCTCGCGGCGTCATCCCCCTGGGCGTTCTGGCCTTCAATCAGCGCAAGGTTTTGCTCGCGTAGCTGGTTGAGTTGTTGTTCAAAGCGGTTTTGCACGGTTTCTGTGTTGAGCTGCGCGTCCTTGAGCCGGGTGAGTTGCTCGCGATAGGTGGCCAGGTCGGTTTTGAGCTGCGCCGAGTCGACAGGCAAGGTGGTGACTACGGCTTGGGCGACTTCCAGCGCGTCGAGCGTCTTGGCAATGGCCTCGGCGTAGGCTTGCAATGATTGCGCGGCCCATGCCGGGCTTTGCACACGCTCCTCGGCCTGCTCCATGGCCTGGCGCAACTGCTCGATGGCGCCATGGGCGTTGCCGTCTTCCGGGTCGGGTAATGCGCCGGCGAGCTGGACGAGCGTCTCACTGGCTTGCAGCGCCGTTCTTTTGAGCGCGGGGCGAATGCTCTCGCGTTGCTCGATCAAGGGCGGCAGTTGCACCAGGGCGGCCTTGAAATCCGCGACCCAGCGCGTTGCCTCCTGCAAGCGCTGCAGGTCGGCGGGGTCTTTCAAGCGGCTTGAAAGGTCGGCCAGGTGTGCGTCGATTTGTTCGATGCTGGTGGCCATCTTGGCCAGGCTGTCGGCGTCCGTCAGGGTGCGGTAAACGATACGATCAGCGCGCATGGCTTCTGTGTCGACGGCCAATCGTCCTAGCACCGTCAGGCTGCTGGTGTGATACAGCGCGGTGTTCAAGGCTTGCCAGCCGGTCATGGCGATCAGGAGACTGAGGATCAGCACTTGGCCGAATCCCAGGATGAGCTTGAGACGGACGCTGGCATTGACCAGCAAGTGGGTCAGCCGAGAAAACATGATGAGCCTCCAATCAGAAAAAGCGTTCGGTTAAAACGCTAAAACGATTCGAGGTGTTGGCGGGCTGATAACTGCGTAGGACGTTTCACAAATTGCGGCGGCCTTGATCGACCGCCGCAGCAAAGGGTCAGACGCGGAAGCGCCCGACCAAGGTCTGCAAGTAGATCCCAAGGCGCGCCAGTTCTGCGCTGGAGGTGGCGGTCTCTTCACTGGCCGACGACGTTTGCTCCGACACGTCGCGCACATTCAGCACACTACGGTTGATCTCTTCGGCGACGGCGCTCTGTTGCTCGGCGGCGGTAGCGATCTGCGAGTTCATCGCCTGGATGGTTGAGACCGTGCGGGTGATGCTCGCCAACGCACTGCCGGCGCGACGGGTCAATTCGACGCTGCTGTCGGTCAGGCCACGGCTGTTGTCCAGGATGCTGGCCACCTGCTGGGTGCCGCTTTGCAGGCCGACGATCAGTTCTTCGATCTCTTCGGTGGATTTCTGGGTGCGTTGGGCCAGGCTGCGCACCTCATCGGCCACCACCGCGAAACCGCGTCCGGCTTCACCGGCGCGCGCCGCTTCAATTGCCGCGTTCAGCGCCAACAGGTTGGTTTGCTGGGCGACCGACTTGATCACGTCGAGCACGCTGCCGATCTTGTCGCTTTCGCGTTTCAGATCGCCCATGGCGGTAGTGGAGTGGCCGACTTCGGTGGCCAGGCGCTCGATCTGGTCGATGGCTTCACTGACCACCTTGTCACCTTCACGCGCCTGTTGGTCGGCGGCCACGGCGGCTTCGGACGCTTCCTCGGCGTTGCGCGCCACCTCCTGCACGGTGGCAGCCATTTCGTTCATGGCGGTGGCCACCTGGTCGGTTTCGACCTTCTGGCTGTTGACCCCGGCGCTGGTTTGTTCGGTCACGGCCGACAGTTGTTCGGCGGCGCTGGCGATTTGCGTGACGCCGTCGCTGATGCCGCCGATCAGTTCACGCAGGCCCACGGTCATGCTTTGCATGGCGCGTTGCAACTGGCCCAGTTCATCCTGGCGCATCGAGTCCAGGTTGTGGCTCAGGTCGCCCGAGGCTACGCGCTCTGCGACTTTAAGCGTCTGGTTCAGTGGGATGACAATTTGGCGGGTGATGGCCATGGCGGCGATGATGCCGAAGATCAGTGCCAGCACGGTGGCCAGCAGTAACAGCTGTTTGGCCTGTACGACGTCAGCATCACGCACTGCCGTTTGCGAGGTGGTGAGCTTTTCGCTATGGCCCAACAGGATATCGCCTTGGGCCTTCATGGTCGCCATGGCCGCCGCGCTGGCAACCTGGGCGTCGCGATACTGGCTGACGGCAGCGCGATAGGCTTGCAGCGACACGCCGGCTTCTTGCAGGTTGGCCTGATACGGCTCCGGCAATTGGCCTTGCAGTTGGTTGATTTTTTTCAGGGCGTTGTCGATGGCATCCAGGGCCGGCTGTTCGGCCTCCGTCTTGCCGCTGTAGGTGTAGCCGCGAACCTGAAAGCGCGATTGCTGGATCAGCTTGCTCAAGTCCACCACGCTATTGAACTGGGCGACGCTGTCGCCTTGCAGCAGGGCTTTTTCGATTTCATTGATCTTGGCCACGGCGTTGTCAGCGGTGTCGCCCAATTGGCTGCGGGCGCCTTCACGCTTCAGACCGGCCTGGACCATGGCGGCGAAGGCTTTTTTGTATTGATTCAGAGCCTCCAGTTGCTGCTCGACCAGCGCCTTGTCGTTAGGCTGTTCGATCAGATCCAGGGCGGTTTTCAGGCCGCTGTCCAACTGCGTGAGCAAGCCATTGACCGCATCTGTACCTTGTTCACCACGACGCATCTCGAAGTCCAGGCGTGCCAGCCGCAGGTCTTTGGTCAGGCTGTTGAGGCTGGAAATAAAGCCAAGTTTGTCGCCACGACTGGTCACGTTGCTCAGGCCGGTCCAGCCGGTGAAGGTGATCAGTAGCGTCAGGATCAACACCAAGCCGAAGCCTACGCCCAGCTTGCGATTGACGCTCACATTCCCCAATTTTTCGGCTAACCAACGATACATGCTGCGATCTCCTTTGGAACAAGGCTTGGACTTATTCAAAGGCTATCGGCCGGCCGGGCTATACCTGTAGGAAAACTGGAGTTTGTAGTGAGCGGGCTTGCCCCGCGCTTGGGGGCAACGCCGCCCCAAACTCAGGCGCTGCGGTCTTTCTGAATCACCGCGGCGTCCTTGGTTAGGGCGGCTTCGCCCCCCAGCGCGGGGCCAGCCCGCTCACTACAGGGTGTTGTTAGAACAGGCGGGCGAGCAGGGCGGTGACCGCCGTTTCGACGCGCAGGATACGTGCGCCGAGTTGCACCGGTTGCAATCCGGCCTGGGTCAGCAGGTCCACTTCGTAGGGAATCCAGCCGCCCTCGGGGCCGATGGCCAGTGTCACCGGCTCATCCAGCCCGCGCGGGCAGGCCGGGTAATTGCCGGGGTGGCCGATCAGGCCCAGGGTGCCTGCGGTCATGGCGGGCAAACGGTCTTCAACGAACGGCTTGAAGCGCTTTTCGATAATGATCTCGGGCAACACCGTATCCCGCGCCTGTTCCAGGCCCAGGATCAATTGCTCACGGATCGCTTCAGGTTCCAGGAACGGCGTCTGCCAGAAGCTTTTCTCTACACGGTAGCTGTTGACCAGCACGACCTTGGGCACGCCCATGGCAGCCACGGTTTGCAGGACCCTGCGCAGCATTTTCGGGCGCGGCAGGGCCAGCAGCAGGGTCAGGGGCAGTTTGGCCGGCGGGGGCTGGTCGAAGCTGACTTGCAGCTCGGCCTCGCGGGTTTCCAGGCGCAACAGCTGGGCGTTGCCCATCAGGCCGCCGATGCGCCCCACGCGCAGGCTGTCGCCCACCGCAGCGCGGTGGACTTCCTGCATATGCACCAGGCGCCGATCACGCAGCACCACCCGGTCGGCCGCGATAAAGTCGGCCTCTTCCAGCAACAGCAGGTTCATGGCTGGGTGGCTGGCGGCTGGTCGTTGTCGACGGGCGGGTCATCCGGCTGGTCTTCGCGCTTGCTGATCAGGCTGCCGAACAGGATGCCGATCTCGAACAGCATCCACATGGGCACGGCCAGCAAGGTCTGGGAGAAGATGTCCGGCGGGGTGAGAATCATGCCGACCACGAAGCAACCGATGATCACGTACGGGCGGATCTTCTTCAGGTATTTGACGTCGACCACGCCGATCCATACCAGCAGCACCACGGCCACCGGAATTTCGAAGGCCACACCAAAGGCGAAGAACAGCGTCATCACGAAATCAAGGTAGCTGGTGATGTCGGTCATCATCTCCACGCCGGCCGGCGTGGCTGCGGCGAAGAATTTGAAGATCAGCGGGAACACCAGGAAATACGCGAACGCCATGCCGGTGTAGAACAACAGGATGCTCGACACCAGCAACGGAACGGCGATGCGCTTCTCATGCTTGTACAGGCCCGGCGCGATGAAGCCCCAGATCTGGTGCAGGATCACCGGGATCGCAAGGAACAACGACACCATCATGGTCAGCTTCAATGGCGTGAGGAACGGCGACGACACATCGGTGGCGATCATCGTTGCCCCAGCCGGCAGGTACTGGCGCAGAGGCGTGGAGACGAAGGTGTAGATTTGCTGGGTAAAGGCGAACAGCCCGGCAAAGATGATGAAGATGGCCGCTACACAACGCAGCAGGCGGGTGCGCAACTCGGTGAGGTGCGAGACCAGCGGCATGTGCTGGTCGTTTTCCGGTTTATCAGCGCTCATGGGGCTCGCGGCGGCAATGTAGGGTCATGGGGCGCGGGCGACGCAACGGGCGTCGGCGCAGGCTCGGTTGGCGCGGCGGGCGTGGCTTGTGCAACGGGTGCGGGCGCGATGCTGTTCGGGGCCGCAGGCTCCTCCGGCTTAGCCGGCTCCTGTACCGGCGACAGGATTTTCCGGGCTTCCTGCTCCAACGACAGAATGTGTTCGTTGTGCAGTTGGCGGCGGATCTCGTCGGCGCCGATTTCCCGTTCAACTTCCTGTTTGATGGCGTTGAAACTGCGTTTCAGGCGCCCGATCCACAGGCCGGCCGTGCGTGCGGCACCGGGCAGGCGTTCAGGCCCCAACACCAGTAACGCCACGAGGCCGACGAGTAGCAGTTCAGAGAAGCTGATACCAAACATTAGTCAGTGCTCACGAGTCTTTGCGGGTCGGCTCTTCGACTTTTTCAGCCTGCACGTCGAAGGTCCGACGCTCGGTGATCGGCTGGGTGGCCTGCGGATGTACCGGCTGGGCTGGCGGCACCGGAGTGGCGACCGGGTCGGCCGGTTTTTCGTCGTCGTTCATGGCCTTGCGAAAGCCCTTGATCGACTCGCCCACATCGGTGCCTAGGTTCTTGAGTTTCTTGGTGCCGAACACCAGTACCACCACCACCAGAATGACGATCCAGTGTTTCCAGTCAAAAATGCCCATGCTGCAATTCCTCTGTGAAAGTTATTCAGGCGGACGGGCGCGAGGCCTTTTCGACGTGCCCGGACAAGCCGAAGCGACGGTCCAGTTCATCCAGTACGGCCTGCGGATGCTGCCCCAGTTGGGCGAGCATGACCAGGCTATGGAACCACAAGTCGGCGGTTTCATAGATTACATCGCTGTAATCACCGCTGATCTGCGCGTCCTTGGCGGCGATGATCGTTTCGATGGACTCCTCGCCGAGCTTTTCCAGGATCTTGTTCAATCCCTTGTGGTACAGGCTTGCGACATAGGAGCTGTCGGCATCCGCGCCCTTGCGGTCTTCCAGTACCTGGGCCACGCGGTTCAGGGTATCGCTCATGTTCAGTGTCCTGGGGAATAAATGGCGTGCGGGTCTTTGAGCACCGGCTCGACAATTTTCCATTCGCCGTCTTCGAACACGCGATAGAAGCAACTGTGACGACCGGTGTGGCAGGCGATGTTGCCGATCTGCTCGACCATCAGGATCACCACGTCGGCGTCACAGTCGAGGCGTATCTCGTGCAGGGTTTGCACATGGCCGGACTCTTCGCCCTTACGCCACAGTTTGCCACGCGAACGTGACCAGTAAATAGCGCGCTGCTCAGCGGCGGTGAGGCTCAGGGCCTCGCGGTTCATCCAGGCCATCATCAGCACGCGCCCGGTCTTGTAGTCCTGGGCGATGGCCGGTACCAGGCCGTCATTGTCCCACTTGATTTCGTCCAACCAGTCTTTCATGTTCGGCTCCGGCAATTTGCGACAGTGTATAACCGGATCGGCTATCGACGCACGATCAGATACACACCCACGGCGACCATGATGCCGGCTGGCCAGTGGCCCAACTCATTCAGTGGCCCGCCAATGGCCAGTATCACGCCACCCACCAGGTGCGCGGCGCCCAACAGGCGCAGGAACCAGTCGTCCTTGCGCTTCTGCCAGGGTGGCGCCGGGTCATGGGCGTGGGGCTGGGACATGCGCTCCAGCAGGTCACGGGTCATGTTGGCCAGGTGCGGCAGTTGTTCGAACTGGCTGTGCAGGTTGCCGATCAGGGTTTTCGGGCTGACGCGCTCACGCATCCAGCGTTCCAGGAACGGTTGGGCGGTGTTCCACAGGTCAAGGTCCGGGTACAGCTGGCGCCCCAGCCCTTCAATGTTCAGCAGGGTTTTTTGCAGCAACACCAACTGCGGCTGCACTTCCATGTTGAAGCGCCGTGCGGTCTGGAACAGGCGCATCAGCACCTGGCCGAAAGAGATATCTTTCAGCGGTTTTTCAAAGATCGGTTCGCAGACGGTACGGATCGCCGCTTCGAATTCGTTGAGCTTGGTTTCCGCCGGTACCCAGCCCGAATCGATGTGCAGTTGCGCCACGCGGCGGTAGTCACGCTTGAAGAAGGCAAACAGGTTGCGCGCCAGGTAGTCCTGGTCTTCCGGGGTCAGGCTGCCGACGATGCCGCAGTCGATCGCAATGTACTGTGGGTTCCACGGGTTCACGGTGCTGACGAAGATGTTGCCCGGGTGCATGTCGGCGTGAAAGAAGCTGTCACGGAACACCTGGGTGAAGAAGATCTCCACACCGCGCTCAGCGAGCATCTTCATGTCGGTGCGCTGGTCCGCCAGGGTCGCGAGGTCGGTGACCTGCACACCGTAGATACGCTCCATCACCAGTACTTTGGGACGGCACCAGTCCCAATACACTTGCGGCACATACAGCAAGGGCGAGCCTTCGAAGTTGCGCTTGAGTTGACTGGCGTTGGCGGCTTCACGCAGCAGGTCGAGTTCGTCGTAGATGGTTTTTTCGTAATCGGCGACCACGTCGACCGGGTGCAGCAGGCGAGCATCGGCGGAGAAACGCTCGGCGGCGCGGGCGAGGATGAACAGCCATGCCAGGTCCTGGCCGATGATCGGCTTGAGGCCGGGGCGAATCACCTTCACCACCACTTCTTCACCGGTCTTGAGCTGTGCGGCGTGTACCTGCGCCACCGAGGCCGATGCCAGCGGCTCGATGTCGAAGCGCCTGAACACTTCGCTGATCTTTTTGCCGAGCTGTTCTTCGATCAGCTTGACCGATTGCTGCGAGTCGAACGGCGGCACGCGGTCCTGCAGCAGCATCAGTTCGTCGGCGATGTCTTCCGGCAGCAGGTCGCGGCGGGTGGAGAGGATCTGCCCGAACTTGATGAAGATCGGCCCCAGGTCCTGCAACGCCAGGCGCAGGCGCGCACCACGGCTCAGTTCCAGCTGCTTGCGCGGCAACCAGCGCCACGGCAGCACATAGCGTACTGCCAGAAGAAACCACGGCAGGGGCAGGGCAAACAGCAGGTCATCGAGGCGGTAGCGGGCTACGACGCGCTGGATACGAAACAGACGGCGGACGGCGAGCAGCTTCATGCGTTATCGCTTGGATCAAGGGAACGGCTCAGGCGCTCGAAGCGGGCCTCGAGGCGTTCCAGGTCGATTTTGGCCTTGTCGAGTTCACGAAAGCGCGCTTGCGCTTCCCGTTGCCCGACCAGGGTGCGCGATTCTTCGCTCAGGTATTCGGCAAGGTTCTGGTTGAGGCTGGCGAACCCTTGCTGGTACCAGCGCGAGCGGCTGCGCAGGTGCCCGCTGATCAACTGGGTGGCGACGGGGCCGATCCAGCGCGACAGCTCGTATTCCCAGTCCAGTTCCAGGTCTTGCAGCACGGCGGCCAAGTCCATCAGCACCGCACTGTCGCCTTCCAGTTCCACTTCGGCACTGTGGAGGATGGCGGTCTTGTTGCGGCTCAAGGCCAGGTGCAACAGGCTCGACGCCGGCGCCCGCAGGGTGCAGTCGGCCTCGGCGGCCCATTGGCTGGCGAGCAGCAAGCCTTCATCGCCGGGCAGGATAAACAACTGCAAGGCGGGGCTGCGGCAGTCGACGGCAATGATCTTGCCGTTGAGGTGCGCGAGCCGCGCCAGGGCGGTGCTGTCCAGGCGCAAGACACGGTTGATGCCGTGTTCCACGCTGGCGAGAAGACCGGCGAACAACATCAGGGCTTGATGCCGCGGTGCAGGGCGACGATACCCGAGGTCATGTTGTGGTAGGTCACGCGGTCGAAACCGGCCTCCACCATCATCGACTTCAGGGTTTCCTGGTCGGGGTGCATGCGGATCGATTCGGCCAGGTAACGATAACTCTCGGCGTCATTGGTGATCAGCTTGCCCATCAACGGCATGAAGGCGAAGGAGTAGGTGTCGTAAACCTTGGACATCAGCGCGTTGGTCGGCTTGGAGAACTCCAGCACCAACAGGCGACCACCCGGCTTGAGCACGCGCAGCATGGAGCGGATCGCGTCCTCTTTGTGGGTGACGTTGCGCAGGCCGAAGGCGATGGTCACGCAGTCGAAATGGTTATCCGGGAACGGCAGTTTTTCGGCGTCGGCCTGGACGAATTCGATATTGCCGGCCACGCCTTTATCCAGCAGGCGATCGCGACCGACCTTGAGCATCGAACCGTTGATGTCCGCCAGTACCACCTGGCCGGTGGGGCCGACGAGCTTGGAGAACTTGGCCGCCAGGTCGCCCGTGCCGCCGGCGATGTCCAGCACACGGTTGCCGGCGCGTACGCCCGACAGTTCGATGGTGAAGCGTTTCCACAGGCGGTGCATGCCGCCCGACAGCACGTCGTTCATCAGGTCGTACTTGGCGGCCACGGAGTGGAACACCTCAGCGACTTTTTCCGCTTTCTGGCTTTCCGGGACGTTCTTGAAACCGAAGTGAGTGGTGGGTTCGGCATCGCTGCCTTTGCGCTGATCAGTCATATCGCTGTCACCAAAAGAGAATGCGGGACATGATAATCCCCATGACCTGCTTTGTCTTGGCAAGGCTGAAGGTAAGATAGGCGGTCACCGAGACCTTTTGCCGCATGGCAGGTGTTCCACTCGCTATAAAGAGGAGTCATTGCAATGGCCCGTATTACCGTTGAACGTGCACACACCTTGGGTAAAGAGGGCGCGCGGGCGAAGGCCGAGAAGTTGGCGCACAAGCTCAAGGAGCAATATGGCCTGGAACCTTCATGGTCCGGCGATACCTTGAACCTCAAGCGCTCGGGGGTTAAAGGCACTGTATTAGTGGCTGATGAATCGCTGCGCATTGATGTGGAACTGGGCCTGTTGATGTCGGCCATGAGTGGCACTATCAAGTCCGAAATCGAGAAGGCGCTGGATAAGGCGCTGGCTTGATTCACCGCGCTTAGGGTGCCGATTCTAATTTTTCTCCCTACTTTGTGCCCAGGCCCTCAACTCCTGTGGGCTGTTCCTCCACCCTATTTTGCGTGAGGTGCACCATGGCCAAAGTTATTTTGAAGAAAAAAAACGACGTACAGTCCACTGCCCTGAGTGACGTTAAAAGCTATGCCCGCAAGATCTGGCTGGCGGGTCTTGGTGCGTATGCCAAGGTCGGCAGCGAGGGCAGCGAGTACTTCAAAGAGCTGGTTAAGACCGGTCAACATGTTGAAAGTAAAGGCAAAAAAGTTGTGGTTGAACAACTTGATGCTGCCAACAGTCAGATTGACCAAGTAAAGAGTAATGTCTCGAGCGTCAAAGGCCTGGTCGAAGTTCAACTGGATAAAGTTGAAAAAGCCTTTGACACGCGTGTTGCAAGTGCCTTGAATCGGATTGGCATTGCGTCTAAACATGACGTTGAGACACTCTCTGCTAAGCTCGAAGAGCTGACGGCATTGCTCGAACGTGTCGCGCGTAAACATTAAGGAGACAACGGGATGGCTGTTCAAAAGAAAACTCAGAAAGAAGGCAGCTCGTGGATCGGGGAGGTTGAAAAATATTCCCGTAAGATCTGGCTTGCTGGTTTAGGCGTGTACTCGAAGGTTAGCAGTGACGGCGGTAAATACTTCGAGACCCTGGTTAAAGACGGCGAGAAGGCCGAGAAGTTGACCAAGACCACCGTAGGTAAGAAAGTCGAGGCGGCCAAGGCCACTGCCGGTTCCGCCAAGTCCAGTATTTCTGATACTTGGGGCAAGTTGGAAGAAACGTTCGACAAGCGTCTGAACAGTGCCATTTCTCGGCTGGGCGTACCCAGCAAAGCAGAACTGAAGACGCTGCACAGCAAGGTCGATACCCTGACCAAGCAAATCGAAAAACTCACCGGCGCGAAAGTGGCTCCGGCGAAAACCGCAGCCGCCAAACCGGCTGCCAAGCCTGTCGCTAAAACTGCAGCGGCCAAGCCTGCGGCGAAAACGGCCGCCAAGCCTCTGGCAAAAGCCGCCGCCAAACCTGCCGCCAAGGCCCCGGTAAAAGCAGCGGCCAAACCCGCCGCCAAAACCGCCGCGGCAAAACCGGCCGCCAAGCCTGCCGCCAAGCCCGTGGCCGCTAAAGCCGCTGCCAAACCTGCCGCTAAACCCGCCGCCAAGGCCGCCGCAAAACCGGCTGCAAAGCCCGCGACTAAAACCGCTGCCGCCAAACCTGCCGCCAAACCGGCAGCCGTCAAACCCGCTGCCAAGCCGGCGGCCAAACCCGCCGCCGCTAAAAAACCGGCCGTAGCGAAGAAACCAGCAGCGCCCAAGCCGGCAGTCGCGGCCAAGCCTGCCACGGCACCTGCGTCAACCGCCTCCACCGCCAACTCGGTTTCCGCGCCGGCGTCTGCTGCTACAACTACGACTGCAACGCCGGCCACGCCGGCGCCATCCAGTCAGTCCTGATTTTACCGGGACCTGAAAATGCCCGGCCTGAAAAGGTCGGGCATTTTTTATGCGCGCTCAAACTTCATCAGTCGTAAGCGATGGAAACGATCGCGGTACTGACCAGGGTTCCTGGAGTGATCGCGGCCCCGGTTTTGTGATACTCCGCGTTCATGGGTAACACCGCTCTCGCGCCGCTTGTCGGGATTTGGCGGGTGCGTTGGGCCGCAGACCCATTGGCGGGAATGTACGCGACGTTGCGGTGGGACAGCGAGAGCGCCGTTCCTCTTGAAGTTCCCGTATTGGCGAACAGCGCGCCGTTCCCGGTTGACGGCGTACCCGAGAACAGGAAGCTCACATTCCTGATCCCAGGTTCGCAGTGGGCGGTCAGTTCGAAGGGATGCACTCCGGTGGAGTTGGCGTGGTTGAAGTCGGAAACCCTGACGGTGGGCAAGATTATCGTGCGATTCACATCGCCAACGGCCAGGTCGCAGGTAGACGCGGGATTGACGAAGCGTATGGAGGTATTGAGGATCATCCGGTAATGGCCTCTGCCTCCATCCCAGTTGTTATGCTGGATTTCACCGCTAGGCAAAGTGCCGGTTGTCACCGGCCCCAGCTTGTAAAACTGCGCAACCAGCCGGGTAGCCCCCCATAGAATCCTTCCAGGAGCCGAGACAAGGCTTTCGGTCATGAGCTTTGCGGAATAGGGCGCGCCGGAGGTCAGCGTGACCATGACGCGCATGCCGATGCCAGGAACATTCGTGTGATAAATGAGCCCTCCCGGCGCCGAGATTGCGGACGTGAACCGCCCTGTGAGAAACGTCGGGGTAGGGGAGTGGCAATTCATATAAAACGTCGGGTAGGGCCCTGCAAATGTCTGGCTGGTGATCAGTTGGCCGATGCCAAGGCTTTCCGGCACGGTAATGGTGCTGGGAAAGGTCACACTGTGTTGCATGTTGGGGTAGCGATCGCAGGCCGCCTGGGCGGCGACTGGCAAACCGAGGCCCAACAATGCGCAAAGAGATTTGAAACCGTGCTTCATCTTCTGTTCTCGTGACGAAATAGGCGTCGGCACTGGTGGTCCACAGTTCACGCAGTGCCGTGATCAAGGTTGGAGGGATGCCAGACCTTCGTCAGTTGTAAGTGATGGACACCGTCACGGCGCTGACCAGGGTGCCTTGGGTAATCGGCACACCGGTTTTGTGATAGGCGACCTGAAGTGGCAACACTGCCTTGTTGCCGCTGGTCGGTATCGTTCGGCTGCGTTGGGCGGGAGTGCCGTTGGCGGGGATTGTGGTGTGGGGGGCGGCGCGGTGTGCAAGCCACAACGCCGTCCCGGCTGAAGTGCCGGTGTTGGCAAACAACAGCCCGTTGCCGGCGGAAACAGTGCCGGCAAACAGGAAAACTACGTTGCGAATATCCGATTCGCAGTCGGCGGAAATTTCAAAGTTGTGCGCTCCTGTGAAATTGACCGAATCAAAGTCAGATATTTTGACCGTTGGCAGGGTAATGTTGCGGTTCACATCGCCAGCGGCGAGGTTGCAGGTACCGGCGTTGACCTGGCCCCGGAAGTTGAGGGTGCCCGTGGTCGCGGCGTGTGCGGCATTGGCAGCCAGGCTTGCGGTGATTGCCAGTGCTATGGGCAGGGTTCGAAAGCTCATCAGGTAGTCCTTGTTATTTCAGTTGTAGGTGATGTTGACGGTGGCAGTACTGGCGAGCGTGCCCGAACTGACCGTGCCGTTTTTGTGGTAAGCCGCACCGAGCGGCAGGATTGCGCGATTGCCGGTAACCACCAGCGTGCGCGTGCCATGGTTGCTAAGGGTCTGTGGGACGCCGTTGATGCGTGAGTACAGCCACAGCGCTATACCCGCGGCGGTGCCGGTGTTGGCGAACAGCAAGTCGTTCCCGGGGGCGGGAGTGCCGGTGATACTGAACGTGACGTTGCCTGCATCGGTGCAGTTGGCTGTCAGGTCGAAGTTCTGTGCGCCGGCGTAGACCTCGTCTTTCAAGGCACTGACTTGGATGGACGGGAGCGTGATGGTGCGGTTGACGTCGCCGGCTGCCAGGTCGCAAGTGGCCGCAGGCCTGACGAAGCGGACCGGGCTGGCGAGTTGCAGTTGAAACCGCTCTGGAGTGATGACCCAGTGTTTTTCCCAGAACCTTCCGCTGGGGATCGTCCCGGTGGTCACCGCGCCGATTTTGTAGAAGGTGGCCTCCGCTGAGGTGAAGCTGGGGATCTTCCCGTACACCTGTTGGTAGCCTTGGTCATAAAGTGCAAAGGCTGCCGGGCCTCCGCCGCCGGCCCAGGTCATCGTGATACGCAGGCCTACCCCTGCAACTTCGGTGTGGTAAGCGTCAGTCCCCGGGTGTTGCAGCCGGGTATATCGACCCCAGACCCCGCTATGGGTGGCAACGCTGCACTCGGCAAAGTAGTCGGGTGCCGTACCGTTGAAAGCCACGCGAGTGATGACGCTGCCAACCGGCAGGCTGTCCGGCACGGTGATGGTCGCCGGCAGGTTCAAGGTAAACGTATCGTTCTGGAATCGGTCACACCTCGCCTGGGCGGCGACCGGTATGCCAAGGGCCAGCAGTGTCGAAACCAGCAGGGTAGGGTGTTTCATCGTCAGTCCCGTCCTCGGAAATAGAGCGTTTGGGCGCGATATGCGCGCTCGCCGGA
Source organism: Pseudomonas sp. ICBG1301 (assembly GCF_016918385.1). Classification (NCBI taxonomy): domain Bacteria; kingdom Pseudomonadati; phylum Pseudomonadota; class Gammaproteobacteria; order Pseudomonadales; family Pseudomonadaceae; genus Pseudomonas; species Pseudomonas sp. ICBG1301. Next base: position 308,262 of record NZ_JAEKGB010000003.1, read on the forward strand.
TCAACCGCTTGTATTGGCCGTGCAAGTGCCGGCATCCAGATGGCGCAACCGCTGGGTGGCGCTCCCTCCCGTAGCCTTGTCCAGGCCGTATTGCAGCCGGCAAGACGCGTCGTCACGGCTACCCCACTTGACGGTCAACCGCCCCTGGTCACGCGCTACGCGTACAAACGCCTTGCCGCCCTGGCCGACGATCCCCACGCTGGCACCGTCTTCATCGAACACATCCGAGCCGAACGGCAGCAGGCTGCCATCCTCTCGCAACGCTGTGATCAGCACGGCTTGGCCGCTGACTGTGTCGAACTGCAGCTTCACCACCGAGCCTGCACGGGGCGCTACGTTTTGCGCGGCGGTCTTGAGTTCCACGTCGACCGACAGGTCCTTGGGGTCCAGCTCGACCACGTTCTGGCGATAGGGCGTGAGGTGGGGCACCACGGCAAAACCCTGCTTGCCGACCTGGGCGCCATGGTTGCCGTTGATCCGCGCTCCCTGGGCGTCCGGTGCCTGGACGATGCCGATGGTGTCGCCCAGCTCCGGAGCGAAGGTCACGCCGTCTGCGTGGGCGACGACGCCACCAGTCATGCCCAGTGACATGGCGCGGTAGGTGTTGCTCTGGCCATAGCCTGCGGACAGCACGCCGTGGCTGGCCTGGTACTTCACGTCGGCGGTCACGGAGTTACCGCTGCCTTGGGTGCGGCTGCCTCCCACGCCGTAGGTGAATTCGCTACGCTCGCCCAGTGTGCCGCCAAGGTTCACGCGTTCGCCGCTGCTTTGATTGCCGCGAAAGGCCGTCGTGGTCAAGGTCGGTGAGCGAGGGTCGCTGCCCAGTGGCAGGCTCACGGTCAGTTCCAGTTGCTTGTCGACCCTGTCACTCAGCAAATCCTTGGTGCGCTGGGCACTGACGGTGTAGTGCAGGCCCTTCCAGCTATTGGTGTAACCGGCGGTAAAGGTCAGGTTGCCGCTGGCGCGGTTCCAGTAGTTTTGCGAGGAACCGGTGAGGTACACCGAGCCGTTGCCCAGGCTCTGGTTAAGGCTGATGTCCATCCTGTCGCGCAGGCGCGACAGGTTGTCCAGGCTGCGCCCGTCGATGGCGAGGTCACGCACCCGTGCCGCGTCGGCGATGCTCAGGAAGCCTTCGGTGGAGTAACGGTAGGCGCCGAGGGCAAAGTGCGTTCCGGTGTCGGTGAAATTCTTGCTGTAGCGTAACTGCAAGCTTTGTCCGCCACGCGGTTCATGGCCCGGCAGGGCGGCTCTCGATGTGGTCAGGTCAAGTGACAGTGCGCCAACCGGCGTGTTGAACGCTGCGCCCAACAACTGCGACAGATAGTCCTCGCTGACGACCGCGCCCATGTAGGCGGTGAGCAGGTTGTTGAGCCCGTTCTGGTAGGTGGCCTGGGCCAGGGTCGGTGGATGGCGCAGGCCGATTTCATCCAGCACGCCGACACTCAGCGAGTAGCGAGTGTGGCCCGCGCGCAGCAGGTTGGCATTGGCGGCAAAGGGCACGATGAATTCGCGCTGACGGCCGTCGGCTTCGGTCACCGTGACGGTCAGGTCGCCGCCATAACCGGTGGGGAACAGGTCGTTGAGGACGAATGGGCCGGGAGCGACAGACACCTCATCGAGCAGCACGCCGCGCTGGCGCACCGTGACCCGGGCGTTGGTCTGGGCGATGCCGCGTACCACCGGCGCAAAACCGGTCATGGAGTCCGGCAGCATGCGGTCATCGCTGAACAGGCTGGCACCGCGCAGGCGTACGCTGTCGAACAGCTCGCCTGGGGTGTAGATCTCGCCCAGCATCAGCTGTGAACGCAGTGGGTTGAGTTCGCGTTGCACATAGGTGCTGCTGCTTTGATAGCCCGAGGCGGTGTCGGTCTGGCTGAAGCTGCCGTTGTGACGCCAGTGCCAGTCACCCAGGTTGAGCCCGGTGTTCAAGCCCAGGTAATGGGAGTTGAGCGAGCGGCCATTGGTGCGGGTGGCAAAGGTGTTGGTGTTGTAGCGCGCAAAGGCCGCATCGACTCCACTGTCCCAATGCTTGGGGTCAACATAGCCACGCGCCTTACGCGCCAGGTAGATCTGTGGCACCTGCAGCGTCAGGCGGTTTTCGCCCGAATCGAATTGGCTGGTGCTGCCTGGCAGGTAGGCGGAAATGTCGGCACAGCGAGCAAATGTCGGGGTGGGCGCCTGACCGGCCTCGGCCGGTTGCTTCTGCGGCGCGTCCAGGTCGATGCCAAACCTGAGCAGCGCGTCTCGCTCCAGGCACATATGCGCAGAGTCCTGGCCCTTGACCGCGATGAAGGCCAGGGTTTCACGGCCTATCCACTGGCCGTTGAGGTAGACGTCGCTGCGGTAGCTGCCGGGGAGTACAACGTTGCCCTGGCTGAATTTTGAAATATCAACTTGCTGGCCGCCCACGCCATCCGGAAAGAAGGCCGGGTTGAACTCGACATTCTCGACCGCGTGGGCGTTGAGGGCTTGGGCACCGCTCAGCAGTAACAGGCAACGCGCCGTGTGCGTCAACCAATGACGTGTCAGGGACCTGGGTCTTGCGCTGACAGGCGTGTTCAAACTCATCTTTACCATTTCCAAAAAAAGGTGCTGTCCGAATTCGGGCAAGGGGAAGCCCTGCCCTGAAAAATGGGCATCAAACGGGTGTGTTCAGTGAGGTGAGGAGCGGGTCGGGCGGCTACGGTGCTCGGCAGGCTTCGTCGCTCACATCAGGAGCTTGGCGCGATGAGAGGTCTTTACCCCAAAGTCGTCGAGCGTCTGGAATTCCACGGTTGTTGCGTGGCCCGGTGCTGACTTGAGACTGGGCACTTCAAAGCGGTTGCGAGCGCCAGGGGCCACCATGTTCTCGGCGCCGGATGTCGAGGCCTTGCGTGCATGACGCAGGTTTGACTCCAGCACTTCAATCTCCTCGAACGTCACGTGATAAGGGGTGGGGTTGTAGACTTCCAGAACCTGGCCATGCTCGGTGGATTCGCGCCGCCATTGCAGTTTGCCCGGCGCAGCGTCGACGCCATAAGGCAGGTTCGGCGGGCGGAAAAACAGCTTGATCCGCGACCGGAAGGCGAGCTGCAGCTGGTTGCCCTGCTGGGCGTCCCGCGTTTGTGCGGGTACTTCCAGCAGGTTGAACCAGAACAGGCTTTCCTGTTTCGCCGACAAGCTTTCGCCGGTGTAGGCCAGGCGCAGAACCTGTTGCTTTCCGGGTTCCATGCGGAAGATCGGCGGCGTGGCGATAAAGGGGATGCCGGCAAGATCCGGCGTGGAGTGTTCGTCGCCGCTGTCCAGCCAGGCCTGAATCAACACCGGTGCCTGGTTTTTGCTTTCAAGCCTGACCGTCACCTCTTTGTCGTTCTGCGGGTAGATAATCCGCGTGTTGTTGATGACAACGCTGGCGTGCGCGAGGGCGGTGCCCAGCAGTGCGAATGCCAATACCATGAGCTGCAAGAGCCGCTGTGAAATAGAGGTTAGGTTCATGGGGTGAGTCATCGGGTAGTTGAAGGGGCAAGGTTTGCCGAGTGACGTACTCGGGCACCGAAGTCGCTGACGGTGGTGAACTCGACCTTGGAGGCGCCACGGGGACGCTCATGCAGTTGCGGCAGCGCAAACAGTTTCACGTCTCCGGCCGGCAGCAGCAGGCCATCGTTGGCTGCCTGGTTCGGCGCTTTGCTGAAGCGTTTACCCTCGCTGAGCAAGTCAACGGTGGTCAGGGAAATATGGTACGGCGTCGGGTTGGTCGCTTGCAGCGCATAGCCCTGGTCCCGGGCTACCAGCTTCCACTGCAGTTTTGCCGGGGCACTGCCCACCGGATAGGGTAATGATTGGGGGCGCAGGAACACGCGCAGGCGAGTACGGAAGGCCAGTTCGATCTGGTTGTTTTGTTCGGCACCGGCGTTCACCGGGGGCACTTCCAGCACGTTCAGCCAGTACAGGCTTTCGCGGTCGGTGGGCGGTGTTTCGCCGGAGTAGCGCAGGCGCAATGCCTGCTGTTGATGAGGCTCAATGCGGAAGATCGGTGGTGACAGGGTAAACGGTGTTTGTGCCGTCGCCGGTGTCGAGCGCAGATCGCCCGTGTCCAGCCAGGTTTGCACCAGCGCCGGACGATCGCCTTTGTTCTCCAGGCGCACGACGACCTCCTGCTGTTCGGCGGGGAAGATCACGCGAGTGCCATAAATAATCACCCCTGCATGGGCGGGAGTCGCTTGGAGCGATAACCATCCAACAGCACAGGTGGCCAGCGCGAGGCGAGCCATTGTTTTCATAGTGTCCAACGTCTCTTCGAATCCAGGGAGGGACCTGCAGGGGCGCTGCAAGTCCGTTACCTACTTGGCCTGCCGGCTCCTTAATCGGCGTAAACGACCATAAAGCCGACGCGCGTCTTGACCGTACCTTCGGTGGCCGGGGCGGTGGCGTACATTTGCGCGGCCAGCGGGATGACGGCCTGGTTATCCGCGATGACGACGCCCTCCGATTTTTCGGTGTAAACGTTAATGGGCGTGCCATTACGGTTGGTCACTTCAACCTGTACGTTCTTGGCGTTGGCGGAGTCTTCAGGGTTGTCGTAGCCATCGATGTTCAAGCGCCCGGTCGCCACGTCAATGGCCGGGCTGGTGGGGTCGAACGCAACCATGGCGGTGCGGCCGTTGGTGCAACTGCCTTCGCCGGGGGCGCCAATACGGATGGTGAAGCCGGTCAGGTTGGCGCGATCACCCGGTCGCGCCAGGCGTGCAGCGGAAACACCCCCCAGGTTCACGTCCTTGACCACGGCACCGGTACCCGGCGCCGCGCCTTCGATGGTGCACGTCGTGTCGTTCACCAGTCCGGTGAAATTGATGGTGCCGTCATTGGCGGCGTAGGCGGTTTGCGATACGGCGGCAGCCAATGCAAGGGCAGTTGCAGCGGAAGAGAGAGCGTTGAATTTCATAGTATTTCCAAGCATGAATTATCTGGGATTTGCCTCGCACACTTGGGCTTTGTTTAAAAACGCTCCAAGTTGGCGAGGCCTACAAATAATCGGCCGGAAGCGTCGATGCTGCCTATAGAGAAGTAACGATATTGGCCTCGTGATTGTTCGAAATTTTGTATTTAGAATCCAAATAGTTGCATTGACGGTAACTTGTAAGATTGCGCTGTAAGTTGGAAATGTAAGAGAAATCCTTATTATTGTTATTGATTGAACCTGCGGTGCGGCTGGGATATACCGTAATCATAATGACCGGCGAGTTTTTGTAATGAGCAGTACTCACAAGATCGGGTTTTTCGATGCCTACATCAACTTCCAGTACGTACACCATCATGTTGCTTGATGATCATGAGATGGTTAGGCAGGGGATCGAGCTGGGCCTGAGCAAGGAAGTCGACCTTGAGGTCATCGGTTCCTTCGGCACAGGCAAGGAATTATTGGAGGCGCTTGCCCGGCTGCCTGCTGATGTGGTGGTGATGGATTTTATCCTGGGGCCTTCAGACATCGATGGCCTCAGCCTGATCCAGACCCTGAGCCGACGTTTCAAGCAGTGCAAACCCATCGTCTTGTCATCCCACTACACACCGGCAACGGTGTTAATGACGTTGAAGGCCGGAAGTTGGGGAGTATTGGGCAAAACCCAGAAGTTGACGGAGTTGATTGCAGCGATTCGAACAGTCGCCCAAGGGCGAATTTACCTGCAGCCCTGTATGTTGCCGGAACAGCAAGGCGCCCAACTTATCCTTGAGGGGGGCGATATACCATCAACGCTGGGCGGGGGCGGTTCGCTCCCGACTAACGCCAGCCTCACACCCAAAGAACAGGAGGTGCTGCGTTGCTTTCTCGATGGCATGTCGGTGAGTTCAATTGCGGCAAAGTTTTCGCGCAGCGCCAGTACTATCAGTACGCAAAAACAATCGGCCTATCGGAAATTGGGCATCAAGACCGATAGCGAACTTTTCAAGTTCACTCAACAGTTTGGCAAGCCAGGATAGGCCGTGGCTGCCCAGCCTTAACCCGGGTTGTCCAGATAGCGCAGAGCGAACTGTTCCGTCGCCTGGCGGGCCGGTGCCAACAAGTGTGGCGCCACCAGCATCATGATCTGGTAGACCACCACCTGCACTTCACCTTCGCGATCGAGAACTCGCTGGTAATCCAGGGAAAACAACAGGGTCAGGGTGATTTGTTCCACCAACTGGCCCAGCGCCTGGGTACTGCTGACCAACTGTCCCGCCGCTTTCAACCGTGCCAGCAGTGAAGCCAGGGTGCGCTTGAGTGCCGTAAGCAGGCTGCGAATGCCCTTGGCCAGTTTCGGCAGGCGCCCGGCGAGGTTCGACAGGTCCTGGAACAGAAAGCGGTAGTGCGCCATGCGCTCGACGATCAGGTGCAGGAACAACCAGTAATCTTCGGCCTCCAGTTGCGCATTCGCGGGTGGGTCGAGCAGCGGCGCCAGCTCACACTGAAAGCGCTCGAACAGCCCGAGCACCAGCGGCTCCTTGCCGTGGAAGTGGTAGTAGAGGTTGCCGGGGCTGATCCCCATTTCATTGGCCACCTCCATGGTCGACACGTTGGGCTCGCCCTTGCGGTTGAACAATTGCAGGGCACATTCAAGGATACGGTCGCGGGTCTTCATCCAGTCTTCTTAATGAGTTCGTAGAGCTCAGCGCACCCGCACATAAGTGCCCGGCGCCGCTTCCATCGGTGGGTAGTTCTGGTTGCCCAGGGCCGTGAGGGTTTCGCGTTGCACGCCCGAACGCTGCGTAATCCACTCCAGCCATTGCGGCCACCAACTGCCTTCGACGTGGTTGGCGTCGTAATACCAGGCGCGTGGGTCGCTGCTCAGCTTGGCGTTCTCGACGTAGTTGGCCTTGGGGTTGCCCGGCGGGTTGAGGATGCTCTGGATATGCCCGCTGTTGGACAGCACGAAGCGTCGCTCGCCGCCCAGCAATTGAGTCGAGCGATACACCGCGTCCCAGGGGGTGATGTGGTCGTTGATCCCGGCCACGCTGAAGCTGTCCACCGTGACCTTCTGTAAATCGATCGGCGTGCCACATACTTCCAGGCCGCCGGGGTGGCTCAACGGGTTGTGCTTGAAGAAATCCAGCAGGTCGCCGTGCAGCGCGGCAGGCAGGCGCGTGTTGTCGTTGTTCCAGTACAGGATGTCGAAGGCCGGTGGTTCCTTGCCCAGCAGGTAGTTGTTGATCCAGTAGTTCCAGATCAGATCGTTGGGGCGCATCCAGGCGAACACCTTGGCCATGTCACGACCGTCCAGCACGCCCTGTTGATAGGAGTGGCGTTTGGCGGCCTCCAGGGTTTGCTCATCGACAAACAGGGTAGCGGGGCTATCGATCTGGCTGTCGAGCAGGCTGACCAGGTAAGTGGCGCTGGAGATGCGCCGTAGCTGGCGCTTGGCCTGCAAGTGGCCTTGCAGGGCGGCAATGGTCAGGCCGCCGGCGCAGGCACCCATCAGGTTGACCTCTCGGGCCCCGGTGATTGCCCGGCACACATTGAGTGCTTCCTCCAGGGCCGCCACGTAGGTCGACAGGCCCCATTCGCGATGGCGCACATCCGGGTTGCGCCAGCTGATCATGAACGTCTGCAAACCGTTCTTCAGGGCGTACTGCACAAAGCTGTTGCCGGGGCTCAAGTCGAAGATGTAGTACTTGTTGATTTGCGGCGGCACGATCAACAGCGGCCTGGCGTACTGTTTTTCGCTCAAGGGCTTGTACTGGATCAGTTCCAGCAGCTCGTTGCGAAACACCACCGAGCCCGGCGTAGTGGCCACCGTCTTGCCCACTTCGAAGGCGTGCTTGCTCACCTGGCGCGGCAGGCCATTGTTGTGCAGCAGGTCTTCGAACAGGTTGCTCACACCGCGCACCACACTGTTGCCTCCGGAGTTCAGCAGTTCCTTGACGGCCAGTGGGTTGAGCAGGGTGTTGGAGGGTGAAACGGCGTCATTGATCAAGGAAAAGGCAAAGTGCGCGCGGGCGCGGTCATCGGCACTCAGGTGGCTGTCATCGATCCAGTGGCGCGTCTGCTGTTGCCAGCTCAGGTAGGCTTGCAGGCTGCGCCGGTAGAGCGGGTTGAGCTTCCAGGTGGGGTCGATGAAGCGGCTGTCGTTGGGGTTGGGCTCGTGCACGGTTTCGCCCAGCAGCACGCGCCCCAACTGGCCACCCAATGCCAGGGCATGACGGGCGGTATGCAGCGGGTTGCGCAAGCTGTGGGCCGCCACGCTGCGCAAGGTCGACAGCAGGTCTCGTCCCCTGAGACCGGTGATCGCATTTTGCGCGTTAATGAACGCAGCGGGGGTGGGCGCCGGGTTCGACACGGGTCTTTCTCGCATGAGCCAACACTCCTTGGTCAAGTCATCAAGCAGGCACGCCAATTCAGAACCATAGTCGGTTCCTGGGAAGTTGCGCGGCGGTGTGGTCCTTACACCGCGGGGCGCGGGTGAATCACCGCGCGCAGGCGCTCCTCCTCGAGAAACTTCATGATGATGGGCGCCACGGCTTCGGCCCGAGTGATCAGGAACAGGTGGCCGTCATCGATGATGTGCAACTGTGCGTTGGGGATGCGCCAGGCCAGCAGGCGCATATTGACCAGCGGGATCAGCGGGTCGTCGTCCCCCGCCAGTACCAGGGTCGGTTGGCGGATCTTGTGCAGCCAATGGATGCTGGTCCAACCCAGGCCGGCGAACAGCTGCCAGTAGTAACCCAGTTTGCCGGCCGAGCGCACTTTGCTGGCATGTTCGGCGGCGAGTTTGGCGTCGCGACGGAATGAACCGCCATAAATCATTGGCGCGATGCGTACTACGTGGGATGGCTGGATGTAACGGCGCGGGCTGGCCATCAGCCACAACACTTTTGGCTTACCCGGTACCATGACCGCACCCGCCGCCGTGGCCGCCAGGATCAGTTTCTTGCAGCGCTCCGGGTAGTCGTAGGCAAATTGCTGCGCCAGCGCCCCACCCCAGGACACACCCACCACATTGACCTGGCCATAGTCGAGGTAATCGAGCATTCGTGCGGTGAGCTTGGCCAGGCCGGGAAAGCGATAGGGCACGCTGGGCGTCGAAGACCCTCCCACTCCAGGCACGTCGAAGGCGATCACTTCCAGGTCCGGGTCCAGCGCCTGGGCGAACGGAAACACCAGCTCGAGGTTGGCGCCGATGCCATTGAAGATCAGCAGCGGCGTCAAGTGAGGCTTGCCCGGGCGTACCGCCGTGCGGATGGTCTGGCCGTCCAGGTCGATGGTACGGAAGATGAACGGTTGCGGCATGCTCAAGCCCTGTGAAGTGGTGTCTCTGGAGTGCAGCCAATGTGGGGGGCAAGCGCCCTCCCACATTTGATCTCATTTCAATCTAGCGTTCATGTACGTAGGTGCCCGGCGCCGCTTCCGCCGCGGAGTAGGTTTTATTTCCGAGCGCTGTAGGAGCCTTCTTCAGTTTGCCTGCCCGGTCTGCCAGCCAACCCTGCCAATGCAGCCACCAGGAGTCGGTGTGCTTGGTGGCATTCTCCTGCCAGTCCTGAGCCTTGCCGGTCAGGCTGTCACTGGTCTGGTAGCGCGCCTTGGGGTTGCCCGGCGGGTTGAGGATGCTCTGGATATGCCCGCTGCTGGACAGTACAAATTCGACCTTGCCACCAAACAGCTGCGCCGACTTGTAGCACGACTGCCACGGTGTGATGTGGTCGTTGGTGCCGGCCAGTGCGTAGATATCCGCGGTGACCTGCTTGAGGTCAATCGGCGTGCCGCACACTTCCAGTGCGTTGGCGCGCACCAGTGGGTTGTTCTTGAACAGTTCGATCAAGTCGCCGTGGAACGCGGCGGGCAAGCGCGTGGTGTCGTTGTTCCAGAACAGGATGTCGAACACGGGAGGCTCGTTGCCCAGCAGGTAGTTGTTGACCCAGTAATTCCAGATCAGGTCATTGGGGCGCATCCAGGCGAACACCTTGGCCATGTCGCGGCCTTCCAGCACGCCGGCCTGGTAGGAGTGGCGCTTGGCCGCTTCCAGGGTCTGTTCGTCGACGAACAGCGCCACCTGGGTGTCCAGGGCGGTGTCCAGCACGCTCACCAACAGGGTCAGGGCGTTGACCTTCTTCTCCCCCAGCGCCGCGTAATGGCCGAGCAGGGCCGTGCAGGTGATGCCGCCGGAGCAGGCGCCCAGCATGTTGACGTCCTTGCTGCCGGTGATCGCCGTGACCACATCCACCGCTTCCTTGAGCGCCTCGATGTAGGTGGACAGGCCCCATTCGCGCTGGGCCTTGGTCGGATTGCGCCAACTGACGATGAACGTCTGCTGGCCATTGCGCAGGCAAAAGCGCGCCAGGCTCTTATCCGGGCTCAAGTCGAAGACATAGAATTTGTTGATCTGCGGCGGCACCACCAACAGAGGGCGCTCGTGCACTTGCTCGGTGATCGGCTTGTACTGGATCAGCTCCAGCACATCGTTGCGAAACACCACCGCGCCTTCACTGGTGCCCAGGGTCTTGCCCACTTCGAAAGCGCCCATGTTGACCTGGCTCGGCATGCCGCCGTTGTGCACCAGGTCTTTGGCGAGATGGGAAAGCCCGTCGAGCAGGCTTTTGCCGCCGGTTTCAAAGAAGCGTTTGACCGCCGCCGGGTTGGCCGCGCTGTTGGTGGGGGCCATGGCTTCGGTCATCAGGTTGATCACGAAGTGGCCGCGGCTGATGTCCTGTTCGGACAGGTTGCTGTCGCCGATCCAGTCGTGCAGTTCCTTGCGCCACGCCAGGTAGGTTTGCAGGTAGCGTTTATAGAGTGGGTTCTGGCTCCAGGCCGGGTCGTTGAAGCGACGGTCGTCGCTCTCGGGCGCCAGTTGGGATTTGCCGAACATCACGTTTTTCAATTCAACGCCGAAATGGGCGACGTGTTTGACGCTGTGCAACGGTTGCTTGATGGCTTGGGTCAACACCATCTTCGCCGAGGCCAATAAATCCTTTTTGCGTAACGCGATGATCGGGTTCAGCCCCAAGGTGTTTTCCGAGGCCTGGCGTTTCAAGTCATCGTTGTTCTTGTTACTCATCTACGACGCTCCATTGTCCGAAAGACGAGTACCGGGTACCGCTGTGCACCAGGTTTCGATACACAACACAAGCCAGGTACGCGACTCGGGTGACCGTTGATACCGCATCGTCAAATGCAGGGAACTTGCCAGTTCCATTGGTTACCCGAGTTTAATTTTTTTCGCAAGCGGGCCAATCGTTGGCCACGAGACAGGGCATTCAAGCAGATGGAATTAGAAAATGCTCTCTAAAGAGCCGCAGGCCTGAGCTAGAGCATCAGCCGCACGACCGACTCACTCGGGTCGCGGGTTTTCCCGGCGGCTTTGAGTTCCGCCAGATAATCGGCCCACAGGGCTTCCTGGCGTACAGCCAGTTGGTAGAGGTAGTCCCAAGTGAACAATCCGCTGTCATGGCCGTCATCGAAGGTCAATTTCAGTGCGTACTGCCCGGCCGGCTCTACCTTGATCAGGCGCACGTTGAGTTTGCCGAATTGCAGGATGGGTTTGCCGTGGCCCTGGACCTCTGCGGAAGGCGAGTGAGTACGCAGCAGTTCGGCGGGCAACTGATAGACCTCATCGGGCCCGTAGGTGAGGCCGAGGGTGTTGGAGGTTTTGTGCAGGTTTACAGCAGTCGGGAATTTGGACATGGAAGATGATCCTGAATGAACCGGCCTCAAAATGTGGGAGGGGGCTTGCTCCCGATAGCGGTGCCTCAGTCAGTTTATCTGATACTGATACACCGCTATCGGGAGCAAGCCCCCTCCCACAATAAAGCAAAGCAGTCCTGAGCTGGGTCTACAGGATGTAGCGCGACAAGTCTTCGTTCTGCGCCAGTTCGCCCAAGTGGCTGTTGACGTAGTCGGCGTCGATCTTGATCAGCTCGCCGTTCTGCGCACCGGCCAGGTCACCCGCACTGAAGGACACTTCTTCCAGCAAACGCTCCAGCAGCGTATGCAGGCGGCGCGCACCGATGTTCTCGGTCTTCTCGTTGACCTGCCAGGCGATTTCGGCCAGGCGCTTGATGCCGTCCGGCTGGAACTCGATCCCCAGGCCCTCGGTTTTCAGCAACTCACGGTACTGCTCGGTGAGCGAGGCATGCGGCTCGCTGAGAATGCGTTCGAAGTCGCCCGGCGTCAGTGCCTTGAGTTCCACGCGAATCGGCAGGCGGCCTTGCAGTTCCGGCACCAGGTCGCTGGGCTTGCTCAGGTGGAAAGCACCGGAAGCGATAAACAGGATGTGGTCGGTCTTGACCATCCCCAGCTTGGTGTTCACGGTGCAGCCTTCGATCAGCGGCAGCAGGTCGCGCTGTACACCTTCGCGGGATACATCGACACCGCCGGCGTTACCGCGCTTGGCCACCTTGTCGATCTCATCGATAAACACGATACCGTGCTGCTCGACGGCTTCCAGGGCCTTGGCCTTGAGTTCTTCCTCGTTCACCAGGCGACCGGCTTCTTCGTCGCGCACCAGTTTCAGTGCTTCCTTCACCTTGAGCTTGCGGCTTTTCTTCTTGCCCTTGCCCATATTGGCGAACAGGTTCTGCAACTGGCTGGTCATTTCTTCCATGCCAGGCGGGGCCGAGATGTCGACGCCGGAGATTTCGGCGACTTCGATCTCGATTTCCTTGTCGTCCAGTTGGCCTTCACGCAGGCGCTTGCGAAACAGCTGGCGCGTGTTGGAGTCCGAGGCCGGTGCGGCGTCTTCGTTGAAACCCATGCGTGCCGGCGGCAGCAGCGCGTCGAGGATGCGCTCTTCGGCGGCGTCTTCGGCACGATGGCTGACCTTGCTCATCTCCTGCTCGCGCAGCAGCTTCAAGGCCGCGTCGGCCAGGTCACGAATGATCGACTCGACGTCGCGGCCTACATAGCCCACTTCGGTGAACTTGGTGGCTTCGACCTTGATGAAGGGAGCGTTGGCCAACTTGGCCAGGCGACGGGCGATCTCGGTTTTACCGACGCCGGTCGGGCCGATCATCAGGATGTTCTTCGGCGTTACTTCAACGCGCAGTTCTTCGGGCAGTTGCATCCGGCGCCAGCGGTTACGCAGCGCAATGGCAACGGCACGCTTGGCATCGTCCTGGCCGATGATATGGCGGTTAAGTTCATGGACGATTTCGCGGGGAGTCATGGACATAGTTTTTGGCGGCCTCAAGCGCAAGTAAGCCTGCGGCTTACTCGGCGAGGTCCTGCTCCTCAATGGTCTGGTTGTGGTTGGTGAACACGCAGATATCGCCGGCGATACCCAGGGCGGTTTCGACGATTTCCCGGGCCGACAGGTCGGTTTTCTTCAACAGTGCGCTGGCTGCCGCCTGGGCGTAGCCGCCACCGGAACCCATGGCGATCAGGCCATGTTCTGGCTCAACCACGTCGCCGTTACCGGTGATGATCAGGGACGCGTCTTTGTTAGCAACGGCCAGCATGGCTTCCAGGCGGCTGAGGGAGCGGTCGGTGCGCCATTCTTTGGCGAGTTCGACGGCGGCGCGAACGAGATGGCCCTGGTGTTTTTCCAGCTGGCCTTCGAAGCGCTCGAAGAGGGTGAAGGCATCGGCGGTAGCGCCGGCAAAGCCTGCGAGAACCTGGCCGTGGTACAGGCGGCGCACCTTCTTCGCGTTGCCTTTCATCACGGTATTACCCAGGGAAACCTGGCCGTCGCCGCCCATGACGACTTTGCCGTGGCGACGTACTGAAACGATGGTGGTCAAGGGGAGAGTCTCCACGCAGCGGGGCGAAAATGCCCTGATGGAAACTCATATGGGGGTGACGAGGAGGATTTCAACCGTAGGGGGGTGTGGCGGACGAGTGGTGTTTATTGGTCTGACACACACTCGAGAACACCGCAAAAGCAAATGTGGGAGGGGGCTTGCTCCCGATGGCAATGGATCAGCCAGCTCATCTGGTACTGATACACCGCTATCGGGAGTAAGCCCCCTCCCACATTTTTGATCAGCGGCTCTGGCGTTGTTGTAACAACAGGTTACTAAACCCGGCGCCAGCCAATTGCTTCTGTGCCACGGTCAGTTGCTCACGGTTACTGAACGGGCCTACCAGCACGCGATACCAGGTCGCATCCTTCACCGTGCCGGACTCTACCGTCACCGCCTGGCCCAACAGAATGATCTGTGCACGCACGCGATCGGCATCCGCCTGTTTCGGGAACGAGCCCGCCTGCAGGAAGAACTTGGTCACCGGCGCGGCCTTGGTGGTGGCGACCGGTGGCGGCGGTGGCGGGGTGATGCCGGCCAGCGCGGCCTGGGCGCGTGCGGTGTCGATCTTCGCCGCTTCCGCCGGCGTTACCGGGGTGGTCGGCACTTGTGGCGTCGGCAGGGTTTTCTCCGGCACGGCGTCGGGCGGCACGATCACTTCCGATTCCGGCAGCAGCGTGTAGAAGTCGTACTTTGGCTTCACCGGTGCGGTCGGGCTCGGCGCCGTCTTGTTGGCTTCGGCTATTTTCGTGGCCTTCTGCTGCTCTTGCTTGACGCGTTTGACGTCATCGCCTTTGCCCGGCTCCAGCTTCATCAGGATCACGACAAACGCACCGACCGCCAGGCCGATGGCCATCCACAGCCAACCCGGAATAGGTTTCTTCGCCGGAGCCTGGTAGCGGCTGGCGCCGCGCTTGGGGGCGGGTTTTTTCTTGGCAGCCAACTTACATACGCTCCAGAGTTTCCAGGCCCAAGAGTTCCAGGCCTTGCTTGAGGGTCCGTCCAGCCAGTGCGGCGAGGCGCAGGCGGCTTTGCTTTTGAGCTTCGTCCTCGGCGCTCAGGATCGGGCAATTCTCGTAGAAGCTGGAGAACAGGCCGGCCACTTCGTACAGGTAAGTGCAGAGGATGTGGGGCGTGCCTTTTTCACCAACGCTGTTGAGCACTTCACCGAATTGCGCGAGCTTGGCCGCCAGCTCTTGTTCCTGCGGCGCGGCGAGCACGATCCGGCCTTCGACTTCGCTGAAGTCCTTGCCCAGCTTGCGGAATACGCCGGCTACGCGAGTGTAGGCATACAACAGGTAAGGGGCGGTGTTGCCTTCGAAGTTGAGCATCAGGTCGAAGTTGAAGCTGTAGTCGCTGGTGCGGTGCTTGGACAGGTCGGCGTACTTCACCGCGCCAATGCCCACCA
The DNA here is from genome assembly GCF_016918385.1 of Pseudomonas sp. ICBG1301. Lineage (NCBI taxonomy): Bacteria > Pseudomonadati > Pseudomonadota > Gammaproteobacteria > Pseudomonadales > Pseudomonadaceae > Pseudomonas > Pseudomonas sp. ICBG1301. The sequence goes on from NZ_JAEKGB010000003.1 coordinate 323,350, forward strand.
CGCGGGCGATGTTGCGCAGGTCGGCTTCGGCCAGTTCCGGGTTCTTTTCTTTCACCAGGTTGTAGGCACGCTCCTGGGCTTCGGTCAGCAGGTCAATCAGCTTCACGGTGCCGCCGTCGCGGGTCTTGAACGGGCGGCCATCGGCGCCGTTCATGGTGCCGAAGCCCATGTGTTCCATTTCCATCGGGTGCGTCACGAACCCGGCCTTGCGCGCCACCGCGAAGACCTGCTGGAAGTGCAGGGCCTGGCGCTGGTCGACGAAGTACAGCGCACGGTCAGCCTTGAGCTTGCCGCTGCGGTAGCGTACGGCAGCCAGGTCGGTGGTGGCGTAGAGGTAGCCGCCATCGGCCTTGACGATGATCACCGGCAGCGGCTCGCCTTCGGCGTTTTTGAATTCGTCGAGGAACACGCATTGGGCACCGTTGCTTTCGACCAGCATGCCTGCGGCCTTCAAGTCGTTGACCACGTTGATCAGGTCATCGTTGTAGGCGCTTTCGCCCATCACGTCGGCCATCGTCAACTTGACGTTGAGCAGTTCGTAGATCTTCTGGCAGTGGGACAGCGAGATGTCCTTGAACCGGGTCCACAGTGCCAGGCACTCGGCGTCGCCGGCTTGCAGCTTGACTACCAGGCCGCGGGCGCGGTCGGCGAACTCTTCGGATTCGTCGAAGCGCTTCTTGGCGGCGCGGTAAAAGTTTTCCAGGTCCGACAGTTCGTCGCTGGTGATCGGGTTTTCCTGCAGGTAGGCCATCAGCATGCCGAACTGGGTGCCCCAGTCGCCGACGTGGTTCTGGCGAATCACTTCATCACCGAGAAACTCCAGGACCCGGGCTACGCCGTCGCCGATGATGGTCGAGCGCAGGTGGCCGACATGCATCTCTTTGGCCAGGTTGGGGGCCGACAGATCGACCACGGTGCGCTGCGCCGGGCCGGCCTTGCGTGCGCCCACGTGAGCATCGGCCAGTGCCGCGTCGAGACGATAGGCCAGGGCCTGGGTGTTCTGGAAGAAGTTGATGAAGCCAGGGCCTGCGATTTCGGCCTTGGTGACACTCTCGTCGGCAGGCAGCGCGGCGATGATCTTTTCTGCCAGGTCGCGTGGTTTCATGCCCGCAGGCTTGGACAGCATCATCGCGATGTTGCTGGCGAAGTCGCCGTGGGTCTTGTCGCGGGTGTTCTCCACCTGGATCGCCGGCGTCAAGCCTTCAGGCAACACACCTTCGTCGACGAGTTGGGTGAGGGCTTGTTGGATCAGCTGGCGAATGGTGTCTTTCATGGTGTTCTCTTTCGACCGCAAGCGGCGGCGCGCGAAGCGCAGGTGGAAAAACTGGGCATTATCCGTGGCGAGGGCGGGCTTGCCAACCTTCGAAGGTCCTTCACGGACGATTAACCTGTGGCAGGGGCTTCAATACAAATCTACCGGGTCCACATCCAACGACCATCGCACTTGCCGGCCACTGGGCATTTGCTCCAGGGCAAGCAACCAGCTACTTAATAGCCGATGCAGGGGCGCGCGGGACGTCGCCTGCAAGAGTAGCTGGGCGCGATAGCGCCCGGCGCGGCGTTCCATGGGGGCTGGCACCGGGCCGAGCAATTCGATGCCGGTCAGACCCAGCTCGCCCAATAAACGTTCGGCGAGGCTGCACGCCTCATCGAGAAAACCTTCGGCCTGGCCCGGCTTGTGTGCTTCAGCCCGCAGCAAGGCCAGGTGGGCGAACGGCGGCAGGCCGGCGGCGCGGCGTTCGCTGAGCGCCTGTTCGGCGAAGGCAAAGTAACCTTCTTCCGTCAGCTGGATCAGCAGTGGATGGTCGGCCAAGTGGGTCTGGATAATCACCTTGCCTGGCTCTTCGGCGCGCCCGGCCCGGCCTGCGACTTGTACGATCAACTGCGCCATGCGCTCACTGGCGCGGAAGTCGCCGGAGAACAGCCCGCCATCGGCATCCAGGATCGACACCAGCGTCACCCGTGGAAAGTGATGCCCCTTGGCGAGCATCTGAGTGCCGATCAGGATGCACGGCTGGCCCTTCTGGATGGTGGCGAACAGCTGGTTCATGGCGTCTTTACGCGAGGTGCTGTCGCGGTCGACCCGCAGCACCGGGTAATCCGGGAACAGAATCCCCAGGCGTTCCTCGGCGCGCTCGGTGCCGGCGCCCACCGGGCGCAGGTCCACCTTGCCGCACTGGGGGCAGTGACGCGGCACCCGTTCCACGTGGCCGCAGTGGTGACAGCGCAGCTCGCCGTAGCGCTGGTGCACTGTCATGCGTGCATCGCAGCGCTCGCACTCGGACATCCAGCCGCAATCGTGGCACAGCAGGGTCGGCGCAAAGCCCCGCCGGTTGAGAAATACCAGAACTTGCTGGCCGGCGGCGAGTGTCTGGCCGATGGCTTGTTGCATCGGCCCGGAAATGCCGCTGTCCAGCGGCCGGCTTTTTACGTCCAGGCGCAGGAAGCGCGGTTGTTTGGCGCCACCGGCGCGCTCGTTGAGGCGCAGCAGGCCATAACGGCCGGTGTAAGCGTTGTGCAGGCTCTCCAGTGAGGGCGTGGCGGAACCCAGCACGATAGGAATGTCTTCCTGGCGTGCTCGCACCAGCGCGAGGTCGCGGGCGTGATAGCGCAAGCCTTCCTGCTGTTTATAGGAACCGTCATGCTCCTCGTCGATGATGATCAACCCGGGGTTTTTCATCGGCGTGAACAGCGCCGAGCGGGTGCCGATAATGATGTCGGCCTCGCCGTCGCGCGCAGCCAGCCAGGACTCCAGGCGCTCACGGTCATTGACTGCCGAGTGCACCAGGGCGATACGGGCGTTGAAGCGCTGTTCGAAACGCGCCAGGGTTTGCGGGCCGAGGTTGATCTCGGGGATCAACACCAGGGCCTGTTTGCCGGCTTGCAGGGTTTCGCGGATCAACTGCAAATAGACTTCGGTCTTGCCGCTGCCGGTGACGCCGGCCAGCAGGAATGCGTGGAAACTGTCGAAGCCTGCACGAATGGCTTCATAAGCCGCCCGTTGTTCAGTGTTCAGCGGCAGTTCGGGCTGGGCCAGCCAGTGCTCATGGCGTGGGTCGGGGGCGTGCTTGCGGATTTCCACTTGCACCAGGCCCTTGGCCAGCAGCAGGTCGAGGCTGTCTTTGCTGAGCATCAGCTTGCTCAGTAACGGATGCGCCACCCCATGGGGATGCTGGGCCAGCGTGGCCAGGGCCTCACGCTGACGCGGCGCGCGGGCGATGCGCGGGTCGTCGAGGCGTGCGCCGGGGACTATCGACCAGAAGCGTTCCTGGCGAGCCTCCGCCAGTTCGCCTTGGCGCAGCAACACCGGCAGCGCCCAGCTCAAGGTATCGCCGAGGCTGTGTTGGTAGTACTGGGCGGTCCACAGGCACAGCTTGAACAGCGCGGGCGGCAGTGGGGCAGTGGCGTCGAGGATGGCCAGCGCCGGCTTGAGCTTTTCGGCGGGGACTTCACTGTGGTCGGCGATTTCCACCAGGATCCCGATCATTTCCCGCCGCCCGAACGGTACGCGCACGCGCATGCCTGGCTGCAACTGCGCACGTGAGACGCCGGCCGGGGCCCGGTAGTCGAACAGGCGGCGCAGGGGCGAGGGCAGGGCTAGGCGCAAAATGGCGTCGGGCACGCGGGGAGTCTCATATAAAGGCAGGCGGTGGCGCAGGTGCGGGAGCCTAGCAGACAGGCGAGGGCTTGGGGTAGCCGATGGTTTTCTGATGAAAGGGCGGCTTGCGCCACCGGCACCGCTTGCGCGATTAAAAAGGTCTGGTACAATCCGCGGCCTAATTACGTGCGGTATTCGACAATAGTGTCGAGTGGCGGCACGCTAGCCCGAGGAAGTGCCATGAAAGCCGATATCCATCCAGCGTACGAAACCATCGAAGTTACCTGCAGCTGCGGCAACAAGTTCGAAACCCGTTCGAACCTGTGCAAGCCACTGGGTACTGACGTATGCAACGAGTGCCACCCGTTCTACACCGGTAAGCAGAAGACTCTGGACACCGGCGGCCGTGTACAGCGCTTCGCAGATCGCTTTGGTGCTTTCGGTGCCAAAAAGGCCTAAGGCCGATCAACTTGGGAAGCCGTTACGGTTTTTCCATGCTGATGAAAAAGGCGTCCCTTGTGGGCGCCTTTTTTGTGCCCGGGATTTGGCTTTCGGCCGCGCAGGCCGAGGCCCACTGCCCGGCGCCGACGTCGCTGGCCCAAGTCGAAGTGCAGCGCGTGGTGGATGGCGATACGGTGCACCTCAAGGATGGTCGCCGTGTACGCATGATCGGCCTCAATACGCCGGAGACCGGCAAGCGAGGCCGCACCGACGAACCTCTTGCCGTCGCCGCGCGCCAGCGCTTGCAGGCATTGGTGACGGCCAGTGGCGGGCGAGTCGGTCTGGTGGCGGGGCGCGATAGCAAAGACCGTTATGGGCGGGCCCTGGCTCACCTCTATGGTGCCGACGGTGAGAACCTGGAGGCGCAGTTACTGGCCGAGGGGCTTGGGTTTCAAGTCGGTGTGGCGCCCAACACCGATCTGGTCGCTTGCCAGCAAGCCGCCGAAGACGCCGCCCGACGGGCGCGGCTGGGCCTATGGCGGCAATCACCCGTGCAATCGGTAACGCAACTCAGGCGATCCGGCTTTGCCCTGGTCAGCGGCCGGGTGAGCAAGATTGAGCGCAATCGCGGCGGAATCTGGATTGAATTACAGGGCGCACTGGTATTACGCATTGCACCTGATCAAGCCCATCAGTTCGATAGTGCCCTGCTCAATGGTCTGCAAGGCCGGAGCATCGAGGCGCGGGGTTGGGTGCAGGATCGCTCCAGGCGCGGTGCAGTGAAAGGCAGCCAGGCGCGCTGGCTTCTACCCTTGACTGACCCCAGCATGTTCAAATTGGCATCTTGAGAAAAAATTGTAGACATTTTTAATGTCGATTGTGAACAGTTAAGCCCTTGTATCCCGTGGCTCTTGGCCGAAAGTCGTAGCGTACGGCCCTTGACACCTGTGACTGCCCAGTCTTGTAGGGGCTTTACGACACGAGTATCCTCGGCGGTCCGTCGACCAACAGTAAAAGCGGAATGCCGATATGTCTGATTTGAAAACTGCCGCTCTCGAATATCATGCCCATCCTCGTCCAGGAAAGCTGAGTGTAGAGCTCACCAAAGCCACTGCCACCGCCCGCGACCTTTCGCTGGCCTACAGCCCAGGTGTTGCCGAGCCCGTACGTGAAATCGCCCGCGATCCCGAACTGGCGTACAAGTACACCGGCAAAGGCAACCTGGTTGCAGTGATTTCCGATGGCACCGCGATTCTTGGCCTGGGTAACCTCGGCCCATTGGCTTCCAAGCCAGTCATGGAAGGTAAGGGCGTGCTGTTCAAGCGCTTCGCCGGCATCGACGTTTTCGACATCGAAGTCGATTCCGAAAGCCCACAGGCTTTCATCGACACCGTTAAGCGCATTTCCATCACGTTCGGTGGCATCAACCTGGAAGACATCAAGGCACCTGAGTGCTTTGAGATCGAAAAGGCCCTGATCGAGCAATGTGACATCCCGGTATTCCACGATGACCAGCACGGCACCGCGATCGTTACCGCGGCCGGCATGATCAACGCCCTGGAAATCGCCGGCAAGACCCTGGCTGATGCCAAGATCGTTTGCCTGGGCGCCGGCGCTGCGGCCATCTCCTGCATGAAGTTGCTGGTGAGCATGGGCGCCAAGCTGGAAAACATCTTCATGGTCGACAGCAAGGGCGTGGTTCAGTCCGAGCGTACCGACCTGAACCAGTACAAGGCGATGTTTGCCCACGCTACCGACAAACGTACCCTGGCTGACGCCCTGAACGGTGCAGACGTGTTCGTTGGCCTGTCCGGCCCGAACCTGCTGAGCGCCGAAGGCCTGAAGTCCATGGCGGCCAACCCGATCGTGTTCGCCTGCTCCAACCCGGACCCGGAAATCTCCCCGGAACTGGCGCACGCCACCCGTGACGACGTGATCATGGCTACCGGTCGTTCGGACTACCCGAACCAGGTCAACAACGTACTGGGCTTCCCGTTCATCTTCCGTGGTGCCCTGGACGTTCGCGCCAAGCGCATCAACGAAGAGATGAAAGTGGCTGCTGCCAACGCCCTGCGTGAACTGGCCAAGCTGCCGGTACCTCAGGAAGTGTGTGACGCCTACGGCGGCATCAAGTTGGAATTCGGCCGTGAGTACATCATTCCCAAGCCAATGGATAAGCGCCTGATCACCCTGATCTCCGATGCCGTGGCCAAGGCCGCCATCGAGACTGGCGTGGCAACCCTGCCGTATCCGAAGCACTACCCGCTCAAAAGCGTGGATGATGTGTTCAACGGCTAAGCCGTTGTAGCGCACCAACAAAAAGCCCCGGCTCTCGCGAGTCGGGGCTTTTTTGTGGCTCAAAGGTGGAGGTGTAAGTCGCCGTTTGTAGGAGCGAGCTTGCTCGCTCCTACAAAGTCTTCATGCTCAGCCCCTCATGGGTCAGAACAGATCGATCGGCGCGCCTTCATCCGCCGGCAGTGGGCTGCCTGGGGCGACGCCATTACCCAGCTCGTTGACCGACGGCGGCGTGTCTTCGCTCTTGAACAGTTCGAAGTACGCATTCGGCGTGCTAGGCGAGGCCGCACGGCCGCTGATCGGATCGATCCGCAGGCTGAGGATGCCTTCCGGTTCGGCTTGAGTGTGCAACGGCTTGTCCTTCAAGGCGGCGCCCATGTAGCTCATCCAGATCGGCAGCGCCACGGTACCGCCGAACTCACGGCGGCCCAGGCTTTCCGGCTGGTCATAGCCCGTCCACACGGTGGTCACGTAATCAGCGTTGTAGCCTGAGAACCAGGCGTCCTTGGATTCGTTGGTGGTACCGGTCTTGCCCGCAAGATCCGCACGGCCCAAGGCCAGTGCACGACGGCCGGTGCCCTTCTTGATCACGTCCTCAAGGATGCTGTTGAGGATGTAGGTGGTGCGGCCATCCACCACGCGCGGCGCAACGGCAGGTGCCTGAGGTTCGGCCGGTGCCGCAGTGCTGGCGACGGGCGCAGCACCTGGGGTTGGCTCGATGGTGATACCGCCATTGCCGGGGGCCGCGATGCCGTCCGGGGCGGCCACGCCATTGACGACATCACCCGGCACGCGTGGTGGGTTGGCAGTGAAAAGGGTGTCGCCATTGCGGCTTTCGACCTTGTCGATCAGGTACGGCGTGATCTTGTAGCCACCGTTGGCAAAGGTGCTCCAGCCGGTAGCGATCTCCATTGGCGTGAGCGTGGCGGTGCCCAGGGCCAGGGACAGGTTAGGTGGCAGGTCCGATTTGTTGAAGCCAAAGCGCGTGATGTAGTCGATCGTCTTGCCGACGCCCATTGCCTGCAGCAGGCGGATCGACACCAGGTTACGCGACTTGTACAACGCCTCGCGCACGCGGATCGGGCCGAGGAAGGTATTGGTGTCGTTCTTCGGGCGCCAGACCTTGTCCAGGTACTCGTCGACGAACACGATCGGTGCATCGTTGACCAGGCTGGCGGCGGTGTAGCCGTTGTCCAGCGCGGCGCTGTAGATAAATGGCTTGAAGCTCGAACCTGGCTGGCGCTTGGCCTGAGTGGCACGGTTGTAGTTGCTCTGCTCGAAGGCAAAGCCGCCGACCAGGGCGCGGATTGCACCGTTCTGCGGGTCCAGGGACACCAGCGCGCCTTGCGCCACCGGCACCTGGCTGAACTTGAGGCTGTCATCCTTCTGGCGTTGCACGCGGATCAAGTCACCCACCTGAGCCACGTCCGACGGTTGCTTGGGCATCGGGCCCATGCTGTTGGTGTTCAGGAACGGGCGCGCCCACTTCATGCTGTCCCACGCCACATGTGCTTCGCCGGTGCGCGTCAGGACTTGCACGCCATCTTTCTTCACCTGAGTGACGATGGCCGGCTCCAGGCCGCTGATCGTGCGTTGCTTGCCCAATTCTGCGGTCCAGGCGCTCAGGGTCTTGCCGGGCAGGCGCGACTCGGGGCCACGGTAGCCGTGACGTTGATCGTAGGTGATCAGGCCCTCATGTACCGACTGGTTGGCGATTTCCTGCAGGTTGCTCGGCACGGTCGTGGTGACGCGGAAACCTTCGGTATACGCGTCGCTGCCATAACGGCCGACCATTTCGGCACGGGCCATTTCGGCGATGTACGGAGCGTTCACTTCCGGCGTCGGCACGTGGTAACTGGCGTTCAGCGGCTCGGCCACGGCACTTTCGTAAGCGGCCTGGTCGATCTTGCCCAGCTTGTACATGCGGCCCAGGATCCAGTCGCGACGCTCTTTGCTGCGCGCCGGGTTGGCCAGCGGGTTGAAGCGCGACGGGGCCTTCGGCAGGCCGGCAATCATGGCCATCTGCGCCAGGCTGGCGTCACGAATCGACTTGCCGTAGTAGACCTGGGAAGCCGCCTCGATCCCGTAGGCACGGTTGCCCAGGTAGATCTTGTTGACGTACAGCTCGAGGATCTCGTCCTTGGTCAACTGACGTTCGATTTGCAGGGCCAGCAGGATCTCGGTGGCCTTGCGCGAAAAACTGCGCTCGCTGGTAAGGAAGAAGTTCTTCGCCACCTGCATGGTGATGGTGCTGCCACCGGATTGAATGTGTCCGCTTTTGACCAGCTGTGTGGCCGCACGTACCAGGCTGCTGGGGTCGACACCGTAGTGGTTGGCGAAATTATCGTCTTCCGCCGACAGCAGCGCGCTGATGAAATTGGGTGGAATGTCGGCGAAACGGATGGGGGTGCGGCGCATTTCGCCGAACTCCGCGATCAGTTTTTCATCGCTGCTGTAGACCCGCAAAGGAATCTGCAACTGGATACTTCTGAGCGCCTCTACGGAGGGCAAACCCGGACTAAGGTAGAGGTAGGCACCGCTGAGTACGAGCAGCAGCCCGCAGACGATCGCGACAATGGAGTACCCGAAAAACTTCAGCAGACGAATCAAGGCTTTTGGATTTCCAGAGAAAAGAATGGGTTACGCGTCGGGGCATGCATGGCAAACGATGGATCGACCCGAGCTGCAGATAAAAAGCGGGAAAAAACGCTGGGCATTAAAGCATTTTCGGCTTGGGGCGTCATTCGCGCCACTCAAACAAGTCGACCGAATGCATGAACGCCGGCGGTAACCAGAGGGTATGACTGCCGGTATGACCGGCAAAGTTTTGGGGAGTTTTATGAAAAAGGGATTTTTCAGGCGAAAAGTCGACACCGTCCTCGGCGTCGATATTCATGACAGCGGCATCAAGCTGGTCGAGCTGGGCCGTTCAAGCGCCGGCTATACCGTCGAGGGCTACGCCACGCAGGCACTGCCGGCGCATGCGGTGGTCGACGGCACATTGCTTGACCTTGAGGGTATAGGGCAGGCGCTGCGCCAGGCTCTGGTGCGGTTGCGGACATCGGTGCGCCAGGCTGCGGTCGCCGTGGTTGGACCTTCGGTGATCACGCGGGTGATCGAAATGGACGCGGGGCTCAGTGATGAGGAGATGGTCTGGATGATCCAGATGGAGGCCGACCAATACATTCCTTACCCATTGGACGACGTGGCTATCGACTTTCAGGTGCGTGGCCCTTCGGCGCAAGACCCGCACAGGGTCGAGGTGTTGTTGGCGGCCTGTCTCAAGGAACAGGTCAAGGCGCGCGAGGAGGTCCTGGCCCTTGCCGGGCTTGTGCCGCGGGTGGTGGATATCGAGGGATTTGCATTGGAGCGTGCGAGCCGTCAGGATTTCGCCAGCTTCATGCCGGGTCATCGAGTCGATGGTGCACAATGGGCCGTGGATGCCCAGGCGCTGGGAGTGGCTTGCGGATTGGCCCTGAGGAGTTTCGCTGAATGACACGAATCAATCTTTTGCCTTGGCGCCAGGCGCTGGCACAGCGGCGGCGCAAGTATTTGCTGATGCTGCTGCTGGCGTTCGCCTGTGTGGCATTCGCTGCGGTGTGGTTGGCCGATCAGGTGATCGACCGGGCGATAGACCGGCAAGTGACGCGCAATCAACATTTGGGCAGGGAAATCGCCGCTCAGGACGCGCGTATCAAGACCATCGACGAGTTGCAGGAGCGAAGCCAGCAATTGGCGGAACGCATGAAGGTTGTGCAGGATCTGCATGACGCTCGATCTTCCAGTGCCCAGCTGTTTGACCAGTTGGCCCGTGCAGTGCCGGATGGCGTCCGGCTGCATGAAGTGCTGGCGAACGGCGATACCATCAGCGTCAGCGGCAGCGCAGAAACCAGTGAAGACATCGCCCAGTTGATGCGTCGCCTGGAAGCCTCCCAGGGTACTCATGCCACGCGGCTCCAGCGGGTACGTGCGGATGCCGGGAGCGGCGACAATGAGTTCCAATTGATGGTGCGTCAGGGGGAAACCACCGAGGCGCAACCATGAGCCTGCCCAGGCTCGACTTTTACGCACTCACTCACAACGTTGCAACATGGCCCTGGCCTGGCAAAGCCCTGCTCGCCTGCGCATTGGCTGGCCTGCTGCTGGTGGTGGGAGACGCCTGGCTCCTGAGCCCCTCGCGGGAGCGATTGCGCGTACTTGAAACGCGGGAAACGGCGCTGCAACAACAGCTGGCGCAACGGGCGGACCTGGCTGCGGGCCTGGAGGTACGTGCCCAACAATTCAGCGCGATGGAGCACAAGGCAGCGGCGGTACTGGGGGCGATTCCCGGCCAGCCCGAGGTGCCTGGCTTGCTTGAAGACATCACTCGCCTGGCGGCGAGCAATGGCTTGGTGGTGGAGGGCATCACGGTCCTGGATGAGCAACCGCGCGCGTTTCTCATTGAACAACCCGTGCAGATCGGCGCCAGTGGGGCTTACCACGACCTGGCGATGTTCGTGGCGGCCTTGGGTGGGCTGTCGAGGATCGTGACTGTGCATGATGTAGCGCTTCGCCCGGATGGCGCCTTGCTGCATCTCGAGCTGCTGGCCAGAGCCTATCGCGGCGAATCGCTCGGCAAGCTGTCGCTCGATTCTGAGGCGCGCCTTGCCTACGACTCATCAGCCCGGCGCGATCCGTTCCTGCCTCCCGCCTCGCAGAACGATTGGATCTCCGGTCAGCCGGCGCTCGCGCCGGATCCCGCTCGTAGCAGGGGGAAGCTGGAAGGGTTGGCCACCGATCAGTTCGAAATGGTCGGCACGCTGTCCCGTGGCGGACAGGTCTTTGCCTTGCTACGGGCCGCGTCAGAGGTCTATCGACTGGCGGTGGGCGACTACCTGGGGCAGAACCATGGCCGGGTCAGGGCTATTCATGAGGGGCACATCGAACTTGTCGAGCTATTTCCCGATGGACACGGCGCATGGCTGGAGCGTCCAAAAACCTTGAAGCTGAACGTCAACTCATAACGGAATCAATCAATGAAAAGGACTTTCTTGTCCTTCGGTGTGGCGCTATGGATAGCGTTCACGACACCGATGGCTGCTGCTGTGCCCAATCGCCTGGACTTGATCCAGCTGCCCCCTCCCGGGGAGATCGCTTCGGATGCGTATTCCGGCGAAAAACTGAACCTCAATTTCCAGAACATCGAACTGCGCGCAGTGCTGCAACAAATTGCCGACATTGCCGGCCTCAATCTTGTGGCCAGCGACGAAGTGCAAGGCTCGATCACCTTGCGGCTCAAGGACGTGCCCTGGGATCAGGCACTCGACCTGGTATTGCACAGCAAAGGCTTGGATAAACGGCTGAAGGCCGGCGTATTGCTGGTCGCTCCTGCCGATGAGTTGGCTGCTCGCGAGCTGCTGACGCTGGAGTCGCGCAGGCAGATGGCTGAACTGGCACCGTTGCGTCGAGAGTTGTTGCAGGTCAACTACGCCAAGGCGGCAGACCTGGCCAAGCTGTTCCAATCCGTCAACGGGCTCGAAGGCACTACCGATGAGCGTGGTTCGGTTGCGGTGGATGACCGCACCAACAACATCATTGCCTACCAGACCGGGGAGCGGCTGGAGGAGTTGCGGCGCATTGTGGCGCAACTCGATGTTCCGGTGCGGCAGGTCATGATCGAGGCGCGGATCGTCGAGGCCAATGTCGATTATGACAAAAGCCTGGGCGCGCGTTGGGGCGGTGGGCTCAGCCGGGGGAACTGGGGCGCCGGCGGTATTCGCAAACCGCTGCCTGAAGGTACCGAGCCGCCGCAAGAGCCACCCACGTCGCCCTTTGTCGACCTGGGCTCGCTGACGGGGACGTCAGGCTTGGGTATCGCTTACATCACCGACAACCTGTTGCTGGATCTTGAGCTGACGGCCATGGAGAAAACCGGCAACGGTGAAATCGTCTCTCAGCCCAAAGTGGTGACCGCCGACAAGGAAACTGCGCGCATCCTCAAAGGCACCGAGATTCCCTATCAGGAATCCAGCTCCAGCGGCGCCACCTCGGTGTCGTTCAAGGAGGCTTCGTTGTCCCTGGAAGTGACCCCGCAAATCACTCCGGATGACCGGGTCATCATGGAGGTCAAGGTCACCAAGGATGAGCCGGACTATCTGAACAAACTCAACGATGTGCCGCCTATCAAGAAAAACGAGGTCAATGCCAAGGTGTTGGTCAAGGATGGCGAGACCATCGTGATTGGCGGGGTTTTCTCCAATACCCAAAGCAAAGTGGTAGATAAAGTGCCATTTTTGGGCGATGTGCCGTATCTTGGCCGCCTTTTCCGGCGCGATGTGCTGGCGGAGAAAAAATCCGAGCTGCTGGTATTCCTGACTCCGCGTATTATGAATAACCAGGCGATTGCTGTGAGTCGTTGATTCTGTGCGAAATTTGATTCTTGTAGGACCGATGGGGGCTGGAAAAAGCACCATCGGCCGTTTGCTGGCCAAAGAGCTGCGCCTGCCATTCAAAGATTCCGACAAGGAAATTGAATTGCGCACGGGTGCCAATATCCCATGGATCTTCGATAAGGAAGGCGAGCTGGGCTTTCGCGACCGCGAGCAGGCGATGATTGCCGAACTGTGCGGCTGCGACGGCGTAGTATTGGCCACCGGTGGTGGCGCCGTGATGCGCGATGAAAACCGCCGTGCGCTGCATGCCGGTGGCCGGGTGGTCTACCTGCATGCCTCGGTGGAGCAGCAAGTAGGCCGCACCGCTCGCGACCGCAATCGCCCGTTGCTGCGCACAGCCGACCCGGCAAAGACCCTGCGGGATTTGCTGGCGTTGCGCGATCCGCTGTATCGGGAAATCGCCGATCTGGTGGTGGAAACCGATGAACGGCCGCCCCGGATGGTGGTGCTCGACATTCTTGAGCGCTTGCAACGGCTGCCACCCCGTTAAAGCCAGGCCCGAAATGCGCTATTCTCGGCGGCGCGTCATTCCCTTCCAAGGTGTGGCGTAGAGCCATCAGTCGACGTCGGATCTTGACATCAGCGGACGTCAATACATCTTCAACGCGGGGACACATGCAGACACTTAAGGTCGATCTAGGCGAGCGCAGCTACCCGATCCATATTGGCGAAGGTCTGTTGGACCAGCCGGAGTTGCTTGCACCGCATATTGCCGGGCGGCAAGTGGCGATCATCTCCAATGAAACGGTCGCGCCGTTGTATCTTGAGCGTCTGAGCCGCAGCCTGGCGGCGTACTCGGTGATCTCCGTGATTTTGCCTGACGGCGAAGCCCACAAGAACTGGGAAACCCTGCAGTTGATCTTCGATGGCCTGCTCACTGCACGCCATGATCGGCGCACCACTGTTATCGCCCTGGGTGGCGGCGTCATCGGCGACATGGCCGGCTTTGCAGCTGCCTGCTACCAGCGTGGCGTGGATTTTATCCAGGTGCCGACCACCTTGCTGTCCCAGGTCGATTCGTCGGTGGGTGGCAAGACCGGCATCAATCATCCGCTGGGCAAGAACATGGTCGGCGCGTTCTACCAGCCGAATGCCGTGCTGATCGACACGGCGACGCTGAACACCTTGCCGCCGCGAGAGCTGTCGGCCGGCCTGGCGGAGGTCATCAAATACGGGCTGATCTGCGACGAACCGTTCCTCACCTGGCTGGAAGAACACGTCGATGCCTTGCGCAATCTTGACCAGGTGGCATTGACCGAAGTGATATCCCGCTCCTGCGCCGCCAAGGCGCTGGTAGTCAATGCCGATGAGCGCGAGTCCGGTGTGCGTGCCACGTTGAACCTGGGTCACACCTTCGGCCATGCGATCGAGACACACATGGGCTATGGTGTGTGGTTGCATGGGGAAGCCGTAGCGGCTGGCACAGTGATGGCGTTGGAAATGTCGCAACGCCTGGGCTGGATCAGTGCCCAGGAGCGTGATCGTGGCATCCGCCTGTTCCAGCGTGCGGGTTTGCCGGTCATCCCGCCTGAGGAGATGACCGAGGCGGACTTCCTCGAACATATGGCTATAGACAAGAAAGTGATCGACGGTCGACTGCGACTGGTGTTGCTGCGCCATATGGGCGAAGCGGTAGTGACCGACGATTATCCGAAAGAGATTTTACAGGCCACGCTGGGAGCGGATTACCGCGCCCTGGCCCAGCTGAAAGGTTAATAAGATCCCGATGACTAGTTTGCATGCCGACGAGGCGTTCCTCGGCCATTACCATCTAAGCCATGACCCTTTTGCTCCACGGGTGCCTGGTTTCAAATTCTTCCCGGCGCAGCGCAAGCCGGTGCTTGGTCAGTTGCATCACCTGGCACGCTACAGCCAGCTGTTGCTGGTAGTGACGGGCCCGTTGGGCAGCGGCAAGACCTTGCTGCGCCAGGCGCTGGTAGCCAGCACCAACAAGCAGACGGTGCAGAGCGTGGTGGTGTCGGCCCGTGGCGCCGGTGATGCGGCGGGCGTGCTGCGCCAGGTGGCCCAGGCGCTGGACGTGCCCACCGCCGAGCCGAACGCGATCCTCAAGCAGGTGGTGCAACTGGGCCTGACCGGTCAGGAAGTCTACCTGTTGGTGGATGACGCCGAGCAGCTCGACGAGTCCGCCCTGGAAGCGCTGCTGGCGCTGGCCGCGGGGACACCCGAAGGTCGTCCCCATGTGTTCCTGTTTGGTGAGTCGTCGTTGATCGCCGATCTGGAGCAGATCAGTGGCGATCAGGAACTGTTCCACGTCATCGAATTGCAGCCCTACGAGGAAGAGGAAACCCGCGAATACCTGGCTCAACGTCTCGAAGGCGCCGGGGCCGGTATCGAACTTTTCTCCGCTCAACAGATCTCTGATATTCACGAAAGCTCCGACGGCTGGCCAGGCACCATCAACCAGGTCGCCCGGGATGCCATGATCGAAGCCATGATTGCCAGCCGCTCTGCGGTTAAGCGTCCAAAGATGGGGTTCACTATGCCTAAGAAGCACGTATTGGCTATTTCCGCCGTTGTGGTGGTCGCCGTAGCCGCCGCCTGGTTGATTCCAGGCCGTAGCAAGGCCCCCGCCACTGCCGGCGCGCCAACTGAGCAGGCGCAACTGCCACTGGGCAAGCCCACGCCAAACGTCGAGTTCGCCAACTCTGGCCAACCGACCAATCTGCCGATGGTTGGCCAGCCAGTGATGCGCGGGCCACTTGCCGAAGAGGCCGGTGGTATCTCCGAAGGCGACGACGGCGTGCCGGTGGAAGGTTCCAGCGCCACACCTCCGACCGTGACCACTACTGCACCGCCGGCGGGCGTGCCAGCGGGCCAGCCGGCTGCGGTTGCCAAGCCGACACCGACCCCGGCTCCGACCGTGGCCACGGCCAAACCAGCCCCCGTGGCCAAGCCTGTAGCACCCGCTCCGGCTGCCAAGCCTGCGCCAGTGGCCAAGCCGGTCGAGAAGCCTGCCGCCACCGTTGCCAAGGCAGCCCCGGCCGCAGCCGGCAGCAGTTGGTACACCAGCCAGCCTGCTGGCCACTTCGTGGTACAGATCCTGGGCACCAGTTCCGAAGCCAACGCCCAGGCGTTCGTGAAGGAGCAGGGCGGCGAGTACCGTTATTTCAAGAAAGTGCTCAACGGCAAGCCTCTCTATGTGATCACCTACGGCAGCTTCCCAAGCCGCGCCGCAGCTGATTCTGCTATCAAAGCCTTGCCAGCGAAGGTTCAGGCTGGTAAACCTTGGCCTCGCACTGTTGCCAGCGTCCAACAGGAACTGGCGGCAACTCGCTGAAGATCCGGTGGCCTTACCCAGGCCGCCCTCCCGGCACCTCAAAAAATAACCGCAAGTGCGTGCAGTTCCTCCCGGGACCGCGCGCTTTGTGGTGTCTGCGTCACAGTAGCTTTTGAGTCGTAGCGGTCAGAATTAAAAAAGTTTTGACTAGCACAGCATATCGCTTTAAACCTTTCATAAATGCGACATAGATTTGCGACATTTCGTCGCTAAATTTGTGAGCGTCTGTGTCGGTGTGTACAATGACCTCCCTTTTGCCCCCGCTAAGTCGGCGTACGTTCGACGTGGAAGGTAACCGGTTGAATTGAAAAGAAATTTGCCTCGATATAAGAGGCAGCCTGGTGAGAAAGTGTCTATGAAAGCAGGTCTGTACCAACCCGATGAATTCAAGGATAACTGCGGTTTCGGCCTGATAGCCCATATGCAGGGCGAGCCCAGTCATACCCTTCTGCAAACGGCCATCGAGGCCCTGACCTGCATGACCCACCGCGGTGGGATCAACGCCGACGGTAAAACCGGTGACGGTTGCGGCCTGCTGATTCAAAAGCCCGACCAGTTCCTGCGCGCCGTCGCCAAAGAGCAATTTGCAGTCGACCTGCCCAAGCAATACGCCGTGGGCATGGTGTTCTTCAACCAGGACCCGGTCAAAGCCGAAGCCGCTCGCGAGAACATGAACCGCGAGATCCTGGCTGCCGGCCTGCAACTCGTCGGCTGGCGCAAGGTGCCGATCGACACCAGCGTACTCGGCCGACTGGCCCTGGAGCGCCTGCCACAGATCGAACAAGTGTTCATCGCAGGCGATGGCCTGAGCGACCAGGACATGGCGATCAAGCTGTTTACCTCGCGTCGTCGCTCGTCGGTGGCCAACGCCGCCGACACCGATCACTACATCTGCAGCTTTTCCCACAAGACCATTATTTATAAAGGCCTGATGATGCCGGCGGACTTGACCGCCTTCTATCCTGACCTGAGTGATGAGCGCCTGCAAACCGCAATCTGCGTGTTCCACCAGCGCTTCTCTACCAACACCCTGCCGAAATGGCCGCTGGCCCAGCCATTCCGCTTCCTCGCCCACAACGGCGAGATCAACACCATCACCGGCAACCGCAACTGGGCCGTGGCCCGTCGCACCAAGTTCGCCAACGATCTGATGGACCTGGAAGAGCTCGGCCCGCTGGTCAACCGCGTGGGCTCCGACTCCTCGAGCATGGACAACATGCTCGAACTGATGGTCACCGGCGGCATCGACCTGTTCCGTGGCGTGCGCATGATCATTCCGCCTGCGTGGCAGAACGTCGAGACCATGGACCCGGACCTGCGTGCGTTCTACGAGTACAACTCGATGCACATGGAACCGTGGGACGGCCCGGCCGGCGTGGTCATGACCGACGGTCGCTACGCGGTGTGCCTGCTCGACCGTAACGGTCTGCGCCCGGCGCGCTGGGTCACCACCACCAACGGTTTCATCACCCTGGCGTCGGAAATCGGCGTGTGGGACTACAAGCCGGAAGACGTTATCGCCAAGGGTCGAGTAGGCCCTGGCCAGATCCTGGCCGTTGACACCGAAACCGGGCAGATCCTCGACACCGATGCCATCGATAACCGCTTGAAGTCTCGTCACCCGTACAAGCAATGGCTGCGCAAGAACGCCCTGCGCATCCAGGCGACCATGGAAGACAACGACCACGGTTCGGCTTTCTACGACATCGACCAGCTCAAGCAGTACATGAAGATGTACCAGGTCACGTTCGAAGAGCGTGACCAGGTGCTGCGCCCGCTCGGTGAGCAAGGCTACGAGGCCGTTGGCTCCATGGGCGACGACACGCCGATGGCCGTGCTGTCGCAGCGTGTGCGCACGCCGTACGACTATTTCCGCCAGCAGTTCGCCCAGGTGACCAACCCACCGATCGACCCGCTGCGCGAAGCCATCGTGATGTCCCTGGAAGTGTGCCTCGGGGCCGAGCGCAATATCTTCCAGGAATCGCCGGAGCACGCCTCCCGCGTCATCCTCAGTTCGCCAGTGGTGTCCCCGGCCAAGTGGCGCTCGTTGATGACCCTGGACCGTCCGGGTTTCGACCGCCAGATCATCGACCTGAACTACGACGAGAGCCTCGGCCTTGAAGCCGCCGTGCGCAACGTTGCCGACCAGGCCGAAGAGGCTGTGCGCGCCGGTCGCACCCAGATCGTACTGACCGACCGCCACATTGCGCCGGGCAAACTGCCGATCCACGCTTCGCTGGCTACCGGTGCGGTACACCACCGCCTGACCGAAAAAGGCCTGCGCTGCGACTCCAACATCCTCGTGGAAACCGCCACCGCCCGCGACCCGCATCACTTCGCGGTGCTGATCGGTTTCGGCGCCTCGGCGGTGTATCCGTTCCTGGCCTACGAAGTGCTGGGCGACCTGATCCGCACCGGTGAAGTACTGGGCGACCTCTATGAGGTGTTCAAGAATTACCGTAAGGGCATCACCAAGGGCCTGCTGAAGATCCTGTCGAAGATGGGCATCTCCACCGTCACCTCGTACCGCGGCGCTCAATTGTTCGAAGCCATCGGTTTGTCCGAAGAAGTCTGCGAACTGAGCTTCCGTGGCGTGCCAAGTCGTATCAAGGGCGCGCGCTTCGTCGACATCGAGGCTGAACAGAAAGCCCTGGCCACCGAAGCCTGGAGTGCGCGCAAGCCGATCCAGCAAGGCGGCCTGCTCAAGTTCGTGCACGGTGGCGAATACCACGCCTACAACCCGGATGTGGTCAACACCCTGCAAGCCGCCGTGCAGCAGGGCGACTACGCCAAGTTCAAGGAATACACCGCGCTGGTGGACAACCGCCCGGTGTCGATGATCCGCGACCTGTTCAAGGTGAAAACCCTGGACACGGCGATGGACATCAACGAAGTCGAGCCACTGGAATCGATCCTCAAGCGCTTCGACTCCGCCGGTATTTCCCTGGGCGCCTTGTCGCCTGAGGCTCACGAAGCCCTGGCCGAAGCCATGAACCGCCTGGGTGCGCGTTCCAACTCCGGCGAAGGCGGTGAAGACCCGGCGCGCTACGGCACGATCAAGAGCTCGAAAATCAAGCAGGTGGCGACCGGCCGTTTCGGCGTAACCCCGGAATACCTGGTCAACGCCGAAGTGCTGCAGATCAAGGTAGCCCAGGGCGCCAAGCCCGGTGAGGGCGGCCAGCTGCCGGGCGGCAAGGTCAACGGTCTGATTGCCAAGCTGCGTTATGCGGTGCCGGGCGTCACGCTGATTTCGCCTCCGCCGCACCATGACATTTATTCAATCGAAGACTTGTCGCAGCTGATTTTCGACCTGAAACAAGTCAACCCGCAGGCCCTGGTCTCGGTGAAACTGGTGGCAGAAGCCGGCGTGGGCACCATCGCTGCCGGTGTGGCCAAGGCCTATGCCGACCTGATCACCATCTCCGGCTACGACGGCGGTACCGGTGCTTCGCCGTTGACTTCCATCAAGTATGCGGGCGCTCCATGGGAACTCGGCCTGGCTGAAACCCACCAGACCCTGCGCGGCAACGACCTGCGCGGCAAGGTGCGGGTACAGACCGACGGTGGCCTGAAGACCGGCCTTGACGTGATCAAGGCCGCGATCCTCGGCGCCGAAAGCTTCGGCTTCGGTACCGCGCCGATGATTGCCCTTGGCTGCAAATACCTGCGCATCTGCCACCTGAACAACTGCGCCACCGGCGTGGCGACGCAGAACGAGAAGCTGCGCAAGGATCACTACATCGGCACCGTCGACATGGTGGTGAATTTCTTCACCTATGTGGCCGAAGAGACCCGTGAGTGGCTGGCCAAGCTGAGCGTGCGTTCGCTGGAGGAGCTGATCGGGCGTACCGACCTGCTGGAAATCCTCGAAGGCCAGACCGCCAAGCAGCATCACCTGGACCTGACGCCGCTGTTGGGCAGCGATCACATCCCGGCCGACAAGCCGCAGTTCTGCGGTGTGGACCGCAACCCGCCGTTCGACAAGGGCCTGCTGGCCGAGAAGATGGTCGAACTGGCCGCTTCGTCGATCAATGACGCCAGCGGTGGTGAGTTCGCGCTGGATATCTGCAACTGCGACCGTTCCATCGGCGCACGCATCTCCGGCGAAATCGCGCGCAAGCACGGCAACCAGGGTATGGCGAAAGCGCCGATCACCTTCCGCTTCAAGGGCACGGCAGGCCAGAGCTTTGGCGTGTGGAACGCCGGCGGCCTGCATATGTACCTGGAAGGCGACGCCAACGACTACGTGGGCAAGGGCATGACCGGCGGCAAGCTGGTGATCGTTCCGCCCAAAGGCAGCGTCTACAAGACCCAGGACAGTGCCATTGTCGGCAACACCTGCTTGTACGGTGCCACGGGTGGCAAGCTGTTTGCCGCCGGTACTGCCGGCGAGCGTTTTGCCGTGCGTAACTCGGGTGCCCACACTGTGGTGGAAGGCACTGGCGATCACTGCTGCGAGTACATGACCGGGGGCTTCGTCGCGGTATTGGGCAAGACCGGTTACAACTTCGGTTCGGGCATGACCGGCGGCTTCGCCTACGTGCTCGACCAGGACAACACCTTCGTCGACAAGGTCAACCACGAGTTGGTCGAGATCCAGCGGATCAGCGGCGAAGCCATGGAGTCCTACCGGAACCACTTGCAACACGTGCTGGACGAGTACGTTGAGGAAACCGGCAGCGAATGGGGTCGTAACCTCGCCGAGAACCTCGATGATTACCTGCGACGTTTCTGGCTGGTCAAGCCCAAGGCTGCCAACCTGAAATCGTTGCTTTCCAGCATCCGTGCCAACCCGCAGTGATATGCGCCTGAAGAGTTTGATGAGGTTTTAACATGGCTGAACGTCTGAATAACGACTTCCAGTTCATCGATGTCGGGCGCAAAGATCCGAAGAAGAAACTGTTGCGTCAACGCAAGAAAGAGTTCGTGGAAATCTACGAGCCCTTCAAACCCCAGCACTCGGCCGACCAGGCCCACCGCTGCCTGGGTTGCGGTAACCCGTATTGCGAATGGAAGTGCCCGGTGCACAACTTCATTCCCAACTGGCTCAAGTTGGTGGCCGAGGGCAACATCCTCGCCGCCGCCGAGTTGTCGCACCAGACCAACACCCTGCCGGAAGTGTGTGGCCGGGTGTGCCCGCAAGACCGTCTGTGCGAGGGCGCGTGCACCCTTAACGATGGCTTCGGCGCAGTGACCATCGGTTCGGTGGAGAAGTACATCACCGATACCGCGTTCGCCATGGGCTGGCGTCCGGATATGTCCAAGGTCAAACCGACCGGCAAGCGCGTCGCCATCATCGGTGCCGGTCCTGCTGGCCTGGGTTGCGCCGACGTGCTGGTGCGTGGCGGCGTGACCCCGGTGGTGTTCGACAAGAACCCGGAAATTGGCGGCCTGCTGACCTTCGGCATTCCCGAGTTCAAGCTGGAAAAAACCGTACTGAGCAACCGTCGCGAAGTGTTCACCGGCATGGGCATTGAGTTCCGTCTCAATACCGAAGTCGGCAAAGACGTGACCATGGAGCAACTGCTCGAAGAGTACGATGCCGTGTTCATGGGCATGGGCACCTACACCTACATGAAGGGCGGCTTTGCCGGTGAGGACCTGCCAGGCGTTTACGACGCTCTGGACTTCCTGATCGCCAACGTCAACCGCAACCTGGGCTTTGAAAAGTCACCGGAAGATTTCGTCGACATGAAAGGCAAGAAGGTCGTAGTGCTGGGCGGTGGCGACACTGCGATGGACTGCAACCGTACGTCGATCCGCCAGGGCGCCAAGTCGGTGACCTGTGCCTATCGCCGTGACGAAGCCAACATGCCGGGCTCGCGCAAAGAGGTGAAGAACGCCAAGGAAGAAGGCGTGAAGTTCCTCTACAACCGCCAGCCGATTGCGATTGTCGGTGAAGATCGCGTCGAAGGCGTGAAGGTGGTCGAGACGCGTCTTGGCGAGCCTGACGCCCGTGGCCGTCGCAGTCCCGAGCCGATCCCGGGTTCCGAAGAGATCATCCCGGCCGACGCCGTGGTCATCGCTTTTGGTTTCCGTCCAAGCCCGGCGCCGTGGTTCGAGCAGTTCCAGATCCAGACCGACAGCCAGGGCCGCGTCGTAGCCCCGGAGCAGGGCCAGTACAAGCACCAGACCAGCAACCCGAAAATCTTTGCTGGCGGCGACATGGTGCGGGGCTCCGACCTGGTGGTCACCGCGATCTTCGAAGGCCGCAACGCCGCCGAAGGGATCCTGGACTACCTGCAGGTCTAATGATCGTTCCCACGCTCTGCGTGGGAATGCCGTCAGGGACGCTCCGCGTCTGCTCTGAAGCGTGACGCGGAGCGTCACAGGATGCATTCCCACGCGGAGCGTGGGAACGATCGAAACCCGAAAATCTTTGCCGGCGGCGACATGGTGCGTGGGTCTGACCTGGTGGTCACCGCGATCTTCGAAGGCCGCAATGCCGCCGAAGGGATCCTGGACTACCTGCAGGTCTAATGATCGTTCCCACGCTCTGCGTGGGAATGCCGCCCAGGACGCTCCGCGTCTGCTTGAAGCGTGACGCGGAGCGTCACAGGATGCATTCCCACGCGGAGCGTGGGAACGATCATATCCGCGACAAATTGACCCGATAGATAAAAGGCACGGCGCATTCCGTGCCTTTTGCGTTGCGCTCTGAGAAAATGCCCGCACTTTTTTTGCGGATGCCGACATGACTGCCCTCAAGAACGACCGTTTCCTTCGTGCCCTGCTCAAGCAACCCGTAGACGTCACGCCTGTCTGGATGATGCGTCAAGCCGGTCGCTACCTGCCGGAATACCGCGCCAGTCGCGCCAATGCCGGCGACTTCATGAGTCTGTGCATGAACCCCGCGTTCGCCTGCGAAGTCACGATGCAGCCTCTGGACCGCTACCCGGAACTGGACGCGGCCATCCTCTTCTCCGATATCCTCACCATCCCCGACGCCATGGGCCAAGGCCTGTACTTCGAGACCGGTGAAGGTCCGCGTTTCAAGAAAGTCGTCAGCACCCTGGCCGACATCGAAGCCCTGCCGATTCCTGATCCGCACAAAGACCTCGGTTATGTGATGGACGCCGTCAGCACCATCCGCCGCGAGCTCAATGGCCGCGTGCCGCTGATCGGCTTCTCCGGCAGCCCGTGGACCCTGGCTACCTACATGGTCGAAGGTGGCTCGTCGAAAGACTTCCGCAAGACCAAGGCCATGCTCTACGACAACCCGCAGGCCATGCACCTGCTGCTGGACAAGCTGGCGCAGTCGGTCACCTCCTACCTCAACGGCCAGATCATGGCCGGTGCGCAAGCGGTGCAGATCTTCGACACCTGGGGCGGCAACCTGTCTGCGGCGGCGTACCAGGAGTTCTCCCTGGCCTACATGCGCAAGATCGTCAGCGGCCTGATCCGTGAGCATGAGGGTCGCAAGGTGCCGGTCATCCTGTTCACCAAGAAC
Source organism: Pseudomonas sp. ICBG1301 (assembly GCF_016918385.1). NCBI lineage: Bacteria > Pseudomonadati > Pseudomonadota > Gammaproteobacteria > Pseudomonadales > Pseudomonadaceae > Pseudomonas > Pseudomonas sp. ICBG1301. The sequence continues at coordinate 346,863 of NZ_JAEKGB010000003.1, forward strand.
GGCGGCCTGTGGCTGGAAAGCATCGCCGATGCAGGCGCCGATGCGTTGGGCCTGGACTGGACCTGCGACCTGGGCGAAGCCCGGCAGCGCGTGGGCAACCGCGTTGCGCTGCAAGGCAACATGGACCCGACCGTGCTCTACGCCAAGCCGGAAGCGATCCGCACCGAAGTCGGGCGCATCCTGGCCAGCTATGGCAAGGGCACCGGCCACGTGTTCAACCTCGGCCACGGCATCACGCCGGAAGTGAACCCGGAGCATGCCGGCGCGTTCCTGCGTGCGGTGCACGAGTTGTCGGCGCAGTACCACGAGTAACATGCAAAAAATGTGGGAGGGGGCTTGCTCCCGATAGCGGTGGTTCAGTTACAAATACTGAAACTGACACACCGCTATCGGGAGCAAGCCCCCTCCCACTTTCCACCTTATCGTGTCAGACCTTCACATTCCCCAGCGGCGGCAATTTCGCCAGCTTCAACGCCACCAGCAACGCACCGATCAGCAGCGCCACAATAAACCCGCCAATCCCATTCCAGCCCGCAAAGTGCCAGAAGAACCCTCCCGCAGTCCCCGCAACACTCGATCCCACGTAATAGCAGAACAAGTACAGCGAAGACGCCTGCCCCTTGGCTTTTACCGCACGGCGACCGATCCAGCTGCTGGCCACCGAGTGGGCGCCGAAGAAGCCGAAGGTGAAGACCAGCATGCCGGGCACCACCAGCCACAGCGGGGTGAAGAGCGTCAGGAGCATGCCGGCGAGCATCAATACGATAGTGCCCCATAACACGCGGCGGCGGCCGAGGCGGTCGGCCAGGGAGCCGATTTTGGCCGAGCTGTAGATGCCCGAGAGGTACACCAGCGACAGCAGGCCGACCACGGCCTGGCTCAAGTCATACGGGTCGTCGAGCAAGCGATAGCCTATGTAGTTGAACATCGTCACGAATGCGCCCATCAGCAGGAAGGCTTCGAGAAACAACCACGGCAAGCCCGCGTCCTTGAAGTGCATGACAAAACCATCCAGCAGGCTGCGGGGCTTGAGGCTGGTGGCGCGGAAGTTGCGCGACTCGGGAAGGATTTTCCAGAACACCGTGGCCGCCATCAGCGCCAGGGCGCCAATGATCAGCATCGCGGTATGCCAACTGACGAAGTCAATCAGGACGCCGATGATCAGGCGGCCGCTCATGCCGCCAATCGCGTTGCCGCCGATGTACAGGCCCATGGCTAGGCCAATGTGCTGCGGATGGATCTCTTCGCTCAGGTAGGTCATCGCCACCGCCGCCAGGCCGCTCAATGACAACCCCACCAGCGCACGCATCAGGAGGATGCCTTCCCACGTCGGCATCAAGCCGCTGGCGATGGTTGCCAGTGCGGCGCAGAACAGCGCTGAAACCATCACGGGCTTGCGCCCCAGCCTATCGGAGATCGGCCCGGTGATCAGCAAGCCGAATGCCAGCATCGCCGTGGACACCGACAGAATCAGGCTGCTTTGCGCCGCATTGATGGAAAACTCATGGGACAACGCCGGCATCATCGGCTGCACGCAATACAGCAGGGCAAAGGTCGCGAAACCACCGGAGAACAGCGCCAGCACGGTGCGCATGAACATCGGCGTGCCTTTTTCGATGTACTCGTCGTTGAGCTGGGCGACCACCTCATCCAGGGCGGTGGGTGGGCGTTCTTGAGCGAATGGCGCGACAGCAGATTTCACAGGGACCTCGGGAAGCGAAAGCCTGCCAGGACTGGCAATGCAAAAAAGAATATAGCTGGCTAATGATTCTTTCCAATATATTGTTCGACCTGTTTGAGAGCTTTTACGACCTAATGAGGCTTGCATGGAATTACGTCATTTGCGCTACTTCATTGCCGTCGCCGAAGAACTGCATTTTGGCCGCGCCGCACAGGTACTGGGCATCTCGCAGCCGCCGCTGAGCCAGCAGATCCAGGCGCTGGAACAGGAAGTGGGGGCGCGTTTGTTCGAGCGCACTAATCGTCGGGTTGAGTTGAGCGAGGCCGGACGGTTGTTCCTGCAAGAGGCGCGGCTGGTACTGGCTCAGGTCGACAAAGCCGCCGATGTAGCGCGGCGCGCGCAATCAGGTGAGCTGGGAGAACTGAAGATCGGCTTTACCTCATCGGCGCCGTTCAACTCCAGCATTCCCCAGGCGATCTTTGCGTTTCGCCAGGCGTTCCCGGCGGTGCACCTGAATTTGCAGGAAATGAGCAGCACCGAAGTGGCCGAGTCGCTGGTGGATGAGTCGATCCAGGTGGGGTTGATGCGCCCGCTGCCGTTGCCCGACTCGCTGGGGGTCATTGAATTGATGCGCGAGCCGCTGGTGGCCGTGCTGAATGCCGGGCATCCCCTGGTGGACGGCAGTGAGCGCGGCTTGCACCTGGCACAGTTGGCGCAGGAGCCGTTTGTGTTTTTCCCGCGGACCTACGGCAGCGGTCTCTACGCTCAACTGCTCAATCTGGCGCGTGACGCCGGTTTCAGCCCGCACTTCGCCCAGGAGGCGGGGGAGGCGATGACCATCATCGGCCTGGTAGCGGCGGGGCTCGGCGTGTCGGTGCTGCCGGCCTCTTACCAGCGCATCCGCATTGATGGCGTGGTGTATCGCACCTTGCTGGATCAAGAGGCGGTGACGGCAGTATGGCTGGTGCAGCGCAAAGGCGCGCAGAGCCCGATGGCGAAAGCGTTTGTGGAGTTGTTGACGCGTAAGGGGACCGCGTAGGCGCTTTCACATATCAGGTAACGCAAGGGGCTTAGTTATTCGCGGGGAAGTTACGCAGAATCGCTTTTTCTCTAGCGAGTGGTATGGATGGCACTTCTCTATCAGCCCAAGGAGGGCAGCGTGTTGATTTGTGATTTTCGAGGCTATGAGGTCCCGGAAATCATAAAAATCCGCCCGGTCATTGTGATACGCAAGCACCGAACCAATAAGTTGTTGGTGACAGTGGTGCCATTGAGCACCACTGCACCTCAGACGATTCTGGATCACCACCTGCAGCTTGATAGTCATCTTCAAGGCGCAAGTCCTATCTGTTGGGCAAAATGTGACATTGTGGCGACCGTCAGCTTGGGCAGGCTCGATCGCATCAAAGGTAAGGACCGCCATGGCAAACGGACTTACAAAATCGCCGAACTCACGTCTGATCAGTTTCTAGCGATAAAAGCGGCGGTACGCAGTGCGCTGGGGTTGCTCTGAGGGATGAACGGCACTCTGCCACGAGTTGCCGTAAGGCGGTTTTCAGGCATACTGATCAAGTTCCCGAAAGGGGCTTGTGAGACTCTGTGGATCCTGGGCAACCAGCCATCGCAGAGCCAGGCAGGAAGCGGCGATGACAAGCCAACCTGTTTGTGAAAAGGGCGCCGTAAGGCGCCCTTTGTCGTTATTGGGTTTATTGCAGCCCCGCACCCCGCAACCCCGCCAGAATGTCGCGATCCAGCATGCTCACCCAACGGTTGTAGTTGCGATGGATCTTGCCGTCCTTGTAGCCCAGGTCGCGGCTGTCGCGGTAGGTGATGGCGTAGCTGTTGCGGGTGTAGCGGATATCGATTTGTGCGTAGAACTGGTTGCGCACGGTGATCTCGGCCTGCACCAACTGCGGGCTCAGGCGCTGCACTGTCCATTCGCGCTTTTGCAGGGCGTTGACGATGACCTGTTTGACTTGCTCTTCACTGACCTGGGGGCCGGCTACCAAATCGTGCTGGGTGTTGAGTACCGGTTTACTGGTGCAACCGGCAGTGCTCAGCAGGGCCAGGGTGATCAGGGTGGCGCGTAGCAGGGAGGACATTCCGTTTTCTCCAATCGATTAAAAAGTCAGGACCAGCGGCGGAAAATCAGCGATGTGTTAACGCCGCCAAAGGCAAAGTTGTTGTTCATCACGTAGTCGTGGTGCATCTCACGCAGACCGCCTTGCAGGTAATCCAGCTCGCCGCATTGCGGGTCGACGACGTCCAGGTTGAAGGTATGTACGTACTGGTCGCGATTCATCATCTCGATGCTGAACCACGACTCCAACGCACCGCAGGCGCCCAGGGTGTGGCCCAGGAAGCTTTTCTGTGAGCTGATGGGCATGCGGCTGCCGAACAGGCTGCTGGTGGCCAGGGTTTCGGCAATGTCGCCTTGGTCGGTGGCAGTGCCGTGGCCGTTGACGTAGCCGATGGCATCCGGGGTGAGACCGGCATCTTCCAGGGCCAGCTCCATGGCGCGGCGCATGGTTTTCTGTTCGGGGCGGGTGGTGTGCTGGCCGTCGGCATTGCTGCCGAAGCCGACGATCTCTGCGTGGATGTGTGCCCCCCGCGCCAGGGCGTGCTCCAATTCTTCCAGCACCAGCATGCCGCTGCCCTCACCGATCACCAGGCCGTCGCGGCCACTGTCGTAAGGCCTTGGGCTGGTCTGCGGGGCATCGTTTTTCAGGCTGGTGGCATAGAGTGCGTCGAATACCATGGCTTCGGTGGGGCACAGTTCTTCGGCGCCGCCGGCAAGCATCATCGGCAGGCGGCCGAACTTGATCGCTTCATAGGCATACCCAATGCCCTGGCTGCCGCTGGTGCAGGCGCTGGACGTGGGGATCAACCGCCCGGTGAGACCAAAGAAGATACTGATATTCGCCGCAGTGGTGTGGGGCATCATGCGCACATAGGAGTTGGCATTCAGCCCTTCGGCCACCGAATTGAGCAGCATATTGCCAAACGCCTTGATCTCATCGGTGCTGCCGGTGGACGAGCCGCAGGCCACGCCCATGCGCCCGTCCTTGATCGACTCGTAGCCCAGCAGACCGGCGTCTTTCAACGCCTGCTCGGCGGCCCACACCGCCAGGCGCGAGACGCGACCCATGCTGCGCAGTTGTTTACGCGTCCAGTGGGCGGGCACGACGAAATCGTCAATCGGCCCGGCCAGGCGCGTATTCAATTCGCTGAAGCGGTCCCACTCATCCATACGCCGGATGCCGCTGCGGTTGGCGCGGAAGTTGGCCGAGATGGTGGCCCAATCGCTGCCCAGGGAGGTCATGCCGGCCATGCCGGTGACGACGACACGCTTCATCAGCACAGGCCTCCGTTCACCGCCAGCACCTGGCGAGTGATGTAGCCGGCTTCGGCCGACATCAGGAAATTCACCGCACCGGCGACTTCTTCCGGGGTGCCCATGCGCTGCGCCGGGATCATCTTCATCAGCTCTTCAACCGGCACGTTTTCATCGAGCATCGCGGTGTCGATCAGGCCGGGAGCCACACAGTTGACGGTGATCTTGCGTTTGCCCAGCTCGATGGCCAGTGCCTTGGCTGCGCCGATCAGGCCGGCTTTCGAGGCGCTGTAGTTGACCTGGCCACGGTTGCCGATCAGCCCCGATACCGAGGTGATGCACACGATACGCCCGGCCGCACGACGGCGGATCATCGGCATCATCACCGGATGCAATACGTTGTAGAAACCGTCGAGGTTGGTGCGCATCACCACGTCCCAATCGTCTTCGGACAAGGCCGGGAACGCGCCGTCACGGGTCAGGCCGGCGTTGAGTACCACGCCGTAATAGGCGCCATGCTGCTCCACGTCCGCCTCCAGGATTTGCTTGCAGCGCGCGCGGTCCGCCACATCGAACTGCAGCACCCGCGCCTGGCGCCCCAGGGCCTGGATTTCGACCTGCACCGCATCGGCTTCGGCCCGGCCGCTGCGGCAATGCAGCACGATGTCATGCCCGGCCTGGGCCAGGCGCAAGGCAATGGCGCGGCCGATGCCACGGCTGGAGCCGGTGACCAGTACGGATTCAGTCATGGCGTTTCGTCCTTAGATTCATCTAAATAGTTGGCCGCCTGGGGCGGTCGAAATACGTTCAAGCGGGCGCTGGCCTGGATACCGTCGCCGGTCAGGTGGCATTCGAACACCCCCATGCCGTTATCGTCTTCCAGGGAACGCAGGCCGTGGATGCGCAGCTCTGCGCCTGCGGGGAAGTGCTCCACGTTGCACTCGAACTTACGCGTGCCCAACAGGAAGCCCAGTTCCACGGCTTCGCCTTTCCGGCGTGCCCGGCAACCGGCATAGGCGGCGACACTCTGCGCCATCAGCTCGATGCCGACCCAGGCCGGCAGGCTGCCGTCCGGGCGGCTGAACAAACCGCCGGGCTTGACGGTGACACGGGTGTGGACCTGCTCTTCATCGAACGACAGCACCTGGTCGATCAGGATCATGTCGCCCGCATGGGGCAGCAGTTCGGCGAGTGGCCAATCGATCATGGGGCCTCTGCGATTATCAGGCTGATGTTATTGCCGCCGAAGGCAAACGAGTTGCTCATCAGGCAGCGTTTTTTCAAAGTGTCGCCTGCTGCGGCCCATTGCAAGGCCGGCAATGCCGGGTCGGCCTGGCCATCCCACACATGCGGCGGCACTGCACCGTGAGCCAGGCTCAGCCAGCAGAAGGCCGCTTCCAATGCACCGGCTGCGCCGAGGGTATGGCCGCTCATGGGTTTGGTCGACGAGCAGGCCACACCCTGGGGGAACAGGCTGGCCACGGCCAGGCTCTCCATGGCGTCATTGTGCAGAGTGGCGGTGCCGTGCAGGTTCAGGTAGCCGATCTGTTCCGGCGCCAGTTTCGCACTGGCCAGGGCCTTGCGCATGGCGTGCAACGCACCTTTGCCGGAGGGTTCGGGGGCGGAAATGTGGTGGGCATCACAGCTGGCGCCGCTGCCGATCAACGCGATGGGCGCAGGCTGGCGACTCATCAGGAACAGCACCGCCGCTTCGCCGATGTTGATGCCGTTACGGTTTACCGAAAATGGATTGCAACGTTCGCTCGACACCGCTTCCAGCGCGGTGAAGCCGTTAAGCGTCAACTTGCACAGACTGTCGACGCCGCCGCAGATCACCGCATCGCATACGCCCAGGTCCAGCAGTCGCTGGGCACTGACCAGCGCACGGGCACTGGACGTGCAGGCTGTGGAAATCACATAGGCCGGGCCGCTCAAGTGCAGCCAGTCGGCGAGGAAATTCGCCGGCGCGCTGAGCTCCTGCTGCTGGTAGTCATAGTCGCCGGGGAATTGCTGATTGCGCAGGTAATGGGCGATACCGCGGCTGGCCTCATCGATGCCCGACGTGCTGGTGCCCAACACGACACCCACGCGTGCTGCACCGTGGGTGTGGATCGCCTGACGAATCTCGTCTTCAATCTGCAGCGCCGCTTCCAGCAACAGTTGGTTGTTACGGCTATTTTGTGCGCCCAGCGCTGCGGGAATGTCTGCCAGCTCACCCCGCACGCCGCCTACCGGCAGCACGCGATCCGGCACCCAGCCGCTCTCGGCGCGCATGCCCGAGCAGTCGCCGGCAAACAGGCTGCGGCTGACTTCGGCTTGGCCGCGCCCCAGCGCGCAGATCACGCCGAGCGCATTCAGATAGGCCGTCATCGGCCTACCCCAAGCGGTGTGATGCGATAGCTCAACGGCTGCCCATTCATGTTCACACTGAACACCTCGGAAGACTGATACACGATTTGCCAGTGCCCCGGCAGCGTACGCGTCAGGTCCCTCGCCTGGGCGCTCGGGTACAGCGCAGGCACGTCATCGGCCGACGTCAGGGCAAACAGCAGCGCAGCGAACAGCTCCCGCGCCTGAGGGTTGGGCGGCAGCAAACCATCGGCCTGCCACTGGCCATCGACCAGTTTTTGGCGGGCCTGGGGAATGCCCAGCGGGTCCATCATCGACCAGCGAATCGCGCTGCCTTCACGCTGGATGACCAGCAACCAGTCCTGGGTCTGGCCGCCCGTGCGGCGCTGTACATGCAGTTGCATCGGCAAGCTCAACGCCGGGGTTTTCGCCGGCAGCGGCGGCTGGCTGGCGCAGGCACTCAGCAGCAACAGGCAGCCGATCAGCAACAGGCGGATCATGGGGTGGCACTCGCCAGAGGTTTACGCGCTACGCAGTTGACCAGCGTTTCCTCACGTTGGCCCACCGGCGGCGGATTGCGCAGGCCCCAGCGTTCGAGCAGGCCGAAATCGCTGGCACGGCTCCACCACAGATAGGGGTATGAGACGTTCTGCGGGCCAAATTCAAAGCCCTGTTCGCGGAGCATCTGCAGGTACTCTTCGGCGCTCTTCTGCACGTGCATCGGGTGACGGAACAGCCAGCGGATCACCCAGGTATCGATGTAGGCTTCGGTCGACTCGGCAAACAGCAAGTAACCACCGGGCTTGAGCACTCGGTAGAACTCTTTGAGTGCGCGATGCTGTTCGACCAGATGATGAAAGGTCTGGTGGCAGAACAGGATGTCGACGCTTTCGTCCGGCACCTGCAGGGTCGCGCAGTCGCTGCCGATCAGTTCCACCGCCAGGCCTTGGCGGGCGGCTTCGGCCTGGCTCAGCGCCAGGCTGTGAGGGTCGGCATCCAGGCCGATCAGGCGCTCGGGCGCAAAGACCTGCTGCAAATAGCGAAACGACTTGCCCTGGCCGCAACCGGCGTCCAGCAACACCGGCGCCACCGGCAACGGTTCGCTGAACAAGCTGCGCAGGTCATTGATCGCCACGCGCAACACATGGTGTTGCCAGGTGTGGCTGCGCAGGAACCAGAAACCGAACCGGGTTTCTTCGACGTAGTTCTTACTCAGGTACTGGGTGGTCATACCGTTTCACTCGCACAAATTTCCGACAACATCCGCAGGCGCCGCTTGGGTTCGCTGACAAACGGGTTACGTTCATCCCAGGCATAACCGGCGAGAATCGAGCTGATCATCCGACGGATCTCCGGTGAGCTGCCCGGATGAAAGATCACGTCCTGGAACGTTCCGGCATACCAGCCTTCGACGTAGCAACGGAAGGTATCGACACCGCGCTTGAGCGGCTCGGCAAACTCGGTTTGCCAGTCGACGGTTTCGCCCTTCAATTGGCGATGCAGCACACCCGCCGCCATGCTCGCCGAACGCATGGCAATGGTTACGCCGGAGGAGAATACCGGGTCGAGGAACTCCGCCGCATTGCCCAACAGCGCAAAGCCCGGCCCGTGCAGGGTTGTGACGTTGGCCGCGTAACCGCCGATGGTCCGTGCCGGCGTGTCCCAGACGGCGTTTTGCAGTACGCCGCGCAGGCTCGGGGTTTCATCGATGAAGCCCCGCAGGCACGCGTCGAGGTCGCTGTCACGGCCGTCAAAGTGTTGTTTGGCCGCCACTACGCCGACTGAACAACGCCCGTTGCTGAAGGGGATGGTCCAGAACCAGATATCGCGCTTCGTCGGGTGGGTGGTCACGAGGATTTTGCTGCGGTCGAAACCTGGGTGCGTGATGCGGTCCTCGACGTGAGTGAATACCGCCTGGCGCAAGGGAAAGTTCGAAGGGGCTTCCAGTTCCAGCAGGCGCGGCAACACGCGGCCATAACCACTGGCATCCAGCACGAATCTGGCCTTGACGTGGTACTCGCTGCCGTTCTCCCGGCGGATATGCAGGTAGCGGCACTCGCCACTCAAGTCCACACCCGCGACGGTTTCGCCGTAGCGAATGTCCACGCCTTGCAGTGCGGCCTGATCGGCCAGCAACTTGTCGAACTCGCCGCGCTGCACCTGGAAGGTGGTCGGCTTGCCGTTGCTGAAGGTGTCGCCGAAATCAAACGCGCTGTAGCGCTCGCCCCAGGCGAACGCCGCACCGGTTTTCACCTGGAAACCCGCTGCTTGCACGGCGTCGAGCATGCCGGCTTCTTCGATAAAATCGATGCAGTGGGACAGCAGGCTTTCGCCAATCGAGAACCGTGGGAAATGCTGGCGCTCGATGATCAATACGTCATGCCCGTTGCGCTTTAACAGCGCGGCGGCGATAGCCCCGGATGGTCCGGCGCCGATCACGACCACCTGGCGACGTTCCATTTCAACTATTGGCACGAGGGCTCCTTGCCACTTTGGCGATAACGGTATTCATAAGGCATGTTTGTGTTGCCCGGCCCAGGGCGCCAGCATAAAGCTGAACGCCAGGCCCAGGCTGACCGACAGGCCGAAATTGCTCACGGCCGGTGTACTGGACACCGCCAGCAGGCCGAACGACAACCATGTCGTCAGCGCGGCCAGCAGCGTCCCCAGAAGACTCACGGCCGCGCCGCCGATCTGCTCGCGCATCAGGATGGCGTAGTCGACGCTGATGGCCGTGACCAGCAGCAGGCCGAACAGGCTGAACAGGGTCAGCGGCTGGCCCAGCCAACCGAGGCTGGCCAGGCTGCACAGGGCCGCCAGCAACGGCAGGGCGACAATGCGCAAGGCACCGCCGAAACCGAACGGCAGGATCAGCAGCAACACGATCAGCACGCAGGACATCAGTTTCAATTCGGCGGCGCTGACCTGCGTGTCGGCAAACACTCGGTTCAGGTCGCCCAGGCGGTCGACCAACTGCACGCCGGGCAAATCCTGTGCTTGTACGCGCAGCAACGCCGCGTTGTTCAAGCCTTGCAGGCTGACCATCGCCGCGACGCCGCCGTCCACCGGGCCCAGCCAAAGGGTGCGCCAGGGTTCGGCCAGCGGGCCCTTGAGCGCCGCATCGATGTCTTCGGTAGGCAACGCCTGCAACTGCGTGACTTCGGCCTGCAGGGCGCTCGCCGGGATGCCGAGGTCCAGCAGCGGTTGCCAATGCTGCGCCAGGTTGTTCAGTCCCTCGCGCAGTTTTTGCTGTTCGGCGGGCAGATTGACCAGTTGGTTGAGCGCCAGGTAGCCCTGGAGCTTATTCATGTTTACCAGTTGATCCAGGCGCTGGCCCAATGCGGCCTGGCGTTCCAGCAACTGCTGCTGGTTCTCTGCCCGCACCAGGAAGAACTGGCTGGTTGGCTGAAAACCGGTGATGCGCGCCACGGCCTGGGCTTCCTGTAGCAGTTGCGGCGGTGCGCCGATCCACTGGCGGATGTCGTTCTTGCTGCTCAGGTGCCACAGGCCGCCGGCGCAAAACAGCAACAGCAGTACCAACAACACCGGGCTCGGTACGTGTTTGAGCAGCGCTGTACGCGCTTGCCACAACACCTCGGCAATACGCAGCGGCCACTGCGCGGGGCGCAGTTCCACGTTCTTGAGCAGCGCCGGCAGCAGGCACACGGCCGACAGATACGCCCCCACCAGCCCGGCGGCGGAAAACACTGCGATTTGTGTCAAGGCGGGAAAGGGCGTCCAGGCCAGCGCCAGGTAACCGATGCAACTGGTGGCCAGGCTCAGGCTCAGCCCGGGCAGGGTGATGCGTAACGCCGGCCAACTGCGCCACGGGCGCATGCTCCAGCTTTTCGACAGGTAGTGCAGCGGGTAATCCACCGCCACGCCGATCAGGCTGGAGCCCAGCACCAGGGTTATCACATGCATGTGGCCGAACAGCGCGACACAGGCCACCGCGCCAAACAGCATGCCTGCCAGCACCGGGACAAACGCCAGCAGTACGCGCCAGCGGCGGAATGCCAACAACAGCAACAACAGGATGCCCAAGGTGGCGCCGCCGCCGACCCAGGTGATCTCCCGTGTGGCTTGCTGCTGCCCATTGGCCGCGTAGAGCAGGCCGCTGGCGGCGAGCAGTTGCGCGCCGTGTTCGCCTGCCTGTAGGCGGCTGGCCTTGAGCAGATCCGCCACTTGCAGCGGTAGTTTCATATCGAAGGCATTGCCGGTGGTGCGCGCACGCAGCAACACCCAGCTTTTGCCGTCGGCATCGGCGATCAGCGCGCCGCTGCCGATATCCAGTTGCACCGAGCCATGTTGCGGCTGGCTGCTCTGGATGCGCCCGGTCAGGCCCAGCCAATCGTCCTGGCTCGGCACCAGGCTGAACCCGGTGAAGGGGTCGAACAGGGCCTGCACGCGCTGCTGGATAAACGCGTCGGGATGGTCGATCAGTTGCTCGCGATCCTTGGCCGCGAGCATCGCCAGCCGCCCGCGCAGCAGCTGTTCGCGCAGTGCCGGCAAGTCGGCTTGCAGGTTCCATTGCACCTTTTCAAACAAGCCGCTGGCCTGCCAGCGTTCGCCCAGTTGCTGCGCTACGTTCACCGCTTGCTGGCGGTCGGTATGCCCCACCAGCACCAGCATCTCGCGGTTCAACGGTTCCTGCATGCGCTGCTCGGCTTGCAGTTCGAGGGCATCCGGCGTGTTGCCCGGCACCAGTTCCATCAGGTTGGCCGACAGCGGCGCACCGTGGCGCCACTGCCAGCCGGCCACGGCCAGCACGGCCACCAGCAGGATCAGGAACAGGCGCGGCAGCAGGCGCTCACTGGGCAAAGTCGTGTTGCTCCGCGTCAGTCAGGGGCAGGCTTGCAGTGCTGTCCTGCATGCGCAGCACGGTGCTGTCACCCTGGGTTTCGAGCAACTGGATGGTCTGCACCAGTTCGCCGCCGTCAATGTTGATCTGGGTGAACACTTGCTTGAGCAACAACGAGCGTGGAACCAGCGTCAGCTTCCACTGCTTGGCTTCGCCTTGCAGTTGCAGTTCAAAGTCGCGCTGCAAGCCGCTGCTGTCGCCCTGCAGCACCGCAAGGAACAACCGGTTCTGCTCGGCCCCGGCGCTCTTGTTCGGCAGCAGTTGCCAGCCACCGGCGTCACGGCGGGCAATGCCCTGGGCGCTGATGCGGTAGTCCTGTTGCAACGGGGTTTTGAGCAGCCACAGCAGGCCGTGGTCTTTGGCCAGCACGAAGGTGCCTTTGCTGATCAGCGGCTGGGGCAGGGCGCGCAGGTGTTTTTCCTGGGTGAAGCTGCCGTGGATCACCGATGGTTTTGCCAACTGCTCGCTTAGCTGCTGCAGGTCAAAAGCATGAGCACTCAGGCTTAGCAGCAACCCAACCCCTGTAGGAGCGAGCTTGCTCGCGAAAAACCTGAGGGCGCGGCGCAGTGTCAGGCAGCCCGTATTCACGTTGACGATTTTCGCCGGCAAGCTGGCTCCTACAGGGGATCTCATTGCAGGGCCCTCTCGACGGCGTCGGTGAAGACTTTGGGCGAGGCCAGCTGCATCTCGCGGCTGGCGATTTCCACGGCCACTTGCACGGTGCTGGCGCGGGTCATGCGCTCGCCGCTGGCCAGGTCGGTAATCAGGTAGTTGACCTTCAAGCGGTTCTCCCATTCCACCAGGCTGGCGCGCACATTGAGGGTCTGGCCAAAGGTGGCGCCGCGCACGTAGCGTAGTTGCATATCGATCACCGGCCAGGCGTAGCCCGATGCCTGCATCTGGGTGTAGTTGTGCCCGAGTTTGTCCAGCAACGCACAACGCGCCACTTCCAGGTACTTCACGTAATGCCCATGCCAGACCACATGCATGGTGTCGATGTCGAAAAACGGTACGAGGATTTCAGTGTCGCAATGCAACACGCCCTGGCTACGCATGCAGCCTCCAGTGTTGCTCGGCGATACGTTTGAGGCACAGGCGCAACTCGCCTTCCAAGGCTCGATCCTCGATGACCGGCGGGAAGTCTTTGCCCAGTTCCTCGTGCATGGCGGCCAGGGCCGGCGGCAGCGGCCGTGCCTCCTCTGCCTGGGCGCGCAGCCATACGCCTTGGTTGGCGGCGAGCAAGGTCGCGGCGGCGACTTGTTCGGTCAGCTCCAGCACGCGGATCGCGTCGCGGGCGGCGATGGTGCCCATGCTCACTTTGTCCTGGTTATGGCACTCGGTGGAGCGCGAGAACACGCTGGCCGGCATGGTGTTTTTCAGCGCTTCGGCGGTCCAGGCGCTGCTGCCGATCTGCACGGCCTTGAAGCCGTGGTTGAGCATGGCGCGGTCGGCCGGCGCGCCGGACAGGTTGCTCGGCAGGCCATGGTTGTAGCGCACGTCCACCAGCAGTGCGAGCTGGCGGTCAAGCAGGTCGGCGACATTGGCCACCAGGGTCTTGAGGCTGTCCATGGCAAAGGCGATATGCCCGCCGTAGAAGTGCCCACCGTGCAGTACACGTTCTTCTTGCGCGTCGATGATCGGGTTGTCGTTGGCGCTGTTCAGCTCGGTCTCGATAAACGCGCGCAGCCAGCTCAGGCTGTCGGCCAGCACGCCGAGTACGTGGGGTGCACAACGCAGCGAATAGCGGTCTTGCAGGCGGTGCAGCGGCGCGGTCGGCGCATCGATTGCCAGATCCTTGCGCAGCCAGGCGGCCACTTGCATCTGCCCCGGGTGCGGTTTGGCGGCGAACAGACGCTCGTCGAAGTGCTCCGGGTTGCCTTGCAGCGCCACCACGTTCAGCGCGGTAATGCGTGTGGCCAATTGCAGCAGGTAGTCGGCGCGGGCGAAGGCCAGGCAGGCCAGGCCGGTCATTACGGCGGTGCCGTTCATCAGCGCCAGGGCTTCCTTGGGGCGCAATACCAGCGGGGTCCAACCCAGTTCGCGGTGTAAGTCGGCAGCCTGGCGGCGCTCGCCACGGAACATCACCTCACGTTCGCCGGACAAGGTCGCCGCCACATAAGACAGCGGGGTCAGATCGCCGCTGGCACCCACCGAGCCTTCCTCCGGGATCAGCGGCAGTACGTCGTGTTCGAGAAAGGCCTGCAGGCGCTCCAGCAGTTCGACGCGCACGCCGGACACCCCATGGCACAGCGACTGCAACCGCGCAGCCAGTACTGCGCGGGTGGCCTGGGCGTCGAGCAGCTTGCCCAGCCCGCAGCCATGAAAGGTATACAGGTGACGGGGCAGCGCCTCGACGTGTTGCAGCGGCACCGCCACCACGCACGAGTCGCCGTAGCCGGTGGTCACGCCGTAGATCACGCCTTCCTTGTCCAGCAGCGAGTCGAGGAACTGCGCGCCCTTGGCGATACGCTGGCGATACGCGGCGTCGTTCTGCAACTGCGTGGACGCCTGGCGGTTGGCCAGGGCTCGCACGTCTTCAATGCGCAGAGCGCGTTCGCCAAAGGTTACCGGCTCAAGATGCGTCGTCATCGGTCTTCCAGAAAGGGTAAAAGTTGAACCATTGTCGGGGCGCTTGCAGGCAGAACTCGCCCAGGCGTGCGGCGTAGCGCGCAGTCCACTGGGCAATGACCTGCTCGCGGGTACTGCGCTTCCATTCGATCAATTGGGTGAAGGGCTCGATGGTCAGGCGATAGCGGCCGTCGTGCTTGAGGCACATCAGCAGGTTGACCGGGCATTTGAGCAGGCCGGCCAGCAACCACGGACCTTGGGGGAAGGCGGCATCCTGGCCGAGGAAATCCACCCGCACCTTGCGCCCGCCGTGCAGCGGCACGCGGTCGCCGGCAATCGCCAGCCACTCGCCCTCGTCCAGGCGCTGGCTGAGCAACAGCATGGTGGCCGGGTCGAGTTCGCTGACCTGGATCAGACGCAAATGGGTCGCCCCGGCTTCACCCAGCAGGCGATTGAAACGCTCGGCATGCTTGGTGTGCACCAGCACGTTCATGGTGACTTGCTCGCCGATCTCCGCCAGGGCGCGGCACACTTCAAGGTTGCCCAAGTGTGCGCCCACCAGCATCTGCCCGCGCTCGCCGCGCAGTTGCCCACGCAATTGTGCCGGGTCGTCGATTTCGATCTGTTCGATGCGCAGCTTGCCGTTCCACACATCGAGCTTGTCGAGCAAGGCGTCGGCGAAGGCCATGAACTGACCGAACACGCTTTTATGGGTGGGTTGCAATTCGTTGCGGCCGCTCCAGTACGCCAGGCGCTGCTGGTACTCCCAGGCACTCTGGCGGGCCGTGCGGCCGAAGAGGAAGAAGTACAACACGATGCCGTACAGCAGGGGGCTCAGCAGGCGACGGCCCAGGACCCTGGCGGCGACAGCGGTGAGTTTCATCAACCAGAAACTGCCGCGCTCCTCGCGGTCGGCCCAATGTTTGTGGCTGTCGTTCATGCCTGCCACCGCCGCCACAGGATGATCGGTGCCCGTACCAACATGCCGAAGAACAGCCGGGTATGCATGGCCGAGATACGCACGTTGTCGCGGAACAGGCGGAAGTGCGACAGGCCGTCGGCGGGGTAATGCACCTGGGTCGGCAGCCAGCGCATCGGCTGGTTGCGCCAGGCCAGGCGCACCAGGATGTCCGAGTCGAAATCCATGCGCGTGCCGATGTAGGCCGAGTCCATCAGGGCCAATGTGGGTGCCAGCGGGTACACGCGAAAGCCACACATCGAGTCGCGAATCTGCAGCGACAGGGTGTTGATCCACACCCAGACGTGAGTCAGGTAGCGTGCGTACAGGCGGCCCTTGGGCACGCTTTCATCGTATTCGGGATAGCCACAGATCACGGCCGTTGGGTGGGCGCGCGACGCGTCAAGGAAGGCCTCGACTTCACGCAGGTCGTGCTGGCCGTCGGCATCCACCTGCAGGGCGTGGCTGAAGCCCAGGCGTGCAGCCTCGCGAAAACCGGCCATGACCGCGCCGCCTTTGCCCTGGTTGCTCGGCAAGGTCAGCAGGGTGACCGACTCCAGCGTCGCCAGTTGCGCCAATACGGCCGCGCAGGCCGGGCTGCTGCCGTCATCCACCAGCAGGCACGGCAGGCCACTGTCCAGCAGGCTATGGACCACGGCCGGCACGGCGGCTTCATGGTTGTAGACCGGGATCAGGGCGCACGGCTTATGCATGGGCGGTGACCAGCTGGATGCGCCCGCTGGAGCAAGCGGCAACGCCGTTGCGGTAGGCGAAATACAGTTTGCCGCGTTCCGGGTCGAAGCGCAGGTGCAGCTCGATCTGGTCACCGGGGCGCACCAGTTGCTGGAACTTGAGCACTTCCATGCCGGCGAACGTCGTGGGCAGGTCCATCAGCTGTTGGCCCAGGTTGAACGCCCATTCCACCTGCACCACGCCCGGCAGTACGGGCGTCGCGGGGAAGTGGCCGCTGAAATAGGCCAGGTCCGGTGGGACGCTCAGTTGCAGGGTCCATTCGCCGTCGGTTTCGACTTGCTCCAACACGTGCGGCGTTTTTGGCCGTGGGGCGAGCAACAGGGCCGTGACGTCGGCCTGGGGCAGCTTGCCCTGGGCGTTCAGCGGCAACTGGCGCAGCAAGCGCCAACGGCGGGGCAGGGCCAGCGCCTCGCAATGTTGGCTCAAGTGCTGGCGCAGGGTTTGGGTCAGCGTGCGACGTCCCTGGTTGCGCAGGGCGTGCAGGCCGTCGGCACTGAGCACCACCAGCGCGCCGAGGGATGCGCGGTTTTCCTGCACCACGCCCAGGCGGGTTTCGGCAACCCACGGGTGGGTCATCAGTGCCTGTTCCAGCATGGGCAGGGAGATGCGTTTTTCTTCCAGCTTGACGATGCGGTCCAGGCGGCCGAGCAATTCAAAGCGGCCATCGGCGTGGATCCGCGCCGCGTCGGCGGTCTGTTCGATATGACCGGCCGGCAGATAGGGCGAAGCAATGCGCAGGGCGCCCTCGGCATCCTGGCTCAGTTGCACATCGGCAAAGGGGTCCCACGGCTGTGCGCCTTGGCGCCAGGCGATGCCACCGGTTTCCGAACTGCCGAGGATTTCCGTCGGCCATTGCTGCAGGCGATCGTAAAGCTCGCCGGCCGCCTCGATGGGCAAGGCGCCGCCGGACGAAAACACCCGTGATACCTGGCGCAACGCGGGCCAGTCGAGGTTGTCGCCCATGCGCTTGAGCAGCGCCGGGCTGGCCACCCAGGCAAATTGCGGGTGTTCGCGGCTGGCGCGCTGCAGGTCTTCGGGAAAGGCCAGTTGCTGGCGCACGAAGCGGCGCCCGGCATACAACGGCCATAACACGCGGAACAGCAGGCCGTAGATGTGTTGCGTGGCGACACTGCCGATGATGCAGGCGTCTTTGAGGTCCGCGCCCCACAGGGCCTCCAGGGCCTCGACTTCGTTGGCCAGTTGGCGCAGGGTTTTGTCGATACGCTTGGGCTCACCGCTGGAGCCGGAGGTGCACAGGCTCAGTCGGCAGGTGTCCAGGTCGAGCGCGGCGGGGCTCAATGGCGCCTGGTACAACGTATCGAGATCAGTCGGCTCAACCAGCCAGGCATCCACTGAGTCGTCCCAGCGTTGGCGGGTCTGGGGTTGCAGGTCGGCAGGCAGCAGCACACTGACCCCGGCACGCCAGGCGCCCAGCAGGGCAATCGCCAGTAAGCCTGCGTCTTCCAGATGTACAGCCAGACGCTGGATGCCACGCGCTTGCAGGCCCGCCGCGAGGCTCAGGGCGTGTGCCCACAGCTGGGCATGATTCATCAGCGGCTCGCTGGTCACCCAGCGCTGTTCCAGCGGCTCAAGCAGCAAGTGCTCAAGTTTCAAACCTTTCATACGCGGCCTCGAACCCTTTGTCGTACCAGCCATTCCACGGCAAACAACAGCCCCATCAGCCCGTAGGCGATCAAGCCGTTGTACAACGTCCACCAGCTCAGCGGCGCCCACAGCGTGAGGGCGGCGGCCAGCAGGCCATTACACAGAAAAAACACGCTCCAGACCACGGTGACCTGGCGCGTATAGACCACCGCTTTGGGCGGCAACTGCGGCTCGGTCATGCGCGCCAGGCGCTCGACCACCGGCGGGCCATACTTCAGGCTCAGGCCGAACAGCGCCAGCATGAATGCGCTGACCAGGCTAGGGTACCAGCGCAGCCACTGCGGGTTGTCGAACCAGGCCAGCAACAGGCAGAACACAATCACCGTCACGGCCATCCAGCGACTGCCGGGGCGCCGAGCCGCAGTGAGTGCACGCAGCAGCCACAGGCTACCCAGCAACAGGCCGAACTGCCATGGCGCGAAGTGCTCGGTGCCGTAATACACCGCAAAGGGGTACAGCAGCCCTGCCAGCAACAGGCCAAGGCCGATCAACCGGCTCATGCGGCAGGCGTGACCAGACGGTACACCGCCTCTACCACGTCGTTCACGGTACGCACCGCCTTGAACTCTTCGGCGGCGATCTTCTTGCCGGTCTGGCGTTTGATATGGTCGATCAGGTCCACGGCATCGATGCTGTCGATTTCCAGGTCCTGATACAGGTTGGCCTCGAGGGTGATGCGTTCCGCGGGCAGTTCAAACAGTTCCACCAAGGCATCGCGCAGGGTGTTGAAAATATCGTCACGAGTTTGCATGGTACGGTCTCAAGCTGCCTGTCTGGCTGTGACGAACGCCGCAAGGCTGGCCACGTTGGTGAAGTGATTGCGGGTGTCCTTGGCGTCGGCGTCGATCTTGATACCGTACTTTTTCTGGATCGCCAGGCCCAATTCCAGGGCGTCGACCGAGTCCAGGCCCAGGCCTTCGCCGAACAGGGTTTGTTCGCTGCCGATGTCGTCGGCGCTGATGTCTTCCAGGCCCAGGGCCTCGATGATCAACGTTTTTATGTCGTGCTCAAGGCGTTGTTGGTCGCTCATCTTCGGCGAGCTCCTTAATGAAATAGTGGTGCAGGTAATCGTTGAGCTTGCGTGAAGCCTGGGGCGCAGGCCCAAGAGCGGCAAACGCTTGTGGTTCTATATCGGCACCCACCCGCAAACTGAAGTGCACGCGGCATTTGGGGATGCGGTACCAGGGTTCGGCCTTGGTCAGGGTGGTCGGGTTGACCTTGATCACCACGGGGGTAATGATTGTCGCACCGCGCAGTGCAATGGCGGCGCCGCCGCGATGAAAGGCGGGTGCCGCGCCGGGTGGGGTGCGGGTGCCTTCGGGAAAGATGATCAGGGTCTGGCCTTCGCGCAGGGCATCGGCAGCGGCATCGAGCATTTCGGCGCTGCCATCATTGCTGATATAGCCGGCCTCACGCACAGGCCCACGGGTGAAGGGGTTTTGCCACAGGCTCTGCTTGACTACGCAGTTGGCCTGGCGCACCAGGCCGATCAGGAACACCACGTCGATCAGCGACGGATGGTTGGCGATGATCATCTGGCCCGGGCGGCCGAGGTTTTCAGCACCTTCGACGCTGTAGGTCAGCACGCCGGCGCGTTGCATCAGGCGGATAAACAGCCAGAACAACCTGCTGATGGTCAGGCGCGCACGGCGCTGATGTGTGTCGGCGCTGCCCGGCAGACAACTGAGCAACGGAAATACCAGCAACCGCAGGCACAGCCCGCCGAGGCCGAACAGCGCGAAGCTGGCGGCGGTGGCGAACAGGCGCCAGTAGTAGGCGTCCCGCGGTTTGCGGGTCAGGGCTTGCGTTGCCAGTTCCATACACGGTTCTTCCAGGCATGTTGGCAGGCGTCCTGTCCGTTCAGCAGGGTGCGCAGCAGGTTCAGGGCGTGGGGCCACGGTTGGGCGGTGCTGGGTTGGACAGTGCCGGTGCTGAGTTCCAGCTGCCACTCGTCGCCCGGCGTCAGCAACAGGCCCAGAGCGTAGGGGAAGGGTACGTCGTGGATCCAGCTGGCATAGGCTTCGGGCGGCTGTTCTTCGGTGATCACCAGCAGCACGGCCGGCGCCCCTTCGTCGAGCAGTGCGGCGGCTTCCAGCAGGCCATGCTCCAGGCCATCGCCGGCGGCGGCGAGGGCGGTCATTTCGCTGGTTTCATTGCGCAGGATCGACCACAGGCCAATCACCGCGTTATGCACCGACAGGCTGAACTGGGTGGGCGACAACGGCTGGTCGTTGGCCAGGTCGCTGAGGATATCGAGGGTGCGCGGGGTTTCGCCGTGGCGGGAGATAAAGACCAAAGGCAGGTCCTGCAGGCCCTCGGCCAGCGGCCACCCCACGCTGAACGCCATGCGCGCCAAGCGGCTCAGGCGCCGGCGCTGCATGGCCGGGAGGAATGACACGTCGGGGGAGGCTTCGCTGGCAGGCAGCAACACCGGGGCCAGGCACCATGTGCGCCAGGCATCCGCGCTCTCGAGGCCAGGAGCCCATGCGCGCCATTGGGCGATGTTGAAGTTGATCACTGAGACGTTATCCCGCCCCTGCGGGCTTCCATGTGCGGCTGTTGGCCCCGAATACCGGGACAGGGAGCAACGGCCGAATGGCGCGCATTATCCCGGTGGCGTGGGGTTCTAGCAAATTTTGGTAAAAATTTGTGCACGTCGATTACAAATCAGTCGTGGAGATTTGCCGATTGTCCTTTACGCGGTGCTCGTTGGGGCGTCGGACGCGTCCCTTTCATTTGTATGCGAGGTCCTGGTATCGGCGTGTCATGCAGGGCTGAACGGATGAACGAGGTAGCTAACAGGCGCTTTTGCCCTCTACACTCGGGACATTCATTGATACACGGAGGTTTTTCCATGCGGCGCGTGGTGTTCAATCAGAAAGGCGGTGTGGGCAAGTCCAGCATTGCCTGCAACCTGGCGGCGGTCAGCGCCAGCGAAGGCTATCGAACCCTGTTGGTGGACCTCGATGCACAAGCCAACTCAACCCAGTACCTCACCGGGCTGACCGGCGACGATATCCCTATGGGTATCGCCGATTTTTTCAAGCAAACCCTGTCTTCGGGGCCGTTTTCCAAGAAAAACCAGGTGGATATCTACGAAACGCCGTTCGATAACCTCCATGTGGTCACCGCCACCGCGGAATTGGCGGATTTGCAGCCCAAGCTTGAGGCCAAGCACAAGATCAACAAGCTGCGAAAACTGCTGGATGAGCTGGGTGAAGATTACGATCGGATCTACCTGGATACCCCTCCGGCCTTGAATTTTTATGCGGTTTCGGCGCTGATTGCCGCTGATCGAGTGTTGATTCCGTTCGATTGCGACAGCTTCTCGCGTCAGGCCCTTTATGGCCTGCTGGCGGAAATCGAAGAGTTGAAGGAAGACCATAATGAAGGCCTTGAAGTGGAGGGCATTGTGGTCAACCAGTTCCAGGCCCGGGCGAGCCTGCCGCAGCAGATGCTCGACGAGTTGATCGCCGAAGGCTTGCCGGTGTTGCCGGTGTACCTGGCCAGTTCCGTGCGTATGCGCGAGTCACACCAGGAGAGCAAGCCGCTGATCCACTTGGACCCACGGCATAAGCTGACCCAGCAGTTTGTGGAATTGCATAACCTGCTGGAAAACGCGTGACCTGAGGCGCAACACAAAACTTATGTGGGAGGGGGCAGATCCCCTGGCTTATACGCCTGGACGAGCAATAACCTCACCGCTCTAAATCTTTAGGTAAAACGCGGTCAAATGTGGGAGGGGGCTTGCTCCCGATGGCGGTGGGTCAGTCAGCACAGGTGCTGCTGATAGCCTGCTATCGGGAGCAAGCCCCCTCCCACACTTGATTTGTGTTGTTTTTGAGGTTGGGTCAGATGCCCTGGCTGCGTAACCAGCTCATCAACTGCGGCAATGGAAACGCCCCACTCTGACGCGCCACTTCGCGGCCGTTCTTGAACAGAATCAGACTCGGGATCGAGCGAATGCCCAACTGCGCCGACAACTGCTGGTTGGCCTCGCTGTCCAGCTTGGCCAGCCGGCACTTGCCCTGCAGTTGCCCTGCCGCCTGTTCGAACACCGGTGCAAACGACTTGCACGGCCCGCACCAGTCGGCCCATACATCGACCAGTAACGGTAAATCCCCCTTGATCTGGCTGGCGTAGTCGCCTTGCTTCAGCTCGAAAGGCTTGTTCAACAAAACCGCTTGCTTGCAACGCCCGCATTTGGGCGCATCACCCAGGCGTTCGCCGGGGATGCGGTTGAGGCCGTTGCAATGTGGGCAGGGAATGACGAGAGGTTCGGACATGGATGCGCTCCTTGGGTGTGGCCAGTGGAGTGTATTTGGAGCCAAGTCTGGGGGTTATCAAGGTTGGAAGAGGAGACTTATCCGCTCACAGTTTTGCCTGTGTCGATCTGAGTTCGGCTGCCTAGGCTGCTAAAGCCGGTTTTGTTCTGAGCCGTTGGTCTGTTTGTGGCTATAGCAAATTGCGATAGTCGCAATTCGAGCTTAGCCTTCATAGCAAGATGCGATAAGGATGTTGCATGCGAGTCATCAGTGAAAAAAGGATCTGGGAAGCCAAGGAAAAGTGGCCGCGCTCAGCGATGGCGTTGGATCAGTGGTATCGCGTAATCAAACGCAACTCCCCCAAAGACTTTGCGTCGATGAAAACCATGTTCCCCGCCACTGACAAGGTCGGAGAGTTTCACGTGTTTGATATCGGGGGTAACAAGCTGAGGTTGATTGCTTGCGTGGCGTATCAGGTGCAGCGCGTTTACATCAAGCATCTGCTTGATCACCGCGATTATGAGAAAGATAAATGGAAGGAAAAAATCAGATGAGCGCACTCATGCGAGTAGCGGCTGAACACTGGCAGTTCGTTTCGCCGGTGCTGCGCAAACCAGAAAGCGAGGCGGACTATGATGCGCTGGTGTGCGGTTTGGACGAGTTATTGAGCCTGATCGGTGAGGTTGAAGACAGCCCTCTGATGAGCTTGGTGGACATTCTCAGCGACTGGATCGAAGCCTACGATCAAAAGCATCGCCCAATGCCCGTCGCCAGTGGCGTCGATGTCCTGCGATACATGATGCGCGAGCATAACCTTACCCAGAGCGACTTGCCGGGCGTCGGCGCCCAGTCCGTGGTTTCTGAAATACTGAGCGGAAAGCGCCAGCTCAACGTGCGGCAAATTCGTTGGCTGGCTGAGCGTTTTGGCGTTTCAGTGGAGACCTTTATCTAAGGGCTTCAAGACGAACAACTGATCTCCAGATGCTTACCCCAATCCGGTGGCCGCTGCGCGTATTGCTCCATTCCCGCTTGCGCCTCGAACGGCTTGGAAAGCACCTCATGCAGCCGCCGCACTTCGCTGTAATCCCCGGACTCGGCGGCGGCAATCGCGTTTTGCGCAAGGTAGTTGCGCAAGATATACAGCGGGTTCACCGCATGCATCCGCGCACGGCGCTGTGCTTCGCTGCCGTCGCCGTCGCGTTCAACACGGGCCTTGTACAGCTCGGCCCAGGCGTCAAACCCGGCCAGGTCGACAAAGTCATCGCGCAGACGTGCCACTGCCAGCGCCGCCGGCTCATCCCCCAGGCGGCGGAAGAACAGCGTGTAGTCCACGCCGCTGTTCTGCATCAGCTTCAGCAGGCGTTCGACCAATTTCTGGTCATCATCTTCGGCGGTGGTCAGCCCCAGCCGGCGACGCATCAGGTCCAGGTAGTGCGCCTGATACAGCGGCAGGTACAGGCCAAGGGCTTCTTTCAACGCGTCGACGCTGATAAACGGGGTGAGCGCCTGGGCCAATGCGCTGAGGTTCCACTGCCCGATCGGCACCTGGTTGCTGAATGAGTAACGCCCTTCATGATCGGAGTGGTTGCAGATGAAGTGCGCGTCGAAATCATCGAGAAACGCAAACGGCCCGAAGTCGAAGGTGATGCCCAGGATCGACATGTTGTCGGTGTTCATCACCCCATGGCAGAAGCCGTAAGCCTGCCATTTGGCGATCATCTCGGCGTTGCGCTCGACGATTTCGCGGAACATTGCCAGGTACGGTTCGGGCTGTTCCCGGCACTCGGGGTAATGCAGGTTCAGCACATGTTCGGCCAACTGCGCCTGCTGCTCGGGCTTCTGGGTGTAGTAGAAATACTCGAAATGCCCGAAGCGGATATGGCTGGGCGCCAGGCGCAGCACCATCGCGCCGCGCTCCTGTTTTTCACGCCATACCGGTGTGCTGGAGCCGATCACGCATAAGGCGCGGCTGCTGGGGATGCCCAACGCATGCAGGGCTTCAGAGGCCAGGAACTCGCGGATCGATGAGCGCAACACGGCGCGTCCATCACCCATCCGTGAGTAAGGCGTCATGCCGGCGCCCTTGAGGTGCAGGTCCCAGTGTTCGCCCGCGTCGTTGTACACCTCGCCCAGTAACAGCCCACGGCCGTCACCCAGTTGCGGGGTATAGCCGCCGAACTGATGCCCGGAATAGACCATCGCCCGTGGTTGCGCCTCGGCCCACAGCTTGTGGCCGCCAAACAGCTCGGCGAACACCGGTGTGTCGGCCACGGCGGGGTCAAGGTCGAGCAGGGCCATGGCGGCGTCGCTGGCTACGACCAGGCGCGGTTCGTCGAGGGGTTCAGGCAGTACGTGGGTCGAGAACGCGTCGCCCAGGCGTGCGAAACGGTTGTCGAAGGTCAGTTCGTCGAGGGCTTTCACCGGCCATCTCCAGCAGAATGTCCGAGCATTCTGCTGGGGATAACGCCGTTAGTCGAGTTTGCTGGGCGGCGGTTCTTGCACACCGCCGTCGTTGGCGGGCTGGGTCGGCGGGTCGACTTCCACCAGTTTGTATTCCTGGCCGTGCAGGTTTTTCAGGTAAACCTCCATCTGGCGGAACGAAATGTTGATGTGCTCTTTCTTGAACTCGCGGTTGATAAAGCGGTTCACTTCGTCGATCACCGGGTTGCGGTCGCCCAGGTCACGCACGTGCATGCGCAGTTCGTGGTCGAGGGTGCTTTCGCCGAAGTTGAGGAAGTACACATGCGGCTCCGGCTCCTTGAGCACCCGCGGGTTTTCGCGGGCAGCCTTAAGCAGCAGCTCTTTCACGCGGTCCAGGTCGGAGCCGTAGTCCACGCCCAGTTTCAGGGTGACGCGGGTGATGGTGTCGGTCAGCGACCAGTTGATCAGTTGCCCGGTGATGAATGTCTTGTTCGGGACAATGATGTCTTTGCGGTCGAAGTCGGTAATGGTGGTGGCGCGGATGCGGATCTTGCTCACCGTGCCCGACAGGTTGCCGATGGTAATGGTGTCGCCGATGCGCACGGGGCGTTCGAACAGGATCATGATGCCGGAGATGAAGTTGGCGAAAATCTCCTGCATCCCGAACCCCAACCCCACCGACAGCGCCGCCACCAGCCATTGCAACTTGTCCCAGCTCACACCGAGGGTGGACAGGGTAGAGACGAAGCCGACGCCGGCAATCACATACGACAGCAAGGTGGTGGTGGCGTAAGCGCTGCCCTGGGCCAGGTCCAGCTTGGACAGCACCAAGACTTCCAGCAAACCGGGCAGGTTGCGCGCCAGGGCGAAGGTGATGCCGACGATGATCGAAGCACCGAGCAGGTCGCCGATGCTGATCGGCACCATGCTGATGTTGGCACCGGTGCCGCTGGTGTATTCGTAGAGGGTCACGTTGTCCAGGTAGGAGAACACGGTGATCAGGTCTTTCCACACCCAGTACAGCGCCGCAATGAAGCCGCCCAGCAACGCCAGGCGGATCAGGCGCATGGATTGTTCGTTGACCTGCTCGATATCCAGGGTCGGTTCTTCGATCACGGCTTCGCCATCGCCGGCTTCCTTGGCGGCCTGGCGTTTGGCCAGGGCCCGGGCATAGGCCAGGCGTCGTGCGGCAACGCCCAGGCCGCGTGCGAAAGTGGCCTCGATGACCAGCCAGAGCATCAGCAGGTACAGGGTGTTGATCAGACGGTCGCTGAGTTTGAGCGCGGTATAGTAGTAGCCGAAGCACACCGCGATAAACAGCGCGATGGGCAGGGCGGTAAACACCAGCCCTACGACTTTTCGGAACAGCGAGGCTTTTTCGTGGGTTGGGCTGTTCAGCAGCAGGCGACCGAGCAGCCAGGCCATCAATGCGTAACAGGTCAGTACCACGCCGATGCCGAGCACGTCGTCGGCCAGCGCCGCCGGTTGATGTTCGGCGATGGCCACCACGGCAACCAGCGCCAATACGACCAGCCCGAGTTTGCGTATCCAACCCTGGAGAAAGGCCACCTGAGGCCGCTCCCAGCGGAAATGCAGTTCAGCCACACCGCCCGGCGCGAGAATTCTGTAGGCGGTGTAGAACACCAGCCACGCTTGGGCAATCAGCAGCAGTGCGACGCCCAGGTTGGCGTTTTGCCCGCGAGCGTCGATCTGCAGGGCATAGCCGCACAACGCCAGGCCCAGGGAGACCGGCAATGCCAGCAGGATATTGATCAGGATCGCCTGCGGTGTGTGCCACTGGCTGTCGCGCTTGAAGTGGCCGATGTCCAGGTGGACCTTGTTCAGGCGCTGGTACAGGGCTTTGCGTCGCCACAGCAAGGCACCGATCAACAGCAGCAATGGCAGGAACAGCAGCGGGCGTTGAGTCAGGCCGTCATACAGTTCGCTGACGCTGGAGGCCCAGGGCAACGTGGTGATCTGCTTGCTCAGGTGATCCGGTACGGTTTCCAGCCATTCGGTATCCAGCGGCTTGTTGCTGGGGATCCAGAACATTTGCTCATCCAGGGTCGCGCGCAGGTTGCTGGCGGTGCTGAGCAGTTGTTTCTGGTTCAGTTGCAGGGTGATGGATTCATTGAGCAGTGCGCTCAGTTCCCGGCTCAGGCGCTCCAGCAGGTCGCTGCGCGTGATCGCCAGTTCCAGCAGGGTACGGCGCAGTTGTGGGGTGACTTCATCCGGCGGCTGGTTGGCCAGCAGGTTATCGACATAGCTGCTGGGGGTGCTGATCAGCTCGCGTTGCTGGTTGACCTCGAACTGGTACAAGCGAATGTTGGCGATGTCGTCTGCCAGGTTGCGGTCGACGGTGAGGCGCGGCAACGCCTGTTTTTGTTTGTAGAGGATCTTGGACAGCAGCAGGCTGCCCTTGAGCACGTTGATTTGCTCGTCCAGGGCCGAGTCGCTCTGGGTCACGGTGTCCAGTTGCTGTTTGGTCTCCAGGTTCTTCTGGGTCAGGTCGTTGAGGCGGTCGGTGCTTTTGAGCAGGTAGTCGGAGAGCTTGAGGTTGGCTGCGCTCTCGGAGGCCAGCAGGCTGCTGCTGCCGGCTTTTTGCGCTTCGATGGACTGTTGGGTCACCGTCTGTTGGGACTGGGCCAGGCGCTTCTGGTTGATCAGGGTTTGCAGGTCCTGGATCTCTTGTTCCAGGCGCGCGGTTTTTTCGACCACCAGATCATGCTGGCTGTTGCCCAGGTCTTGCAGTTGGCTGTTGCCGGCCAGTTCCTGGCGGCGCAGCGGGATCAGCGCATTCAGGGAGGCGAGCTCGGCATTCAGCTGGTTGCGCTGGTCGCCGCTGAGGGTCTTGCCGTTGTCTTTACCGAGCTTGAGGGTCGCGTTGATCTGCTGGATACGCGTCTGGCTGTTGCTGATTTCGGTCTGGGCGCGCTCGGGGCGGGTTTGAGCGGCGATGGTCAGGCTGTTGGCGTCGGCCAGCTCTTTTTGCAGGTCGCCTTGCTGGGTGGAGCGTTGCACCAGCAGTTGTTCAAGCTGCGGCACCGGCAGGCTCGCGTAGCGCTGCGCCACCGGGATGATTTTGGTGGCCTTGAGCCGCACCAGTTCGCGCTGGTTTTCGCTGGTCTGGCGCGGAGCGTCTTCCAGTTGGCGCTTGAGGTCGATGAGGCGCTGCTCGTAATCCTGCTTGTTGCCCAAAAAGGTCAGGGTCTGTTGCAGGATGGTCTGCAGCGCCTTCATATCGGCGTCGGGCAGCTTGCGGTCGGGCAGCTTGTCCAGGCTTTGCTGGATGGCGTCGGCGCTGGGCGGCTCGGCGGCATGGACGATGCCGACACACAGGGTCAGGCTCAGCAGGGCAGTGGCGAGATAAGTGCGCAAGGTTGGCATAGAGACCGGTCGAGCAAGGTGAAGAATCGGGGCATTGTGGCCCCGCAGTTTAGAGGAAGAGTCCGGGGCCCGGGCGACTTCCTTCGGGAAATCTGACGCCGACTTTACCAATCTTGTTCCCGTCCATGACAGCGACGGTCCAGATGGTGTTGTTCCACTCCACCTGGTCGCCGACGATAGGTGCGCCGCCGACTTTCTGGGTGATGAAGCTGCTCAGCGGCATGTCCGGGTCGATGCCTTCGAGCTTGAGGCCGTACAGGGCCGAAACCGCGCCCAGTTGGGCGTCGCCTTCCAGGACGAAGTCGCCGAAGAAACGCAGATCCAGGCCGCGTTGCGGCGCCTGGCTGAACAGTTTGCCCAGGGCCGGCAGGTTGTGTTCGTGACCGATCACGCAGAGCAGATCGTCGACTTCAAGCACCGTACTACCCGACGGATGGAGCAGTTGCTGGCCCCGGAACAGGGCGGCGATCCGCGTGCCCTCGGGCATTTTCAGTTCGCGCAGGGCGGCGCCGATGCACCACTTCTCCGCGCCCAGGCGGTAGACGAACAACTCCCACTCACTGGTGACATGTACTTCCAGCGCTGCACGGGAGATCGGTGCGGGTTCCGGCGGTACGGTGACCTTGAGCAGTTTGGCCACCCACGGCAGGCTGGTGCCTTGCACCAGCAACGAGACCAGCACGATAAAGAACGCCAGGTTGAAGTACAGCTGCGCATGGGGCAGCCCGGCCATCAGCGGGAATACCGCGAGGATGATCGGCACCGCGCCGCGCAGGCCGACCCAGGCGATAAAGGCTTTTTCGCGACCGTGAAACGCCTTGAACGGTAACAGGCCGACGATCACGGACAGCGGTCGCGCAAACAGAATCATCCACAGCGCCAGGCCCAGGGCCGGCAGGGCAATCGGCAGCAAGTCATGGGGCGTGACCAGCAGGCCCAGCACCAGGAACATGCCGATCTGTGCCAGCCACGCCATGCCGTCGAGCATATGCAAAATGCCATGACGGCTGCGCACCGGCCGGTTACCGATGACCAGGCCGCACAGGTACACGGCGAGGAAGCCGCTGCCATGCAGGGCGTTGGTCAGGGCGAATACCACCAGGCCGCCGGCGATCACCAGGATCGGGTACAGGCCGGTGGCCAGGTTGATGCGGTTGACCATCTGCAGCATCAGCCAGCCGCCGCCCAGGCCGATGATGCCGCCGATGCCGAACTCGCGGATCAGGTGCGTCAGCAGGCTCCAGTGCAGGCCGGTCTGGCCGCTGGCGAGCATGTCGATCAGGGTCACGGTGAGGAACACCGCCATCGGGTCGTTGCTGCCGGACTCGATTTCCAGGCTGGCGGTAACCCGTTCGTTCAGGCCCTTGCCGCCCAACAGCGAAAACACCGCGGCGGCGTCCGTGGAGCCGACGATTGCGCCGATCAGCAAGCCCTGGATGAGATTCAGGTCAAATAGCCAGGCCGCCGCCATGCCCGTCAGGCCGGTGGTAATCAACACCCCCACCGTGGCCAGCGATAACGCTGGCCAGAGTGCCACGCGGAAACTCGCCACCCGTGTGCGCAAGCCGCCGTCGAGCAGGATCACGGCCAGGGCGAGGTTGCCGACCAGGTAGGCGGTCGGGTAGTTGTCGAAGATGATGCCGCCGCCATCCACGCCGGCGACCATGCCCACGGCCAGGATGATCACCAGGATCGGAATCCCTAAGCGGGACGAAAGGGAACTCACCAGAATGCTCGCACCCACCAGCAACGCGCCGATCAAGAACAGGCTGTTGATGGTCGTTGCATTCAAAGGCAGTACTCCAGGGCTGGGAAGACGGGCGCAAACTGACCATGCAGTCTGCGTGCCAGCGATTCTAACCTGTTGAATTGCTGCGCTGTCAAAAGCTTTTCGGCAGGCTCCGATACAAACAATTTCCCTGTAGTGAGCGGGCTTGCCCCGCGCTGGGTGGCAACGCCGCCCCAACAAATACACCGCGGTATTTCAGAAGGACCGAGGTGCCTGGGTTTGGGGCGGCTGCGCCGCCCAGCGCGGGGCAAGCCCGCTCACTACAAAGGTTTAGTCAGAGGCGGAAACGGCTCACCATCCCGTTCAAATCCACTGCCAGGCGCGACAACTCACTGCTCGCCGTACTGGTCTGGCTGGCACCGGTTGCCGACTGCACCGATAGATCACGAATGTTCACCAGGTTACGGTCCACTTCACGCGCCACCTGTGCCTGTTCTTCCGCTGCGCTGGCGATCACCAGGTTGCGCTCGTTGATCTCGATGATCGCGGTGTTGATAGTGTCCAGGGACATGCCTGCCCCTTTGGCGATGTTCAGCGTGGATTCTGCGCGTTCGGTGCTGTTACGCATCGAATCCACCGCATGCCCGGTGCCGGTCTGAATGCTGCCGATCATCCGTTCGATCTCACTGGTCGATTGCTGAGTGCGGTGGGCCAGCGCCCGCACTTCATCGGCGACCACGGCGAAGCCACGACCGGCTTCACCGGCACGCGCCGCTTCAATCGCCGCGTTCAAGGCCAGCAGGTTGGTCTGGTCGGCCAGGCCGCGAATCACGTCCAGCACCTTGCCGATGTCACGCGATTCGTTGGCCAGCTCGCCAATCAGGGTGGCGGTGGCTTGCACGTCGCTGCTCATGCGTTCGATGGCACTGACGGTTTCCTGTACCAGATCACGTCCGTCGCCGGCCGACGTGGTGGCGTTGCGCGAGGCCTCCGAGGTGCTGACCGCATTACGTGCGACTTCTTCGACGGCGCTGGTCATCTCGTTGACGGCAGTGGCAGCCTGTTCGATTTCGTTGTTCTGCTGGGTCAGGCCGCGAGCGCTTTCGTCGGTGACGGCGTTCAGTTCTTCGGCGGCGGACGCCAGCTGGGTGGCGGAGCCGGCGATGCGTTGCAGAGTGTCGCGCAGCTTGTCCTGCATCTTGGCCATGGCGGCCAGCAGGCGGCCGGCTTCGTCGTTGCCGTCGACCTTGATCGGGCGGGTCAGGTTGCCTTCAGCCACTTCTTCGGCCGCTTCCAGAGCCTGGAAAATCGGCACGGTGATGCTGCGGGTCAGCAACCAGGCGAACAACAGCGTCAGCCCCGTGGCGATGATCAGCAGGCCCACTACCAGGTCAAAGGCCATGTCGTACTGGTTTTTGGCTTGCAGGTTGGCGGCATTGGCATCGTTGTTATTGATGTCCAGCAGGCGGGTCAACACGGCATTGACCTGCTCGGAGTTGTCCAACAATTGCGTGTTCAGCAGGTCGCGCAGGGCTTCGATCTGATTGGCGCGCGACAGGCTCTTCATGCGTTCTTCAATCTGGTGGTACTGGCCCAGCAGGCGTACGTACTCCTCGTAGGCATTGCGTTCTTCAGGGCTGCTGATCAGCTTTTCGTAGACGGCCTGGGCTGTGCGGATCTGCTGATTGCGCAGGTCGAAGGCATCCAGGGTCTTTTGCTGCACGTCCGGCTCGCGGTTAGTCAGCAGGCGGTACGACAGCACTCGCAGGCGCAGGGTCAGTTGGGTGAACTCGTCCAGGGCGCGGATGCTCGGCACGCTGCTCAGGGTGATGGCTTCGGTGGCTGCGCGGATCTTGCTCATCTGGTTCAAGGCGAACACGCCCAGACACAACATCAGTGCGCCAATAAACGCGAAGCCGAGGAAGGCCCTCGGAGCGATATTCATATTACGGATAGACATGCGGGAATCCTGGGAAGAAGCGCGATCCATGCGGTCTTGAGACGGGTATGCATCGGCTATCGGCCATGCGACTAAAGTCTTAAGGGCGTGCGCGCTTTTGTCGCATCGGACGAGGGGTTAAACCGATTCAGGAACCAGATGGGGGAATTGCAGTCACTAAGGCTCCGAAAGTGCGGCCCGGCCCTTAAAAAACGGGCTGCGCGCCGGGGATAAGCCTGGCATCCGAGGTGAATTTTCTTTATCGTCACCGCCCTTTTAAAAGCCCGAGAAATCAAAATGTTAGAAGCATCTCTCAGTCAATTGGAACAATTGGTCAGCGACCTTGTACAGCAGAACCAGGACCTGCTGGGCAGCAACGAGTCCCTCAAGGCGGAACTGGCCCGCGCCAAGGATGAAAACGACAGCCTGCAACTGAGCCTGATGGAACAGGAAGAAAAGCACGGCGCCACCGCCGCTCGCATCCAGGCGCTGGTTGAGCGTGTGAGCGCAGGGCCTGTCAGCGCATGAATGAAGGGATAAAGGTCGTTTCGATTCTCGGAGAGGATTACTCGATCAAGGCTCCGGCCGGGGAAGACCAAACCCTGATGCACGCCGTGACCCTGCTCAAGGCCTCGTTGGCCACCACCAAGAAAAAGTACCCGACCCTGATCGGTGACAAGTTATTGGTACTGGCCGCGCTGAACCTGTGCGCCGAGCAGATCGAAATGCAACAGCGTCACCAGCAGGAGCTCGACCGTTACCAAGAGCAAGTCAGCGCCACGGTCGAAGTGATTTCCAAGGCCATCCAGCCCTAGAACCAGTCATCCTGCATCCCCAGGCACGTATCGTCGCGTGCCTCCAGAATCGCCAGTTCATGATGGCAGCTCGGCACTTCCCAGGTCAGGAAGTACCGGGCAGCCTGGAGCTTGCCTTTATAGAAGGCGACGTCGGCCGCATTCCCCCTGGCCAGCCCTTCCTCGGCACGTATCGCCTGTTCCAGCCAGCGCCAGCCAATCACCGTATGCCCGAACACTTTCAAGTACAGCGCCGAGTTCGCCAGGCTGCTGTTGACCTTGCCTTGGGCCAGATCCGTCAGCAAGCCGATCGTCACGCTTTGCAAGCGGTTGACCAGGTGTTCCAGTGGCTCACGCAATGCGTTCAGTGACGGATAGGCCTGTGCCCGTGCGCCCGTCTCGGCGATCAATCGAATCAACTGCTTGAGACCCGCACCACCGTTCTGCGCCAATTTACGCCCGAGCAAGTCCAGGGACTGAATGCCATGGGTCCCTTCGTGGATCGGGTTCAGACGGTTGTCGCGGTAATACTGCTCAACCGGGTATTCACGGGTGTAGCCGTGGCCCCCGAGAATCTGGATCGCCAGTTCATTGGCCTTGAGGCAAAACTCCGACGGCCAGGATTTGACGATGGGCGTGAGCAGGTCCAGCAGCTCGTGGGCTTGCTTGCGCTCGGCCTCGGTCTCCAGAGTGGTGGTGTCGTCAAATAGCCGTGCGGCGTAGAGGCCTAGGTCGAAAGCGCCTTCCACGTAGGACTTTTGGGTCAGCAGCATGCGCTTGACGTCGGCGTGCTGAATGATCGAGACCGGTGCTGTCGTAGGATCTTTGCTATCGGGCAGGCGACCCTGCGGGCGCTCACGCGCATATTCCAGTGAGTACAGGTAACCGGCGTACCCGAGCATCACGGCGCCCATGCCGACACCGATGCGTGCCTCATTCATCATCTGAAACATACAGCTCAGGCCCTGGTGCGGTTTGCCCACCAGATAACCGACACAGTTGCCGTTATCGCCGAAGTTGAGCGCAGTGGAAGTGGTGCCGCGCCAGCCCATTTTGTGAAACAGCCCGGCCAGCAGCACATCGTTGCGCGCGCCGAGGCTGCCATCGTCGTTGACCAGGAACTTGGGCACGATAAACAGCGAAATGCCTTTCACCCCTGGCGGCGCATCCGGCAGCTTGGCCAGCACCATGTGCACAATGTTTTCCGACAGCGGGTGGTCGCCGCCGGAGATGAAAATCTTATTGCCCTTGAGTCGATAAGTGCCGTCGGCGGCAGGTTCCGCACGTGTACGGATATCCGACAGCGACGAGCCGGCGTGGGGCTCGGTGAGGGCCATGGTGCCGAAGAAGCGGCCGTCGATCATCGGCTGCAGAAAGCGCTGTTTCTGTTCTTCGGTGCCGAAGCTTTCGATCAGGTTGGCGGCGCCCATGGTCAGGAAGGGATAGGACGTCGATGCCGCGTTGGCTGACTGAAAATGCGCGAAACAGGCTTGAGACAGCAGGGTGGGCAGTTGCATGCCGCCGGCTTCGAAGCTACGGGCGGCATTGAGAAAGCCGGCTTCGAGGAAGGCATCCACGGCGGGCTTCACTTCCGGAATCAGAACTGCCGCGCCGTCTGCATAGCGCGGCTCGTTTTCATCGTTCTTGCGGTTATGGGGGGCAAAGTACTTTTCAGCGATGTTTCGCGCCGTGTCGATGGCGGCATCGAACGTCTCGCGGTTGTGTTCGGCAAACCGCTCGCGCTGGGTCAGGCCCTCGGCATCGAGGACTTCATACAGCTCGAAAGCCAGGTTGCGGGAACTGAGCAGCGACTCGGACATGGCGGCTTACCTTTAGAGGAATTGGCCTGAGTCTAAGTGCGCGAATGGAGGCTGGATAGCAAGATTGATTTGGGTGATGGAGGGGCAGAACGCGCAAGGGTGAGAGAAGCGCGGAGCCAATGTGGGAGCGGGCTTGCTCGCGATAGCAGCTTGTCAGTCGATGAGAGGTCGACTGACATTGCGCATTCGTGAGCAAGCCCGCTCCCACAGTTCTGACCCTGTTGGGTCAGTTAACCAATGGTCATCAGGCTGGCGTTACCGCCTGCCGCCGCAGTGTTGACGCTCAAGGCACGTTCGATCACCAGGCGCTCCAGCGCAATCGCCGTCTCACCCTGCGACAAACCCTGCACCCCGACAATTGCACCGCCACGCTGGGCCACTTGCTGGCACACCGCACGCAGTTGGTCGGAGTCGCCGTGGTGCAGAACGGCGTCGAATACGACTTCGTCCTTGGTCCAGTCGGCCACGCGCTTGATCTTCGCCTGAATCTCCCTCGGCAGGCGTGGGAACAAGGCCTTGGTCAGGCCAGTTTCCGGCCATACCGCCGAACCGCCTACCGCCAATACCGCCGCCAGTTGAGTAAGCAAATCACCTTCCACTTCCGCCAGCGACAGCACGTGTTCGCGAGGCAGGATGGCGTAGCTGTTGCGCTCGCCGGTCGGGCCGGCCAGTTGGCGGGTGATACCGCTTTGCGACTGCGCGGCGAATTGAGTGCACAGGGCGCTCAGTTCGCTGAACTTATTGCTGTCGGCCCAGGTTTTCAGGGCGGTCAGCGGTTGGCTCATGGCATCGCGCAGGCGCACGTCCGGTGCGGCCAGTGCATCGCCACGCACGAAGGATTGTTCGATCGCATCGGTCGGACGTGTCGACAGCAGGCGGTACAGGTATAGCGGGCCACCGGCTTTCGGGCCGGTGCCCGACAGGCCTTCGCCGCCGAACGGTTGCACGCCGACCACGGCGCCGACGATATTGCGGTTGACGTAGACGTTACCGGCATTGACGTTGTCGATCACCTTGGCGATGGTCTCGTCGATACGGGTATGCACGCCCAGGGTCAGGCCGTAGCCCGAAGCGTTGATCTGGCCGATGAGCTGGTCGATTTCCTTGCGCTTGTAGCGCACCACGTGCAGCACCGGGCCGAAGATCTCGCGTTGCAGCTCGTCGAAGCTTTCCAGCTCGATCAGGGTCGGCATCACGAAGGTGCCGCGCTTGATCTCTTCGCCGTCGGCGATGGCCACTTGGTACACGTTGCGGCCTTTGTCGCGCATGGCCTGGATGTGTTT
Source organism: Pseudomonas sp. ICBG1301 (assembly GCF_016918385.1). Classification (NCBI taxonomy): domain Bacteria; kingdom Pseudomonadati; phylum Pseudomonadota; class Gammaproteobacteria; order Pseudomonadales; family Pseudomonadaceae; genus Pseudomonas; species Pseudomonas sp. ICBG1301. The sequence continues at coordinate 382,670 of NZ_JAEKGB010000003.1, forward strand.
CTCGATGCCGGCCTTGGCTTCGGCGTCGATCACCGGGCCGATATCCACCGACAGACGCTCCGGGTTGCCCAGACGGCATTCAGCCATGGCACCTTTGAGCATTTCGATGACGCGGTCTGCCGAGTCTTCCTGCAGGCACAGTACGCGCAGGGCCGAGCAACGTTGACCGGCACTGTCGAAGGCCGAGGACACCACGTCGATGACCACTTGTTCGGTCAAGGCTGAGGAGTCGACGATCATCGCGTTCTGGCCACCGGTTTCGGCGATCAGCGGGATCGGGCGGCCCTGGGTGTCCAGGCGGCCGGCGACATTGCGTTGCAGCAGGCGCGCCACTTCGGTGGAACCGGTGAACATCACGCCTTTGACGCGATCATCACCCACCAGGCGGGCGCCCACGCTTTCGCCCTGACCGGGCAGCAGTTGCAGCACACCTTCCGGAATACCGGCTTCCAGCAGGATGCGCACGGCTTGTGCGGCCACCAGCGGGGTTTGCTCGGCAGGCTTGGCCAGTACCGGGTTACCCGCCGCCAGTGCGGCGGCAACTTGGCCACTGAAGATGGCCAGCGGGAAGTTCCACGGGCTGATACACACCACCGGGCCCAATGGGCGGTGGGCGTCGTTGGTGAAATCGTTGCGTGCCTGCACCGCGTAATACCGCAGGAAATCCACGGCCTCGCGCACTTCGGCGATGGCGTTGGCGAAGGTCTTGCCGGCTTCGCGGGCCAGCAGCCCCATCAGCGGCTGGATCTCGCTTTCCATCAGGTCGGCGGCACGCTCCAGGATCGCGGCACGTTCGGCGGGCGGAGTGGCCTGCCAGATCGGACCGGCGTTGATCGCGCACTGGATGGCGTTATCGACATCTGCAACGGTGGCTTCCTGGACCTGGCCGACGACGTCGCGCAGGTCGGCGGGGTTCAGCACCGGCGTCGTCGCTTGCTCGCTGGACGCGCAACCGAGCATCGGCGCGGCTTTCCAGTCGTTGTGGGCCGTGGCCAGCAGGGCGCAGGACAGCGACGCCAGGCGATGTTCGTTGGCCAAGTCGATACCGGCGGAGTTGGCGCGGTCGCTGCCATACAGGTCGCGTGGCAACGGAATACGCGGGTGCGGCAGGCCGAAACCGCCTTCCAGCGTGGCCATTTGCTCGATGCTGGCCACGGGATCAGCCACCAGCTCCTGAATCGAGATCGACTGATCGGCAATGCGGTTGACGAAGGAGGTATTGGCGCCGTTTTCCAGCAGGCGACGTACCAGGTAAGCCAGCAGCGTTTCATGGGTGCCGACCGGTGCGTACACGCGGCACGGACGGTTCAGCTTGCCATCGGCAACCTTGCCCACAACCTGTTCGTACAGCGGCTCGCCCATGCCGTGCAGGCATTGGAACTCGTACTGGCCAGGGTAATAGTTCTGACCGGCGATATGGTAGATGGCCGACAGTGTATGAGCGTTGTGCGTAGCGAACTGCGGGTAGATGACTTCCGGTACCGACAGCAGTTTGCGTGCGCAGGCAATGTAGGAAACGTCGGTGTACACCTTGCGGGTGTACACCGGGTAGCCTTCCAGGCCTTCGACCTGGGCGCGCTTGATCTCGCTGTCCCAGTACGCGCCTTTCACCAGGCGGATCATCAGGCGATGGCGGCTGCGGCGCGCCAGGTCGATAACGTAGTCGATCACATACGGGCAACGCTTTTGGTAGGCCTGGATCACAAAACCGATACCGTTCCAGCCGGTCAGTTGCGGCTCGAAACACAGGCGTTCCAGCAGGTCCAGGGACAGCTCGAGGCGGTCGGCTTCTTCGGCGTCGATATTCAGGCCGATATCGTATTGCTTGGCGAGCAGGGTCAGCGACAGCAGGCGCGGGTACAGCTCGTCCATCACACGCTCGTACTGAGCGCGGCTGTAACGCGGGTGCAGGGCCGAAAGCTTGATGGAGATGCCTGGCCCTTCATAAATCCCACGGCCGTGAGACGCCTTGCCGATGGAATGGATAGCTTGTTCGTACGAGGCCAAGTACTTCTGGGCGTCATGCTCGGTGAGTGCGGCTTCGCCGAGCATGTCGTAGGAGTAACGGAAGCCCTTGGCTTCGAACTTGCTCGCATTGGCCAGGGCTTCGGCGATGGTCTCGCCGGTGACGAACTGCTCGCCCATCAGGCGCATGGCCATGTCGACGCCCTTGCGGATCATCGGTTCGCCGCTCTTGCCGATGATGCGGCTCAGGGATGAAGTCAGGCCGGCTTCATTGTGGGTGGAGACCAGTTTGCCGGTCAGCAGCAGGCCCCAGGTGGCGGCGTTGACGAACAGCGACGGGCTGTTGCCCAGGTGCGGCTGCCAGTTGCCGGTGCTGATCTTGTCGCGGATCAGCGCGTCACGGGTGCCCTTGTCCGGGATGCGCAACAACGCTTCGGCCAGGCACATCAGGGCCACGCCTTCCTGGGACGACAGGGAAAATTCTTGCAGCAGGCCCTGAACAATACCGGCACGGCCGCCGGCACTCTTCTGATTGCGCAGTTTTTCGGCAATCGAGGCGGCCAGTTTGTTGGTGGCTTCGGCCATCGGCGCCGGCAGGCGTGCCTGCTCGATCAGCATGGGCACCACTTCCGGTTCCGGGCGGCGGTAAGCAGCGGTGATCGACGCACGCAGTACCGACTGCGGCAGGATACTTTCGGCGAACTCCAGGAAGCACTGGTGGGCGTGATCGGTCTGGATCTCGCCGGCCTCTTCAACGTCCTTGCTGCCCAAGCCATTGAGCTCGGTCAGGGTTGCACCACCCTCGAGTTTCTCCAGGTAATTGAAAATCGCCTGCTTGATCAGCCAGTGCGGCGTGCGATCAATGGAGGTCGCGGCAGCCTTCAGGCGTTCGCGGGTCGGGTCGTCGAGTTTGACCCCAAGGGTGGTCGTTGCCATCTTTTTATCCTCATGGGTGCCACTACCGAGTGGCATCTGCTGGCGCCAAGATTAGCTTTGCCCATGAGGAGGTGCAACCGGGTGCAACCCTTTTGTTCAGGAAATTTTTGAAGGTTCTTGAGAAAAAAATCGGCCCTCAGCGGAATCCGCTTCTTCTTGGTGCGTTTTATTATGATGTCGGCTGTTTTTGCTCCGAAAGGGAGCAAAAACGCGGTGTTTGGCGTAATACATGTCTGGGTGCAACTTATTCTCGCGAAACTGGTTGCACCTTATTTGCTTTGTTGCATAGCATTCGCGACCAAGGTGCAACCACCTCCAAGGTTCGGTTCATCGGCTGGCGGCTTTCCTGGGGAAACGCCAGTCATAAATGCGCGGCACGCAGTTTCGTCTACCCGGTTAACACTGGGTAGCCGTCTGACAGACCGCCGCTACATAAAAACAAAGCCAGGGCGTCACTCTTATGAGCGTTAGCAATCCAACCCTGATCACGTTCGTGATCTACATCGCAGCAATGGTACTGATCGGCTTCATGGCCTATCGCTCCACCAACAACCTTTCCGATTACATCCTTGGCGGTCGCAGCCTCGGTAGCGTGGTGACGGCTCTGTCGGCCGGCGCTTCCGACATGAGCGGCTGGTTGTTGATGGGTTTGCCGGGCGCGATCTACATGTCGGGCCTCTCGGAAAGCTGGATCGCCATCGGCCTGATCGTCGGTGCTTACCTGAACTGGCTGTTCGTGGCCGGTCGCCTGCGCGTACAAACCGAACACAACGGCGATGCCCTGACCCTGCCGGATTATTTCTCCAGCCGTTTCGAAGATAAAAGCGGCTTGCTGCGGATCATCTCTGCGGTAGTGATCCTGGTGTTCTTCACCATCTATTGCGCGTCCGGCATTGTGGCCGGTGCCCGCCTGTTCGAAAGCACCTTTGGCATGTCCTACGAAACCGCCCTGTGGGCTGGCGCTGCAGCGACCATTGCCTACACCTTTGTCGGTGGTTTTCTGGCCGTCAGTTGGACTGACACCGTGCAAGCCACGTTGATGATTTTTGCGCTGATCCTCACGCCGATCATCGTGCTGCTGGCCACCGGTGGCGTCGACACCACCTTCCTGGCCATCGAAGCCAAGAATCCCGACAACTTCAATATGCTGAAAAACACCACCTTCATTGGCATCATTTCGCTGATGGGTTGGGGCCTGGGCTACTTCGGCCAGCCGCATATCCTCGCGCGTTTCATGGCGGCCGATTCGGTGAAGTCGATCGCCAAGGCGCGTCGCATCTCCATGACCTGGATGATCCTGTGCCTGGGTGGCACCGTGGCGGTGGGCTTTTTCGGTATCGCGTACTTCTCGGCGCATCCGGAGGTGGCAGGTCCAGTGACCGAGAACCACGAACGTGTGTTCATCGAGTTGGCCAAGCTGCTGTTCAACCCATGGATTGCCGGTGTATTGCTGTCGGCCATCCTCGCGGCGGTGATGAGTACCCTGAGCTGCCAGTTGCTGGTGTGCTCCAGCGCCTTGACCGAAGATTTCTACAAGACCTTCCTGCGTAAAAATGCGTCCCAGCTGGAACTGGTTTGGGTCGGCCGTGCCATGGTGCTGCTGGTGGCCCTGATCGCCATCGCCATGGCCGCCAACCCGGACAACCGCGTGCTGGGCCTGGTGAGCTATGCCTGGGCCGGTTTCGGCGCAGCATTCGGGCCTGTGGTACTGATCTCGGTGATCTGGAAAGGCATGACCCGCAACGGCGCACTGGCCGGTATCCTGGTTGGTGCGATCACCGTCATCGTATGGAAACACTTCAGCCTGCTCGGCCTGTACGAAATCATCCCGGGCTTTATCTTCGCCAGCCTCGCGATCTACTTCGTGAGCAAGCTAGGCGCACCGACCGCAGGTATGGTCGAGCGTTTTAATGCTGCGGAAAAAGACTACAACCTCAACAAGTGATTCGTCAGGTGTTGAGCCTGCGCTGAGTTGAAAAAGAGGCCCGCGTCCTACGGATGGCGGGCCTTTTTTTGCGCGTGATTTTCGCAGGGCCGAAGAAAATTCGGGCGTGTACATGTAGGGCTTTACTGATTTATCCAGGCTGTGCTCAGCGGGGTAGAACAGTGGTGCAGAATCGTCCGCCTACTTCCCGCAGAGAAACACCGGATGTTCGCTCCTGCTAATCAAAGCACTTTTACCCTCACCCTTGATGGGGAGCCCAGTGAGCTCAAGGTCTTGGAGTTCAAGGGGACCGAAGCCATCAGCCAGCCCTACCGTTTCAACCTTGAACTGGTCAGCGAGCAACCTGATCTCGACCTGGAAAGTCTGCTGCATCGTCAGGTGTATCTCGGGTTTGATGACCAGGGGCATGGCGTCCACGGCCTGGTTTATCGGGTGGCACAGGGTGACTCCGGGCGGCGTCTCACGCGTTATCAGGTCAGCCTGGTGCCGCAACTGGCGTACCTGAAACACAGCAGTCATCAGCGCATCTTCCAGCACCTGACAGTGCCGCAGATCGTTGCGCAAGTGCTGGAGGTGCAGGGCATCCAGAGTGACCGGTTCAAATTCCAGCTCAGCGGTACCTACCCTGCGCGTGAGTACTGCGTGCAGTTTGGTGAGACCGACCTGGCATTCATCCAGCGGTTGTGCGCCGAGTTGGGCATTCACTATCACTTCCAGCATTCGCCCGCAGGGCACCTGCTGGTGTTCGGTGATGACCAGACGGTGTTTACCCAGGCCGAACAGTCCACCGCTTACATGCCCGGTTCGGGAATGGTGGCGGATACGCCGGTGATCAAGCGCGTGACCGTGCAATTGGAAACCCGCACCACGGCGGTAAGCCTGCGCGACTACGACTTCCGTAAACCACGCCTGACGCTGGAGAGTGAAGTGGCTGGCGAGCAGCTTCCTCGGCTGCTGGAGCAGGGTTTTCCCGGCCAATTTTCCGACCGTTCCCATGGCAAATTCCTGACGCAGCAGAGGCTGGAGCGGCATCGCAGCGACTACCGCGTCGCCCATGGCCAAGGCGATGAGCCGGCGTTGGTCAGTGGCCGTTTCCTCAAATTGAGCGGGCACCCTCGTGACGACTGGAACGACCTGTGGCTGGTGACGCGGGTCACGCACGAAGGCAGGCAGCCCCAGGTGCTTGAGGAAGCGGTGGTCGAGGTCGCCGGCGGGGATTTGCGCCAGGGGTATCGCAATGAATTCAGGGCGGCACCCTGGGACGTGATTTTCCGGCCGCCGCTGCCGGAGCAGCCACGCCCGAGTATTTCCGGGTATCAGCATGCGGTGGTCACCGGGCCTGACGACAGCGAAATCCATTGCGACGAGTATGGCCGGGTCAAAGTGCAAATGGCCTGGGATCGTACGGGAGAGCACAACGACCACTCCAGCTGCTGGCTGAGGGTGGCCAGTGCCTGGGCGCATGATCGTTATGGCTCGGTGCTGATTCCGCGGGTCGGTATGGAGGTGCTGGTGGGCTTCGTCAATGGCGACCTGGATATGCCGGTGGTCATTGGTTGCCTGCCCAACGCGGCGACACCGGTGCCCCTCGAACTGCCGGCGGACAAGACCCGCAGTATCTTGCGCAGCCAAAGCAGCCCAGGCGGGGGTGGCTACAACGAACTGCGTATCGAAGACCGCAAGGGGGCCGAGGAGATCTACCTGCGCGCCCAGCGGGACTGGACTGAGCATGTGCTGCATGATCAGCAGGTGCAGGTGGATAACCTGCGCCGGATAACGGTGGGCGGCGAGTCGCACCATGAATTGCAGGGCGAAGAGCAGCGCATCACCCACGGTAACCGTCTGACTGAACTCAAGCAGGATGATCATCTGGTGGTCGGTGGTTCACAGCAAATACGGGCTGGTCGGACCGTTCAGATCGGCGCCGGGCAGAGTGTCGTGATCGATGCCGGTGCCAGCGTGACGATTCAGGCGGGCGGCCAATCGATCACGGTTTCAGCGGGCGGCATATTCAGCAGTGTGCCGATCCAGCTTGGCGGTGCGCCGGTTCCCGCTGTTGCGCCGTTGCTACCGGGCATAAAGGCAACGCTGCTGGCGGTAATACCCGCTCCGTTGAGTCGCGCTCAAGTGGCCAGCCTGAAACGCAGCGCGCCGTTCTGCGAGGAGTGTGAGCGCTGCAAGCATGGCCAGTGTGATATCCCTCGACACAGTGGCTGAGCCTAACCTGAAAGGAATTTACCGCGATGAACAAGCTGCTGACCCCCAATGCCTGGATCACACAACACCCTCTGCAGGCTGATGAGCGGATCTTCGCCATCTTGAGTGGTACCAGCGGTGCCAGACCTTTTGGCCACTGGCAAGCCATGGGCGGCGGGATGCTGCCCCAATCGATCTGGGCAGGCACCGCCTATGCCGAGTGGGATGAGGTCATGCCTCATGTCGGTATCGTCGAGCCGGGCAGTGCCTTTCTCGATTGGGTCGCAACCACTGACGCTATGGATTGGGGCTGGTTGGCGGTGTCGTCCAGCTCGCTCGACATCGTGATTGCCCATCTGCAAAGCCTGACCAAGGTCTATCTGCCCGACGGCCAGGTGGTGTTCTTGCGTTTTTGGGATGGCGCTCAGTTTCTGCCGGTTGTGCAGGGCCTGGGCGATGACGCGGGGAGGGTATTGCCGGTGTTCCAGCGGTATCTGATCAATGGCCGGCCGCTGGCGGTTGCGCCTGGTGCGGTCACGGTTGCCAAGACCAGCCCCTGGTGGCGAGTGCCTGCACCTCTATTGGCGCATGTGGCAGAACAAACCCCGCAAACCCTGATCGACAACCTGCTGCAATGGCTCGAAGAACAGCGCCCTGACCTGTATGCAGGGTTCACGCCGGCGACCTTGCAGCACAAGGTCGCCTACTGGGCGCGCAGGCCGACGATCAGCCCCGCAGCGCTGGCCGATTACCTCGCCTCAGAGTTGAGTTGAACCCAGCGCCTGCTGCAGATCGTCAATCAGGTCATCAATCGCCTCGATACCCACCGACAGGCGGATCATCTCGGGCTTTACTCCGGCCTTGGCTTGCTCGTGTTCATTCATCTGCCGATGGGTGGTGGATGCCGGATGACAGGCCAGGGACTTCGCGTCGCCGATATTCACCAGGCGCTTGAAGATCTGCAGGGCGTCGTAGAAGCGTACACCGGCATCAAAGCCACCCTTCAAGCCGAAGGAGAGGATCGCCGAGGGTTTGCCTTGCAGGTATTTTTGCGCCAAAGCGAAATGCGGGTGGTCCGGCAGCCCGGCGTAACTGACCCATTCCACCGCAGCATGGCCTTGAAGGAATTGCGCGACCTTGAGGGCATTCTCAGTGTGGCGCTCCATGCGCAGGGCCAGGGTTTCCAGGCCTTGCAGCAGCAGGAACGCATTCATCGGCGCCAGCGCTGCGCCGGTGTTGCGCAGGGGCACGGTGCGGGCGCGGGCAATGAAGGCGGCCGGGCCGAATTTTTCGGTGTAGACCACGCCGTGATAGGCCGGCTCAGGGTTGTTGAGCCCGGGGAATTTTTCGGGGTATCGGGTCCAGGGGAAGGTGCCGCTGTCGACGATTACGCCACCCAGGGAATTGCCATGGCCGCCGATGTATTTGGTCACTGAATGCACGACGATGTCGGCGCCGAACTGGATCGGCTTGCACAGGATCGGCGTAGCCACTGTGTTATCCACCATCAGCGGTACGCCACGGGCGTGGGCCACCGCTGCCAGGGCTTCGAGGTCGACGATGTTGCCCGCCGGGTTGCCGATACTTTCGCAGTAAACCAGTTTTGTATTGGCGTCGATCAGTTCGGCGATGGCCGCGGCGCTGTCATCGCGGGCAAAACGGACCTCGACCCCAAAACTCGGCAGCAAGTGGGCGAACAGGGTATAGGTGCCGCCGTAGAGCTGCGGGGTGGTGACAATATTGTCGCCGGCGCGGGTGAGGGTCTGGATTGCATAGTGGATGGCGGCACTGCCGGCCGACACCGCCAACGCCGCGATACCGCCTTCGAGGGCGGCGATACGTTGCTCCAACACATCGTTGGTGGGGTTCATGATGCGCGTGTAGATATTGCCGGGCACGTCGAGGTTGAAGAGGTCGGCGCCGTGCTGGGCGTTGTCGAATTCGAAAGCGACATTCTGATAGATCGGCACGGCGACGGCCTTGGTGGTCGGGTCGGACTTGAAGCCGTGATGCAGCGCGATGGTGGCGTCTTTCATGATTGTCATTGACCTCCCTGGAGAACGGATCGCCACAATAAATCCACCCTGGCCACGCCATTTAGATTTTTTTCAGCCGGCCTCCTGTGTTTGCGGCATAAGCGTCGCCCGACACGCAGCCCTGCACCTTTGCTCACGTAGAAGGTAAACTTCGCCCCCTGCGCAGGAGCAACCATGAATTATCGTCACGCCTTTCACGCCGGCAACCATGCCGATGTCTTCAAACACCTGACCTTGACCCGCCTCATCGCCCTGATGTCGCGCAAGGAACAGCCGTTCGCCTACCTCGACACTCACGCCGGCATTGGTCTGTACGACCTGCAAGGCGACCAGGCCAACCGCACCGGTGAATACCTGGAAGGCATCGCCCGCCTGTGGGGTGAAAGCGACCTGCCGCCACTGACCGCCGATTACATGCGCGTATTGCACGAGATGAACCCGGACGGCCAATTGCGTTACTACCCGGGTTCACCGGAGCTGGCGCGGCGTCTCACGCGCCCGCAGGATCGTGTGCTGCTCAATGAAAAGCACCCGGACGATGGCGTGTTGCTCAAGGACAACATGAAGGGTGATCGTCGTGTGAAGGTGCACCTGGGCGAGGGCTGGCATGTTCCGCGTGCCTTGCTGCCCGTGCCGGAAAAGCGTGCGCTGATGCTGATCGACCCGCCGTTCGAAAAACTCGACGAGATGCAACGCTGCGCGGCTTCCCTCAAAGAGGCGGTGGGCCGCATGCGTCAGACCGTTGCGGCCATCTGGTATCCGGTGAAAGACCAGCGCATGTTGCGCCGTTTCTACCAGGACCTGGCCGGCACCGGTGCGCCGAAGTTGCTGCGTGTGGAATTGCTGGTGCATCCGCTGGACACGCCCAACACCTTGACCGGCTCGGGCCTGGCGATCGCCAACCCGCCGTGGGGCTTGGAGGAGGAATTGCGTGAGCTGCTGCCATGGCTGTCCAAGAAGCTTGGCCAGACCCAGGGCGGGTGGCAGATGGATTGGCTTATTGCCGAGTAACTGCTGATTGTAATGAGCGGGGCAAACCCTAATGCCTGTCAGTTAAGCGATAGAGCGGACGATGGATAACCTGTGGGAGGGGGCTTGCTCCCGATGGACTGCGTAGCAGGCCCATTTTTGAGGCCGCTGCGCGGCCTATCGGGAGCAAGTCGAATCGTCGCACCGCCCCTCCCACAATGACCGCGTTAAGCCTTAACTGACTGGCATTAGGGCAAGCCCACTCACTACAAGTTCAGGGTTAGGGTCAGATCGGGCAGGTCACGCCGGTGCCGCCGATGCCGCAATACCCCTGCGGGTTTTTTGCCAGATACTGCTGGTGATACGCCTCGGCGAAGTACACCGTCGGCGCTTCCTCGATCTCCGTGGTGATTTCACCCAGGCCGGCCTTGGTCAGTTCGGCCTGATAGGCTTGCGCACTGGCTTTGGCCGCTGCCAGTTGCTCAGGCGTGGTGGCGTAGATTACCGAGCGGTACTGGCTGCCGATGTCGTTGCCCTGGCGCATGCCCTGGGTCGGGTTGTGCAGCTCCCAGAACATCTTCAGCAAGTCTTCGTATTTCACCTTGGCTTGGTCATACACCACCAACACCACTTCGCTGTGGCCGGTCAGGCCAGAGCAGACTTCTTCATAGGTCGGGTTCGGCGTGTAGCCACCGGCATACCCGACCACCGTACTGACCACGCCATCGCGCTGCCAGAACTTGCGCTCGGCGCCCCAGAAGCAACCCAGGCCGAAGATGGCGAACCCGACGTCGTCGAGGAATGGGCCTAGCAGCGGGTTGCCGTTGACGAAGTGGGTGTCCGGCAGCGCCATTGGGGTTTCACGGCCGGGCAAAGCTTGTTCTTGAGTAGGCAGCACGTTTTTGTTCACCAGAATTTCCGAGCGCAAGACCATGATCAGTCCTCTCAGTCAGATTGAGTTAGGTAAGAATTCAGACAGTCAGTGTGCCCGAGTGTTACATCGCTGTCAGGCGATTGGCCCGCGCGGGTAGCGTTTAAGCATCTTCATCAGCTCTGAGCCAGGGATCGGCCGGTCGAACAGGTAGCCCTGGCCCACATCGCAGCGATGCCGACGCAGGAACGCCAGTTGTTCGGCGGTCTCGATACCTTCGGCCACCACCTTGAGCTTGAGGTTGTGGGCCATGGCGATCACCGCCGAGGTGATTTCCATGTCGTCCTGGTTGTCCGGGATTTCGTGGATAAAGCTGCGATCGATCTTAATGATGTCGATGGGGAATTTTTTCAAGTAGCTCAGCGACGAGTAACCGGTGCCGAAGTCGTCCATGGCCAGGGTCAGGCCGAAGCTCTTCAACTGGTCCAGTTGCAGGCGCGTGTCTTCAGTAGCCTCCAGCAGCAGGCCTTCGGTCAGTTCAAGCTCCAGCAGATTCGCCGGCAGCTGTTCTTCCTTGAGGATCGTGGCGATCGACGCGACCAGGTCCGGGTCGGAAAACTGTTTGGGCGACAGGTTGATCGCCACCTGCAAGTTGCCCATGCCGGCGGCGCTCAATTGCTTGCTCATGCGGCAGGCCTGGCGGGCGATCCATTTGCCGATGGGGATGATCAGCCCGGTCTCTTCGGCCACGCTGATGAACTGGTCGGGACGGATCATGCCCTTTTCCGGATGGTTCCAGCGCAGCAGCGCTTCCATGCCCAGCAGGCGGCCGCTGCGCAGGCACAGCTTGGGCTGGTAGAACACATCCAGCTCGTTCTGAGTCAGGGCGCGGCGCAGGTTGTTTTCCACGAACAGCTTGTAGCTGGCCTCGGCGTTCAGCGCCTCGGTAAACACTTGCACCTGGTGTTTGCCGTTGGCCTTGGCTTTGTGCAAGGCCAGGCCGGCGTTGCGCATCAGGGTCTGTGGGTCGCGGCCATGCAGTGGCGCACAGGCCAGCCCCACCGAGCCGGTGATACTGATCAATTGGTTGTCGACGAACATGGGCTTGTCGAGGGTCGTCAGCAGTTGGCTGGCGACCTGCTGGCCCGTCTCCAGGTCGGCATCGTCCAGCAGCACCGCAAACTCGTTACTGGCAAAGCGCGCCAGGCTGCCGCCGGCACTCAAGCTGTTACGCAGGCGCCGGGCGAGGCTGATCAGCAGTTTGTCGCCGGTCTGGTGGCCGAGGCTGTCGTTGATCCGCTTGAAGTTGTCGATGTCCACCAGCAACAGGCTGATAGGGCTGTCGCTGTCCCGGGCGAAGCGCTCATCCAGGTTGCGGATAAACGCCGGGCGGTTGCCCAAGTTGGTCAGGTTATCGGTGTAGGCCAGGCGCTCGATACGCTGCTGGGCCAGCTTGGTCTGGGTGATGTCTTCGTAGATGCCGATGTAGTGGGTCAGTTCGCGGTTGTCGCCATACACCTTGGATATCGACAGTTGGCCCCAGTAGGGTTCCAGGTTCTTGCGTCGGCTCTTGAATTCGCCTTGCCAGCTGTTGCTCTTGGCCAGGCTTGACGGTGCGTCGAACAGCAACTCGCTGAGGTTCTCCAGGGCCGGCAGTTGCGCCAGGCGATGGCCGTGGACTTCTTCGGCGCTGTACTGGGTAATCGCGGTAAAGCTGGGGTTGACGTACTCCACCACACCATCGCAATTGACCAGCAAGAAGGCGTTGGCACTTTGCTCCACTGCCCGCTGGAATAAATGCAGCGCGCTGGTGGCGGCGCGACGGTTGTGGTTGTTGATCACGTGGGCGAACTGGTCGGCCAGTTCGCCGGCAAAGGCGATCTCATCGGACTGCCAGTCGCGTGCTCGACCGCTCTGTTCCAGGCACAACACGCCGACGACATGGCCATCGACGCGGATGCTCGCGTCAAGCATCGCGTAGATGTCCTTGGCGCGCAGATGGTCGGCCATTTCACGCGTGCGCGGATCGCGCATCGCGTGGGTGGCGTCGATGGCACGGCTGCTGTGCAGGGCTTCCAGGTAGTCCGGGAAACCGCTGGCGTCGATCGCCTCGGGCAGGTGGTGTTGTTGGTCAATGCGGTGATACGCCGAGATCGGCACCAGGCGCTGCCCTTCGAGGTTCCAGATACTGGCGCAATCGACCTGGTAGATATCGCAGGCACTGCGAGTGATCAGCTCGGCGGCTTCCTGCAGCGAGTTAGGCGTGCTGTAGCGCTGGCGCGCCAGCAGCAGGATCAGTTCCTGCTGGGCGCGTACCCGCTCCAGGTGCTGCAATTGTTCCTGTTGCGCACGCTGGTTGAGTTCCAGGGCGATTTGCAGGCGGCTGTTCTGGTTTTCCAGGTCGGCAGTCGGGGCAAAAGTCGGTACTTCACTGAACAGGCCGTCGACCACCATCAGGTAGCCACGCAGCAAGTGACGATTGTGTTGCTTGTAGGCCTCGCCCATTTCCAGCAGGCTCAGCGGCCCATCGTGGGTGTGCAAGGTGTAGCGCACCAGGTAATGGGGGCTCTGGCTCAGTTGCTGCTGGATCGCATCGTGCAACTGATAGCGCGCCTGGGGTTCCATCAGGCTGGCGTAGGGGGTGCCGAGCAGGGCGCACAACTCGACCGCCGGCAGGCCGAATTGGCGTTCGCAATTGGGGTCGAGGTAAAGCATGGCCCAGCTTGCCTCATTAAGCCGCTCGAAACGCAGCATGCCGAGGCGCGAAGGCACCGGTAATTGCGTCACTACCTCGGCCGCCATTCGGGCGACATCGGGTTGGCTTTTCATGGGGGAAACTCGCTTGGGAAAATGCGCACTGCACCGGGCTCACGCCCTCTTTACTGTCGCCTGCGGCAAGGTTGCATCATGCAGCACGCACTGACAAGAGAGGATGAAGGCTAAGTGCTATATGGCTGTTATCGGCCGCACGGGGGATTTCTGCAATCGGGCTGATAGAAGGTGTACAAACCTGTTCTGGCTGTGCAACAAGAGCCCAAAAAAAGCCCCGCCAAGTGGCGGGGTTGAGGTACGAGCGTGGCGCTCGGAAATCGGTGCAGCCAGGCCTCCCTGGTAACAGGGAGGCCCGTGAGGCTTACAGCAGGATGGTGCGGATGTCGTTCAGCAACTGGCTCAGGCGCTGAGTGAAGCGTGCAGCCGCGGCGCCGTTGATCACGCGGTGATCGTAGGACAACGACAGAGGCAGCATCAGCTTCGGCTGGAACGCTTTACCGTCCCACACAGGCTGGATAGTCGCCTTGGACACGCCCAGGATCGCCACTTCCGGCGCGTTGACGATTGGCGTGAAGCCAGTGCCGCCAATGTGACCGAGGCTGGAGATGGTGAAGCACGCACCTTGCATATCGTCTGGGGTGAGCTTCTTGTCGCGGGCCTTGGCCGCCAGCGCAGCCGCTTCAGCAGCAAGCTGCAGCAGGCTCTTCTGGTCGACGTTCTTGATGACCGGTACCAGCAGGCCATCCGGAGTATCGACGGCAAAGCCAATGTGTACGTATTTCTTGCGGATGATCGCTTTACCGCTCGGGGCCAGCGAACTGTTGAAGTCCGGCAGTTCCTTGAGCAGGTGCGCGCAAGCCTTGAGCAGCAGCGGCAGCACGGTCAGTTTCACGCCGGCTTTTTCGGCCACGGCTTTCTGCGCAACGCGGAAAGCTTCCAGGTCGGTGATATCGGCCTGGTCGAACTGAGTCACGTGCGGAATGTTCAGCCAGCTGGCGTGCAGACCTGCCGCGCCGATCTGCATCAGGCGGGTCATCGGCACTTCTTCGATTTCGCCGAAGCGGCTGAAGTCCACGGTGCGGATCGGCGGAATGCCCGAACCACCGGTAGCGCCGCCTGCGGCCGGAGCTTCCTTGGCTTTTTGCATCATGGCTTTGACGTAAGCCTGCACGTCTTCCTTCAGCACACGGCCGTGAGGGCCGCTGGCCGACACAGCACTCAGCTCAACGCCGAACTCACGAGCCAGCTGACGTACCGCAGGGCCAGCATGAACCTTGGCACCGCTTGGCGCGGGTGCGACAGCAGCAGGGGCCGCAGCGGCCTCGGCTTTTGCCGCAGGCGCAGGGGCGGCGGCGGCCGGAGCCGCTTCAGCCTTGGCGGCCGGAGCGGCAGCCGGTGCTGGTGCGGCAGCCGGCGCCGCGCCTTGTACTTTCAGCTTGAGGATGAAGTCACCGGTGCCGACTTCGTCTTCCAGCTTGACCGCGATGCTTTCCACGACGCCGGCAGCCGGCGAAGGGATTTCCATGGAGGCCTTGTCGGACTCCAGGGTGATCAGCGACTGGTCGGCTTCGACGGTATCGCCGACCTTGACCAGCAGCTCGATGATCTTGGCCTTGCCCGACGAGCCGATGTCCGGCACATGAATGTCCTGGACGCTGGCGGCGGCGGGTGCAGCAGCCGGGGCCGGGGCGGCCTCGACAGCAGGTTTTTCAGCAGCAGGCGCTGGCGCGGCAGCGGCAGCAGGAGCCGCCGCCGGGGCCGCATCAGCGGCACCTTCGATTTCCAGCTCCAGCAGTTCGTCGCCTTCTTTCAGGCGGTCGCCCAGCTTCACTTTCAGGCTCTTGACCACGCCGGCCTTGGGAGCAGGGATTTCCATGCTCGCCTTGTCCGATTCCAGGGTCAGGATGCTCTGGTCGGCTTCAACCTTGTCGCCGACCTTCACAAACAGCTCGATTACTTCACCTTCACCGCTGCCGATGTCAGGTACGCGAATGAGTTCGCTCACAAAAAATCTCCTCAGCAGTCCAGTGGGTTGCGTTTTTCCGGGTTGATCCCGAACTTGACGATAGCGTCAGCCACTACCTTGGGTTCGATCTCACCACGGTCAGCCAAGGCTTCCAGGGCTGCCAACACCACGAAGTGACGGTCGACTTCGAAGAAGTGACGCAGCTTCTTGCGGCTGTCACTGCGGCCGAAACCGTCGGTGCCCAGGACTTTGAATTCCTTGGACGGGACCCATTGGCGAATTTGTTCAGCGTACAGTTTCATGTAGTCGGTCGAAGCGATCACCGGGCCTTTACGGCCGGTCAGGCACTCTTCAACGAAGGTGCGCTGTGGCTTCTGGCCAGGGTGCAGGCGGTTGTGACGTTCTACGGCCAGGCCATCTCGACGCAGTTCGTTGAAGCTGGTAACGCTCCACACGTCGGCGCCGACGTTGAACTCTTCACGCAGAATCTTCGCCGCTTCACGCACTTCACGCAGGATGGTGCCGGAGCCCATCAGTTGTACGTGGTGCGCTGCTTCCTTGGTATCTTCTTCGAGCAGGTACATGCCCTTGATGATGCCTTCCTCCACGCCGGCCGGCATGGCTGGCTGCTGGTAGGACTCGTTCATCACGGTGATGTAGTAGAAAACGTCCTGCTGCTCTTCGGTCATCTTCTTCATGCCGTCCTGGATGATCACCGCCAGCTCATAGCCGTAGGTTGGATCAAAGGTGCGGCAGTTCGGGATGGTGGCAGCCAGGATGTGGCTGTGACCGTCTTCGTGTTGCAGGCCTTCGCCGTTCAGCGTGGTCCGGCCGGCAGTGCCGCCGATCAGGAAACCACGGGTACGGCTGTCGCCGGCCGCCCAGGCCAGGTCGCCGATACGCTGGAAGCCGAACATCGAGTAGAAGATGTAGAACGGCAGCATTGGTTGGTTGTGGCTGGAGTACGAAGTACCGGCAGCGATGAAGGAGCTCATGGCGCCCGCTTCGTTGATGCCTTCTTCGAGGATCTGGCCCTTCTTGTCTTCCTTGTAGAACATCACCTGGTCTTTATCGACTGGCTCGTAGAGCTGGCCGACGGAGGAGTAGATGCCCAACTGACGGAACATGCCTTCCATACCGAAGGTACGGGCTTCGTCCGGAATGATCGGGACGATGCGCGGGCCGATGTCCTTGTCCTTGACCAGCTGCGCCAGAATACGCACGAAGGCCATGGTGGTGGAGATTTCACGGTCGCCCGAACCGTCAAGGATAGCCTTGAGGGTGCTGAGGTCTGGCGTCGGTACGCTGAAGCTGTTGGCGCGGCGCTGTGGCACGAAACCACCCAATGCGGCGCGGCGCTCGCTCAGGTAACGGGCTTCGGCGCTGTTCGGCTCCGGCTTGAAGAACGGCAGGTTTTCCAGCTCTTCGTCTTTTACTGGAATGTCGAAGCGGTCGCGGAACAGCTTCAGGCTGTCGACATCGACTTTCTTGGTGTTGTGCGCGGTGTTTTTCGCTTCGCCGGCACCGGTGCCATAACCCTTGATGGTCTTGGCCAGGATGACGGTCGGTTGTTCTTTGTGGTTGACCGCTTCGTGGTACGCCGCGTAGACCTTGTACGGGTCGTGGCCGCCACGGTTGAGTTTCCAGATCTCGTCGTCGGACAGGTCGGCAACCATCGCCTTGAGTTCAGGCGTGTTGAAGAAGTGTTCACGCACGAACGCGCCGTCTTTGGCTTTGTAGTTCTGGTACTCGCCGTCGATGACTTCGTCCATGCGACGCTGCAGGATGCCGTCGACGTCCTTGGCCAGCAGTGGGTCCCAGAAACGGCCCCAGATGACCTTGGTCACGTTCCACTGAGCACCGCGGAACACGCCTTCGAGTTCCTGGATGATCTTGCCGTTGCCGCGAACCGGGCCGTCGAGGCGCTGCAGGTTGCAGTTGATGACGAAGATCAGGTTGTCCAGCTTCTCGCGGCCGGCCAGGGAGATGGCACCCAGGGATTCCGGCTCGTCACACTCGCCGTCACCCAGGAAGCACCAGACTTTCTGCTTGCCTTCAGGGATGAAGCCACGGGCTTCCAGGTACTTCATGAAACGTGCCTGGTAGATCGCCTGGATCGGGCCCAGGCCCATGGATACCGTCGGGAACTGCCAGAAATCAGGCATCAGCCATGGGTGCGGGTACGACGACAGGCCGTTACCGTCCACTTCCTGGCGGAAGTTGTTCATGTGTTCTTCGGTGATGCGGCCTTCCATGAACGCACGGGCGTAGACGCCTGGGGAGGTGTGGCCCTGGAAGTAGATCAGGTCGCCGCCGTGCTCGTCGGTCGGGGCCTGGAAGAAGTAGTTGAAGCCGATGTCATACAGGGTCGCGCTGGAAGCGAAGCTGGAGATGTGACCGCCCAGGTCCGAATCTTTCAAGTTCGTGCGCATTACCATCGCCATGGCGTTCCAACGTACCAGCGAGCGAATGCGGCGTTCCATGAACAGGTCGCCAGGCATGCGTGCTTCGTGGGTAACGGGGATGGTGTTGCGGTATGGCGTGGTGATGGCGTAAGGCAGTTGCGAGCCGCTGCGGGTCGCGAGTTCGCCCATACGGGTCATCAGGTAGTGAGCACGGTCTTCGCCTTCTTTGTCGAGAACCGATTCCAGGGCGTCCAGCCATTCCTGGGTTTCGACGGGATCGAGGTCTTGCATGGCTTGCTCCAGGGCGGAAAGGCTACCAGAATCGGTTGCCTGAGTTTGCGACTGGCCTTGTGGGCAGACGACATAAATTCTTGGATGGCCGAAGGTTGCTTCGGCGTCCTGTAGTTTTACTACAAATCGTCAGCCATTTCAGCCTTTCGAATGTATATACGAGTAGTAAAACTACACAAGACTGAGCGTATGGCTCGGTCTGGCTGGTGAGCATAATCGTTATTGTTGATCTTTTGCGAACAAGAAAAGGTGAATGTTTGATGTTGGCTGCCAAAATGAAATTAATTTCAGCTATTTCTAACCTTTGTTCGACAGTCCTTCACCGAGCGTGGTTCCTGCGTTCACAGCTACAAGCCATTCACGCGCCGATCAAGGATAGACCATGAGCCTTCCAACGCTGGCCGAACTGCCGGCCATTCTCTTGCCTTTTGCCCAGCGGGCCGAGCAGTCATTTCGTGACGCGGTGGCCGCGCTGGATGACGATCATGGCCTTTCTGAGTGGACGCCGCAACGGTGGGCCGACTTCGCCCGGGTATGCGCCGCCAGTGATTTTGTCATTGAACAGAGTCTTCGTGACCCTTTGATGTTGCTGGAACTGGTGGCCTGGGGCGAGCTGGATCGCGGCTTTGCACCAGGCGAACTGTGCGGGCAGGTGGCCGGCGCGGTGCAACAGGCTGAAACAGAAGACGAGCTGGGGCGTGTATTGCGTCGTCAGCGTACCCGTCAGCAGGTGCGGATTATCTGGCGCGACCTGACTCGGCAGGCGGACCTGGTGCAAACCTGCCGTGACCTCTCCGACATGGCGGACGCCTGTATCGACCAAGCGTACCAGTGGCTGTATCAGCGCCATTGCGTGCAATTCGGCACGCCGACCGGCCGCCGTAGCGGCGAACCGCAGCACATGGTCATCCTCGGCATGGGCAAGCTCGGTGCGGTGGAGCTGAACCTGTCATCCGATATCGACCTGATCTTCGCCTATCCCGAAGGCGGCGAGACGGTGGGCGTGAAGCGCGCCCTGGATAATCAGGAGTTCTTTATTCGTCTTGGTCAAAAACTGATCAAGGCCCTGGACCCGATGACCGTCGACGGTTTTGTGTTCCGTGTCGACATGCGCCTGCGTCCCTATGGTTCGGCCGGTGCCCTGGTGCTCAGTTTCAACGCACTGGAGCAGTACTACCAGGATCAGGGGCGCGACTGGGAACGCTACGCCATGATCAAGGCACGCGTCGTGGCGGGCGATCAGGTGGCCGGCGCGCAACTGCTCGATATGCTGCGACCGTTCGTCTACCGCCGTTATCTGGATTTTTCCGCCATCGAAGCGCTGCGCACCATGAAGCAGTTGATCCAGCAGGAAGTGCGGCGCAAAGGCATGGCCGACAATATCAAGCTGGGCTCGGGGGGGATCCGTGAAGTCGAGTTTATCGCCCAGGCGTTCCAGCTGATTCACGGTGGTCGTGACCTCAGCCTGCAACAGCGCCCGCTGCTCAAGGTGTTGGGCACTCTGGAAGGTCAGGCCTACCTGCCGCCGGCGGTGATTGCCGAGTTGCGCGAAGGCTATGAATTCCTGCGCTACACCGAACATGCCATCCAGGCCATCGCCGACCGGCAGACCCAGATGCTTCCGGACAACCCGCAGGATCAGGCACGTATTGCCTTTATGCTGGGCTTTGCCGATTGGGCGGCTTTTCATGAGCGATTGATGTATTGGCGCGGTCGGGTGGATTGGCATTTTCGCCAAGTGATCGCTGACCCGGATGAAGAGGAAGGCGACGAAAGCGAGCTGATGGTGGGCGGTGAGTGGTTGCCGCTGTGGGAAGAGTCCCAGGATGAAGACGCGGCGTGCCGTCAGTTGGCCGAGGGCGGCTTCAGCGACGCACCCAAGGCGCTAAAGGCCCTGGCCAGCCTGCGTGGTAGCCCGCAATTGCGCGCGATGCAGCGCCTGGGGCGTGAGCGGCTGGATGCGTTTATCCCGCGCCTGCTGGCCCAGGCGGTGGAACACGCCAACCCCGACCTGGTCTTGGAGCGCGTACTGCCGCTGGTGGAGGCCGTCGCGCGGCGCTCCGCTTACCTGGTGCTGCTGACCGAGAACCCCGATGCGCTGCGCCGTTTGCTGACGTTGTGCGCCGCCAGTCCCTGGATCGCCGAGCAGATCACGCGGTTTCCGTTGCTGCTCGACGAGTTGCTCAACGAAGGTCGCCTGTTCAAACCGCCGTTGGCACCTGAGCTGGCGGCCGAGTTGCGCGAGCGCCTGACGCGCATCCCCGAGGACGACCTTGAGCAGCAGATGGAGGCGCTACGCCATTTCAAGCTGGCTCACCGCCTGCGCGTGGCCGCTTCGGAGATCGCCGGCAGCTTGCCGTTGATGAAGGTCAGCGATTACCTCACCTGGCTTGCCGAAGCCATCCTCGAACAAGTCTTGGCCCTGGCCTGGCGCCAGACCGTGGCCCGCCATGGTTCGCCGCAGCGCGTGGACGGCACCTTGTGCGATCCTGGGTTCATCATTGTCGGTTATGGCAAAGTCGGCGGGATCGAACTGGGGCATGGTTCGGACCTGGACCTGGTCTTTATCCATGATGGCGACCCGCAGGCGGAAACCGATGGGGCCAAACCGATCGACGGGGCGCAGTTCTTCACGCGCCTGGGCCAGCGGATCATTCACCTGCTGACCACCCAGACCAACTCGGGCCAGCTGTATGAGGTGGATATGCGCCTGCGACCTTCCGGCGCCTCCGGGTTATTGGTCAGTTCACTGGGCGCGTTTGATCGCTATCAACAAAATGAAGCCTGGACCTGGGAGCATCAGGCCCTGATCCGCGCCCGGGTGTTGGTGGGCAGCCAGGACGTCGGGCAGGCCTTCGAGCAGGTGAGGGCCCGTGTGCTGGGCCGTGAGCGGGACCCGGTCAAGCTGCGCCAGGAGGTCAGCGAGATGCGCGCCAAGATGCGCGATAACCTGGGTACCAAGACCACGGCGGCCGGCACCGGCGCCAATGCGTTCGAGGCGACGGCGGTGTTCGATCTCAAGCAGGACGCCGGAGGTATCGTCGATATTGAATTTATGGTGCAATACGCGGCTTTGGCGTGGTCTGCGCAACATCCATCGTTGCTGCGCTATACCGACAATATCCGCATTCTGGAAGGCTTGGAGCAGGTAGGGCTGATGCCCGCCGCCGATGCCCACCTGCTGCGCGAGGTGTATAAGGCCTACCGTTCCGCTGCGCATCGCCAGGCTCTGCAAAACGAGTCCGGCACGGTCGCCGGGGATCAGTTCGCCGACGAACGGCGGCAGGTGATGCGAATCTGGCAGGAGCTGGGGTTGAGCTGAAACACTATTAGGGCGGGGAGGCATAAGCCTCCCCGCATCGTTTGTGGAAACTACATGAATATTCTGATCGTTGGGCCCAGTTGGGTCGGTGACATGGTGATGGCGCAGACACTGTTCCAGTGCCTGAAACAGCGTCATCCCGACTGCCAAATCGACGTGCTCGCCCCCGAGTGGAGCCGGCCGATCCTCGAGCGCATGCCCGAGGTGCGCAAGGCCTTGAGCTTCCCGCTCGGCCACGGCGCCCTTGAACTGGCGACCCGTCGGCGCATCGGCAAATCCCTGGCCGGCCAGTACGACCAGGCCATCCTGCTGCCCAACTCGCTGAAGTCGGCGCTGGTGCCGTATTTTGCCGGCATCCCCAAGCGTACCGGCTGGCGCGGCGAGTTCCGTTATGTGTTGCTCAACGACGTGCGCACCCTCGACAAGGCGCGCTACCCGCTGATGATCGAGCGGTTCATGGCCCTGGCTTACGAGCCGGGTGCCGAGTTGCCCAAGCCTTACCCGCGCCCCAGCCTGCAGATCGACCCGCTGACCCGCGACGCGGCACTGGCCAAGTTCGGCCTGACCCTGGACCGCCCGGTGTTGGCGCTGTGCCCGGGTGCCGAGTTTGGCGAGTCCAAACGCTGGCCGTCGGAGCACTACGCCAAAGTCGCCGAGACCAAGATCCGCGAGGGTTGGCAGGTGTGGCTCTTCGGATCGAAAAACGATCACTCGGTAGGCGAAGACATCCGTCAGCGCCTGATCCCCGGCCTGCGCGAAGAAGCGGTGAACCTCAGTGGCGATACCTCGCTGGCCGAGGCGATCGACCTGCTGTCCTGCGCGGATTCGGTGGTGTCCAATGACTCGGGCCTGATGCACGTAGCGGCCGCGCTGAACCGCCCGCTGGTGGCCGTTTACGGTTCCACCTCACCCGGTTTCACGCCGCCGTTGGCCGACCAGGTCGAAGTGGTGCGCCTGGGTCTGGACTGCAGCCCGTGTTTTGACCGCACCTGCCGGTTCGGCCACTACAACTGCCTGCGCCAATTGCTGCCGCAGCCGGTCAACGAGGCTTTGCAGCGGTTGCAGGGCTCAGTGGTCGAGGTCCGTTAGTTTGCGCGTATTGGTAATCAAGACCTCATCCCTGGGTGACGTGATCCATGCGTTGCCGGCACTGACCGATGCGGCGCGGGCCATTCCCGGTATCCGCTTCGATTGGGTGGTTGAAGAAGGCTTTGCCGAAATCCCCACCTGGCACCCGGCGGTGGACAAAGTGATCCCGGTGGCGATTCGTCGCTGGCGCAAGAACCTCTGGCAGACCTTCAAGAGCGGTGAGTGGCGGCGTTTCAAACAACGCATCCAGTCGACCAGGTACGACCTGGTGATCGACGCTCAGGGCCTGCTCAAAAGCGCCTGGCTGACGCGCTACGTGCGTGCGCCGGTGGCTGGTTTCGATAAGAACTCCGCACGTGAACCCATCGCGGCGCGCTTTTATTCCCGGCGCCTGGCCGTGGCCCGTGGGCAACATGCGGTGGAGCGCTTGCGTCAGCTGTTCGCCGTGGCGTTGGGCTATGACCTGCCCAAGGCCCTGGGCGATTACGGCCTGAGCGTCGACAAGTTGCTTGGCCTGCCGCCGCAAAAGCCCTTTGTACTGTTGCTGCACGGTACCACCTGGGACACCAAGCACTGGCCCGAGGCCTATTGGCGCGAGCTGGCTGAGCGGATGGGCCGCCTGGGCGTAGACGTGAAGCTGCCGTGGGGCAACGCTGCCGAAAAGGCCCGGGCCGAACGCCTGGCCCAGGGGCTGCCCAACGCCGAAGTACTGCCCAAATTAAACTTGGCCGGCGTCGCCCGTGTGTTGGCCGGTGCCCGCGCCTGCGTGGCGGTGGACACTGGCCTTGGTCACTTGGCCGCAGCGCTGGATGTGCCGACCATCTCACTGTTCGGCCCCACCAACCCCGGCCTCACCGGTGCCTATGGCAAAGGCCAGATCCACATGGCCAGTGACTTCCCATGTGCACCCTGCCTGCAAAAGCAATGCACCTATCAGCCCACGGCCGACGACTTGCGTCGATTCGACATCCGGCGTGAATCGCCATTGTGCTTTACACGCCTGAATCCTGAGCGTGTGGCAAGCCGACTGACCACGCTGTTACTGGCCGAGGACCTGCACTGATGCAACTGGCTTTTGTTCTCTACAAATACTTTCCCTTCGGTGGCTTGCAGCGCGACTTCATGCGTATCGCCCTGGAGTGCCAGCAGCGTGGGCATCAGATTCGCGTGTACACGTTGATCTGGGAAGGAGATATCCCGCCAGGTTTTGAAGTGCTGGTGGCGCCGGTCAAGGCGTTCTTCAACCATCGTCGCAACGAGAAACTCAGCGCCTGGATGGCAGCGGACCTGGCCAAGCGCCCGGTGGACCGTTTGATCGGCTTCAATAAAATGCCCGGCCTGGATGTTTACTATGCCGCCGACGGCTGCTTTGAAGACAAGGCGCAAAACCTGCGTCACTCGTTGTACCGCTATTTCGGTCGCTACAAGCACTTTGCCGAGTACGAGCGTGCGGTGTTCGCCAGGGAGGCCAAGACCGAAGTCCTGATGATTTCCGAAGTGCAGCAGCCGTTGTTCATCAAGCATTACGACACGCCGCTTGAACGCTTCCATCTGCTGCCGCCAGGCATTGCCCAGGACCGCCGTGCGCCGCCGAATGCCGCCGAGATTCGCGAGGGGTTCCGCAAGGAATTCAACTTGGGCGACGACGATTTGCTGCTGGTGCAAATCGGCTCGGGCTTCAAGACCAAAGGTGTCGATCGCAGCCTCAAGGCTGTGGCCGCGTTGTCGCCCGAGCTGAAAAAACGCGTCCGGTTATTTGTAATCGGCCAGGACGACCCCAAAGTATTCCAACTGCAAAGCGCGGCGTTGGGGCTGGGGGATAACGTGCAGTTCCTCAAGGGCCGCAGCGATATCCCGCGTTTTCTGCTGGGCGCCGACCTGTTGATTCATCCGGCGTACAACGAAAATACCGGTACGGTGTTGCTCGAAGCCTTGGTGGCGGGTTTGCCGGTGCTGGTCTCGGCCGTGTGTGGTTATGCCCACTACATTGCTGAAGCCGACAGTGGCCTGGTACTGGATGAGCCGTTCGAGCAGAACCAGCTCAACCATTACCTGACGCACATGCTCACCGACACTGCACAGCGCGCGGCCTGGAGCCGCAATGGGTTGGCCTTTGCCGAGACGGCCGACCTCTACAGCATGCCGCAACACGCTGCGGATGTGATTCTGGCGGAGCCCAAACGATGAAGTTGATCCTTGCCGAACCCTTCAAGACATTATGGGCTGGGCTTGATGCCTTTGCCGAAGTCGAGAAACTGCAAGGCGAAGTGTTTCGCGAACTGGCGGCACGTCGTACTTTGCGCACCGAGGTGGGTGGCCGTCCGTATTTCGTGAAGATCCACCGTGGCATTGGCTGGGGCGAAATCTTCAAGAACCTGATTACCGCCAAGTTGCCGGTGCTGGGCGCCGGCCTTGAGTGGGCGGCGATTCATCGCTTGCAGGAACTCGGCGTGCCGACCATGACCGGCGTAGCCTTCGGCGAAAAAGGCAGTAATCCGGCAGACCAGCACTCGTTCATCATCACCGAAGAGCTGGCGCCGACTCTCAGTCTCGAAGACGTTACCGTGAACTGGGCCGCTGAACCCCCTGCGCCCGCGTTACGCCACGCCCTCACGGCCGAATTGGCGCGCATGGTCGGAGACATGCACCGGGGTGGCGTCAATCACCGCGACTGCTACCTGTGCCACTTCCTGCTGGACACCTCGCAACCGATTGACGCACGCAATATCAAGCTCTCGGTGATCGACCTGCACCGTGCCCAATTGCGCGCTCAATTGCCGTTGCGCTGGCGTGATAAAGATCTGTCTGCGTTGTACTACTCGGCGCTGGATATCGGTCTTACCCGTCGCGACAAGCTGCGTTTCCTGAAGGGGTACTTCCGTCAGCCGCTGCGTCAGATCCTGGCCGAACAAGCGGCATCCTTGAGCCTGCTGCAGCGCAAGGCCGACAAGCTATATGCGCGCAAGCAACGTTTGGGGGATGCAATCTGATGGCGGGTTGGAACCTGGAACCTGCCTACGCGGCCCTGAAAGATGACTTCGGAAGCCTCGAGGCGGTTTTCGCCCTGCAAGGCCAGCAACTGACCCGCGACCCATTGTCGGAAGTGATCCGGGTGGAGCGGGGCGGGGTCAATTACTACGTCAAGCGCTACACCGGCGCCGGCAAGGGCCTGCGGCGTTATCTGGGCAAGCCGCGGGTCAAGTCCGAATGGCAGAACCTCAAGCGCTTCAACAAGTGGGGCATTCCCACTGCGGATGTGGTGGCTTGGGGGTTGGAGCGCAATGGCCTGGCCTACGACCGTGGTGCGATGATCACCCGCGAGCTGCCCAAGACCGAAGACCTGTCGGTGCTGGCCGACCGCAACGATGCGCGTCTCAAGAACCGCAAATGGGTGGATGTGGTCAGCCGCCAGCTCGCCGAATATACCCGTACCATGCACGAGCACCGTTTTACCCATAACGATTTGAAGTGGCGCAACCTGTTGATCGACGACCAGCAGACGCTGTACCTGATCGACTGCCCCAACGGTGATTTCTGGCGCGGCTTCTGGCTCAAGTACCGCATTACCAAAGACCTGGCATGCCTGGACAAGGTTGCCAAATATCATTTGTCGGCCACCCAGCGCCTGCGGTTCTACATGCAATACCGCCAACGTACGCACCTGACGGCGTCGGACAAACAGCGAATTCGCCATGTGGTGAAGTTTTTCGAGGGACGCGAATGAGTGACTTTCTGGCGGCCGAAGACCGAGCCCTGCTTGAGCGCAATGGCCTTGCAACCTTCGAGGCATTGTGGACCAAGCAATTGGACGCGGTCGACGAACCGAACACCAGCCGTGGTGGGTGGAGCAGCGTATTCCGTCTGGAGCTGGAGGGGCAGGGTTATTACCTCAAACGCCAAAGCAACTATCTGACGCGTACCTTGCATAGCCCGTTCGGCGAGCCTAGCTTCGCCCGCGAATTCCGCAATATCAGCCGCTACCGGCAGCTGGGTATTCCTGCATTGCAGGCTGCGTTTTTTGGCGAGCGCAAGGTGCAGGGCGAGCGCCGTGCCATCTTGCTGACCCGTGCATTGGACGGCTGGAGCGACCTGGACACATTGCTGGAGCAATGGTCGCAATTGAGCGATGCTCAGCGTGCCGCGATCCTGCTGGCGTGCGGTCAGCTTGCACGGCGCCTGCATCGCGCAGGCCAGGTGCATGGTTGTTTTTACCCCAAGCATATTTTCCTGCGGGCCAGTGATGAAGGCTACGCCGCGCAGCTGATTGACCTGGAGAAAACCCGGCCGCTGTTGTTCGGTTGGCGTGACCGCGTCAAGGATCTGGAGCCGTTGTTGCGACGCGCGCCGCAATGGTCGGACGACCAGGTACGCCAATTGCTGGCCGCCTATCTCGGCGAGCCGCAAGACAGTGCGCTGGTCTCTACATGGCTGCAGAAATTGACCGCCCGCCGCAGCCAAAAGGAAAACCGTTGATGCGTTTGTCCGAGCTGAAAATGGCCGGCCGTACTCCCGACCTGCCCCTGACCATTGAGCTTGCGGATGCGGCGGGCCCTGGCCAACTGCAACTGTTGAGCCTGTTGCGGGTATTGCCGGGTGAGCGTTACGTCGGTGCCGCGGTGTGGCGTGGCCGCCCGGTGTTGGCCAAGTTGTTGGTGGGCAGCAAGGCGGCACGGCATTTTCAGCGTGAACTCTCGGGTGTGCGCCTGCTTGCCGAGCACGGCCTGACCACGCCGTTGTTGCTGGCTGATGGTTTGAAGGACGGCGAGGGCGGCTGGCTGCTGTTCGAGTTCATCGAAGGTGCGCAAAGCCTCGCCGATGCCTGGCAGGCGGTCGAAGGTTTGCCGCCGCTGGCAGATGAACAAACCGCCGTACTCGCCGAAGCCCTGGGCGCGATTGCCCAGATGCATGCCAAAGGCCTGTGGCAGGAAGACCTGCATCTGGACAACCTGTTGCGCCAGGATGGCAAGCTGTACCTGATCGATGGTGCCGGGATTCGTGTCGAAGAAGCGGGCAAGCCGCTGTCGCGCAGCCGGGTGCTGGAAAACCTCGGTGTGTTCTTCGCCCAGCTACCCAAACACCTTGAGCCGTTCACCGAGGAGCTGCTGGTGTATTACCTGCTGGGCAACGGCGAACATGCCTTGCCGCTGGAAGCCCTGGAAAAACAGGTGCGCAAGGTCAGTGCCTGGCGCCTGCGGGACTTTTTGAGCAAGGTCGGCCGTGAATGCACGCTGTTCAGCGTCGTAAGAGGGGCTTTTGCCTTGCGCGCCATTCGTCGTGAGGAAGAACCGGCGATGCTGCGGGTGCTGGCGCAGGCTGACGTGTTGCTCGATCAGGGCCATCTCTATAAAACCGGTGGCGCGGCGACTGTCGCCAAGGTAGAGGTCGCTGATAGACCGTTGGTGATCAAGCGATACAACATCAAAGGTTTTGTGCATTGGCTCAAGCGCTTCTGGCGCCCCAGCCGCGCCTGGCACTCCTGGCGCGAAGGCAACCGCCTGGCGTTCCTGGGGATCGCTACACCCAAGCCGCTGGCTGTACTGGAGAAGCGTTTTCTCTGGCTGCGCGGCCGGGCTTACCTGGTGACCGAGTTCTTGCCGGGACCGGACATCATCGAGCGCTTCGCGCCCTACGTTGAACACGGCGATGCGCCTGAGAACGAACTGTTGGCCCTGGACCAGTTGTTCGCCGAACTGATCCGCGAGCGCATCAGCCATGGCGACTTAAAAGGGCACAACCTGTTCTGGAACGAAGGCCGCTGGGCAATGATCGATCTGGATGCCATGTGCCAGCACCGCTCAGTCGCCAGCTTTGCCCCGGCGTTTGCCAGGGATCGTGCGCGGTTTATGCGTAATTGGCCGTCGGACAGTGCGCTCTACAAGTTGATTGACCAGCGTTTGCCCAAGCAGGTCTGATTCGGGCGAGACCTAATGCCTGATCAGTTAAGCGATAGAACGGACGATGGTTGATCTGTGGGAGGGGGCTTGCTCCCGATAGGCCGTGCGGCGGCCTCAAAAATGGGCCTGCTACGCAGTCCATCGGGAGCAAGTCCCCTCCCACAGGTTGATTTGGGGTGAATCTAGAACTGGTACTCAGCCCCTGCGCCCGCATACCACGATCGCCCGGGGGCCGCTTCGTAATAGCGGCCGTTGCCGTCACCGACAATGACCGAGCCGACATACTGGCGATCCAGCAAGTTATCCAGGCGCAACGTCTGGTGAAAGGTCCAGTGTTCCACCTTCTGCTCGAACCGTGCACGCCAGTTGAAGACGCTGTAGCCCGGCGCCGCGTGTTGCTGGTTGGTGTCTTCTACGTAGACCTTGCTGCGGTACATGCCTTCGATAGCGCTACTGACCCAGTCGCGGGGCTTCCAGTTCAGCTCGGCGAACAGGGTGGTTTGTGGTACGCCTGGCAGGTAGTTGCCCTTGTCCACGGGTTTGCCACCGCCAACAAAATCGCTGTCATAGGTGGCTTGCAGGCGGGTGTAGGCAAGTTGGGTGCTCCACTGTTCCGTCAGTTGGCTTTCGATACCCAATTCAAAGCCTCGGCGCAGAGTGCGGCCGGCGTTCTGATAGGTGGTGCGGCCACCGCTGGATTGTTGCACCACCAGCTCGTCTTCGGTGGTGATCTGGAACACGGCTGCGTTGAGTCGCGTGTCCTGCCCGAGGCGGGCTTTGAGCCCCATTTCATACTGGGTGCTGACTGACGGCTTGAGCGCGAAGTTAAAGCCGTTCGAGGTGCCGGAATAGGCCGATTCGGCCTGGGTCGGTGTTTCGAAGCCTTTGCCCGCACTCACATAGCCATGCAGGTCCGGCGTAAAGGCGTACATGACGCTCACCGACGGCGTGTTCTTCTGGTAGGTCTTGTTGCCGCTGTCGTTACCGTCGCTGAGGAAGTGATCGTCGACGTCCATCTTCATGGTGCTGTGGCGCAGGCCGGCTTGCAGCGTCCAGTCGCCCAGCAGCCAGTTGGCTTGCACGAACGGGTCGAGGCTGGTGGCGGTGTCGATTTCATCGCGGCCCAGGGCGCCTTTGACGCCATGCACGCCGTCGAGCGTATTGGAATAGCCCTGGCGATCATCCTGACTGCGGTCGTAGTCGAGGCCGGTGATCAGCGTGAGGTCTCCAGGCGCGCTGGTGATGGGTTGCAGCCAGCGCAGGGAGCCGCCGTAGAATTTACGCTCGAAGTCCACCACGCCGCCGCGCTTGTCGGGTGGTGTGCCACCTGGAATCGATAAATATTGAATCACGCTGCGGCGGCCCGTGTACGCATTCACCTGCAAGGTGGCATCGCCGAAGTAGCGCTCATAATTGAGCCCCAACTGTTGGTGGTCGATACTTTTGCGCGTGTTGTATGTCAACGCACTGGTGCTCACCGAGCGCGGGTCGGCCTTGTAGGCTTGCCATGTCTGGCCCAGTGGATCCTGCGTATTGTTCTGCTCCAGGCTGCTGTAGATCAGCGCCAGTTTGCTGTCGTCATCCGGCTGGACGTTGAGCTTGGCGAAGGTCTGGTCGCGGCGGGCGCTGCTGTGGTCGCGGTAGCCGTCGGTGTCCATGCGTGAGGCGTCGAGCACGAAGCCGGCACCGTTGGCCGCGCCTTCGGCGCTCAGGTGGTTTTTATTCAGGCCATCGCTACCCACCAGGGTTTCGGCGCCGATGCGCGGTGGGCCTTCGCCGTCACGCGAGAACATCTGGATCACCCCGCCGGCGTTGCTGCCGTACAGCGTGGCTGCCGGGCCGCGCAGCACTTCAATGCGCTCGGCGGTGTCGAGGTTGAACGTGGCCGCCTGGCCCTGGCCGTCCGGGGTGCTGGCGGGAATGCCGTCGGCAATCAATTTGATGCCGCGCACGCCAAATGCCGAGCGTGCGCCGAAGCCACGGGAAGAAATCTGCAGGTCCTGCGCATAGTTCTGACGGTTCTGCACCACCAGGCCCGGCACGCGGGACAGGGCTTCGGAGGCGTTGATGCCCAGTTGGCCGTCGCTGATCTGCTCGCGGCTGATACTGTCCACCGAGTACGGCAGGTCGAACGTCGGGCTGGCGCTGCGCGAGCCGGTGACCACGCTGGGGTCGAGGATCAGGGCGTCGTCGGCCGTGGCGGTATCGCATAGGGCGAACAGGCCAGGTAATAGCAAGGTGATGCGGGCGAGGGTTTTCATGAGTCAGCCGAAATGCGAGGCGCTTTGTGTGTAAACGCGCAAAAGGGCGCGAGTTTAGTGGTTTGGCAGGTTTTGCGCATTTCGGAAGCATCCTACGCGTTGTAGCGGTGGGGCTGGGCTGAACCCCGCTCAAGTCAGGTGCTAGCGTGGCGAACCATCTCTGAGGGCTCGCCATGAACGTAAAAACTGCGCTGGCAGTCGGTTTGGTTTCAATGACGATCAGTGGCTGCGGCACACTCAATACGGTGCTGCGTGAAGATGTCGCAGCGACCCGGGAACTGCGCAAGCAAAAAACCTATTGTGCGGCCATTCCTCGTATCTACAGCGGCGTGGCGTTTGATTTCTGCCTGCTGCACGCTGCGCCAGACCCGACGGGCGTGCTCGTACCGTTTGTGTTGGCTGATATCGCCTTGTCGGGTGCATTGGACACGGTCGTTCTGCCCTACACCCTGTATCGGCAAGTCGAGTACGGCTACCTCTATGTCTACCGTTAAGCCGCGCCGATCCTCTTGCCGCTAACAGTCTTGTGCTGCTTTTAAGCTATAATCCCGCCCTTTAGCTGTTTCCCGCCGAGGTGGGAGGCACACTTTTTTCAGGCGCAACCCGCCTGCATGCAGACTAAAAGAGGCTAGACCCCTGTGGCATTGACGATTCTTGGCCTGTCCGGCGCCCTTAGCCATGATCCTTCCGCAGCCTTGTATATCGACGGCAAGCTGATCGCGGCCGCCGAAGAAGAGCGCTTCGTACGCGACAAACATGCAAAGAACCGCATGCCTTACGAGTCGGCGAAGTTCTGCCTGGAACAGGCCGGCATCAAGCCTTCTGACGTTGACGTAGTGGCGATCCCGTTCGCCCCGATCAGCCTGTTCGGTGAGGCGCGCTGGCACTACGCCAAGCGTTACTGGTACGCCCCGGACCGCGCCCTTGACGCGATCCTGATGGGCAACCGTCGCTACAAGCGCTATCGCAACAAGATCGTCTGGTGCCTGGAGCAACTGGGCTTCGATCCGAAGAAGATCAAGATCGAACCGGTTGAACACCACCTGGCTCACGCTTCCAGCGCCTACCACTGCTCGGGCTTCCAGGAAAAAACCGCGATCCTGGGCATCGACGGCAAGGGCGAATACGCCACCACGTTTTTCGGCTACGGCGAAAACGGCAAGATCCACAAGATCAAGGAATTCTACGATCCGGACTCCCTGGGCGGCCTGTACGGTGCAATCACCGAGTTCCTCGGTTTCGAGATGCTCGACGGTGAGTTCAAGGTCATGGGCATGGCGCCGTATGGCGATGCCAGCAAGTACGACTTCTCCCGCCTGGCCTCGTTTGAGAATGGCGAGTTGGTGATCAACACTGACTATGCCAACGTCATCGGCCTGCGCCGTTACAAAGAGAAGGGCAAGGGCTTCTACTTCTCGCCGAAACTGATCGAGTGGCTGGGCCCGAAACGCGAGGGTGACATCGCCGACGAGCCGTACATCCACTATGCCGCCAGCATGCAGGCGCTGTTCGAGAAGCTGGCCCTGCAGATGATCGACCATTACCTGGGCGACATCCTCAAGGACACCGGCAAACTGGCCTTTGCCGGCGGCTGTGCGCTGAACGTCAAGCTGAACCAGAAGATCATCGCGCGTGACGACGTGAAAGAGCTATTCGTGCAACCGGCGTCCGGCGATGCCGGCACTGCGGTTGGCGCGGCGGCCTATGTGTCGCACGCTCGTGGTGTACCGGTAGAGAAGATGGAACACGTCTACCTCGGCCCGTCCTACAGCAACGAAGACGTGATCGCCGCGTGCGCCAGGCACGAGAGCAAGCCGAACTGGCGCAAGATCGAGAACATGCCTCAGCGCATCGCCAAGATCATGGTCGACGGCAACCCGGTAGCCTGGTTCCAGGGCCGCATGGAATTCGGTCCGCGTGCGTTGGGCGGCCGTTCGATCATCGGTTGCCCAAGCGCCACCGGCGTGGCTGACCGCATCAACCACCAGATCAAGTTCCGCGAGCGCTGGAGGCCTTTCTGCCCGTCGATGCTCGACACTGTGGCCCCGCAGATGATCAAGGTCGACCACCCGGCGCCGTTCATGACCTTCACCTTTGAAGTGGCGGAAGAGTGGAAAACCCGCGTGCCGGAAGTGGTCCATGAAGATGGCACCTCCCGTGCCCAGGTGCTCAAGCGCGAATACAACCCGCGCTACTACGACATGATGAAAGAGCTGGAAGTACTGACCGGCAACGGCGTGTCCCTGAACACCTCGCTCAACCGTCGTGGCGAAGCGATGATCTGCTCGCCGACCGATGCGTTGAACATGTTCTTCGGCTCCGACCTGCAGTACCTGATCATGGAAGACATCCTGGTCGTCAAAGACGGCGTGGACCCTTATGACGCGCTCGGCTGATCGGCGGGTCCTGCAGTTTTGCCACGGCTACGACGGGCCGTTCCTGGACTGCGCGCGGCAATACGCCAGCCTGTTCGCGGGCTCGGGATACAAGGTGACCACGGTGTTCCTCACCGGGGTCGCCGACCCTGGCGTGGCGGCAGCCTGTGCCAGTGATGAAGTGTTGTTCATGGAATACAGCTCCAAGGCCATCCGTGGCCTGAAGCTGTCGGCCATCGCCCAGATGCGCAAGATTGCCGCGTCACGCAACTTCAGCTTCTGCATTGCCCACCGCGCCAAACCCATTTACATCGCCCTGCTGGGCACGGGGTTGCAGGTCATCGGCGTGCATCACGCCTTTGGTGACTATCAGCGTCGAGGTCGTCGCCTGTTTGCCTCGATCTTCCAGAAACGCCTGAGCCTGCTGGCAGTTTCAGACGCGGTGCGTGATGACATCCGTCGTTGTTTGCCGAAATGGCCGGCGGCACGTATTCAGACTTTGTATAACCGCATCGATGTCGAGGCCCTGCAGGCGCAGCAGGTGTCGAAGGATGAGGCGCGCGACGCCCTGGGGTTGTCACCCGACGAGTGGGTGGTTGGCAACGTCGGTCGCCTGCACCCGGACAAAGACCAGGCCACGCTGCTCAAGGGCTTTGCCCTGGCATTGGCGCAGTTGCCGGCTGAAAGCAAGTTGGCGATCCTCGGCAGCGGGCGCCTGGAGCAAGACCTCAAGAGCCAGGCTCGCGAATTGGGGATTGCCGATCGGGTGTTGTTCCTCGGCCAGGTGCCGAATGCGCGCCTGTATTTCCGTGCGTTCGATGCCTTTGCCCTGAGTTCCGACCATGAGCCCTTCGGCATGGTGCTGCTTGAAGCCATGGCTGCCGGTGTACCGTTGCTGGCCACGGCTTGCGGCGGTGCGCGGGAAGTGGTCGAAGGCGTTGGCATATTATTTCCCTTCGGTGATGCCGAGCACCTGGCACAGGGCCTGGTCCATCTGGCTGCAATGGGCCCGCAGCAGAAGCGCCAGTGCGCCGAAATGATGCTGGAGCGTCTGCATGCACAGTTCTCGGATCAGGCAGTACACACGGCTTTCTGGCAGTTGCCCCACGTAATTGAACTGACCGCGGGGGCTTGATGCTCAATCGATTTCAAGGCTGGCGTGAGCGTGGCTGGTCCGTTGTCGACGCGACTGCCTACAGCGCCGCGTGGAAGCGTTTCGGCGGCAGTGTCGCCACCCATCCGCAGATCATCGAACGCCTGGCCGCACTGGCGGGTATTCCCGTGCGCTATCTGGCGTGGGAGCAAGGCGACGAACTCAAGGCGTGCATTGCCACGTGGGGGCGCGACCTGGCGTTGTCCAAGGATGTGCTCAAGCGTCAAGGCAAGAAGGGCCTCTTCGACCTGGGCAATGCCGAATTGATCCTGCCGGCCGCCGTCGACGCCCAAGCACCGCTGCGTCACCGGGCCCGTTACTTGTCGACCCTCAATGAGGGGCGTTTCAGCGGGCTAAAGCCTCAGCCCGAGCAGTTAGCCATGGCGCGTACGCCGGAAGAGTTGTCGAAGAAGTTTCGCTACAACCAGCGCCGTGAATTGCGCTTGTTGGAGGAGGCTGGTGGTGTCGTGCGGTCGGTGAGCGAATTTTCCAGCCAGGAACTGGCTGCGATCTACTGCGATTTGTTCCTGCGTCGCTGGGGTTTTGTCGCCACGGGTGCCGAGCGGATGGCCGAGGTGATCGAGTTGCTGCGTGAATGGCTGATCGGCTCGGTGATTTTTCTTAACGATGCGCCGATTGCTGTGCAGTTGGTGTACCGGGTCGAGTCGTCCGACTGGATCAGCGTGGAATATGTCAATGGTGGTGTCGACCCTGAGACTCGCTCATTCAGTCCAGGCAGCGTCCTGAGCTTTCTCAATACCCAAGCCGCCTGGGAGCAGGCGCGAGAGGTCGGCAAACCGCTGCGGTTTTCTTTCGGTCGGGCCGATCGCGAGTATAAGGACCGCTGGTGCAACCCGGTGCAGGTATTCAGCGTATGAGTCGCAAGCAGCAGTTGCTCAAGCGTCACCGGCGTAACAAGCGCATCGGTCTGTTGATCGGTTTGTTGCTGTTGGTGGTCATTGGCGTGCTGGTGGCCTGGTGGCTACCGATAGTGCTGGCCGTGTTGGCATGGGTCGCCCACGAAGCCTGGTTTGCCGACCATTTGTTCTACTCGCCGTCGCAAGACTATCAATACCCGTTTGCAGAAGACGCTCAATTGGCCGGAGTGCGGCTGGAGGGCGATCGGCTGCTACTTGATCGGCCTGACGAATTGAAGGCGGACGCCACGTTGATACTGGCCATTGGGTTGGAGAGCCGTTGGCTGGGGCGTTTTCTTGACCCTGCCGTCGAGCTGACAGGCGGCGGGCAGGTCGACCGTCAAGCATTCGAGCGCGGTGTAAACGGTACGCGCTATATCAATCTGACGGGGCTGGCGCCGGCCCTGCTCGCCGGGGAGTTGCGGGTACGTGCGCGTCATTGCCGGTTCAAAGGCGCGCCCAAGCTGTGGGCCTGGAGCAACCCTGACCTGAGTACGCGGCGAGTGATGGTGGTCGCGCCCCATGCCGATGACGCTGAGTTGGCGGCGTTCGGCCTTTACAGCCAGGCCGAAGAACCGTGGATCGTGACCCTGACCGCCGGTGAAATCGAAGCTGAACATTACCGGCAGATGGGCCTGGGGGCTGTCGAGGCGTCGCGCGTCAAGGGTCGGCTGCGTGCCTGGGACAGTATCGCCGTACCGCGCTGGGCCGGTGTGCCCGAATCCCATTGCGTGCAGCTGGGCTATTTTTGCCTGCAACTGCAAGCCATGCAGGCCGCGCCGGACGTGCCGGTTACCTCGCGGGAAGCGGACCTTGCGGATACCCGTCTGTTTCGCC
The DNA here is from genome assembly GCF_016918385.1 of Pseudomonas sp. ICBG1301. Lineage (NCBI taxonomy): Bacteria > Pseudomonadati > Pseudomonadota > Gammaproteobacteria > Pseudomonadales > Pseudomonadaceae > Pseudomonas > Pseudomonas sp. ICBG1301. The sequence continues at coordinate 418,870 of NZ_JAEKGB010000003.1, forward strand.
AATTCAACCCATTCCCGCTGCCGACCGATGGTGACGGTTTGCCGACCTGGAACAACCTGCTGGCTGACCTGCGTCACTTGTTACTGACGGCGCGCCCCGAAGTCATCGTGTTACCGCATCCGGTCATCGACCCGCATCCTGACCATATCTGCGCGCAGCAAGCGGTGCTGGAAGCGCTGCAGGGGTTGGAATGGCAACCGTCCATGTTGCTCGGATACGCCAATCACTTGCACGACAATGATCGCTGGCCGATGGGGGATGCCGGCAGTGGTGTCGCTTTGCCACCTTTCTTTGATTCAACGTACACTTTGCACCCTTATTGCATATCGCTGACTGATGAGCAGCAGTGTGACAAGGCAATGTCGCTTGGAATGATGCATGACTTGCAACCGCGGATGCCGTTCAAGCGGCGACTGCGGCGGGTTATCCAGCGGGTTCTGGCGCGCCGGACGATTTCACCTTGGGGAGAAAACGAGTTTTTCCGCAAGGCCGTTCGTCGTCATGAGCTGTACTGGGTGATCCGGTGTCCCCAAGCGTTCGGCAATGTGAGAGAGCACTGAGTGCTCTCTGTAAATGGCAGTGAGTCCCCGTTTTGATCAACCCATGCCCTCGTATTATTTTTATCATCCCCTACTTCGGCTGCTGGCCGTTCTGGATGCCGTTTTTCCTGGAAAGCTGCCGTCACAATCCGGATATCGACTGGCTGTTGTTCAGTGATTGTCCAATGCCGGCCAACGTCCCGACCAATGTGCGCATCGAGCACATCACGTTTGCCGATTACTGCACCCTGGTATCACAGCGCCTGAATATCCCGTTTGCCCCTCAGGCTGCTTACAAACTGTGCGACATCAAGCCAGCGCTTGGGTATATCCACGCCGACCGGCTTGAAGGGTATGATTTCTGGGCCTTTGGCGATCTGGACCTGATCTACGGCAACCTGCGCAACTATTTCACCGCAGAGCGTCTTGGCGGCTACAACTTGTTCTCCACCCATGAGCGCCGCGTGGCGGGCCACTTGTGCCTGATGCGCAACACCGCCAGCAAGCGTGAAGTGTTCATGCAGATGAAGAATTGGCAGCAACGTTTCACTGATCAGGAACACCATGCACTGGACGAGGGCGCCTTCAGCAGGATCTTCCTGTGGCGCAAGAACTTTCCTAAGCCATTGTTCGAGCTGGTCGGTAAGCTCAACCCGTGGCGCCGGCAGAGTGAGTTCGTCGAGGCATTCAGCACGCCCGGCGGCGTAATCAAATGGCACGACGGCACGGACCGCTTCCCGCACCAGTGGTATTGGAACAAGGGACACCTGACCAATGACCGGGACGGCGAGCGGGAATTTCCCTATTTTCATTTTGTCTGTTGGAAGCGTAATCAGTGGCCATTGGTGGAAACACCGTGTCCTGATCAGATCCAGGCGCTGGCGGCTGCACCGTCCTGGATTATTGATGCTACGGGTTTCCATCGAGGAGCGTTATGAGCCGGCGGTTCAAAGTCTTGCAGTTGCAGCCTGACTACAATGTCAAATCCCATGATTTCGCTGACTTGGCCGAGCAGATCGTCAAGGCACTGCCGACGGATCGCTATGAGGTCACCGCAGCTTTCCTGCGCGGTCGACCGGGGCCGGGCGAGCCGGTAAGCCGTGCGCACGCATCGGTGTATTTCGAGTTTTCCGACAAGGCCCTCAAAGGTATGCGCCTGCTTGCCATGTGGCGCCTGTATCAGTTCTGCCGCAAGGAACGCTTCGACGTAGTGGTGTGCAACCGCTTCAAGCCCGTCAACATGCTGCTGCAGCTCAACCGCTGGTTGAAGATCCCCCTGTGTATCGGGATCTCCCACGGGTTTGGCGAGTACGACCGCTTATACCGCCGCAAACAGGCCCAGCGACTGATTGACGGCCATTGGCGGTTTGTCGGCGTGTCACCGGCGGTCAAGCAGTACCTGCTGGACTGTCAGTGCGGATTCACCGACAGCAACACCTACGCGATTACCAATGCCATCGATATCGAACAGACCGATGCATTGCAGTATTCCCGGGAGCAGGCGCGTGAGCTGCTGGGGCTCGACCCTTCGGTGCGCTTGGTCGGAGCGTTGGGCCGGCTGGTGCCGGTCAAGGGGCATACTTATTTACTGCAGGCTTTTGCGCAGCTCAAGGAGCGCTATCCCTCGGCGCAGATGGCTATCATCGGCGCCGGACGGGAGGAGGCCAACCTGTCGGCTGAAATCGAGCGCCTGGGCTTGAGCGGGCGTGTCCACTTGCTCGGTTTTCGCGAGAACGCTTTGCGTTATGTACGCGCTTTTGACATCTGGGCGATGCCGTCCCTGGCCGAGGGCTTGGGCCTGGCGCTGCTGGAAGGCATGAGTGGGCGCCTGCCGATCATCGCGTCGAGCGTGCCGGCCATGCTGCCATTGATCGAGGGGGCGGGTGGCCTGGCGGTCGAACCGGCCAACGTTGCGGCGCTGGCGCAGGCGCTGGACAGCTACTTGGCTCTGCCCGATGACGCCTTGGCGCGCAAGGGTGAACAGGCTTATCAGTACCTCCAGGCCAATCATGACATCGAGGTGTTCCGTCGCGAATATCTCGAGCTCATCGAGTCGGGACTGGCTCAAGCACGCAGAGAGAATGTATGAACCAGAATCAACCGTTGGTCACTGTGATCATCGCGTCGTACAACCACGCTCCCTATATAGAAGAGAGCATCCTGAGCGTGCTGAACCAGACGTATGCCAACATCGAGCTGCTGGTGATCGATGACGGCTCCACCGATGACAGCGTCGAGCGCATTCGCGGCTTGCTGGAACATCACGCCTTTGATTTTCGCGTACAGCAGAACCAGGGGCTGACCAACACTCTCAATGACGCCATCGCACGCGCCAGGGGCTCGTTGATTGTGCCGTTCGGTTCCGATGACATTATGTTGCCCGAGCGTATTGCGACCCAGGTTGCCTATATGGACGGCAAGCCTGAGGTGGGGATTTGCGCAGGTAATATCGAACTGATTGACTCCGAGGGGGCGCTGTATCCGGAAAGCCGCCAGCGCCGCGATGTACCCTTTCGGCGCCTCGATTTCGATGACATGTTCCTGGAGCGCAAGCCTTATCCGCCAGCACCGACGCTGATGATTCGGCGCGAGGCGCTGGAGGCGGTCGGGGGGTTCGACCCGCAGATTCGTCTGGAAGACTTGTTCATCGAATTGAAGATCACTCACGCGGGTTACTTCATCGACGGTTTGAACGTGGTGATGGCGCGCTATCGCAAGCACGCTACCAACTCCTACAAAAACCACCGCTTCATGATCGACAGCATCCTGCGCACCTACGCCCTGTTCAGCGATCACCCGCTGTACGACGAGGTGCGTTACAAATTCCTCAGTTCCATGTTCCTCAAGACGTCCAATCGCAACCGCGAGCTGGCCCGGGAGTTGTTGGCGCAGATTCCGTTTCGCGCCTGGAACAAGAAGACCTGGCGAGGACTGGCCCGCCTGTATTTTTCCCCGCTGGAAAAAGACTGACCCCCCTACGGGCCCTGTCACCTGCTGGCGGGGCTTGTATCCTGTTCTGTCGGACGCAGCGTCTGTGCCTTTTCGCGGATCTTCAGCGTGGCTTGTGCCGACGCGACGGCGGCATAGCCTTGCATCAGTTGTTCAAAATGGCTCTCGAACAACCAGTTGCGGTCTTGCGAATAGCGCTGCATGTGCTTGAGGTTGCGTTGACGCAGGGCGTTGCGCAGTGCCGACGGATACAGGCGCATATCCGCCACGTCAATCAGCCCGAACTCGCCGTCTTCCATGAACAGTACATTGCCCAGGTGCAGAGAGCGGAAGTACACGCCTCGTTCGTGAAGCAGGGCTATGTACCGACCTAGACGCTCCACAAGAGCGCCGCGCAGGCTGCTGTCCAGGCTTTGCAGGGTCTGGCGCACGGTCAGCCCCGGCAGCGGCTGGTAACGCACGGCGGTGCTGCCGTCGCGCAGGCTGTAGAGGTCGAGGATGGTCGGCGCGACGATGCCGAGTGCACGAAGCTGCGCAGCGTTGCTGGCAAAGCGTTCCGAATAAGGGTTGAACCAGCCGGAGGTATACCAGCGGCGGGCTCTGAAGAGTTTGAGGAAGCTGCCGTCCTCCAGGCGCAGGACCTTCGGGCCCAGGCCGTCGGCCTCGATTACGTGGGCGTTGCAGCATAGCTGGTCAAATGCCTGCGGTGTGAGGGTTTTGACCGGTGTGTCCAGCAGGCTGCGACGACGCTGGGCGATGCTCAGCCCGGCCAGCAGTGCCAGCGGAATCCACAACAGGAACCAGTGCTCCTTGGGCCGCGAAAGGATGCCGCCACCTTCGGTGAGGCCCGCGCCGATGCCGTACGCCAACAGCGTCGATGCCAGGATAAACAACGGCTGGGCACGTTGTTTAAGTCCCTTATACAGCCCCCATCCGAGCATGAATGCCCACGGGATGAAGCCGATGATGCCGACATAGTAGAGAACGCCCAAGGCAAAACTGTGAGGTTCGTACAGTTGATAGCCATCCGAGAGGGTGAGGTACAGCTCGGAGTTATAGCTGTGGCCGATCCATGGATGCTCGGCAATGCGTTGCAGCGCAAGGCTCCATATCTCAAAGCGGAACGAACTGCCGCGTTCAGTAATGGCTTCTGGATATAGGATCAGTAACCCGACCAGAGCTATTACCAAGCTGGTAATCAGCAGCGCGGCGCGGCGGTTACGGCTGAGGAAGCTCAGCCACAGGACGGCGAGAGCCATGGCTACCAAAGGTGTCCGTGAGCCGGTAGCCAGCAAGGCTGCTGCCATGATCATCATGGCCGGCACGCTGAGCCACAGCACCTGGAAGCGCTTGGTGGTCATGCAGATATACAGCCAGTAAACGCAGAAGAAACCGAACAAATGCGAGCTGAGCAGCGGGTTATCGAGGGCACCACGTCCCCCGATCATACGCATGCCCGGTTGGAACCCTTTGACGAACGCCACGAGATTACATAGGCACACCACCAGGGCGATCACCGCAGCGCCGAAGAAAATCGGTTTGAACAGTTCGGCGCGGTAATGCAGCAGCAGCGCGCAGCCGCCAAACAGGAGGAAGGTGTTCAATGGGCGCTTGAGCAGGTCGCTGTCGAGGGTAGGTTCAACGCTCCACAGCAGGCTGGTCATAGCCCAACCTGCGAAGGCCAGGAACGCGATTGCCAAGGGTTCACGCAGCAGTTCCCTGAGCTCTCGGGGGCGCTGCAAAAACATCAACAAGGTCGGTACGGTAAACAGGACGTAGACGATTCGGTGCAATACATTGCGGTTGGACACGAAGAACAGCGAACTCAGGAGCAGCAACAAACCAATGGGCAAAATCCAAAGGACCAGGAAGTCGAAAACGCGATTTGAGCCGTAAGTAAGGCGCTTGGAGTGCATACAGTAAAGCCATTCCAGAGAGAGAAAACCGACCATCTTAAGATAGTGGCTATATAATGTCTTCGGTCGGATCCAGCCGGGCCGAGGGGCAAGCCGGGTGCAAGTACAACAGAGAAGCTGTGCTAAAGTCAGCCTCCTTTTTCAAAACGCCGCGTGATATGACCGACTCCAGTCCGAGCGCAAGCCCTTCGAGCTTGAAAATATACTTCCGCCTGCTCAGCTACGTTAAGCCTTACATGGGCTTGTTCGCGTTGAGTATCGTCGGATTTCTGATTTTCGCGTCAACCCAGCCGATGCTGGGTTACATCCTCAAGTACTTTGTCGATGGCCTGTCCAACCCGCAAGCCGTGTTGTTCCCCACCGTGCCGTTCCTGCGGGACCTGCAACTGCTGCAGGCCGTGCCGCTGCTGATCATCTTGATCGCCGCCTGGCAGGGCCTGGGGTCTTTCCTGGGCAACTACCTGCTGGCCAAGGTCTCCCTGGGCCTGGTCCACGATTTGCGGGTGCAGTTGTTCAACAACCTGCTGACGCTGCCTAACCGGTACTTCGACAACCACAACTCGGGACACCTGATTTCCCGCATCACCTTCAACGTGACCATGGTCACAGGTGCGGCAACCGATGCGATCAAGGTGGTCATCCGTGAAGGCATGACGGTGATCTTCCTGTTCGCCTCCCTGCTGTTCATGAACTGGCGCCTGACGCTGGTCATGATCGCCATCCTGCCGTTGATTGCGGTGATGGTCAGCACGGCCAGCAAGAAATTTCGCAAGCAGAGCAAAAAGATCCAGGTGGCGATGGGGGACGTGACCCACGTGGCTTCGGAAACCATCCAGGGCTATCGCGTGGTGCGCAGCTTCGGCGGTGAAGTCTACGAGGAGAAGCGTTTCCTCAAGGCCAGCCAGAGCAATACTGACAAGCAACTGCGCATGACCCGTACGGGCGCGATCTACACGCCGGCGTTGCAACTGGTGATCTACACCGCCATGGCGGTATTGATGTTCCTGGTTCTGTATCTTCGTGGCGATGCGTCCGCCGGTGACATGGTCGCCTACATCACGTTGGCCGGTTTGTTGCCCAAGCCGATCCGCCAACTGTCGGAAGTCAGCTCGACCATCCAGAAAGGTGTCGCCGGTGCTGAAAGCATTTTCGAGCAGTTGGACGAGGCGGTTGAAGTCGACCACGGCACTATCGAGCGCGACAAGGTCAGCGGGCGCCTGGAAGTACGCCAGTTGAACTTCACTTACCCCGGCACTGAGCGTCATGTGCTCAAGGACATCAGTTTCATCGCCGAGCCGGGGCAGATGATTGCGCTGGTTGGGCGTTCAGGCAGCGGCAAGTCGACCCTGGCCAGCCTCATCCCGCGTTTTTACCACCACGAGAGTGGGGAGATTCTGCTCGATGGCGTCGAAATCGAAGACTACAAGCTGCTCAACCTGCGCAAGCATATCGCCCAGGTAACCCAGCATGTCACCCTGTTCAGTGACACCGTGACCAACAACATCGCCTACGGCGACCTGGCCGGAGCACCACGGGAGGCGGTTGAAGCCGCGGCGGCGGATGCCAATGCCAAGGACTTCATCGACCAGTTGCCCAAGGGCTTCGATACCCAGGTCGGTGAAAACGGCGTGTTGTTGTCCGGTGGCCAGCGCCAGCGCCTGGCGATTGCCCGTGCACTGCTCAAGAATGCACCGCTGCTGATTCTCGACGAGGCCACCTCGGCGCTCGACACCGAGTCCGAGCGCCACATTCAGGCGGCGTTGGACAACGTCATGCAAGGTCGCACGACCCTGGTGATCGCGCACCGCCTGTCGACTATCGAGAAGGCTGACCTGATCTTGGTGATGGACGATGGCCGTATCGTGGAGCGCGGTACCCACGGCGAGTTGCTCGCGCAAAATGGCTACTATGCTCGCCTGCACTCCATGGGCCTGGATACGCCGGTATCGGCCGATATCACCTGATTCGACAGGTACACAGGGCAATGTGGGAGGGGGCTTGCCCCCGATAGCGAAGTGTCAGCTTGCAGAAATGCCGGCTGATATTTCCCTATCGGCGGGCACGCCCCCTCCAGCATTCGCCCCGTAGTGGATTCGGCGTCGCGCTAGTCACAAGCCATCGCAAACCCTGTGCTAATATCGCGCCCCTGTTCATTTTGTATGTGGGTTGCACCATGAAGTTGTCCATGCCGCGATTCGATCAAGCCCCTGTCTTGGTGGTCGGCGATGTCATGCTCGACCGTTACTGGCATGGTGGTACCTCACGGATTTCCCCTGAGGCACCGGTACCGGTAGTCAAGGTCGAGCAAATCGAAGACCGTCCAGGTGGTGCTGCCAACGTTGCCCTCAATATTGCCGCGCTCGGCGCTCCAGCCTCCCTGGTGGGGGTGACCGGCGACGACGAAGCCGCCGACAGCCTGGCCAACAGCCTGCGCGGGGCCGGCGTGCGCGCGGTGTTCCAGCGTATCGCCCATCAGCCGACCATCGTCAAGCTGCGGGTCATGAGCCGGCACCAACAGTTGCTGCGTATCGATTTCGAAGAACCCTTCGCTACCGACGCCTTGGCTCTCGGCAGCCAGGTTGACGAGTTGCTCGAAGGCATCAAGGTACTGGTGTTGTCCGACTACGGGAAAGGTGCCTTGAGGAACCATCAGGTGCTGATTCAGGCCGCCAAGGCCAAGGGCATTCCGGTGCTGGCCGATCCCAAGGGCAAGGACTTCTCGATTTATCGGGGCGCCAGCCTGATCACGCCGAACCTCAGTGAGTTCGAAGCCATCGTCGGTGGTTGCGCCGATGAGCATGAATTGGTGAGCAAGGGTGCGGCGCTGATGGCCGACCTCGACCTGGGCGCCTTGCTGGTGACCCGTGGCGAGCACGGCATGACCCTGTTGCGCCCAGGCCACCCGGCGATGCACCTGCCGGCGCGTGCCCGTGAAGTGTTCGATGTCACTGGTGCCGGTGACACCGTCATTTCTACCTTGGCCGCGTCTATCGCGGCAGGTGAAGAATTGCCTCACGCCGTGGCCCTGGCCAATTTGGCGGCAGGCATTGTGGTTGGCAAACTGGGTACGGCGGCCATCAGCGCTCCTGAGCTGCGCCGGGCGATCCAGCGTTCCGAAGGTTCCGAGCGTGGCGTACTGAGTATCGAGCAGTTGCTGCTGGCGATTGACGATGCGCGTGCCCACAACGAAAGCATTGTGTTCACCAATGGCTGCTTCGACATCCTGCATGCCGGCCATGTGACTTACCTGGAGCAGGCGCGTGCCCAAGGCGATCGCCTGATCGTTGCGGTCAATGACGATGCTTCGGTCAGTCGCTTGAAAGGTCCGGGCCGTCCGATCAACAGCGTTGACCGTCGCATGGCGGTGCTGGCGGGGTTGGGCGCGGTGGATTGGGTGATCAGCTTCCCCGAAGGCACCCCGGAAAACTTGCTGGCCCAGGTCAAGCCGGACGTGCTGGTCAAGGGCGGTGACTACTCCGTCGACCAGGTGGTCGGTGCCGACATCGTCAGCGCCTACGGCGGCAAGGTCAAAGTGCTGGGCTTGGTTGAGAACAGCTCGACCACCGCGATTGTCGAGAAGATCCGCAACAATGAGTAACTCTGATAAGTGGGTCCTGATTACCGGCGGTGCGGGCTTCATTGGCTCGCACCTGGTGGACGCGTTGCTTGCCAAAGGCTATGGCGTGCGGGTGCTGGATAACCTGTCCACCGGCAAACGCAGCAACTTGCCGATGGATAACCCGCGTTTGGAGCTGATTGAAGGTAATGTCGCCGATGCGGACCTGGTGGCGAAGGCCGCCGTCGGCGCGGCTGCCGTGGTGCACTTGGCTGCAGTGGCCTCGGTGCAGGCCTCGGTGGATGACCCGGTCAGCACGCACCAGAGCAATTTTGTGGGTACCTTGAATGTCTGTGAGGCCATGCGCAAGGCTGGCGTCAGGCGTGTGGTGTATGCCTCCAGCGCCGCGGTCTATGGCAACAATGGCGAGGGGGCTTCGATTGCCGAAGAAACCACCAAGGCGCCATTGACGCCTTACGCGTCCGATAAATTGGCCAGTGAGCATTACTTCGATTTCTACCGCCGCCAGCATGGCCTGGAGCCGGTGATCTTCCGTTTCTTCAATATCTTCGGGCCGCGCCAGGATCCGTCATCGCCGTATTCCGGTGTGATCAGTATCTTCAGCGAGCGCGCGCAGCAAGGCGTGCCGATCGCCGTGTTTGGCGATGGCGAGCAAACCCGTGACTTCATGTACGTGGAAGATCTGGTGGACGTGCTGGTACAGGCCATTGAAGCGCCCGCTGCACCGCTGGGTGCAATCAATGTCGGTTGGAACCGCACCACTACGCTCAAGGACGTACTGCAAGCCTTGCAAGACATCGTCGGCAAGTTGCCGGCTGTGACTTACGGGCCTGCACGCTCTGGGGATATCCGACATTCGCGGGCGAATAACCAACGGCTGCTGGCGAGTTTTACGCTGCCCGAGCCCACGCCGTTGAAGGTGGGCCTGGAGCGTTTGCTCAGAGGCTGACGGTAAAGAGGCCAGCCTTTATCGGCTGGCTTTTTTCTTTGGCACGATTTTGCGCAGCATCCGCTGTGCCAGATGCTTCAATCTCGACTCTTTCTCCGGCTCTGCCAGGCCTTGCTGCCTGAGCCAGTCTTTCCAGCGAATCCGCTCATCACGCACCAACCAGCCTTCCTGTTGGGCGAAGCTTTCCGCCAGGTACAAACCCCGTGTGCTCGCCGGGTACAGTTGGTCTTTCTTGACGGTGTAAAGCTCGGCCAGTGGCTGGCCGTCTTTCAGAGGCATCAGGTACAGGTCGGGGCGCTGGCGGTCCAGGCGGGCGACCAACTGGTCACCTTCCAGGCGCTCATCGACATGGAACAGGCTCAGGGACTTGGCTTCCTTCGGTACTTCCAGCCTCAAGTCATAAATCAGCTGCAGCGATGCGGTGGGCAGGTGCACATAAGCCCGTGGGCGCTCGATCAATTGAGTGGTTGCGCAACGCACCGGTCGCGCCGCGCCAGACAGTGGGCTGAGGCGAAAGGGCAAGGCTTCACGGTAGTGCAGGGCTGCGGAGTAGGGCGCCGGTAGCCAGGTGTCGTTGAAGCGCCCGCCGAGCCAGCCTTCGGGGGTTTCGAGCAGGCACTCTTCGGCAATTTCCTGGATGGCGGTGTGCAGCGGCAGGTTCAATTCATGGGCCGGGACGTAGCCGGAGATCAGCTTGAGCACCACATCGCCACGGTCCTGGCGGCGTTGGCGCACGAGCACCCAGTAGTCCTTGTTTTGCCAATGCAGCGTCAGTCGCACCGACACGCCAAGGTTGGCCAGTTCCAGGGCAAAGCGCTCGGCGTTCGGTACGTCTACCGGTTTGCGCCGTTGCAGGGTCTGGGCGAAGTTGAGCGGCATGCCGACGCTCTGGTAGCTCAGGCCCTCGGGGGTGGCTTCGACGTGTAGCGGCAGTGTTTTGAAGTTGCTGGGGTTTTTTCTTATGAGCGTTCGCGGCATGTCGGCTCCTTCTTGCGACGGGGTCGGCCGCGTCGGCGGCATCAGAGTTGACGAATGACCTGGGCAGCGGTCGCCACGTTATGGGCCAGGTGCAGCGGGTTGATGGTCCCGACAATAGCACTGGCGACGCCCGTTTGCGCAAACAACAACATGAAACTGGCATGAATTGGATCCATTCCGGGCTCAAGGCAAACGTGGCCGCTGGCCAAGGCTTTTTTCACCAGGATGCCTTTGCCATGGGTCGCGGCGTAATCAATCACGGCCTTCTCGGCCTGCTCGTTCAGATTGTAGGTGACCATCGCGCAATCGCCTTGTTCCAGAGCCTTCATACCGCCTTCAACGGTTTTGCCGGAGAAGCCGAAGCCGCGAATCTTGCCCTCTTTTTTCAGTGCCGCCAGGGTTTGGTAAACCTCACAATCGTTGAGGATGTGCAGATCATTGCCGTCGGAGTGCACCAGCACCAGATCGATAAAATCCGTTTCAAGTCTTTTCAAGCTGCGCTCGATCGACAGGCGGGTGTGGGCCTCACTGAAGTCATGACGGGATACGCCGTCGGCAAACTCTTCGCCAACCTTGCTGACAATCACCCAATCCTTGCGCTGGCCACGTAGCAGCGGCCCCAGGCGTTCTTCGCTGCGACCGTAGGCGGGGGCGGTGTCGATCAGGTTGATGCCCAGCTGTCGGGCCTGGCGCAACAACATTCGCGCTTCGTCATCGTCGGGGATCTGAAAGCCGCTGGGGTATTTCACGCCCTGGTCGCGGCCCAGTTTGACGGTGCCCAGGCCCAGTGGCGAGACGATCAGGCCCGTGCTGCCCAGGGGGCGATGCAGGTCGTGCAAGGTAGGCAGGCTCATGGCAACAGTTGCTCCCAGGCAGGCACGCCGATCGCGGGTTTCGGCAGGTCGGGCAGAGGCTCGCCGGCGCCGGGTCGGATACCGTCGCGTTCCAGGCTGTCGAGCACGCGATCGGCGAAGTCCGGCGCCAGGGCCAGCTTGGTCGGCCAGCCCACCAGTAGGCGGCCCTGTTCGGCGAGGAATGCATTGTCGGGGCGGCTCAGACCCGATTGCAGCGGCTCGGCGCGGTCGACCCGCAAGGTGGCCCACTGGGTCTGGCTCATGTCGATCCACGGCAGCAGTTGCGCCAGTTCTTTTTGTGCCGTGGCGATCTGTTCTTCAGGGGTACGTGCCACACCGTCGGCTTCGGCGATATCTCCGCCGATGTACCACACCCAATTGCCATCCGCTGCCGGGTGGGTGGTAACGGTGAGGCGCGGCTTGGTGCCGCCACCCAGGCAATGGGCATACAGCGGCTTCAGGCCTGGGCCCTTGGCGATGATCATATGCAGGGGGCGTTTCTGCATGGCCGGTTGGCTGAGGCCCAGGGCGCCGAGCAAGTCAGCCGTGCCGGCGCCGGCACTCAACACGATGCGTTGCGCGCGGATCTCGCGGCCATCGACCTTCAAGCCCACCAAGTGGTCGTCTTCGCGCAGCGGTTCGATCTGCTTTGCGGCGAGCAGGCTATCACCGCCCAGTTGCGCCAGGCGTTGAATCACACTCGGCACGTCCACCACGAGTTCGGCCAAGCGATAGACCTTGCCCTTGAAGCGGCGATCCTGCAGGGCGGGGGGCAATTCGTCGCCTTTGACCTGGTCCACACGCCCGCGCACGGCCTTGCTGGCAAAGAAGCTGGTGAGGTTGCCGGCGAGCGTGCCGGGGGACCATAGATAGTGGGCTTCGGACAGCAAGCGTACGCCGGACAAATCCAGCTCGCCCGTTCCTGCCAGGGCTTCACGCCAGCGGCGCGGCATGTCGGCAATGGCTTCGGACGCGCCGGTGAGCGCGCCGTGCAGGGCATATTTCGCCCCACCGTGAATGATTCCCTGCGACTTCACGCTTTGCCCGCCGCCCAGGGTGGCGCTTTCCACCAGTACCGTGGAAAACCCCTGGCGGCGCAGGCGCGCATTCAGCCAGAGGCCGGCAACCCCGGCGCCGACAATCAGTACGTCGGTGGAAATAACGGATGGCATCGGCGACCTCAGTGTTCAAGACAAGGGACGCAGTATACAGCCTGTTGAGTAGCGGTCAGTGCCCGGCGGTTTTCGAGAACAACTGAATCACTACCACGCCCAGTACGATCAGGCCCATCCCCAGCATCGCCGGGACATCCAGCTTCTGCCCGTAGATGAACAATGCCGCGACACTGACCATCACGATCCCCAGCCCTGCCCATACCGCATAGGCCACGCCCACCGGTACGCTGCGCACCACCAGGGTGAGCATCCAGAACGCTACGCCATAACCCACAATCATCAGCATCAGCGGGATGGGTGTGCTCAGGCCCTTGACCGCTTTCATGGAAACGGTCGCGATCACTTCCGAGCAAATGGCAATGGCCAGGTAGAGGTAGGCGACATTCATGGGGTAATCCTCGGTGTGTTGCGTGCTAGATAAGGTCGGCATTCTAGCGACTGCCAAGATGCGGTAAAGTCATTACCTATCCGAATTAAAGATGGGTTAGGCCATGAGCGTGCAGTGGAACCTTGAGCAGATGCGCCTGTTTGTCAGTGTCGCCGAGCAGCGTTCGTTTTCCGCGGTGGCCCGTGACCAGCGCAAGGCTCAATCGGCGGTGAGCAATGGGATTGCCTTGCTTGAGGCGGACCTGGGGCTGAGCCTGTTTGATCGTAGCAGTGGCCGCCAGCCACGCCTGACCGAGGCGGGCAGTGTGTTGCTGGAGGAGGCGCGTGAGGTGTTGCGCCAGTGTGAGCGGCTCAATGGTCGGGCGCTGTCCTTGACCCGGGGTGAAGAAGCCTGTCTGCGCCTGGCCCAGGACGAAGCCATGTTGTTCCAGCCGGTACTCGACAGCCTTGAAGCGCTGGCCGCGCAATACCCGTTGCTGGAAGTGCAATTGTCCAGCGCTGCCCAAGGCGACGTAGCGCGTAAGTTGGTGGAGCGCAAAGCCGACCTGGGCCTGCTGTTCTATCACGACCAAATCCCCGAGGCGCTTGAGCGGCGGGTGGTGGGCAGTGTGGAAATGGTCACGGTGTGCGGCGTGAACCACCCGCTCGCCAAGGAGCGATATGTGGATTGCCAGCGCCTGGCACAGTTTCGCCAACTGTTGATGTCGACCCAGACCAGTGTGTACCCCGGCAGTGAGGCTGCCAGCCCTCTGGTGTGGCGCGCCGACAGTTTCTATGTGCTGGCCGAATGGTTGATGAGTGGCTTGGGCTGGGCCTGGCTGCCGCGGCATATCGTGCAGTACCCCACCTATCAGCAACAAATGGTCGAGTTGGACAGCGAATGGACGCCACCGGCCCTGGTGGTGGAACTGGTCTGGCGTCGGGATGAACACCTCGGGCCTGCCGCACGCTTCCTGGCTGAACGATTTGCCGAGTGCTTGCAGGCGATCGACTGAAAAAGCCGATAAACTCCGCCGCCATGAATAGAACTCTCTACAGCTGTCTGTTTTACCTGGCGCTGCCGTTGGTGGCTTTACGTCTGTGGCTGCGCGCGCGCAAGGCGCCGGCGTATGCCAAGCGCGTGGGCGAGCGGTTTTCCTATGGCCTGCCGATGATGCGGCCGGGCGGGATCTGGGTGCATGCGGTGTCGGTCGGCGAAAGCATCGCTGCCGCGCCGATGATACGCGGGCTGATGGCGCGCCACCCGACGCTGCCGATCACCGTCACCTGCATGACGCCCACCGGTTCCGAGCGTATCCAGGCGTTGTTCGCCAATGAGCCGCGCATTCAGCATTGTTACCTGCCCTATGACGTGCCGTGCGCCGCCAAGCGTTTTCTGGATCAGGTGCAGCCGAAACTCGCGGTGATCATGGAGACGGAGCTGTGGCCCAATCACATCCATGCCTGCTACCAGCGTGGCATTCCGGTGGCACTGGCCAATGCGCGACTGTCGGCGCGCTCGGCCAAGGGTTATGGGCGTTTCGCCAAACTGACCGCGCCGATGCTGGCTGAGATGAGCCTGTTCGCCGTGCAGACGCGTACCGAGGCTGAGCGTTTCCTGAGCCTGGGTGCGCGCCCGGAAACCGTTGAAGTCACGGGTTCGATCAAGTTCGACCTGACTGTCGACCCCGAGCTGCCGCTGCGCGCCGCCGCCCTGCGGGAGCAATGGGGCGCGCGCGAGCGCCCGGTGTGGATCGCCGCCAGTACCCATGAAGGCGAAGATGAAGTGGTGCTGGCGGCCCACCGCCAGTTGCTCGAGAGCTATCCCAATGCGTTGCTGATTCTGGTGCCGCGCCATCAGGAGCGTTTCGGTCCGATGTTTGAGTTGTGCCGGCAACGAGGATTCGCCACGGTGCGTCGCTCCAGCGGTGACTCCGTGACCGCGCAGACCTCCGTGTTGCTGGGCGACACCATGGGCGAGTTGCTGTTTCTGTATGCCCTGGCCGACAGTGCTTTCGTCGGCGGCAGCCTGGTGCCGACCGGCGGCCACAACCCGTTGGAGCCGGCGGCGCTGGCCCTGCCTGTGATCATGGGGCCGCACCGGTTCAACTTCCTCGAAATCAGCGCGATGATGCATGAGGCGGGGGCGTTGCGCGAAGTCGACGATGCCCAAGGTCTGGCCGAAGCTGTGCGCCAGCTGTTCGAGCTGCCACAGGATGCGCGCAAGATGGCGCAGGCTGGGCTCAAGGTGATGCAGGCCAACCAGGGCGCGCTCAAGCGCTTGCTGGATGGCCTGGACAGGCTATTGGATCAGCACTGATTCGATTGTAGGCGCTGTGCTTAATTACCCGGGCGGGCCTTGAGCTGTTCGGCGGCGGCCTTGGCCAGGTCCGGCGGCAGGAAGTCCTTGTCCGGGTTGTAGTCAGCCTTGAGGTAGCGCGCCAGGTCCTGCAAGTCCCCCGGGTTCAAGGTGCCCGCCGCCTGCTTCAAGCGCAGGTTGTCGAGGATGTAGTCGTAGCGGCTGTTGTTGTAGTTGCGCACTGACGCATAGAGCTGGCGCTGTGAATCGAGCACGTCGACGATGTTGCGCGTACCCACCTGGTAGCCGATCTCCGTGGCTTCCACCGCGCTCTGGTTGGAAATGATCGACTGGCGGCGTGCCTGTACCTGTTCCACGTCGGTGTTCACTGCGCGGTGCAGGTTGCGCGTATTTTCCACCACCTGGCGCCGCAGGCCTTCGCGTTGCTGCTCGGTCTGGCCCAGGCGCGAGTAGGATTCACGCACTTGGGAACTGGTCAGCCCGCCGCTGTAGATCGGAATGTTCAGGCGCAGGCCAATGGTGCGTTGTTCCACATCGCCGCGATAGGGCGTGCCAAAGGCATTCGGGTTGCTGAACCCGAGGGCGTCGTTGTCGCCTTTCTCATATTGCGCCACCGCATCGAGTGTCGGGGCATGCCCGGCCTTGCGTTGCTTGAGGGTTTCCTCGGCGGCGGTGACGGCGTAGTTGCTGGCGAGCAGGTTCAGGTTCTGGCGGCCGGCGGTTTCAACCCAGGCCTTGGCGTCGTTCGGCAGCGGTGGCAACACCGGCAGTGTGTGGACGATGCCCTGGATCGAGTTGTATTGACGATTGGTCAGGGTGATCAACGCTTCAAAGGCGTCTTCCACCTGACGCTGGGCAAGGATCCGGTTGGCGCGCGCGGTGTCGTAGCTGGCCTGGGATTGCAGTACGTCGGTCTTGTCCGACAGGCCCACGTCGAAGCGCTCGCTGGACTGGTCCAGTTGGCGCTTGAAGGCGTTTTCTTCGGCCTTGGTCGAGGCCAGGTTGTCCTGGGCGCGCAGCACGGCAAAGTAGCTTTCGGCGCTTTGCAGGATCAGGTTCTGCTCGGTGGCCGACAGTTGCAGCGCGGCCTGCTCGTTGGTGGCCTCGGCAGCCTGTAGCTGGAACCAGCGATCGGCGCGGAACAGCGGCTGGCTCAAGGTCGCGCGCCAGGAGTGAGCGTCGCGGTTGGCGGTGGCGGCCGGCGTGTCGATCTGGGTGCGCACGGTGTTGATATCGGCACCGCCCGACAGGTTGGGCAACAAGCCGGCGCGGGCCTGGGGCACCACTTCCTTTTGTGCGCCATATTGGGCGCGTGCGGCTGCCAGGTCGGCGTTGTTGTCCACCGCTTCCTGGTAAACGCTGACCAGGTCGGTTTTGGTCGTCAGGGGCGCTTCAGCTGCCCAGACCATTCCGTTGGTTGCACAAGACACGGCAAGCGCCAGTGAAAGTTTGCGCAGCATGAGGCGATCCCTAGATTGAATATTACGGTGATAATTTGGCGCCCAAGGCTAAGGCTGGCCGTTCCTGGCGTCAAGCATTGTGGCGGCAACCGAGTGTAGTGGCGCTGACCCGGCGCAACAATCCCGCAATCATGCCATTCATCACGCTGAATGCAGCGCTATTGGCAATTTGCCCATGCCATGGTCTAGACTGCCTGCGTTCTTGTCGGGGTGCCTTGTTGGAAGGCTGAGATCGGTAAATACCGGATCCCGTTGAACCTGATCAGGTTAGCGCCTGCGTAGGGAACAAGATTTCTCGTCACCCGGCGAGTCCTCTTGTGCTTCGTCCGGGATGAATGTTCGACAATCGAACACTCCGTGCGCCAAGCACAGCACTGTTTTCAGTGCGTCCATCCGTCTCAGGTTCGCTCCGACAAAAATCCACCGCCTGGATAGTTGGAGAGCCCGTGATGAGCACAGAAATAAAAAGTACAAAACTGAAAAATACCGTGCACCTGAGTGAATCGGCCAAGGTCGACACCGGCTCCGTGCAACCCTTTACCCGCTCGCAAAAAATCTACGTGCAGGGCACTCGCCCGGATATCCGCGTGCCGATGCGCGAAATCAGCCTGGACGTCACCCCCACCGACTTCGGCGGCGAAATCAACGCGCCGGTCACCGTTTACGACACGTCCGGCCCCTACACCGACCCGAATGTGATCATCGACGTGCGCAAAGGCCTGGGCGATGTGCGTTCGCCATGGATCGAATCGCGCGGCGACACCGAGCGCCTGCCCGGCCTGAGCTCGCACTTCGGCCAGCAGCGCCTCAACGACGCCGAACTGACTGCGCTGCGTTTCGCCCATGTAAAGAACCCACGCCGCGCCAAGGCCGGTGCCAACGTCACGCAGATGCACTACGCCCGCAAAGGCATCATCACCGCCGAGATGGAATACGTCGCCATCCGCGAAAACATGAAGCTCGAAGAGGCCCGCGCCAGTGGCCTGCTCGACCAGCAACACGCCGGCCACAGCTTCGGCGCCAGCGTGCCGAAAATCATCACCCCGGAATTTGTGCGCGAGGAAATCGCACGCGGCCGCGCGATCATCCCGGCGAACATCAACCACACCGAGCTGGAACCGATGATCATCGGCCGTAACTTCCTGGTGAAGATCAACGGCAACATCGGCAACAGCGCCCTGGGTTCGTCCATTGAAGAAGAAGTGGCGAAACTGACATGGGGCATTCGCTGGGGTTCGGACACGGTGATGGACCTGTCCACCGGCAAGCACATCCATGAAACCCGCGAGTGGATCATCCGCAACTCGCCGGTGCCGATCGGCACCGTGCCGATCTACCAGGCACTGGAAAAAGTGGGTGGCGTCGCCGAAGACCTGACCTGGGAATTGTTCCGTGACACCCTGATCGAACAGGCCGAGCAGGGCGTCGACTACTTCACCATCCACGCCGGCGTCCTGCTGCGCTACGTGCCGCTGACCGCCAAACGCGTCACTGGCATCGTGTCCCGTGGCGGTTCGATCATGGCCAAGTGGTGCCTGGCGCACCACAAAGAGAACTTCACCTACACGCATTTCGACGAAATCTGCGAAATCATGAAGGCCTATGACGTCAGTTTCTCCCTCGGCGACGGCCTGCGCCCGGGCTCGATTGCCGACGCCAACGACGCCGCGCAATTCGGTGAGCTGGAAACCCTCGGTGAACTGACCAAGACGGCCTGGAAGCACGACGTGCAAACCATGATCGAAGGCCCCGGCCACGTGCCGATGCAGTTGATCAAGGAGAACATGGACAAGCAGTTGGAGTGCTGCGACGAGGCGCCGTTCTATACCCTCGGCCCGCTGACCACCGACATTGCACCGGGCTACGACCACATCACCTCCGGTATCGGTGCCGCGATGATCGGCTGGTTCGGTTGCGCCATGCTCTGCTACGTCACGCCCAAGGAACACCTGGGTTTGCCGAACAAGGATGATGTGAAGACCGGGATCATTACCTACAAGATCGCAGCCCACGCCGCCGACTTGGCCAAAGGGCATCCGGGCGCGCAGATCCGCGATAACGCCTTGAGTAAGGCGCGCTTCGAGTTCCGTTGGGAAGACCAGTTCAACCTGGGCCTGGATCCGGACACCGCGCGTTCCTATCACGACGAAACCCTGCCGAAAGACTCGGCCAAAGTCGCGCATTTCTGTTCGATGTGCGGGCCGAAATTCTGCTCGATGAAGATCACCCAGGAAGTGCGTGACTACGCGGCCAACCAGCGGATCGATGCGGTGGATGTGGACGTGGCCAAGGGCTTGGCCGAGCAGGCGCAGCGGTTCAAGCAGGAAGGCAGCCAGCTCTACAAAAAAGTCTGATCGCAGATGCTGGGCGCCTGTACGGGCGTCATCGGGGGCAAGCCCCCTCCCACACGTTTGAATGTGTTCGCAGTTCAAACAGTGGGAGGGGCTTGCCCCCGATAGCACTCCAACAAACAACCAATGCCCCTCAGAGATACCCACCTTGAGCATTCAACCGAGTACCTACTCTCCTGAGATAGCAGTGCCAAGTGACAAGCGCGTATTCGGCGCCCGCGATCTGTTTTCCCTGTGGTTCTCCCTCGGCATCGGCCTGATGGTCCTGCAGACCGGTGCCTTGCTCGCGCCGGGGCTGGGCTTGTCCGGCTCTTTGCTGGCGATCTTCCTCGGCACCCTGGCAGGGGTGCTGTTGCTGGCCGCCGTCGGCGTAATCGGCAGCGATACCGGCCTGTCCGCCATGGCGGCCCTCAAACTCAGCCTCGGCACCCGGGGCGCGAGCCTGCCGGCGTTGCTGAACCTGCTGCAGTTGGTCGGCTGGGGCTCGTTCGAAATTATCGTCATGCGCGACGCCGCCAGCTTGTTGGGCACGCGGGCGTTCAGCGAAGGCAGCCTGTTGGCGAGCCCTCTGTTGTGGACGTTGGTGTTCGGTGGTTTGGCGACCCTGCTGGCGGTCAGCGGTCCGTTGACTTTTGTACGCCAGATCCTGCGCAAATGGGGCATCTGGCTGCTGCTCGCCGCTTGCCTGTGGCTGACCTGGAACCTGTTCGCCAAGGCCGACCTCGCTGCGCTGTGGTCCCAGGCCGGTGACGGTACGATGCCGTTCGCGGTGGGTTTTGATATCGCGATCGCCATGCCGCTGTCGTGGCTGCCGCTGATTGCCGACTACTCGCGTTTCGGCAAACGCGCAAAAAGCGTGTTCGGCGGTACCGCGCTGGGCTTCTTTATCGGTAATTTCTGGCTGATGAGCCTGGGTGTGGCCTACACCCTGGCGTTTGCGCCCAGCGGCGAAGTGAATGCGCTATTGCTCGCGCTGGCCGGTGCGGGCCTGGGGATTCCGCTGTTGCTGATCCTGCTGGATGAAACGGAAAACGCCTTTGCCGATATTCACTCGGCGGCGGTGTCCAGCGGGATGCTACTGCGCTGGAAGGTCGAGCACCTGGCCTTGGTCATCGGGGTGGTCTGCACCTTGATCGCCTGCCTTGCGCCGCTGGCGCAATACCAGAACTTCCTGCTGCTGATCGGCTCAGTGTTTGCGCCGTTGTTCGGCGTGGTGCTGGTGGACCACTTCATCCTGCGCCGCCGTGGCCGCGGCGCCGTCACTCATCTGCACTGGCCGGCGCTGGTGGCCTGGATGGGCGGCATCGCTGCCTATCACCTGCTGGCCAACCTGTATCCGAATATCGGCGCGACCCTGCCGGCGCTGGTGCTGGCAGGGCTGCTGCAGTTCATCCTGGGCCGGGCCTTCAGTGGCGTGCAGGCATCAGCTCAGGCTTGAGTACGCCGGTGAGACGTGCGTAGGGGATGGTCATTTCGATCAGCCCCAATGCGTACGGGCCGATGGTGGCCACGTTGTACTTGAGCACCACGCCGTTGCTGGTCAAGGCCACGTTCGGGGTCTTCTGGAATGGCCAGTTCTTCACGAACTCCGGGTCACGGTCCATCTGCGAGTTGATCAGCCAACTGTTGTGAGCGACTTTCGCAGTGTTCCAGAACGCCTGTTCCTGGCCTGGCAGCAACATGTCGGCGAGGCTCAGCTCCTTGTGCAGCAGGCGCGAATAGTTGATGAAACCACGGCCCGGCTCACCGTGGGCTGCGCCGGTATCCAGGTAGCTGGACACTTCGATGATCACCAGTCCGTCATGCTGCTCGCGTACCTTGGCTTGCAGATACATGCTGTTGCGGTCGGCGGACTCGCGCAGGAACTTGTCCCGGTAAGCGTTCAAGGTCGGCGGCACGCTTGCCCCCGGCGTGGTCCGGGTCATCTGCAGCAGGCGCTGTTCCACCAGGGTGTCGAGTTGCGGCTCGGTGGGGAAATGCACGGTATCGATGTTGACCAGCGGGCAATCCGGGCTGTTGCAGCCGGGCTTGATCTGTTCTGAGGCGTCCGGCTGGGTGTCCAGCGGTTTGAGATAGCTGGGTTGGAACAGACTCTGGCAGGCACCCAGAGTCAAGGCAATGCAAGCCACGGAGGCGATTTTTAAAAGCGACATGTGCGTCCTTCGTAAATCGATGGAAAGCGAAAAGAGTAGCGCTTGGACTGCCCACAAGGCAGTCAGTTCGCCACTAGACTGATGAGAGTGAGTTTGACGCCCGCCGTCTATCCCGGCAACTGGAAAGGGGCTGCATCCGGGGGCGTGAGCGCGTTAGGATGGCGCCAATTGTATGGGTACAACGGGAATGGATATGACGGACATTGCGAAGTCGACGCCGAGCAAGATCGAAATCGTTCAGCACGACAATGCCTACCAGGGCTTCTACAAGCTTGATCGCGTGCAGTTGCGCCATGAAAAGTTCGATGGCGGCATGAGCCGGGTGATCAACCGCGAAGTCTTCGTTCGGCATGACGCAGTCTGCGTGCTGCCTTACGACCCGCAGCGTGATGAAGTGGTGTTGATCGAGCAGTTTCGCGTAGGCGCCATGGGCCGTACCGACAACCCCTGGCTGGTGGAAATGGTTGCGGGGCTGATTGACAAGGACGAGCAACCGGAGGAGGTTGCACACCGCGAAGCCGAGGAGGAAGCTGGGCTGACCTTCTCCGCTTTATGGCCGATCACGAAGTATTTCCCTTCGCCCGGCGGCAGTACCGAATTCGTCCACCTGTACCTGGGCCGTTGCGACAGCACAGGCGCCGGCGGCGTCCATGGACTGGAAGAAGAGGCCGAAGATATCCGCGTCACCCGCTGGGCGTTCGAAGATGCTCTGCAGGCGGTGCGTGACGGTAAGATTTCCAATGCAGCCAGCATCATTGCCCTGCAATGGCTTGCGCTTAATCGCGCGGAAGTGAGGGGGTTATGGCAGTAAAGGCACGGGAACGATATCGAGTTGACCTGATCGGGCTTCAAGCCGCCTGCGAGGCCAACTATGCGCGGCTGATGCGCCTGCTTCCCGACATGCGCCATGCGCCCGAGGCACGGCGCATTGCCGTGACCCATGGCGACCAGATGCTCGGCGTGTTGACGCTTGAAGTCATCATCAACTGCCCCTACACCACCACCCTGCGCGTGCGTCAGGAACACAGCCTGCCATGGTTGCCGGTGCCGCAGCTGGAAGTGCAGGTGTACCACGATGCACGGATGGCCGAAGTGATCAGCGCCGAACATGCGCGGCGTTTTCGCAGCATCTATCCGTACCCGAATGTGTTCATGCACCAGCCCGATGAGAAAGCACAGCTCAATGTGTTCCTCGGTGAGTGGTTGAGCCACTGCCTGGCCCTGGGCCACGAGTTCGAAGTCGTGCGGTAGATGTGAACTGCGTCTGCTTCCCCAGGTTTCCTCTTTGTGTCCTGCCCAGCATAATCGCGCCAGTCGTCCATTTTCCTGTGATTGTCTTGGGAGATCGCCTTGCCGAGCGTATCCACCGTGAACCCTGACGCACCCGCATTGCTGGTGCAACTGTCTGACAGCCACCTGTTTGCCGAGGCAAGCGGCACGTTGCTGGGCATGAACACCCGCGAAAGCCTTCAGCGGGTGATCGAGTTGGTGCGCGCGCAGCAGCCGCAGATCGATCTGGTGCTGGCGACGGGCGATTTGTCCCAGGACGGTACGCTTGAGTCGTATCAGCAGTTTCGTGACATGACCCGTCAGATCGACGCGCCGGCGCGCTGGATCCCCGGCAACCATGACGAACCGCACATCATGGCCCACGCTGCTGTGCACAGCGATTTGCTGGAGCCGGTGCTCGACATTGGCCACTGGCGGGTCACCTTGCTGGATTCCGCCGTGCCCGGCTCGGTGCCTGGCTACCTGCAAGACCAGCAATTGCAATTGCTCGCCCAGGCCCTGAGCGAAGCGCCGAACCGGCACCACCTGGTGTGCTTTCACCATCACCCGGTGCCCATCGGGTGTGCGTGGATGGAGCCGATCGGCCTGCGCAACCCGGAAGCCTTGTTTGCCGTGCTCGACCGTTTCCCGCAGGTCAGGGCTGTGCTCTGGGGGCATGTGCATCAAGAGATTGATGGCGAACGCAACGGCGTGCGCCTGCTGGCCTCGCCGTCCACGTGCATCCAGTTCGCCCCGGGCAGTGAAGACTTCCAGGTCAGCGAGCAGGCGCCGGGCTACCGCTGGCTGCGCCTGCATGCCGACGGACGGTTGGAAACCGGTGTTGAGCGGGTAAAAAATTTTGTGTTCACCATAGATTACGGCAGTAACGGCTACTAGTAGTGAGCGGGCTTGCCCCGCGCCGGGTGGTGCAGCCGCCCCAAACCCAGGCCCCTCGGCCTCACTGGAACACCGCGGCGATCTTATCAGGGTGGCTGCGCCACCCGGCGCGGGGCAAGCCCGCTCACTACAACCACCTTGATGCCTGTAAACTGCGCCTCTTTGGCTGCAGCACGGAGAGCCCGGCATGTCCGCTTCGATCTTGTATATCCACGGTTTCAACAGCGCGCCTGCGTCCAACAAGGCCAGCCAGTTGACTGCTGTGATGGATAGCCTCGGCTTGGCCGACCAGTTGCGCGTGCCGGCGCTGCATCACCACCCGCGTCAGGCGATTCCTCAATTGGAGGAGGCCATTGCGCAGTTGGGGCGGCCGCTGCTGGTCGGCAGCTCACTCGGCGGCTACTATGCAACCCATCTTGCCGAGCGCCATGGCCTCAAGGCGCTGCTGGTCAACCCGGCGGTCAGCCCCCATCGGATGTTCGATGGTTACCTGGGCACTCAGACCAATCTTTACACCGGTGAGGCCTGGGAATTGACCCACGATCACGTCGCGGCCCTGGCCGAGCTGGAAGTGCCGGCGCCGCTGGACGCCGGGCGTTACCAGGTGTGGTTGCAGACCGGGGATGAAACCCTGGATTATCGCCTCGCCCAACAGTATTACCGGGCCTGTGCCTTGCGTATCCAGGCCGGTGGCGACCATGGTTACCAAGGGTTCGCCCAGCAATTGCCGGCGATGTTGAGTTTTGCCGGCATCGGCGCAGATCAGTATCAATCCTTCGACTTTGCGGCACTGTAAAGTCGCAGGTCATTTTTTAATCGAACGACTCACGACGAGACCCCATGGCCACTCCCAGCGCTAGCTCTTATAACGCCGACGCCATCGAAGTCCTCTCGGGCCTCGACCCGGTGCGCAAACGCCCCGGCATGTACACCGACACCAGTCGGCCGAACCACCTTGCCCAGGAAGTCATCGACAACAGCGTCGACGAAGCCTTGGCCGGGCATGCCAAGTCGGTGCATGTCATTCTTCACGCCGACCACTCCCTTGAAGTGTCCGACGATGGTCGCGGCATGCCGGTGGACATCCACCCGGAAGAGGGTGTGCCGGGCGTCGAGCTGATCCTCACCAAGCTGCATGCCGGTGGCAAGTTTTCCAACAAGAACTACCAGTTCTCCGGCGGCCTGCACGGTGTAGGCATTTCCGTGGTCAACGCCCTGTCCACGCTGGTGCGGGTCAAGGTCAAGCGTGACGGCAACGAGTACCAGATGACGTTCGCCGATGGCTACAAGGCCACCGACCTGGAAGTGATCGGCACCGTTGGCAAGCGCAACACCGGCACCAGCGTGTACTTTGCGCCGGACCCGAAATACTTCGATTCACCGAAATTCTCCATCAGCCGCCTCAAGCATGTGCTCAAGGCCAAGGCCGTGTTGTGTCCGGGCCTGCTCGTCACCTTTGAAGACAAAGGCACCGGCGAGAAGGTCGAGTGGCACTACGAAGACGGCCTGCGCTCCTATCTGGAAGACTCGGTCAGCGATTTCGAACGCCTGCCCAACGAGCCGTTCTGCGGCAGCCTGGCGGGTAATAAAGAGGCCGTCGACTGGGCTCTGCTGTGGTTGCCCGAAGGTGGCGACAGCGTGCAGGAAAGCTACGTCAACCTGATCCCCACCGCTCAGGGCGGCACTCACGTCAACGGTTTGCGCCAGGGTTTGCTGGACGCCATGCGCGAGTTCTGCGAATACCGCAGTCTGTTGCCGCGCGGCGTGAAGCTGGCGCCGGAAGACGTGTGGGAGCGCATCGCGTTCGTGCTGTCGATGAAGATGCAGGAACCGCAATTTTCCGGCCAGACCAAGGAGCGCCTGTCGTCCCGTGAAGCGGCGGCGTTTGTTTCCGGAGTGGTCAAGGATGCCTTCAGCCTGTGGCTCAACGAGCACCCTGAGCTGGGCCTGGCCCTGGCGGAACTGGCGATCAGCAACGCCGGCCGACGCCTGAAGGCGAGCAAGAAAGTCGAGCGCAAGCGCATCACCCAAGGCCCGGCACTGCCAGGCAAACTGGCCGATTGCGCGGGGCAGGACCCGATGCGTTCCGAACTGTTCCTGGTGGAGGGTGACTCCGCCGGTGGTTCCGCCAAGCAGGCGCGGGACAAGGAATTCCAGGCGATCCTGCCGTTACGCGGCAAGATCCTCAACACCTGGGAAGTCGACGGCAGCGAGGTCCTCGCCAGCCAGGAAGTGCACAACATTGCCGTAGCTATTGGCGTGGACCCGGGCGCAGAGGACATGAGCCAGCTGCGCTACGGCAAAATCTGCATCCTCGCCGACGCCGACTCCGACGGCCTGCACATCGCCACCTTGCTCTGCGCGCTGTTCGTCCAGCACTTCCGCCCGTTGGTGGAGGCCGGCCACGTTTATGTCGCCATGCCGCCGCTGTACCGTATCGATCTGGGCAAGGATATCTTCTACGCCCTGGACGAAGCCGAGCGCGATGGCATTCTCGATCGCCTGGTGGCCGAGAAGAAGCGTGGCAAGCCGCAGGTCACGCGATTCAAGGGGTTGGGTGAGATGAACCCGCCGCAGCTGCGCGAAACCACCATGGACCCGAACACTCGGCGTCTGGTGCAACTGACCCTGGACGATTTCGTCGCCACCGCCGAAATGATGGACATGCTGCTGGCCAAGAAACGCGCCGGCGACCGTAAATCCTGGCTGGAATCCAACGGCAACCTGGCCGAGGTTTTGGGCTGATGCGCACAGGTTTCGCCTTGGCGATCCTGATGTTGAGCGGGTTGGCGGCCACCGAAGGGGTCGCCGCGCCCGTGGCTGAGCTCAAGCTGGTAGGCGAACACCCGGTGGACGGTATGCGCGGCGGTAACCTGTCGGGCCTGGCCTTGTGCGGCAAGGAGCTGTGGACGGTGTCGGACCGTGACGACGACCAGATCTATCGCCTGGATATCAGTGCGCCGACCTGGAAGGCCGAAACGGTAAAGATCGACGTGCCACCGGTGCCTGACTCCGGGTTGCCGTGGGGCTTGCGTTCGCGGACCAAGGCCGCGTCCTTCATTCGCGGGGGCGACCTGGATTTTGAAGGCATCACCTGCGATGCCGCAGGCAATCGTTACATTGTCAGCGAAGCCCATGCGGCGGTGCTGCAGGTGCCGGCAACGGGGACGGCCGAGTGGTTGAAAATCGCCCCTGGCATGGTGCGTGAAGCCCGGGCCAGTGGCATGTTGCTGCACTTCAATGCCTTGTTTGAGGGCCTGGCGGTGAATGCCGAGGGCAATCAGATCTGGCTGGCGGCCGAACGCGAGCGACGTGGCCTGATCGCCATCAAGCGCGGGCAAAGCGTATGGGACTGCGACGGCCCCTGCGTATTGCTCAGCGAAGCGGGCCAGGAAGTGCAGCCGGCGCAGTTTGAAAATGCCAAGGCGGTGTCCAAGGACTTCGCCGATCTGGCGCTGTACAACGGCAAGCTGTTTACCCTGGAGCGCAATGCGTTCCAGATTTGCCGGCGCGATACCCTCACCGCCAAGGTCGAGCTGTGCTGGTCATTTGCCGACGAGGCGCTGACGCCCAACCGACGTTATGCCCAGCCCTACGGCCTGGCTGAAGCCCTGATAGTGGATGCAGACGGTGCCTGGGTGGGCATCGACAATAATTTCGGCCCACGGGCCGATGGTGAGAAACGCCCAATGGTCTATCGTTTCGCCGCCCCGGCCGGTGGCTGGAGCGCCCAGCCATGAACCACTGTTTTTTTGAATTGACTCAGCGCGGCGGCAATTCCGCTGCGCCTTACCTGATATTGATGAGGCCCGCATGAGTGACATCCTCGCAGACAGCTTAGATGGCGTAGAACGCCGGTCGCTGGCTGACTTCACCGAAAAGGCCTACCTCAACTACTCCATGTACGTGATCATGGACCGTGCTTTGCCGCATATCGGCGACGGCCTGAAACCCGTGCAGCGGCGTATCGTCTACGCCATGAGTGAGCTGGGCCTGGACGCCGACTCCAAGCACAAGAAATCGGCGCGTACCGTCGGTGACGTGCTCGGTAAGTTCCACCCCCACGGCGACTCGGCCTGCTACGAAGCCATGGTGCTGATGGCGCAGCCGTTCAGCTACCGCTACACCTTGGTGGACGGGCAGGGTAACTGGGGTGCGCCGGATGATCCGAAGTCCTTTGCCGCCATGCGTTATACCGAGGCGCGTCTGTCGCGTTACTCGGAAGTCCTGCTCAGCGAGCTGGGCCAGGGCACGGCGGACTGGGGGCCGAACTTTGACGGCACCCTCGACGAACCCTTGGTGTTGCCTGCACGTTTGCCGAATATTTTGCTCAATGGCACCACCGGCATCGCGGTCGGCATGGCCACCGACGTGCCACCCCACAACTTGCGCGAAGTCGCCACGGCGTGCGTACGTTTGCTGGATGAGCCCAAAGCGACGGTCGAGCAGCTCTGCGAGCATATCCAGGGCCCGGACTATCCGACCGAAGCGGAAATCATCACGCCGCGCGCCGACCTGCTGAAGATGTATGAAACCGGCAAGGGCTCGGTGCGCATGCGCGCCGTGTACCACATCGAAGATGGCGACATTATCGTCACCGCGCTGCCGCATCAGGTGTCCGGCGCCAAGGTGTTGGAGCAGATCGCTGCGCTGATGCAGGCCAAACCGTCGAAATTGCCGCAAGTCGCCGACCTGCGTGACGAGTCCGACCACGAGAACCCCTGCCGCATCGTGATCATCCCGACCAACAGCCGGGTCGATCACGAGGTACTGATGCAGCATCTGTTCGCCAGCACCGATCTGGAGTCCAGCTACCGCGTCAACGTCAACATTATCGGCCTGGACGGCAAGCCGCAGTTGAAGAACCTGCGCAACCTGCTGGTGGAGTGGCTGGAGTTCCGCGTGCAGACCGTGCGCCGCCGCCTGCAGTTTCGCCTCGACAAGGTCGAGCGCCGCCTGCACCTGTTGGACGGTTTGCTGATTGCCTACCTCAACCTGGATGAAGTGATCCACATCATCCGCACCGCTGAGCACCCGAAAGCCGAACTGATCGCGCGTTTCGAGCTGAGTGAGATCCAGGCGGACTACATCCTCGATACCCGCTTGCGTCAGCTGGCGCGGCTGGAAGAAATGAAGCTGCGTGATGAGCAGGACGCACTGCTCAAGGAGCAAGCCAAGCTGCAAGCGCTGCTGGGCAGTGAGGCCAAGCTCAAGAAGCTGGTGCGCAGCGAGCTGATCAAAGACGCGGAAACCTACGGTGATGAACGTCGTTCGCCAATCGTCGAGCGTGCGGAAGCCAAGGCGCTGACGGAAACCGAACTGCTGCCGAACGAGAAAATTACCGTCGTTCTGTCGGAAAAGGGTTGGGTTCGTTCCGCCAAGGGGCATGATATTGACGCTACCGGGCTCTCCTACAAAGCCGGTGATGGCTTCAAGACCGCTGCGGCCGGCCGTTCCAACCAGTTTGCGGTGTTCATTGACTCCACCGGGCGTAGCTATTCGGTGCCGGCCCACACCTTGCCTTCGGCGCGGGGCCAGGGCGAGCCGCTGACAGGCCGCCTTACGCCGCCGCCGGGTGCGAATTTCGAGTGTGTGCTGCTGCCGGATGATGATGCGCTGTACGTGATCGCCTCCGACGCTGGTTACGGCTTCGTGGTCAAGGGTGAAGACCTGCAGGCCAAGAACAAGGCGGGCAAGGCTCTGTTGAGCCTGCCGAATAATGCCAAAGTGATATTGCCGCGCCCGGTGGATGATCGTGAGAGCAACTGGCTGGCCTCGGTGACCACTGAAGGCCGTTTGCTGGTGTTCAAGATCAGCGACCTGCCGCAGTTGGGCAAAGGCAAGGGCAACAAGATTATCGGGATTCCCGGGGAGCGGGTGGCCAGTCGTGAGGAGTACGTGACCGACATCGCCGTGATCCCGGAAGGCGCGACCCTGGTGCTTCAGGCCGGTAAGCGCACATTGTCGCTGCGCCCTGACGACCTTGAACACTATAAGGGTGAGCGCGGTCGACGAGGCAACAAACTGCCGCGAGGCTTCCAGCGAGTGGATGCTTTGTTGGTGGAAGCGCCGCTTTAAGGCGTACTAAGACGCTCGATCTACGATTTAACCCGTAGATCGACGCTTTGGCGCTGGAGTCATGGCGCATATTCACGGATGATATGGCCTTTCCAGCGCCGGCGTGGCCGAGCGTGTTTAGGTATTTTTTGTATTACGTTGTGGTTCGCCTTGTGGCAGCCACCTGGATGGGATGATGACTGCTCCACGCCTTCCTCTATTTTTAATGCTCGCTGGCCTCCTGGGGTTGGCGGGTTGCAGCACGCACCAACCGGTGTCGCTGTACCAGCTGGACAGCGGAAGTCCGGCTCAGCCTGCCCAAGCGGCCGGCATGGCCGTATTGCTGGGCCCGGTGGTCGTTGCCGATTACCTGCAACGCGAGACCCTGCTACAACGTCAGAACGACGGCAGCCTGCAAGGTTCCACCGATGGGCGTTGGGCGGGCAGTTTGTCGTCCGATATCAATCAGTTGATGCTGCGTCAGGTAGCCGGTCAATTGGATAGCCAGCGTGTAGTGCTGGCACCTGCGCCAACCGGGTTTACGCCGGATGTGCAGGTGTTGCTGACCATCACCCGGCTCGATTCCGGGGCTTCGCAGCCGGCAATCCTGGATGCCCAGTGGCGCTTGATCGATCGCCGTGGCCAGGTGCGTGATAACCGCATCGTGCACCTGCAGGAAGAACACGCCGGCACCACCGCGTCCCAGGTCCAGGCCCAAGGCGTGTTGTTGCAGCATTTGGCGCAGCAGTTGTCGGTAGCGATCAAGCCATTGGCCAATCAGCCGGCGGTCGCCGAAGCGCCGCGCAAACCAGCGCCGGTACATGCCAAGCCGGCGGCCCCGGAAAAGCCGAAGATGCCGATGGCCACGCCGATTCGTACGGACATGGAAGTGTTCAGGTTCTAAGCCGAACCGCAGATACAAAAAAGGCCCGCTGATTCAGCGGGCCTTTTTGTGTGCGCCGGATTTGAGTGGCGCTGAAGATCAACTGTGGGAGGGGGCTTGCTCCCGATAGCGGTGGTTCAGCTACAAATTGGCTGCTGACCCACCGCTATCGGGAGCAAGCCCCCTCCCACACAAGCCCGCACCGCCGTGTTTCAAGGCTTGGTGCGGGTCTCATGCATCCGCGCCAACTGCCGTTCGAGCATCGACGGGTATGGCTCCATCAGGCGTTCCACGCAGCTTGCACCTTCGGGGCTGGCGATTGGACGGATACGTGCGCGCTGGCGAATCAAGGCGTCTTCGCTGATCTTGCGCTCCACCAGCAGCAAATTGCGGCTGTGTTGGGACAAGGCCAGCGCATCCTGGGCGATCTCGGTCAACAGCAAGTCGATCTGGCTCATGCCGAACAGGTCGTCGCCGACGGTCAGGCCCAGTTGCAGTTGCAAGGTAATGCCGCTGTCCGCCACTTCGATTTGCAGGGCATGGCCCAGGGCGCGCAGCAGCTCACCGCAGCAGATGGCGTTGGTCAGATAGTCTTCGCCACTGTCTTCGCTGTGGAACAGCATCAAGGTGCTGCCATCGTTCAGGGTGTGCAACTCGCTTTGATACAGCGAGGCGGCCTGGTCGAGGCAGTCACGGTAGCGTTCGAGCAATTCCGTCAGGCGGGCGCGGGGCAGGCGACGCAGTT
This sequence comes from Pseudomonas sp. ICBG1301, assembly GCF_016918385.1. Lineage (NCBI taxonomy): Bacteria > Pseudomonadati > Pseudomonadota > Gammaproteobacteria > Pseudomonadales > Pseudomonadaceae > Pseudomonas > Pseudomonas sp. ICBG1301. The sequence continues at coordinate 450,308 of NZ_JAEKGB010000003.1, forward strand.
GGTCCTGGGCACCCAGTTGTACCGCCAATACCGCGCTGTGCTGGGGCTCGGCGTTCTTCACGGGGACCGGCTTGGGGGCCATGACTGGCGCAGCGGCCGACGTGTCGCGCAAGTCGGCGAACGGGTCTTCGTCGTCCAGTTCGTCTTCTTCAGCCTTGACCACGTGGCGCGCCGTTGCCTTCAGCCCGGCTACCGGGGCGCTGTCATCAAAGCCTGGGTCGCGCAGGTCGCGTACTTCAAACTCGGGCTCATCGGCCTCGTTGTATTCGGGCTCGGGTTCCGGCTCAGGTTCGCGCACCACCGGCTCCGGGGCGAAGCTGGCGTGAAGCTGGCGGGCGAGATCGCCGATTTCGTCCTGGCGGTCGGTGGCCGGGGTATGTTCGTCGATATCCCGCAGCCAGATGCGCAACTGCATCAGCGGCGTGGAGATATGCCGACCCAGGCGCAAGCTCAAGGCCAGGGCCAGTGCCAACAGGATCGCGCTGAGAATGCCCATGCTTTGCAGGCTGATGGTCATCGGCTGCTGGAATTGCTGCATATCCAGGCTGATACGCAACTGGCCGGCCTTCACGTCCTGGAACGTGATGTTGCTCTGGTACAGACCCTCGGCCTCACCCAGCAGGCCGTTTTTCGGGCGCTGCCCGGCTTCGGCCATGATCCGGTTATCCACGCTGTAGATAGCGGCGTGAGCCACCAGCGGGTTCTTGGTCAGGTTATTGAGCAGCACGTTCAGGCTGAGGATGTCGTTGGACACCAGCAACTCAGTCGCCGACGTGGCGGTCTGGGTTGTCAGGCTCGCGCCCAGCGCGTCAGCTTGTTCGTGCATGGCCTGCTTGAACTGCAAACCCATCACACAGGCGTAGATCACCAAGGCCAGGGCGACCAGGATCACGTTATGGCTGGCGATGCGTAATGCGATCGGCACACGGCGGTGGCGCAGTGCCCGGAAGATCAGCAGGAAGAAGTTATCGGTTTTTACTGGCGTGGGCCGGTTCACTTGCGCTCGGCTCTTGGTCCGTGAAGTTGACGCGCAGTATAGCGATAGCCCTAGGGCCGGCAAAGCGCTGGCTGTGCCCGATGGTCACTGAAAGTGGGTAGAATGCGGTTTTTTTCCAGCCTGGGGGTGCGCTTTGCGCGAAATTGTCCTGATAAACATCACCGGTGAAGACCGCCCGGGTCTCACCGCAGCCATTACCGGCGTGCTGGCCCAGGGTGGTGTGAACATTCTCGACATCGGTCAGGCGGTGATCCACGACACCTTGTCCTTCGGCATCCTTGTCGAAATCCCGAGCACCGAGCAGGCGTCCTCGGTACTCAAGGACATCCTGTTTACGGCATACAAGCTCGATCAACAGGTGCGATTCACCCCCGTGTCCGAAGAGGACTACCAGCATTGGGTCGACGGTCAGGGCAAAAAACGCCACATCGTGACCCTGTTGACCCGCAAGGTGACGGCTGAACAATTGCAGCGCGTCAGTTCGATCACTGCCCAGTATGGTTTGAATATCGACCACATCGACCGTCTGTCGGGTCGTATGCCCCTGGACACGCCAGCCGACAAAGGCAAGGGCTGCATCGAGTTCTCTGTGCGCGGCGAGCCGGCTGACCCGCAGGCATTACGCGCCGAATTCCTGAGCGTGGCCCAGGCGCTGAATGTCGACATCGCCTTCCAGGAAGATTCGCTGTTCCGCCGCAATCGTCGCCTGGCGGTGTTCGACATGGACTCCACGCTGATCGAGGCCGAAGTGATTGACGAGTTGGCCAAGGCCGCCGGTGTGGGCGAGCAGGTCTCCGAGATTACCGAGCGCGCCATGGCCGGCGAGCTGGATTTCCGTGCCAGTTTCAAGGAGCGTCTGGCGCTGCTCAAGGGGCTGGACGTGAGCGTGCTGGATTCGATCGGTGCTTCGCTGCGATTGACCGAAGGCGCTGAAACCCTGTTCGCTGAACTCAAGCGCCTGGGTTACAAAACCGCGATCCTGTCCGGCGGCTTCACCTACTTTGCCAAGCAACTGCAGGCCAAGCTGGGTATCGACTATGTGTTCGCCAACGAATTGGAAGTGGTGGATGGCAAGGTGACCGGCGTGGCGGTAGAGCCGATTGTCGATGCGCAGCGCAAGGCCGACCTGCTGAAGGAATTGGCCCATAAGGAAGGTTTGCGCCTGGAGCAGACCATTGCGGTCGGCGACGGCGCCAATGACTTGCCGATGCTGGCGATTGCCGGGTTGGGTGTGGCGTTCCGCGCCAAGCCGCTGGTCAAGCAATCGGCCAAGCAGGCGATTTCGACCCTGGGGTTGGATGGCGTGTTGTATCTACTGGGCTTTCGCGACCGCGATGGTCAGCTCTAAGCGGCTCTCACTGTAGGAATACAAGCAAAAATGTGGGAGGGGGCTTGCTCCCGATAGCGGTGATTCAGTCAACAGATGTACTGACTGATGCTATCGGGAGCAAGCCCCCTCTCACATTTGATTTTCGTCGGCTTCAGGTCAGGCTTTAGGTGAACCAATACCCTGGCCCATCTGCACCGGCGAACCTGCCACCAGTTCTTCAGCCCACTTCACCTGATCCGGCCCGAACAGCACGATGGCGGTCGAACCCAGCTTGAAGCGGCCCAGCTCCGCACCTTTCTCCAAGTGAATCGGCGCACGCGCGGCTTCGTCGTAGCGGAAGGTTTTCAGCTCGCGTTTCGGTGGTGTCACCAGGCCTGCCCACACGGTTTCAATCGACGCCACGATCATTGCACCCACCAGCACTACCGCCATCGGGCCGCGTTCGGTGTCGAACAGGCAGACAACACGCTCGTTACGCGCAAACAGCTCCGGCACGTTTTCAGCCGTGGTCTGGTTCACCGAGAAAATCCGCCCGGGCACATACACCATCTCACGCAACGTACCGGCCAGGGGCATGTGCACGCGGTGGTAGTCTTTGGGCGACAGGTAGATCGTGGCGAAATCGCCGCCCATGAACGGCGCAGCAACCGCTGTATCACCACCCAACAGTTCCACCACGCTGAAGCTGTGGCCCTTGGCCTGGAACACGCGGCCGTGTTCGATAGGGCCAAGCTGGCTGACCGCGCCATCGGCAGGGCTGAGCACTGCGCCTGGGGTTTGATCCAGCGGGCGAGCACCGTCTTTCAGCGCGCGGGTGAAGAAGGCATTGAAGTGCTCGTAGGCGGTCAGGTCTTCAACCAGGGCCTGGGACATGTCCACTTGATAGCGCTTGGCAAACCAGCGGGTGAAGGCATTCTTGAACCAGCGCACGCGACACTCGGCAATGCACCCGGCCAGGCGCGACAGCAAGTGGTGCGGCAACAGGTACTGGCTGAGGATGAATAACTGCTTTTTCATTGACTGTCCTTAAACCTTAAATCTCAACGGGGGTGTCGGGGTGGTTGCCCCATTCGCCCCAGGAACCGGCATAACCTTTGACTCGCGGATAACCGAGCGCCTTGGCCACCAGGTAGGTGAAGCCAGAGCGATGGTGAGTCTGGCAGTGGGTGATGATTTCTTTGTCGCGGGTCAGCCCGAGGTCTTCGAGGATCTGCGGCATGTCACGACGGATGCGCAGGTTGCGTGCCTTGTCCATGCCGGCAGTCCATTCGAAGTTCACCGCGCCGGGAATGTGACCGCCCTTGGCGGCGAGGACTTTCTCGCCGGAATATTCCAGCGGTCCGCGTGCGTCCCAGATGCCCAGGTCAGCCGCGCCGAGACGGCTTTGCAGGTATTCGCGGGTGGCGGTAGGGCCGTCGTGCAAGGTCAGGCTGACCGGGCCACCGACGGGGGCGGGTACCTCGGTGGAAAGCGGGTGCTGGCCTTCCAGCCATGCGAGCAGGCCACCGTCCAGGTAGTGGTATTTCTGGTGGCCGATCACGTCGAGCATCCAGATAAAACGTCCGGCCCAGCCACCGCCTTCGTCGTCGTAGACCACGTAGGTTGCGTTCGGGGTGTGGCCCAGTTCGCCGAACAGCTTTTGCAGGTCGGCTTTGCTCGGCAGCAAGCCGGGAGCCGGTGGCTGGCCCAACTGGGTGCGCTTGGGGTCAACGAAATGCGCGCCTGGGATATGACCCTCGGCGTAGCGGGCGGCGCTGGTGAGGTCCACCAGAATCAGGTGTTCGGCATCCAGTCGACCGAGCAGGTCGCCGGGTTCGATCACCAGCGGCAAGCCAGAGAAGTCAGGCATGTGAGGTCTCCTGGGCACAAATGTTGGCGATAAAGGACGGCGATTGTAGCGCAAGCATCAAGTGCTGCGGTTGGTAAAGCTGTGCAGTGCTTTCTCGACGCATTGCGCTGTTTTGCCGAAGGCCTGCACCGTGGTTTCCGAGAACGGTCCGCCGCCCTGGTCGGCGACCATCAGCATGACCACTCGGCCGTTGCAGCTCAGGGAGCGCAACAACAGGTGTTCGCCGGTAAACAGGCGACGCAGCACTGGCGGCAGCAGCGCAGAGAACTGTGCGTGGTTGTCGGGTGTGAGACGCACCTGCGCGGACTTTTCCAAAAGCCGTTGCAGCAGCGTGCTGTTGACCACGTCCAGGCTCAGGTTCGCGGCGTCTTTGGGCAAACCTTCGGCTTGATGCACGCGCAAGGTACTCAAGGCGCGGTCGGCCATGAACAGCAGCACCCGTTGCATGCCGCTTGCCACCAATGCTTCTTTGGCGCAAGTGGTCAGGTGCATGGCGTTGGCAAACCGGCTCGGTTCAACCAGCAACTCGGTACAGCGCTTGCGCCATACGGCCAAGGCTTCGGCGGTGGGCGGTGGTGCGGGCAGCAAGCCGCGATGGACCTTCTGTACATGCCACGGCCAGATCAGCGACAAGGCCGGGTGCCAGAGGTCGGGCATCAGGGTATGGCGGGCGCTGGTCACCGCTTGCTGGTGGGCTTGCTGCTGCACGTCGCCCAGGGGGGCTTGCAGGTAGAGCGCAGTCAGATATTGCCAGCGTTCGGTATGCGGGCAGGTCCAGGACTCCTGGGCCGACATTGCCAGGCCGTTAGCCAGCAGCACCGTATTGGCCGGCTGGTTCAACCAACGGCGCAGGTTGGGTTCGGCGTCGAGCAACTGCTGGTGGCGCAGTTCATCTTCCTCGCGGGCGATATGCAGCGCCTTGACCAGCAAGCGTTGTTCGCTCAGCAGCAGGTTGTAGCCCTGGGACACCCAGATCGGCAAGTGCCACGCTTCGGTCAAGCCAAGGCACAAATCCAGCAGCCGCACGCCGAACAATTCCTGCTCGACCTGGCGTGCCGGCTGGCCCTTGTGGATCACCCGCAATTCCCATTCTTCCAGGAGCTTGGGGTAGGTGACGGCCATCGGCCAAAGCGGCGATAAAAACAGCAGGCTGCCCCAGTGAATGTCTTGCCACAAGCGCGCCAGGCGACTGCCGAATAAACCGTTGGCTTGCTGCGATGCGTGCAGGCTCACCAGCAGCAGTTGGCGCAAGGCCACGGGGATTTCATTGGCCGGCACCGAGGGTAGGCGCGCCAGTAATTCTTCGGCACGCTTGAGGCCGAGGCGGTTGAGCGCCACTTCGAGGTTTTCCGCAGGGGCCGCGAGGCTGCCGTGGGTGTGGCTGTTGGCCTCGCGCATCACGCTGAGTACCAACGCCGGGCTGTCTTGCATCAGCTCGGCAATATCTCGCAATGAACTGCGGCTATCGCGAATGGCTTTGCACACGCGCTCGTGGCTGGCTTGGGGAATGGGCAGCAGCACATCATCCAGGCGCTTGATCCAAGCGGCGAGGGTGGTCGGTTTTGCAGTTGGGACTGTCGTTTCATTAGCCATGGTTGGGGCGCGGTCATCACATGCATTCAACACGCCCGGAATGGGCCGAATTGGCTTTTCGCCTTAACGGGCTATAGTCTGGCGCAGTTTTGCCGATAAGTAGAACAAGAGTTTTTCTGCTACACCCACTATGTCCATGAACCCGACGGCGCAAGTACCCATCTCCTATGGCTAAAATTATCGGCATCATCGTCGTCCTCGCGAGCGTGCTCGGCGGTTACGTCCTTTCCCACGGTAAAATTGCCGCGTTGATCCAGCCTTTCGAAGTGATGATCATCGGCGGGGCGGCATTCGGTGCATTCCTGCAAGCCAACCCTGGGTACATGACCATGCATGTGGTCAAAAAATCCCTGAGCATGTTCGGTTCACGCTTTTCCCACACCTTCTATCTGGAAGTGCTGGGCCTGGTCTACGAGATCCTCAACAAGAGTCGCCGCGAGGGGATGATGGCCATCGAGGCCGACATCGAAGATGCGGCGGCCAGCCCGATTTTCGCCAAGTACCCGGCCGTGCTCAAAGACGAGCGTATGACCGCCTATATCTGCGATTACCTGCGCATCATGTCTTCCGGCAACATGGCCCCCCACGAGTTGGAAGGCCTGTTCGACATGGAGCTGTTCAGCCTCAAGGAAGAACTGGAACACCCCTCCCACGCTGTCACCGGCATTGCCGACGGCATGCCGGGCTTCGGTATTGTTGCGGCGGTACTCGGTATCGTGGTGACCATGGCGTCCCTGGGCGATGGCGACCAGAAGGCCATCGGCATGCACGTGGGTGCGGCGTTGGTGGGGACATTCTTCGGTATTCTCGCGGCCTACGGTTTCTTTGGCCCGCTGGCGACTTCCCTGGCGCATGATGCCAAGGAAGAGATCAACCTCTATGAAGCGATCAAGGCGTGCCTGGTCGCTTCGGCCTCCGGCATGCCGCCATCGTTGGCGGTGGAGTTCGGTCGCAAGGTGCTGTACCCGAAACATCGCCCAAGCTTCGCCGAGCTGGAACAAGCGGTTCGCGGTCGCTAAGCCATGGAAAACAACCAGCCGATAATCATCAAGCGCGTCAAGCGCTTCGCTGCGGGGCACCACGGCGGCGCCTGGAAAATCGCCTTCGCCGACTTTGCGACGGCGATGATGGCGTTCTTCCTGGTTCTGTGGCTGATGTCTACCGCCACGCCGGAACAGAAGATCGCCATTGCCGGTTACTTCAAAGACCCCATTGGCTTCTCGGAAAGCGGTACGCCTTTTGTGATCGACCTCGGCGGTTCGCCGCAGTTGGCGCCTGAGCGCACGATCAACCCCGAGGTCAAGACCGAGGCCCCCCAGGAAAAAATCCCCGTCGAGCGCGACACGGTCGAGGCCATGGCTGAGCAAGTCGAGCAGGAGCGCCTGGAACTGTTGCTCAAGGAGTTGCAGACCAAGGTCGAAGAAAACCCGCAACTGTTGAAGTTCAAGGATCAGATCTCCTTCGAGATCACGCCCGAGGGCCTGCGTATCCAGATCACCGACGCCGCTAACCGGCCGATGTTCGACTCCGGCAGTGCCCGCTTGAAGCCGTACTTCGAAGATATCCTGCTGGCCATGGCCGACACCATCAAGGCGGTGCCGAACAAGATCAGCATCAGCGGCCACACCGACGCCAAGCCCTATGCAGGCCAGGGCGACTTCGGCAACTGGGAACTCTCGGCCAACCGCGCCAACGCTGCTCGTCGTGCGCTGGTGGCGGGCAGCTATCCGGACCCGCAAGTCGCGCGAGTGGTGGGTTTTGCTTCGTCGCAATTGTTTGATCCCGCAGACCCGTTCAACCCGGTCAACCGCCGGATCGATATCGTGGTGCTGACCAAAAAGGCCCAGCGCGCGATCGAGGGTGATCACAGTGCGGCGCCTGCGGTACCGAAACCTGGCGAAGGCGCGCCAGGGGAAGTCCCGGCTGACCCGAACGCCATTCCTCCCGGGCAGGAGCCATTGCCGGCCCATGAGCTACGGCAGAAGCTGAACCTGTTTGATGATGGTGGAGTGAAGGATCCTACGGTGCCTGCACCCAAGTCGTAATCACCATGCAAAAAGGCCGCGATGATCGCGGCCTTTTCGTTGGTGCAGGTTAGTAACTGTTCTCCGGCAAACTCGCAATGATCGACCGATAGCTGTTCATCCGTTGCTGCTGCACACGACCATCTTCCAGGGCCTTGAGCAACGCACAGCCCGGCTCACGGTCGTGTTTGCAGTCGCGGAAGCGGCAGGTGCCGATCAGGTCGTTGAATTCGATGAAGCCTGCTTCCACATCGCTGCGGCTGACATGGCCGAGGCCGAATTCCCGGATGCCCGGGGAGTCGATCAGCTCACCGCCACCGGGGAAGTGGAACAGTCGCGCGGTGGTGGTGGTGTGGGTGCCCTGGCCGGACAGCTCCGACAGCGGCCCCACGCGGGTCTCGACTTCAGGCAGCAGGCTGTTGACCAGTGATGACTTGCCTACGCCCGACTGGCCGACGAACACGCTGATGCGCCCGTCCAGCTGCTGTTGCAACTGTTCCATGCCATTGCCGTGATGCGCCGAGACTTCCAGCACCGGGTAACCCAAGGTGCGGTAGACCGCCAGCAATGCGTTGAGCGCCGGCGCGTTTTGCTCGTCGATCAGGTCGAATTTGTTCAGCAGCAACAGCGGGCGAATGCCGGCATGTTCGGCGGCCACCAGATAGCGGTCGATCAGGTTGGCATGGGGCTCGGGCAGCGGCGCGAACACAATCACGATCATGTCGACGTTGGCGGCTACCGGCTTGAGCTGGCCACGGCTGTCCGGGCGGCGCAGTTCGGTGGTGCGTGGCAACTGGGCGACGATTACGCCGATGCCCTGGTTGGCGGCACGCCACACAACCTGGTCGCCGGTGACCAGCGCAGGCAGGTTGGCGCGCAAGTGGCAGCGGAAAACCTGGCCGGCGAGTTCGCCTTCCAGCGCCTCGACCTCGACCTGCACACCGAAGTGCGCGATCACCAGGCCCGTTTGTTCGGGGCCCAGGTCGCCGCCTTCGAGCGCTTCCACGGCGGAGGATTCACGTTTGGCGGCGCGAGCGGCGCGTTCACCCTGAATCTTTTCGATGCGCCAGTTTTGGCGGCGATTGAGCTGGCGTTTGGCCATTGGTGTTCCGTGTCGATAATGCAAAGGATAGGTGAAACGGTCGCGAGTCTAGCATGCCCCCGCCTGCTAAACTGCGCAGCCACGCCAAGGTGCCAAGAGAATCAAGCCATGCAAAACCCACAGAACCTGATTTGGATCGATCTGGAAATGACCGGTCTGAACCCCGACACCGACGTCATCATCGAGATGGCGACCATTGTCACCGACAGCAACCTCAACACCCTGGCCGAAGGTCCGGTGATTGCCATCCATCACAGTGATGCAGTGTTGGCCACCATGGACGAGTGGAATACCCGCACCCACGGTAACTCCGGCCTGACCCAGCGGGTGCGCGACAGCCGTATCAGTATGGCCGAAGCCGAGGCCCAGACCATCGCCTTCCTGGAGAAGTGGGTGCCCAAGGGCAAGTCACCGATCTGCGGCAACAGTATCTGCCAGGACCGCCGCTTCCTTTATACCCACATGAAGGCGCTGGAAAGCTACTTCCATTACCGCAACCTGGATGTGTCCACCTTGAAAGAGCTGGCCGCACGCTGGGCGCCGGAAGTCAAAGACAGCTTCCACAAAGGCAGCACGCACTTGGCACTGGATGATATTCGCGAGTCGATTGCCGAGTTGCAGCACTACCGCAAGCATTTCATCAAGGCTTGATGATAAGGACTGCTTCATGCTGCTTATGCTTTACCTCATCGCCATCACGGCCGAAGCCATGACCGGCGCGCTGTCCGCCGGGCGCCGTGGCATGGACTGGTTTGGCGTGGTGCTGATCGCCTGCGTCACCGCCCTGGGCGGTGGTTCGGTGCGCGATGTGTTGCTGGGGCATTACCCGCTGACGTGGGTCAAGCACCCGGAATACCTGGTGCTGACGTCGGTTGCCGCACTGGTGACGATCTTTATCGCACCGCTGATGCGCCATCTGCGCTCGCTGTTCCTGGCGCTGGACGCCGTGGGGCTGGTGGCGTTTACCTTGATCGGCTGCATGACCGCCCTGGAAATGGGCCACGGCATGCTGGTGGCTGTGGTCAGTGGCGTGATCACCGGGGTGTTTGGCGGCATCCTGCGGGATATCTTCTGCAACGACATTCCCTTGATCTTCCGCCGTGAGCTATACGCCAGCGTTTCGTTCCTCGCCGCGTGGTTCTACATGCTGTGCCTGTATCTGGAGCTGCCCAGCGAGCAAGCGATTTTGCTGACGCTGTTCAGCGGCTTTCTATTGCGGTTGCTGGCGATCCGTTTCCACTGGGAAATGCCCAAGTTCGTCTACAACGACGACGTGCACTGACGCCCAGCGTGCTGGTTCAGCGCCCACTCGACGTGTTCGCGTACCAGTTCCGACGGATAATCCCGGCGTGCCTTCAACGCCTCCAGCACCGGGATGCTCGACGGCGCGTTGCCCAGGCCCACTGCCAGGTTGCGTAGCCAGCGCTCGTAACCGGCGCGACGTAGCGGTGAGCCCTCGGTGCTGCTGAGGAATTTATCCTCGTCCCACATGAACAGCTCGGCCAGTTCGGCGTTATCCAGGTTGTGGCGTGGCTTGAAATCACCCTCGGCGGTAGGCCGGGCGAAACGATTCCACGGGCAAACGATCTGGCAGTCATCGCAGCCGAACACGCGATTGCCGATCAGCGGGCGCAGGTCTTCAGGGATCGCGCTCTTGAGTTCGATGGTCAGGTAGGAAATGCAGCGTCGGGCGTCCAGCACATAGGGGCCGACGAAGGCATTGGTCGGGCAGATGTCCAGGCACGCGGTGCAGCGGCCGCAGTGTTCGGTGTCATGGGGGGCGTCCACCGGCAGTGGCAAGTCGACAAACAGTTCACTCAGGAAGAAGTAGCTGCCGGCCTTGCGGTTGAGTACCAGGGTGTTCTTGCCGATCCAGCCCAACCCGGCTTGTTCGGCGATGGCTTTTTCCAGCACGGGCGCGCTGTCCACGAAGGCGCGAAAGCCAAACGGGCCGATCTGTGCCTGAATGCGCTCGGCCAGTTGCTGTACGCGCTTGCGGATCAGCTTGTGATAGTCACGACCCAGGGCATAGCGCGAGATATAGGCTTTTTCCGGTTGGGCCAGCAATTGCGCCATTTGCGTGTCGCCGGGCAGGTAGTCCATGCGCAGCGAGACCACACGCAAGGTGCCCGGAACCAGCTCATCCGGGTGGGAGCGCTTGCTGCCATGGGCGCCCATGTACTCCATCTCGCCGTGATAACCCGCGGCGAGCCAGCGTTGCAGGTGCTGTTCATGCTCGGCCAGGTCCAGGCCGCTGATGCCGACTTGTTGAAAGCCCAGTTCGCGGCCCCAGTCTTTGATCGATTGGGCGAGGGCGGGCAGATCGGAGGTAATAGCAGGCATGAGACACGGGAAACCACGGGTGAGATGCGTATAATTCTGCCAGACATCGGAGCTTGAAGACGCATGCCGCAGACAAAACACGAAATAACCGACGTTCAGCCTTTGTTGCCCGGCCATTTGCCGCAACTGGCTGCGCGTCCTCCGCAGGCCCATAAAAGCTTGTTCGGCCACCTGCTGGTCATCGGCGGTGACCACGGCTTTGGCGGTGCTGCGCTGCTGAGTACCGAAAGCGCCTTGCGCAGTGGTGCCGGCATGGTGTCCCTGGCGACGCGGGCGGAGCATGTGCCGGCGGCGCTGGCGCGCTTGCCGGAGGTCATGACCGTCGGCGTCAGTTCGGCTAACCAATTGATGGGGTTGCTGGAAAAAATCTCGGTGATTGTCATTGGCCCTGGCCTGGGTGAGGCATCCTGGGGCAAAAGCCTGCTGTCGGCTGCCGCCAACGCCCGGCAGCCGCAAGTCTGGGATGCGGATGCGTTGAATCAACTGGCCAAGGGCGGTGTCAGTTTGCCGGTTGGCTCGGTCATCACCCCGCACCCTGGCGAAGCGGCGCGTTTGTTGGGGCTCACGACAGCCGAGGTTCAGGCCGAGCGTCTTAAGGTGGCGCGCGCTTTAAGCCAGAAATTCAATGCAGTCGCTATCCTCAAGGGTGCTGGCAGTTTGATTGCCAGCCCGGACGGTCGGGTTTCCCGCTGTGATCGTGGTCATCCGGCGATGGCCACGGCGGGGCTGGGTGATGTCCTGGCGGGCTTGGTCGGCGCCCTGCTGGCTCAAGGTATGCTGGCCTATGAGGCGGGCTGTCTGGCCGTGTGGCTGCACGCTGCGGCGGGAGAGCGCCAAGGCATACTGGGTCGCGGGCTGGCTGCCAGTGACCTGATTCCTGCCATTCGTCAATTGCTGGAGGAGCAATCGCCGTGTCTGAAGTAACCCTGTTTCTGGCAGATGAAGACGCAATGGTCGCCTTCGGCCATCGTATCGCCCAAGTGACGGCGGGCACCGGGCTGATTTTTCTTGAGGGTGACCTGGGGGCGGGCAAAACCACGCTCTCGCGCGGCATCATTCGTGGCTTGGGCCACACTGGCGCGGTTAAAAGCCCGACGTTCACGCTGGTAGAGCCCTACGAAATTGGCCAGGTGCGAGCTTTCCATTTCGACCTTTATCGCCTGGTCGATCCCGAAGAGCTGGAGTACATGGGCATCCGGGATTATTTCGACGAAGACGCGTTGTGCCTGATCGAGTGGCCAGATAAAGGCACAGGCTTTTTGCCAAAGCCGGACCTGACCATTACCATTACGCCGCATGAATCAGGACGTCAGTTGAAGTTGTTGCCCCAAAGCGTGCGCGGCCAGTCCTGGTGCGCTGCTTTGGCATTGGAATTCAAATAATTGGTGGGGTTAGGTATGCGCTTTCGCGCGTTGGTTGCTGTCGTAGGGGTATTGCTTGCGGCAATGACTGTCAATGCTCTGGCTGCTTCGCAGGTGAAAAGTGTTCGCCTGTGGCGAGCGCCGGATAACACGCGACTGGTGTTCGACCTGTCTGGCCCGGTCCAGCACAGTGTCTTTACCCTGACGGCGCCCGATCGCCTGGTGATCGACATCAATGGTGCGTCCCTGGCCGCGCCGCTCAAGGTGTCCACCGCCAACACCCCGATTACCGCCATGCGCTCGGCCCAGCGTACGCCGACCGATCTGCGTGTGGTTATCGATCTGAAAAAGGCCGTGACCCCGAAAAGCTTCTCCCTGGCGCCGAATGCCCAGTACGGCAACCGGCTGGTGGTCGATCTGTTCGACAATGCCGCCGATGCCAACCCGACGCCCGTGCCGACCCCGAGTGTTGCCACGGTACCGGCCGTGCCGGTCAACCCGTCGCAGCCGCAGGTCAAGTTGCCGCCACCCCCACCGGCCCCGCCGGGCAAGCGTGACATTATTGTGGTGATCGATGCCGGCCATGGTGGCGAAGACCCGGGCGCATCCGGCTCGCGCGGCCAGCATGAAAAAGACGTGGTATTGGCCATCGCCCGTGAGCTGCAGCGTCAGGTCAGCGCGATGAAAGGCTATCGCGCCGAGCTGACCCGTACCGGTGACTACTTCATTCCATTGCGCGGCCGTACGGAAATCGCCCGCAAGAAAGGCGCCGACCTGTTTGTGTCGATCCACGCCGACGCCGCACCCTCGTCCGCCGCCTTCGGCGCCTCGGTGTTCGCCCTGTCCGATCGCGGCGCGACTTCCGAGACTGCCCGTTGGCTGGCCGACAGCGAAAACCGTTCCGACTTGATCGGCGGGGCCGGCAACGTGTCTCTGGATGACAAGGACAAAATGCTCGCCGGCGTGCTGCTCGACCTGTCGATGACTGCTTCGCTGACTTCCAGCCTGAATGTCGGCCAGAAAGTGCTGAGCAATATCGGCCGGGTCACTTCGCTGCACAAGCAGCGTGTCGAGCAGGCTGGGTTCATGGTGTTGAAGTCGCCGGATATCCCGTCGATCCTGGTGGAAACCGGCTTTATCTCCAATTCCAACGAAGCCTCCAAGCTGGCCAGTACCAGCCACCAGCAGGCGCTGGCGCGTTCGATCAGCGCCGGTATCCGCCAGTTCTTCCAGCAGAACCCGCCGCCGGGCACTTACATTGCCTGGCTGCGCGACTCCGGGAAAATCGCCCAGGGCCCGCGTGACCACCGCGTGCAGCCCGGCGACACCCTGGCCATGCTGGCCGTGCGCTTCCAGGTTTCGCCTGCCACGTTGCGCAGTGCCAATGGCCTGAAAACCGATGAATTGAAAGTCGGCCAGGTATTGACCATTCCCGGCACTGAATTGGCGGCGCAGTAATGAGCGAATCACAGTTGAACAGCGGCGCACGCATCGAACTGCTCAGCCCGCGCCTGGCCAACCAGATTGCCGCGGGCGAAGTGGTTGAGCGTCCGGCGTCGGTGATCAAGGAGCTGCTGGAGAACAGTATCGACTCAGGCGCCAAGCGTATCGATGTCGATGTGGAGCAGGGCGGCGTCAAGCTCCTGCGCGTGCGCGACGACGGTAGCGGCATCTCCTCCGATGACCTGCCGCTGGCTCTGGCGCGTCACGCCACCAGCAAGATTCGCGATCTGGAAGACCTTGAGCGGGTGATGAGCCTGGGTTTTCGCGGTGAGGCCTTGGCCTCCATCAGCTCCGTGGCCCGCCTGACCCTGACCTCGCGGACCCGTGGTGCCGACCAGGCCTGGCAGGTAGAAACCGAAGGCCGTGACATGGCGCCTCGTGTCCAGCCGGCTGCGCACCCGGTGGGCACTTCGGTGGAAGTGCGCGACTTGTTCTTCAATACCCCGGCGCGCCGCAAGTTCCTCAAGGCTGAAAAAACCGAATTCGATCACCTGCAGGAAGTCATCAAGCGCTTGGCGTTGGCCCGTTTCGACGTGGCTTTTCATCTGCGCCACAACGGCAAGACCATCCTCAGCCTGCATGAAGCCAATGACGACGCTGCCCGTGCACGGCGTGTGGCCGCTGTTTGCGGGTCGGGTTTCCTGGAGCAGGCACTGCCGATTGAGATCGAGCGCAATGGCTTGCGCCTGTGGGGTTGGGTCGGGTTGCCGACGTTCTCCCGTAGTCAGGCGGACCTGCAGTATTTCTTCGTGAATGGTCGTGCAGTACGCGATAAGTTGGTGGCCCATGCGGTGCGCCAGGCGTATCGCGACGTTCTGTTCAATGGGCGGCACCCCACGTTTGTGCTGTTTTTTGAGGTCGACCCGTCAGTGGTCGACGTCAACGTGCATCCGACCAAGCATGAAGTGCGTTTTCGTGACGGGCGCATGGTGCATGACTTCCTCTATGGCACGTTGCACCGTGCCTTGGGCGATGTGCGGCCGGATGATCAGTTGTCTGCGCCGATCGTGACGGCGGTGGTACGGCCGAGCGGTCCGGAGGCCGGCGAGTTCGGCCCACAGGGCGAAATGAGCCTGGCGGCCAATTTGTTGCAATCGCCGCAACCACAGCCGTCATACACCGCGCCGGGTTCCGGTTCGGGCGCGGGTTATCAGTACCAATACACCCCGCGTCCGCAGTCGACAGTGCCGGTGGCGGAGGCCAAGGCGGCTTATCGCGAGTTTTTTGCGCCATTGCCGGGTGCCGAGCCGGGCGCCGTTGCGTTGCCGGAGGGTGGGGGGGATATTCCACCGCTGGGTTATGCGTTGGCGCAACTCAAAGGCATCTACATCCTGGCGGAAAACGCCCACGGCCTGGTGCTGGTCGATATGCATGCCGCCCATGAGCGGATCATGTACGAGCGCTTGAAGATCGCCATGGCCAGCGAAGGTCTCAGCGGCCAGCCGCTGTTGGTGCCCGAGTCTCTGGCGGTCAGCCAGCGGGAAGCCGATTGCGCCGAAGAGCATCACGGCGTGTTCCAGAAACTGGGCTTCGAATTGCAGCGCCTTGGGCCGGAAACCCTGGCGATCCGCCAGATTCCTGCGCTGCTCAAGCAGGCTGAAGCCAACCGCCTGGTCGCTGATGTGCTGGCGGACCTGATGGAGTACGGCACCAGCGATCGTATCCAGGCGCACATCAATGAGCTGCTTGGCACTATGGCCTGTCATGGCGCCATCCGCGCCAATCGCCGCCTGGCCCTGCCGGAAATGAACGGGCTGCTGCGCGACATGGAAAACACCGAGCGCAGCGGGCAATGCAACCATGGCCGACCGACCTGGACCCAGATGGGCCTGGACGATCTGGACAAACTGTTCCTGCGCGGCCGTTGATGAGTGCCTTGCCCCCCGCCATCTTCCTGATGGGCCCCACGGCAGCCGGCAAGACCGACCTGGCCATCGAGCTGACCAAAGTGTTGCCGTGCGAGCTGATCAGTGTCGACTCTGCCCTGGTTTACCGGGACATGGACATCGGTACGGCCAAGCCCTCAAAAGCGCTATTGGCCCAATATCCGCACCGGTTGATCGACATTATCGACCCGGCCGAAAGCTATTCTGCGGCGGATTTCCGTACCGACGCTCTGGCTGCCATGGCTGAGATCACCGCGCGGGGCAATATTCCGCTGCTGGTGGGCGGTACGATGCTCTACTACAAGGCTTTGCAGGAAGGCCTGGCGGATATGCCGCCGGCTGATGCCCAGGTGCGCGCCGAGCTTGAAGAGGAGGCTGCACGCCTTGGTTGGCAAGCGCTGCACGATCAGTTGGCGGCGGTTGACCCGGTCTCTGCCGCGCGCATTCACCCCAATGACCCCCAGCGCCTCACACGCGCCCTGGAAGTCTGGCGTGTGAGCGGCCAGACCATGACTGAACACAGGCTGAAACAAACTGCGCAAAGTGCTGATGCAGACGCATCTGGACAGTCACAATTGCCCTATACTGTGGCGAATCTGGCGATTGCTCCGGCAAATCGCCAGGTGCTGCATGAACGAATTGCACAAAGATTCACAATTATGTTGGAACAGGGGTTTGTGGACGAGGTCGTAGCACTGCGTTCAAGAGGTGACCTGCATTCCGGGCTACCTTCCATACGTGCTGTAGGCTATCGCCAAGTCTGGGATCATCTGGATGGCAAGCTGACGTGGGCCGAAATGCAGGAGCGCGGCATCATCGCCACGCGCCAATTGGCCAAACGCCAGTTCACCTGGCTGCGCAGCTGGAGCGATTTGCACTGGTTGGACAGCCTGGACAGCGACAATCTGTCACGCGCCTTGAAATACTTGGGAACGGTCTCCATATTGAGCTGAGTCCTTGCAATTGCCGTCTATCCTTGGGGGTGTGACGGCCATAAGCTATCTATTTTCCGCTTTTTTATTATTGATCCTTATAGGAGTGCGACACATGTCAAAAGGGCATTCGCTACAAGACCCTTACTTGAATACTTTACGTAAAGAGAAAGTGGGGGTTTCCATCTACCTGGTGAACGGTATCAAACTGCAAGGTACGATCGAATCGTTCGACCAGTTCGTGATCCTGCTGAAGAACACCGTCAGCCAGATGGTCTACAAGCACGCTATCTCGACAGTTGTTCCAGTTCGTCCAATCCGTCTGCCTAGCGCAGTTGGTGAAGATGCAGCTGACGCTGAGCCAGGTAACGCCTGATAGGAGTCTCCTTTGTTCTTTGAGCGCCACGGTGGTGGTGAGCGAGTCATCCTCGTTCACTTGGATGGACAGGACCCTGAGGCGCGCGAAGATCCGCAGGAGTTTCAGGAGTTGGCAAATTCGGCCGGCGCCGAGACCGTTGCGTTTTTTAACGTGCCGCGTCATCGGCCAACCGCCAAATTCCTGATTGGCAGCGGCAAGGTCGAGGAGCTGCGCGACCTGGTGCACGCCGAAGAAGCCGATCTGGTGATCTTCAATCACGTCCTCACACCCAGTCAGGAACGTAACCTCGAACGTGTCTTCGAGTGTCGCGTGATCGACCGTACCGGTCTGATTCTCGATATCTTTGCCCAGCGCGCCCGTACCCATGAAGGCAAGCTCCAGGTTGAACTGGCCCAGCTTGACCACATGAGCACCCGGCTGGTTCGCGGCTGGACTCACCTTGAACGCCAGGGTGGTGGTATCGGTATGCGCGGCCCGGGTGAAACCCAGCTTGAAACCGACCGACGCCTGTTGCGGGTTCGCCTGCGCCAGATCAAGGGCCGCCTGGAGAAAGTGCGTAGCCAGCGCGAACAGTCGCGCCGTGGCCGTTCCCGTGCGGATATTCCTACCGTTTCCCTGGTGGGCTACACCAACGCCGGTAAATCCACGCTGTTCAATAACGTGACGAAGTCCGACGTATACGCGGCCGACCAACTGTTCGCCACCCTCGACCCGACCTTGCGCCGTCTGGACCTGGATGACCTGGGGCCGATTGTCCTGGCGGATACGGTGGGCTTTATTCGTCACTTGCCCCACAAGCTGGTCGAAGCGTTTCGGTCTACGCTCGAAGAGTCGAGCAACTCGGATCTGTTGTTGCACGTGATCGATGCGGCCGAACCGGATCGCATGTTGCAGATTGAACAGGTGATGTTGGTACTGGGCGAGATTGGTGCACAGGACTTGCCGATCCTCGAGGTCTATAACAAACTCGATTTGCTTGAAGGCGTAGAGCCACAAATTCAACGCGACGAGAACGGCAAGCCCCAGCGGGTATGGCTGTCAGCGCGTGATGGCAGTGGTTTGGAATTACTCGAACAAGCTATTGCCGAGCTGTTGGGCAGCGATTTGTTTATCGGCACCTTGCGCTTGCCGCAGCGTTTTGCTCGACTGCGTGCACAGTTTTTCGAGTTGGGCGCAGTGCAGAAAGAAGAACATGACGACGAAGGTGTCAGCTTGCTGGCCGTTCGATTGCCGCGCTCGGAACTGAATCGGCTGGTCAGCCGTGAAGGCGTCGTACCGGCGGAGTTCATCGAACAACACACTTTGCAATAAAAGCCTGAGAAAGCGGTTGTGTCGCAGTAGCAGGCATTCTGTAGCATTGGTCGGCGCGCCGTGGGCGCGTCTTTGCTTTATCAGATGGAGAGCGCTATGGCTTGGAATGAGCCGGGTGGCAACTCGAATAATCAGGATCCTTGGGGTGGTAAGCGCCGCAATAATGGCGACCGCAAGGGGCCGCCGGATCTCGACGAGGCCTTCCGAAAGCTGCAGGAAAGCCTGAATGGGTTGTTCGGTGGTGGGAAAAAAAGTGGTGGTGACGACGGCGGTCGCACAAGCAAGGGTGGCGGCTATGGCCTGCTGGGCCTGGGTCTTGTCGTGCTGGCGGCCGTATGGCTGTACAGCGCGGTCTACGTAGTCGACGAGCAGGAGCAGGCCGTCGTGCTGCGCTTCGGCAAGTACTACGAGACGGTAGGGCCGGGCCTGAATATCTACTTCCCGCCGATCGACAAGAAGTACATGGAGAACGTCACGCGTGAGCGTGCCTACACCAAGCAGGGCCAGATGCTGACCGAAGACGAGAACATCGTCGAAGTGCCGCTGACCGTGCAGTACAAGATCAGCAACCTGCAGGACTTCGTGCTGAACGTCGACCAGCCTGAGATCAGCCTGCAGCACGCAACCGAAAGCGCCCTGCGCCATGTGGTGGGGTCCACTGCGATGGACCAGGTGCTGACCGAAGGGCGTGAGTTGATGGCCAGCGAAATCAAGGAGCGCCTGCAACGGTTCCTCGATACCTATCGCACCGGTATCACCGTCACTCAGGTGAACGTGCAGAGCGCAGCGGCACCGCGTGAAGTGCAGGAAGCCTTTGACGACGTGATCCGCGCCCGTGAAGACGAGCAGCGTTCGCGCAACCAGGCTGAAACCTATGCCAATGGCGTCGTGCCGGAAGCCCGTGGTCAGGCCCAGCGTATCCTTGAGGATGCCAACGGTTACCGTGACGAAGTGGTTTCCCGCGCCAAGGGTGAGGCAGATCGCTTTACCAAGCTGGTTGCCGAGTACCGCAAGGCTCCGGAAGTCACGCGTGAGCGTCTGTACCTGGACACCATGCAGGAAGTCTTCAGCAACACCAGCAAGGTTCTCGTGACCGGCAACAAAGGTGGGCAGAACAACCTGTTGTACCTGCCGCTGGACAAGATGATCGAAGGTGGCCGTAGCGGCACCAACGCGCCGTCTACCGGTTCGACGGCTGCTGCCAACGAAGCGAGCGCCCGTTCGGCCGCTGACTTGCTGCAACAGCAAACACGTACCAGGGAGAGTCGTTGATGAGCAATAAATCGCTGACCGCCCTGATTGTGGGCGTCGTCGTGGTCATCGCTGCCTGGAACTGCTTCTACATCGTGTCTCAGACCGAGCGTGCGGTGTTGCTGCAATTCGGTCGCGTGGTGCAGGCGGACGTCCAGCCAGGTCTGCATGTGAAGGTTCCTTACGTCAACCAGGTGCGCAAGTTCGACGCCCGCCTGATGACCCTGGATGCACCGACGCAACGCTTCCTGACCCTGGAAAAGAAAGCCGTGATGGTTGACGCCTATGCCAAGTGGCGCGTCAAGGATGCCGAGCGTTTCTACACTGCGACCTCCGGCCTCAAGCAGATTGCCGACGAGCGTTTGTCGCGCCGCCTGGAATCGGGCCTGCGTGACCAGTTTGGTAAGCGCACCCTGCACGAGGTGGTGTCCGGTGAACGTGATGCGCTGATGGCTGATATCACGCGCTCGTTGAACACGATGGCGGAAAAAGAGCTGGGCATTGAAGTGATCGATGTTCGGGTCAAGGCCATCGATCTGCCGAAGGAAGTGAACCGCAGCGTGTTCGAGCGCATGAGCACCGAGCGTGAGCGTGAAGCCCGCGAGCACCGTGCCAAGGGTAACGAGTTGGCCGAAGGTATCCGTGCGGATGCCGACCGTCAGCGCCGTGTACTGTTGGCGGAAGCCTATCGCGAGTCTGAAGAGGCCCGCGGTGATGGCGACGCTCAAGCCGCGGCGATCTACGCCAAGGCCTATGGGCAGGACCAGGAGTTCTACGCGTTCTACCGTAGCCTGCGTGCCTACCGTGAAAGCTTCGCAAACAAAACCGACGTCATGGTGCTGGACCCAAGTAGCGAGTTCTTCCGCTACCTGGAAAAAGCCAAGTAATCAGCGCGTTGCTGTGTAGGACTTACTCCGTCGGGCGGCTAAAACGCCTGGCGGGGTGATCCTTTCAGAAAACGGGTGTATGATGCGGCAGCCGGGAAATTCCCGGCTTTTTTGCGTCTGCATGTTTGATTCGGCAGGCGTGACAGGTTTTTCGAGGAAAGTGCCCGACGAGGCCGCTGGCAGGCCGATCGTCACGTCGCTCTTGCGCGTGGTTTATGCAGGCGGCGGGTATTTTCTGCTTCACTCAAGGCTCGGCCGAGGGCTGGCCGCCCGGATCATAGGGGAATGGCGTAATGGCAACGGTAGACCGCTGGCTGCTGCCAGATGGCATCGAAGAAGTACTGCCACCGGAAGCTGCGCGCATTGAAGTAGCGCGTCGCCAGGTGTTGGATCTGTTCCAGAGCTGGGGTTACGAGTTTGTCGTCACCCCTCATATCGAGTACCTGGAATCCCTGCTGACCGGCGCGGGCCAGGACCTGGATTTGCGCACCTTCAAGGTCATCGACCCGCAATCAGGCCGGCAAATGGGTTTCCGTGCCGACATCACGCCGCAAGTGGCGCGTATCGATGCGCACACCCTGCGTCGCGAAGGCCCGAGCCGTCTGTGTTACGCCGGTAGCGTGCTGCATGCGCAGCCTCGTGCCTTGTCGTCTTCCCGCAGCCCGATCCAGCTGGGTGCCGAGTTGTACGGCGATGCCAGCCCAAGCAGCGACGTTGAAGTGATCAGCTTGATGCTGGCCATGCTGCAACTGGCTGATGTGCCGGATGTCCACATGGACCTGGGGCATGTCGGTATCTACCGTGGCCTGGCCCGTGCGGCCGGTTTGTCCGGTGAAGTGGAACAACAGTTGTTCGATGCCCTGCAACGCAAGGCTATCGATGAAGTCATTGCCCTGACCGCTGGCGTGCCTGCCGACCTGGCCGACATGCTGCGTGCGCTGGTGAACCTGTGCGGTGGCCGTGAAGTGCTGGTGGCTGCGCGTGAGCGCCTGGCCAATGCGCCGGCGCCCGTACTGGCTGCACTGGACGACGTGCTGGCAATTGCCGAGCAGTTGTCGGCGCGCTTCCCGCAGTTGCCGCTGTACTTCGACCTGGGTGAATTGCGCGGCTACCACTACCACACCGGTGTAGTGTTCGCCGTATTTGTCCCGGGTGTTGGCCAGGCCATCGCCCAGGGTGGTCGTTATGACGACATTGGCGCCGACTTCGGTCGAGCCCGCCCGGCGACTGGCTTTTCTACCGATTTGAAAACCCTGGTGACCCTGGGGCGTGCTGAGGTCGAGCTGCCGTCTGGTGGCATCTGGATGCCCGACAGTACGGACGCAGCACTCTGGCAGCAGGTTTGCCAGTTGCGCGGTGAGGGTCAGCGTGTCGTCCAGGCGTTGCCTGGGCAGCCATTGGCCGCCGCCCGTGAAGCGGACTGTGACCGGCAATTGATTCTGCAGAACGGGCTTTGGCAAGTATCGCCACTGGCTTCTTGAGTTTTCCTGCCGGCTATTGCCGGCACCAAGTTTGCGCGAATGAGGACAAGTGTTATGGGTAAGAATGTCGTAGTCCTGGGCACCCAGTGGGGTGATGAGGGCAAAGGCAAGATCGTTGATCTGCTGACCGAACATGCTGCCGCCGTAGTGCGCTACCAAGGTGGCCACAACGCTGGCCACACTCTGGTCATCGATGGCGAAAAAACCGTCTTGCACCTGATCCCGTCGGGCGTCCTGCGCGAAGGCGTGCAGTGCCTGATCGGCAACGGTGTGGTGGTTGCACCTGACGCCTTGCTGCGTGAGATCACCAAGCTGGAAGAAAAAGGCGTACCGGTGCGCGAGCGCCTGCGTATCAGCCCGTCCTGCCCGCTGATCCTGTCCTTCCATGTTGCGTTGGACCAGGCCCGTGAAAAGGCGCGTGGCGAGCTGAAGATCGGTACCACCGGTCGCGGTATCGGCCCGGCCTATGAAGACAAGGTCGCACGCCGTGGCCTGCGTGTGGGCGACCTGCTCAACATGCCGCGCTTTGAAGACAAGCTGCGTGAGCTGGTGGATTACCACAACTTCATGCTGGTGGGTTACTACAAAGAGCCGGCGATCGAGTTCGACAAGACCCTGGCTGAGTGCAAGGAATACGCCGAGCTGCTCAAGCCGTTGATGCTGGACGTGACTGCCGAGCTGCACGAGCTGCGTCGCGCCGGTAAAGACATCATGTTCGAAGGCGCCCAGGGTTCGCTGCTGGACATCGACCACGGTACCTATCCGTACGTGACCAGTTCCAACACCACCGCAGGTGGCGTTGCAACGGGTTCGGGCGTGGGGCCTATGTTCCTGGACTACATCCTGGGCATCACCAAGGCCTACACCACGCGTGTCGGTTCGGGTCCGTTCCCGACTGAGCTGTTCGACGAAGTCGGTGCACACCTGGCCAAGCAAGGTCACGAGTTCGGTGCGACCACCGGGCGTGCCCGTCGTTGCGGCTGGTTCGATGCCGTTATCCTGCGTCGCGCTATCGACGTGAACAGCATCTCGGGCATCTGCCTGACCAAGCTGGACGTACTCGATGGTCTGGAAACCATCAATATCTGCGTTGGCTACAAAGATGCAGATGGCAATAGCGTTGCCCCGACTGACGCCGACAGCTATGTGGGCCTGCAGCCGGTGTACGAAGAAGTGCCGGGCTGGAGCGAATCGACCGTGGGTGCCAAGACCCTGGAAGAGCTGCCGGCCAATGCCCGCGCTTACATCAAGCGCGTGGAAGAGCTGATTGGCGCACCGATCGACATTATTTCGACGGGCCCTGACCGCAACGAAACCATCGTTCTGCGTCATCCGTTCGCTTAATAAGCTGTTGATGTAAAAAGCAAAGGGCTCCTTCGGGAGCCCTTTGTCGTTTGTGACGGGCGAACGGCACGGCCCTTGCTTTGCTTCTTCCTTTCGCGGCGCCATCAGATTAATGGCACCCAGGGTGGAGGGATTCTCGATGTCTGCCGTTCTCTCATTGTTACAAAGCCGTCTGTTGCGGCCGGTGTTCGTTACTCTTGGTATCGCTCTTTTGGTGCAAGTGCTGGTGGCCGTCGCTCTGACGCGGAGCACCGTCACTGCGCTTGAGGCTGATTTGGGCAATCGGCTGGGGGTCGATAGCCAGAAGCTGTCTGGCGAGTTGGCCCAGGCCGGTAAGGAAGTCACGTCCAGCCTGGACAGCTTGTCGACCAATACCCGTCAGCGCCTGACAGTGGGGCTTTCAACCCGACTGCAGGAAGAGCAGAAGCAGCTGCGTGCGACTCTGGAAAAAGACCTGAAGGATTCCGCCAATGACATGGCGCAACTGCTGGCCTCAGTGGCGCCCCGCGCCATGTGGGACAGTGACGTGCCGACCCTGTCGGAGTTCGCCCGGCGTGCCCAGCGCAATCCCAACGTACTGTTCGTGGTCTATGACGACGCGGCGGGCGAGCATTTGACCCGCTACCTCAATCGCGAAAACCCGATCAACCAGGCGCTGCTGGAAAAGGGCAAGGGTGAGCGCGCGCTGGATAAAGTGCTGGATGCGGCGAAAGATGATCCGTCAGTGTTCTATGTCGAAGCGTCCATCAGCCCCAATGGCGTGGAAATCGGCAAGGTGCGCATGGGGGTTTCCACCGCCGCAGTGGAGGCGGATCTGGCTGCGCTGGATAAGCGCTTCGCAGCCCTGATCGCCAGTGGCGACCAGTTGGTGGGCGACAGTCTCAAAGGGGCGGCGGCTGATAGCGCTGCCGCCATGGGGGCCCGCTTGCAATCCGCGCAAGCCACGGCCACCCAGATGAGCGCCAACACCGCCAGCGTTGTACAGGACGCCGCCGGCACCTTGCGCTGGCGCATCGGCATGGGCTTGGCGCTGGTTGGTTTCGGCGTGTTGCTGCTGATCGCTATCGTGCTGGGGCGTCGTGTGGTCAATCGCTTGAAGTTGCTGATTGCGGCCATGGATGACTTGGCGGCGGGCGAGGGGGATCTTACCAAGCGTGTGCAAATCAATAGCCAGGACGAAATCGGCGCCATGGCCTCGGCGGTCAATCGCTTTGTCGACAAGTTGCAGCCGATTGTGCGCGAGGCGGGCGATGTGGCTCAGCGAACCGGCGTGGAAATCGGGGCCATGACCCAGCGCAATGCCGGTGCTGATGCGGCGGCTGGTTTGCAGCGCGACGAAGTGGCCGAGAGCTTGCGCGCGCTGTCGCAGATGGCGGACGAGGCTCAGGCCGAAAGCCATGCGATGCAGGCAGCGTTGCAGCAGGTGGTGGATATTCGTCAGGCCACGGATGAAAACTCGCGGACTTCCGCGCAAGTCGGCAACTTGATCGAGGCCTTGGCGGGGCAAGTGCAGGCCGGCTCCCAGGTGATCGAGCGATTGGCGCAGCAGAGTGAACAGATCGAAGTGGTGTTGACGGTGATCCACGGGATTGCCGAGCAGACCAACCTGTTGGCGCTCAACGCCGCAATCGAGGCGGCGCGGGCCGGAGAGACCGGGCGCGGCTTTGCGGTCGTGGCAGATGAGGTGCGGGCATTGGCCAGTAAAACCCAAAGCTCCACCGGTGACATCCAGGCTCATATCGTGGCGTTGCAGCAGGGTGCGCGTGAGGCGGTGGAAACCATCGGCAAGGCCGGGCGCCAGGCCAGCGAAGGGCTGCTGGTGTTGCGCGACAGTGTGCGCTTGCAGCAGACCGTACAGGTGTCGGTTGAGCAGGTGCATGCGGCGATCGGTTTGGCGACACGTGCGGCCGAGCACCAGGCCCAGGGTGCTCATGCGGTACGGGGGCGGGTCGAGGTGATCCATGCGCAGGCGGAGCGCGCCGCGCAGGCAGTGGTAGAAACCACCGCCAGCGGCAAGGTGCTGGACGGGCTGGCGGCGCAATTGAAGGCGAGCCTGGGGCAGTTCCGGGCCTAGTGGCTCAGGTGCATCCGGGGCGTCAGCGCAGATGCTGGCACCCCGGCACTGGAGAATGAGCTGTTGGGAATGTTTTCGAACGTCAGAAACGAAAAAACCCGCTTTCGCGGGTTTGATCTGAATTTGGTGCCCAGGAGAAGACTCGAACTTCCACGACCGTAAGGTCACCAGCACCTGAAGCTGGCGTGTCTACCAATTTCACCACCTGGGCATTATCAGCAGCGCTTGCGCTGTTGATGGAGCGAACTATACGGAGGGCTTTTTGATCTGTAAACCCCTGATAACAAAAATATAAATCAATATTCCCGTTAAAAATCAAAGGCCTGAAACGCAAAAACCCGCTTTCGCGGGTTTTTGGAGACTCAAGGTTCAACCTTGAGTTTGAAATTGGTGCCCAGGAGAAGACTCGAACTTCCACGACCTTGCGATCACCAGCACCTGAAGCTGGCGTGTCTACCAATTTCACCACCTGGGCAGCATCAACAACGTTGCCGTCGTCGATGGCGCGCACTATACGGAGCGATTTTTTGGCTGTAAACCCCTGCGATGAAAAAAACCTGGAAAATTTCGCCAGTGGTCGTGCAAGGTGCCCCTCAGGGGCTGCGAAAGGCTTTTAAACGCTTGTGGATGCCTGAAATTTCCCGTTTCAATACGCGTATGCCAAACTAACCCTCATATAGACAAGGTGAAAACTCTCTAATGGCCGATTGGCAGTCCCTCGATCCCGAGGCCGCTCGTGAAGCGGAAAAATATGAAAACCCTATTCCTAGCCGCGAACTGATCCTGGCGCATCTCGCCGATCGGGGTTCGCCTGCCAGCCGCGAGCAATTGGTTGAAGAGTTCGGTCTGACCACCGAAGACCAACTCGAAGCGCTGCGCCGCCGCTTGCGTGCCATGGAGCGCGACGCACAACTGATCTACACCCGCCGTGGTACTTACGCGCCGGTGGACAAGCTCGACCTGATCCTGGGCCGTATTGCCGGCCACCGTGACGGTTTCGGCTTTCTGATCCCGGATGACGGCAGCGACGACCTGTTCATGAGCCCGGCGCAAATGCGTCTGGTATTCGATGGCGACCGTGCCCTGGCGCGCGTGTCCGGGCTGGACCGTCGCGGTCGCCGTGAAGGCGTGATCGTCGAGGTCGTATCGCGTGCCCACGAGTCCATCGTCGGCCGTTATTTCGAAGAAGGCGGTATCGGCTTCGTTGTACCGGACAACCCGAAGGTTCAGCAGGAAGTGCTGATTACCCCGGGCCGCAATGGCGCCGCCAAGGTCGGTCAGTTCGTCGAGGTGAAAATCACCCACTGGCCAACGGCGCGCTTCCAGCCGCAGGGCGATATCGTTGAAGTGGTCGGCAACTACATGGCGCCGGGCATGGAAATCGATGTCGCGCTGCGTACCTACGATATTCCTCACGTCTGGCCTGAGGCTGTGCTCAAGGAAGCCGGCAAGCTCAAGCCTGAAGTGGAAGAAAAGGACAAAGAGAAACGCATCGATCTGCGCCATCTGCCGTTCGTCACCATCGACGGCGAAGATGCCCGCGACTTCGACGATGCGGTCTACTGCGAAGCCAAGCCCGGCAAGCTGCGTCTGTTCTCCGGCGGCTGGAAGTTGTACGTGGCGATTGCCGACGTATCCAGCTATGTGAAGATCGGCTCGGCGCTGGACAATGAAGCCCAGGTGCGCGGCAACTCGGTGTACTTCCCCGAGCGCGTGATCCCGATGCTGCCTGAGCAGCTGTCCAACGGCCTGTGCTCGCTGAATCCGAAAGTCGACCGTTTGGCCATGGTGTGCGAGATGACTATCTCGAAAACCGGCGAAATGACCGATTACCAGTTCTACGAAGCGGTGATCCATTCCCAGGCGCGCCTGACCTACAACAAGGTCAGCACCATCCTGGAAACACCGAAGACCAGCGAAGCCAAGGCTTTGCGTACCGAATACGCTGGCGTGGTGCCGCACCTCAAGCAGCTGTATGCGCTGTACAAGGTGTTGCTGGGCGCACGTCATACCCGTGGCGCGATCGATTTTGAAACCCAGGAAACCCGGATTGTCTTCGGTTCCGAGCGCAAGATCGCCGCGATCACCCCGACCACGCGTAACGATGCGCACAAGCTGATCGAGGAATGCATGCTGGCGGCCAACGTGGCCACCGCCGAATTCCTGAAAAAGCATGAAATCCCTGCGTTGTACCGTGTGCACGATGGCCCGCCACCTGAGCGTCTGGAAAAACTGCGCGCGTTCCTCGGTGAGCTAGGCCTGTCCCTGCATAAAGGCAAGGACGGCCCGACGCCGAAGGATTACCAGGCTTTGCTGGCCGGCATCAAAGATCGTCCGGATTACCATGTGATCCAGACCGTCATGCTGCGCTCGCTGAGTCAGGCGGTGTACAGCGCCGACAACCAGGGGCACTTCGGTCTGAATTACGAGGCGTACACCCACTTCACCTCGCCGATCCGCCGTTACCCGGACCTGCTGACGCACCGGGCGATCCGCAGCGTGATCCACTCCAAGCAGAACACCCCGCACGTCAAGCGCGCCGGTGCGATGACCATTCCGAAGGCGCGCATCTATCCGTACGACGAAGCGGCCCTGGAACAGTTGGGCGAGCAGTGCTCCATGAGCGAGCGTCGTGCCGATGAAGCGACCCGCGACGTGGTGAACTGGCTCAAGTGCGAGTTCATGAAGGATCGCGTGGGCGAGTCGTTCCCTGGCGTGATCACGGCCGTGACCGGTTTTGGTTTGTTCGTCGAGCTGACCGACATCTATGTCGAGGGCCTGGTGCACGTGACTGCCTTGCCGGGTGACTACTATCACTTCGATCCTGTGCATCACCGCCTGGCGGGTGAGCGTACCGGTCGCAGTTTCCGTCTGGGCGACACCGTGGAAGTGCAGGTCATGCGCGTCGACCTCGACGAGCGCAAGATCGACTTCGGCATGTCTGACAAGCCCGCCGAATCACCGGGCAGTCGCAAAAAACGTGGGGGTGATACCCCGGCGCCAGCCTCCAAAGGCAAAAGTGCTCCTGCGAAAGCCGCCGAGCCTGAGCCCGCCAAGGCCGGCCGTCGTTCTTCCAGCAAGGACAAGGTCTCCGAAGCCTACCGCCCAAGCGATGCCGCGGCTAAAAACGCTGAGGTGCGCAAGAGTCGCGAGTTGAAGCAGCAGTTGCTCAACGAAGCCAAAAGCGGTGGTAAACCGGCGTCGGGCGGTAAGTCGCGCGGGCCGGAAAGCTCGTCGAGCAAGACCAGTAAACATCGTAAAGGCCCGTCCAAAACGGGTTCGGCTCCTGCAAAAAGCAGTGGGTCGCGCAAACCTAAGGCCAAGTCATGAGTCTGGAAAAAATCTACGGCGTGCACGCCGTAGAAGCACTGCTGCGTCACCATCCCAAGCGCGTCAAACAAGTGTGGCTGGCCGAAGGCCGCAGTGAGCCGCGTGTGCAAACGCTGGTCGAGCTGGCCAACGAAAACCGCGTCGCCATCGGCCAGGCTGAGCGTCGTGAGATGGACGCGTGGGTGGAAGGTGTGCACCAGGGTGTGGTCGCGGACGTCAGTCCGAGCCAGGTCTGGGGCGAAGCGATGCTGGATGAACTGCTCGACCGCACTGAAGGTGCGCCGCTGCTGCTGGTGCTGGACGGCGTGACCGACCCGCACAACCTCGGCGCTTGCCTGCGCTCGGCAGATGCCGCCGGTGCGCTGGCGGTGATCGTGCCTAAGGACAAGTCGGCTACCTTGACGCCGGTCGTGCGTAAAGTCGCCTGTGGCGCGGCGGAAGTGATTCCGCTGGTGGCCGTGACCAACCTGGCGCGTACCCTGGAAAAACTCCAGCAGCGTGGCCTGTGGGTGGTGGGTACGGCAGGGGAGGCCGAGGTCAGTATTTATGACCAGGACCTCACCGGCCCGACCATCTTGATCATGGGCGCCGAAGGCAAGGGCATGCGCCGCCTGACCCGTGAGCATTGCGATTACCTGGTGCATTTGCCGATGGCCGGTAGCGTCAGCAGTCTTAACGTGTCGGTCGCGACAGGTGTGTGCCTGTTCGAGGCCCAGCGTCAGCGTGGCGCGAAGGCTAAAGCCAAGAAGTAATCTCGAGCCGGGCCTGCATCCAAACTGTGGGAGGGGGCTTGCTCCCGATAGCGGTGTGACAGTCGCCAGATGCAGTGACTGATACTCTGTCATCGGGAGCAAGCCCCCTCCCACAGTTATTCTGGGGTGTATGGAAGATTGTTCAAATAATCACCAATCACCTTGCGCGCTTTCTCCCCCTTCTCTACAATTGCGCCCCTTGCCTTCCTGGCAGGCACCGATGTGCCTCCGTGCGGCAAGATCCATAAGTGTCATTCACTCCTTGTCTGACCGTTTTTGAGCGGCAGGCTACAACCCGTAAGGAGCATTCATGCGTCATTACGAAATCATCTTTTTGGTCCACCCGGATCAAAGCGAGCAAGTCGGCGGCATGGTTGAGCGTTACACCAAGCTGATCGAAGAAGACGGCGGCAAAATCCACCGTCTGGAAGATTGGGGCCGTCGTCAACTGGCCTACGCAATCAACAATGTTCACAAGGCTCACTACGTGATGCTGAACGTTGAGTGCACCGGCAAGGCCCTGGCCGAGCTGGAAGACAACTTCCGCTACAACGATGCAGTGATCCGTAACCTGGTCATCCGTCGCGAAGAAGCCGTTACCGGCCAATCCGAGATGCTCAAGGCTGAAGAAAACCGCAGTGAGCGCCGTGAGCGTCGCGACCGTCCTGAGCACGAAGGCGCTGATAGCGCTGACAGTGATGACAGCGACAACAGCGATAACGCTGACGAGTAATCCACGGACCTTTTAAGGAGCCTATCAAATGGCACGTTTCTTCCGTCGTCGTAAATTCTGCCGCTTCACCGCTGAAGACGTGAAAGAGATCGATTACAAAGATCTCAACACTCTGAAAGCCTACGTATCCGAGACCGGCAAAATCGTTCCAAGCCGTATCACCGGTACCAAAGCTCGTTATCAGCGTCAGCTGGCCACCGCTATCAAGCGCGCCCGCTTCCTGGCCCTGCTGGCCTACACCGACAGCCACGGCCGCTGAGACCGGGCAGTCGACAAGTAGTAAGGGATTGAATGCATGCGCGCCTTAGCTGAGTTCATCATGCGCGGCCGTGTGCAGGCCACTCTGGTAGTGGCTGGCTTTGCGGCATTGCCGTTGTTTTATTGGTTGGGTGCTGCTGCAGGCTGCCTTGTGCTCCTGCGGCGCGGTTTGAAGGACGCCGTTGGCGTTCTTGCCCTGGGATTGTTGCCGGCCTTGATCTGGTGGCTGCAATTGGGTGATCCACGGGTACTTCTGGTACTGCTGGGGTCATCGAGCCTTGCGTTGGTTTTGCGCGCAAGTGAGTCCTGGGTCCGTACGCTGCTGGTCAGCGTGGCATTGGGTTTGGTGTACTCGGTGATGCTTGGCGCGGCTTTCCGCCCACAGATCGAGGCGCTGGCACAAGAGATCGTCAAGATCCTGCCGCTGGCCCTCGGGGATATCTACCAGCAATTGTCGGTAGATGAGCGAGCGCGGTTTGTGTCACTGATTGCCCCGGTCCTGACCGGCCTGATTGCGGCATTGTTGCAGGTTGTCAGCGTTATGAGCCTGATTCTTGGGCGTTACTGGCAGGCGTTGTTGTACAACCCGGGTGGTTTTGGTCGCGAATTTCGCAGTATCAGAATCCCGACGGGGCCGGCGATGTTGCTGCTGGCGTGCATGGTTGTCGGACCGAACTTCGGTCCTCAGATGGCCTTGCTGGCGCCGATTTGCAGCGTACCGCTGGTGTTTGCCGGACTGGCCCTGATTCATGGGCTTGTTGCGCGAAAGCGCCTGGCCAGGTTCTGGCTGGTGGGGTTGTACGTCACGCTGTTGCTGTTCATGCAGCTGATCTATCCGTTACTCGTGGTCTTGGCCATTGTCGACGGCCTGATTGATTTTCGCGGTCGTCTGGCGCCGAAAGACGCCGATAACGCGAACGGTGAAGGTTAAAAGTTAGAGGATTTTCACATGCAACTGATCCTTCTGGAAAAAGTCGCCAACCTGGGCAACCTGGGCGACAAAGTGAACGTTAAGGCCGGCTACGGTCGTAACTACCTGCTGCCATACGGCAAAGCCACCGCTGCAACCGCTGCCAACCTGGCTGCGTTTGAAGAGCGTCGTGCTGAGCTGGAAAAAGCAGCAGCAGACAAAAAAGCTTCGGCTGAAACTCGCGCTGCCCAACTGGCTGAGCTGGAAGTGACTATCACTGCCACCGCCGGTGACGAAGGCAAGCTGTTCGGTTCGATCGGCACCCACGACATCGCTGATGCACTGACCGCCTCGGGCGTTGAAGTGCAGAAGAGCGAAGTTCGTCTGCCGAACGGCACCATCCGCAACGTAGGCGAATTCGACGTAGCCGTGCACCTGCACGCTGAAGTTGAAGCCACCGTACGCGTTGTCGTGGTAGCAGCTTAAGTCGCACCTAACTGGCTGGCACCTCGTGTGCCGGGCGGTTAACATCGGGCACGATCCTGTTTACAGGTCGTGCCTTTTGTTTTTCTACAGACCCCCAATTCCAAGTGGCCATGAACGATATTTCAGCTCCTGAGCAATACGATCTGCAAACCGCTGCCCTGAAGGTGCCGCCGCATTCCATCGAGGCCGAACAGGCCGTGCTCGGTGGCTTGATGCTGGACAACAACGCCTGGGAACGCGTGCTGGATCAAGTCTCGGACGGTGATTTCTATCGGCATGACCACCGCTTGATCTTCCGCGCCATCGCCAAGCTGGCCGATCAGAACTCGCCGATCGACGTGGTAACCCTGGCCGAACAACTCGACAAGGAAGGCCAGACCTCCCAGGTCGGCGGCCTCGGTTACCTGGGTGAGCTGGCGAAAAACACGCCGTCCGTCGCCAACATCAAGGCCTATGCCCAGATCGTTCGCCAGCGGGCCACTCTGCGTCAATTGATCGGTATCAGCACCGAAATCGCCGACAGTGCGTTCAACCCCGAAGGGCGTACCGCCGAAGAGATTCTGGATGAGGCCGAGCGCCAGATCTTCCAGATTGCTGAGGCACGCCCCAAGACCGGCGGCCCGGTAGGCGTCAACGAGCTGTTGACCAAGGCCATCGATCGCATCGACACCCTGTTCAATACCGATGCCGCCATTACCGGTATTTCCACCGGCTACACCGACCTCGACGAGAAAACCAGCGGCCTGCAACCGGCCGACTTGATCATCGTCGCCGGCCGTCCGTCCATGGGTAAGACCACCTTTGCGATGAACCTGGTGGAAAACGCCGTGTTGCGCAGCGACAAGACCGTCCTGGTGTATTCCCTGGAGATGCCAGGCGAATCGCTGGTTATGCGGATGCTCTCGTCGCTGGGGCGTATCGACCAGACCAAGGTACGTTCCGGCCAGCTGGAAGATGACGATTGGCCACGCCTCACCTCGGCGGTCAATCTGCTCAACGATCGCAAGCTGTTCATCGACGACACCGCGGGCATCAGCCCCTCCGAGATGCGTGCGCGTACGCGGCGCCTGGTGCGTGAACACGGTGACATCGCCCTGATCATGATCGACTACCTGCAGTTGATGCAGATCCCAGGCTCCAGCGGCGACAACCGTACCAATGAGATTTCTGAAATCTCCCGGTCCTTGAAAGCCCTGGCCAAGGAATTCAACTGCCCGGTGGTGGCGCTGTCCCAGCTCAACCGCTCCCTGGAGCAACGTCCCAACAAGCGTCCGGTGAACTCCGACTTGCGCGAATCCGGAGCGATCGAGCAGGACGCCGACGTGATCATGTTCGTCTACCGCGACGAGGTGTATCACCCGGAAACCGAGCACAAGGGCATTGCCGAGATCATCATCGGCAAGCAGCGGAACGGTCCTATCGGATTTATCCGCCTGGCGTTTATCGGCAAATACACCCGCTTCGAGAACCTCGCGCCGGGTAGCTACAATTTCGACGACGACGAATAAGCCATCTGCTCAATTCCGACCGTTATCGTCGGAATTGGTCAAAATTTGTGCTATATTTCGCGCCCGCGATTTTTCATCGCAGTTTTTTCATCTCAACACCGGTCACCGTCATGCAAACAGCCAAGCCGTTATTTGACTATCCCAAGTACTGGGCCGAGTGTTTCGGTCCAGCGCCGTTCCTGCCGATGAGCAGGGAGGAGATGGATCAGCTTGGCTGGGATTCCTGCGACATCATCATCGTCACCGGTGATGCCTACGTTGACCATCCGTCGTTCGGCATGGCGATCATCGGCCGGCTGCTGGAGTCCCAGGGCTTTCGCGTCGGGATCATTGCCCAGCCGAACTGGCAGTCCAAAGACGACTTCATGAAGCTCGGCGAGCCGAACCTGTTCTTCGGCGTCGCGGCCGGCAACATGGACTCCATGATCAACCGCTACACCGCCGACAAGAAAATCCGCTCCGACGACGCCTACACTCCCGGCGGCATGGCCGGCAAGCGCCCGGACCGTGCAAGCCTGGTGTACAGCCAGCGTTGCAAGGAAGCCTACAAGCACGTGCCGATTGTGCTCGGCGGCATTGAAGCGTCCCTGCGCCGCATCGCCCACTATGACTACTGGCAGGACCGTGTGCGCAACTCGATCCTGATCGACGCCAGCGCCGATATCCTGCTGTACGGCAACGCAGAGCGGGCGATCGTCGAGGTTGCCCAGCGCCTGTCGTGGGGCCACAAGATCGAAGACATCACCGACGTACGCGGCACCGCATTCATACGCCGTGATACACCGGCGGGCTGGTACGAAGTGGACTCCACCCGTATCGACCGTCCGGGCAAGATCGACAAGATCATCAACCCGTACGTGAACACCCAGGACACCCAGGCCTGCGCCATCGAGCAGGAAAAGGGGCCGGTTGAAGATCCGACGGAGGCCAAGGTCGTGCAGATCCTGGCCAGCCCGAAGATGACCCGCGACAAGACCGTGATCCGCCTGCCCTCGGTGGAAAAGGTGCGCAACGACGCCGTGCTCTACGCCCACGCCAACCGCGTGCTGCACTTGGAGACCAACCCGGGCAACGCCCGCGCCCTGGTGCAGAAGCACGGTGAAGTGGACGTGTGGTTCAACCCGCCGCCCATCCCGATGACCACCGAAGAAATGGACTACGTGTTCGGCATGCCTTACGCACGTATCCCGCACCCGGCGTATGGCAAGGAAAAAATCCCGGCCTACGACATGATCCGTTTCTCGGTGAACATCATGCGTGGCTGCTTCGGCGGCTGCACGTTCTGCTCGATCACCGAGCACGAAGGTCGCATCATCCAGAACCGTTCCGAAGAGTCGATCATTCGCGAGATCGAAGAGATCCGCGACAAGGTTCCCGGCTTTACCGGAGTGATCTCCGACCTCGGCGGCCCGACCGCGAACATGTACCGCATCGCCTGCAAGAGCCCGGAAATCGAATCTGCGTGCCGCAAGCCATCGTGTGTGTTCCCGGGCATCTGCCCGAACCTGAACACCGACCATTCGTCGTTGATCCAGCTGTACCGCAGCGCCCGTGCATTGCCGGGTGTGAAGAAGATCCTGATCGCCTCCGGCCTGCGTTACGACCTGGCCGTCGAGTCGCCGGAGTACGTCAAGGAGTTGGTCACCCATCACGTCGGTGGCTACCTCAAGATCGCCCCGGAGCATACCGAGGAAGGTCCGCTCAACCAGATGATGAAGCCGGGCATTGGCAGCTATGACAAGTTCAAGCGCATGTTCGAGAAGTACACCAAGGAAGCGGGCAAGGAGCAGTACCTGATTCCTTACTTCATCGCGGCTCACCCCGGCACCACCGATGAAGACATGATGAACCTGGCCCTGTGGCTCAAGGGCAACGGCTTCCGCGCCGACCAGGTGCAGGCGTTCTACCCGTCACCGATGGCCACCGCGACGGCGATGTACCACTCGGGCAAGAACCCGCTGCGCAAGGTCACCTACAAGAGCGACGCGGTGACCATCGTCAAGAGCGAGGAGCAGCGCCGCCTGCACAAGGCGTTCCTGCGTTACCACGACCCGAAAGGCTGGCCGATGCTGCGTGAGGCATTGACCCGCATGGGCCGTGCCGACCTGATCGGGCCGGGCAAGGACCAACTGATCCCGCTGCATCAACCGGCTACCGACAGCTACCAGAGCGCCCGTCGCAAGAACTCGACACCGGCAGGCAGCCACAAGGTCGCCAAGGACACCACCACCAGGGTCCTGACCCAGCACACCGGCCTGCCACCGCGTGGCAGCGACGGCAGCAACCCATGGGACAAGCGCGAGCAAGCCAAGGCCGCAGCCCAGGCGCGCAACAAGCAAGCCGCCAAGGAGCGCACCGATGCGGCCAAGGGCAAAGGCAAGAAGCCTGCCCGCAAGCCGGTCGTGCCGCGTTGATCGCAGCCTGAAACGCAAAACGCCAGCCTCGTGCTGGCGTTTTGCTTTCTAGTCGCTGGGTAGCCTGTTTGTTAAGGTGTCGCCCATAGAACCGTCATCGGGGGCAAGCCCCCTCCCACATTGGATCGGGTTCACACATCAAAGGGTGGGAGGGGGCTTGCCCCCGATAGCGTCAGTCCAGTCACCCCCCTCTTTTCAAGGAAGAACACCCATGGGCAACCCCCTGGCCAGCATCGGCATGGACTTCAACCGCTCCCAGTTCATGGCCCGCCAGCGCATCGAAAGCCAGATCAACCTGCCGCGCCTGTTTGCGGCCATTGACGCCGACCCCGGCATTGTCGGCGCGGGTGTCGTGTACATCGACGCCGACTTTAATGTCGTGACCCTGCGTGAATTCAAGCCCATCTGCAGCATCAAGCCCAAGCGCGTCATTATCCGTGAGGCGCAGAAGTACATCGCGCCAGCTCAGTTTGTCGAGCAGGTGAAGACCGACCCGCGAGAAGAGCGCCTGAGGAAGGAGGTGTTCGACATGGGCTTGTCCTGCGGCGCCGCCGTGATCGGCTGGATTGTGGTGTTCAGCGGTAGCGTTGCTGTGCCGTTCACGGCGGGTGCCAGCGCTTTTGTGGTCGGCATTGGCGTGACGGCGGCGCTGGCCGGCAGTGCGCAATGTGGGTTCGGTGTAGCGCGCACCTACAACGAGATTCTTGACCCCGACGCTAACGATCGCTTGGACGATACCGAGTGGTACAACGCCGTTTCCCCCGTGCTCGATGCGGTCTCATTGGTGGGTATCGGGACCGGCGCGCTCACAACCGTGAAACTGCTCAAGGCCAACAAGGCCGCCGCGCTTGGCAAGAGTTGGTACCAGTTGCTCAAGGGCTTGAGCCGTCAGGAGCGTAAAAAGCTGACCAAGGAGCTGT
Organism: Pseudomonas sp. ICBG1301; assembly: GCF_016918385.1. Lineage (NCBI taxonomy): Bacteria > Pseudomonadati > Pseudomonadota > Gammaproteobacteria > Pseudomonadales > Pseudomonadaceae > Pseudomonas > Pseudomonas sp. ICBG1301. The sequence continues at coordinate 487,266 of NZ_JAEKGB010000003.1, forward strand.
TAAGCCTGCGCGATCCCAGCCTCACGCCCAAGTTGCTCAAGTTGCAGCAGCGCGCGGGCAAATTGACCAAGAGCTATACGTCCACCGAAATTCGTCACGCCACCCTCACCCAGATGAAGGATGCACTGGGCGGCCTGCTGGGGATCGTGGGCAGCTATCGCAGCGGTAACGTGGGCACCGCCAGTACCCTGGCGATCGGCTTGTACGAGGACCTGACGGAATGAGCGGCTTTCCCGACAGGGCGGCCTTCCTGCGCCGCTATTTTCCGGTTTTCATGGGCACGATCTTCATGGCGATCTTTTCCGGTTCGTCTGCTGTGTCCATGGCAGGGGTGACTTATTGGCGCGACGCTGATCCGGCGCTCAAGTCCAGCTACTCCGGGCTGCTGATCCTGCTGCTGGTAGTCGTGATCGTATTCAGCAACGTCATGATTGCGCGCGGACGCACCTGGGCCACTGGCCTGGTGGCGGTTTACCTGGGCGGCTGTCTGCTGTTTGTATTGCCGATGATTCAGTATCACCTTCATGCGCTGGCTTACGGCTCGGGAGTATTTTTCCCGCTGATGGGGTTGTTATTGCTCAACAGCAAACGCCACCGTGAAATGCGCCAGAAGCTGGTCGAGGTCCGTCACCTGCGTGAAACCATGATCGCCCAACGCAAAACCCATTGACTGGGTAGATTCGCCACCTGTCTTCGCAGGTTCGCCACAATTATGTGCGAGCCTCGCACCACGGCACTCACCTGGGCGCCGTTTTGGTGCTGTACTGCACCGGGTCCTACGATAAAGCGCAATGACCGCTGCTCTGGCATAAGTCTTGCGCGCTTTGTTTCCATGCCCTGGCTCGCAGGAGGCCGCCGTGTCGATTCATGTCGCGTTGCACCACGTCACCCATTACCGCTACGACCGTGCGGTAGAACTCGGCCCGCAGATCGTGCGTTTGCGTCCGGCGGCCCATAGCCGCACGCGGATACTGTCCTACGCGCTGAAAGTGCTGCCCGAGCAGCATTTCATCAATTGGCAGCAAGACCCCCAGGGCAATTACCTGGCGCGGCTGGTGTTCCCGGAAAAAACTGACGAGCTGCGTATCGAAGTCGACCTGGTCGCCGAGATGGCAGTGTTCAACCCGTTCGACTTTTTCCTTGAGCCCTATGCCGAAAAAATCCCTTTCAGCTACGCCGCCGACGAGCAGCGCGAGTTGGCGCCGTACCTGGAAACCCTGCCGCTGACGCCGACGTTTGCCGCCTACCTGGCCGGCATCGACCGTACGCCGCTGCCGGCGGTGGACTTCCTGGTGGCGCTCAATCAGCGGTTGGCTAGCGACATCGCTTACCTGATCCGTATGGAGCCCGGGGTGCAAACCCCGGAGTTCACCCTGGAAAACGCTTCCGGTTCGTGCCGCGACTCGGCCTGGCTGCTGGTGCAATTGCTGCGCAACCTCGGGCTGGCGGCACGATTTGTGTCCGGCTACCTGATCCAACTGACCGCCGACGTCAAAGCCCTCGACGGCCCGTCCGGCACCGACGTGGACTTCACCGACCTGCATGCGTGGTGCGAAGTGTATTTGCCCGGTGCAGGATGGATCGGCCTGGATGCCACTTCCGGGTTGTTCGCCGGTGAAGGTCATATTCCTTTGGCTTGTAGTCCCGACCCATCCTCTGCCGCGCCGATCAGTGGGCTGGTGGAACCGTGCGAGTGCGAATTCACCCATGAAATGTCGGTGGAGCGCATTTGGGAAGCGCCACGGGTGACCAAGCCCTACACCGAAGAGCAGTGGTTGGCGATCCAGGCGCTGGGCCGTCAGATCGACAGTGACCTGCTCAAGGATGACGTGCGCCTGACCATGGGTGGCGAGCCGACCTTCGTCTCCATCGACGACCCCGACGGTGCCGAGTGGAACACCGCCGCGCTGGGGCCGAATAAGCGGCGCCTGTCTGCCGAGCTGTTCCAGCGCATGCGCAAGCACTATGCGCCGACGGGGCTGGTGCACTTCGGGCAGGGCAAGTGGTACCCCGGCGAGCAACTGCCGCGCTGGTCACTCAACTGTTACTGGCGCCGCGACGGGGTGCCGATCTGGCACAACCCTGCGCTGATCGCCGATGAACAGCAGGACTACGGCGCCGACGACGCGCTGGCCGGACGCTTCCTGGCCAGCGTCGCCGAGCGCCTCAAGCTGCCTGCGCGTTTCGTGTTCCCGGCCTTCGAAGACAACTTCTACTACCTGTGGCGCGAGGGCGCGCTGCCGCAAAACGTCACCGCCCAGGACCCGCGACTGAGCGATGAGCTGGAGCGCGAACGCCTGCGCAAAGTCTTCAGCCAGGGCCTGGATAAAGTCATCGGCCACGTGCTGCCGCTGGCGCGCACGGCGGCCAATGATCGTTGGCAGAGCGGGCGCTGGTACTTGCGCGATAACCACTGTCGGCTGGTGCCGGGGGATTCGCCGCTCGGCTACCGCCTGCCATTGGCGTCGCAGCCATGGGTGAGCGCGGCGGAGTATCCCTTCGTGCATCCGGTTGACCCCAATCAGGATCAACCGGAGCTGCCGACACCTGCGCAACTGAAGAGTCACGACGAGCCCGCGCCTGGCGACGAGCGCGTGCCCACAGTGGATGAATCCGCCGATTGGCTGACCCGCACCGCGCTGTGTGCTGAGGCGCGGGGCGGGCGCCTGTACCTGTTCATGCCGCCGCTGGAGCGCGTCGAGGATTACCTGGAGCTGGTGGCCGCCATCGAAGCCACCGCCGAAGAGTTGCATTGCCCCGTACTGCTGGAAGGTTACGAGCCGCCGTTTGACATGCGCCTGAGCAACTTTCGCGTCACGCCGGACCCGGGTGTGATCGAGGTCAACGTGCAACCGTCCGCCACCTGGGACGAGCTGGTGGAGCGCACTGAATTCCTCTACGAAGAGGCGCGACAAACCCGCCTGACCACCGAAAAGTTCATGATCGACGGGCGCCACACCGGCACCGGTGGCGGTAACCACTTTGTCATGGGCGGCGCAACGCCCAAGGACTCACCGTTCCTGCGCCGGCCGGATCTGCTGCGCAGCCTGATCAGCTACTGGCACAACCACCCTTCGCTGTCCTACCTGTTTTCCGGGTTGTTTATCGGCCCGACCTCCCAGGCGCCGCGGGTCGACGAGGCGCGTAACGACGCGCTGTACGAGCTGGAAATCGCTTTCGCCCAAATGCCGGCGCCCGGCGAAGAGTGCCCGCCGTGGCTGGTCGATCGCCTGCTGCGCAACCTGTTGATCGACGTGACGGGTAACACCCACCGCGCGGAATTCTGCATCGACAAACTTTACTCACCCGACGGTGCCACCGGCCGCCTGGGCCTGCTGGAGCTGCGCGCTTTTGAGATGCCGCCCCATGCGCGCATGAGCTTGACCCAGCAACTGCTGCTGCGCGCCTTGGTTGCGCGTTTCTGGCGCGAACCTTATGCGCCGCCGAAACTGGCGCGCTGGGGTACTGAGCTGCATGACCGTTTCCTGTTGCCGCACTTTATCGAGCAGGACTTTGCCGATGTGATCGTCGAGCTGAATGCCGCCGGTTATCCGCTGCGTGCCGAATGGTTTGCGCCGCATCTGGCGTTTCGTTTCCCCAAGGTCGGCGACTACGCGGTCGGTGGCATCGAGCTGGAACTGCGCCAGGCCCTCGAACCCTGGCACGTGCTGGGCGAAGAGGGTGCGGCGGGCGGTACGGTGCGCTATGTGGATTCGTCGCTGGAACGCCTGCAAGTGAAACTCACCGGGTTGGCGCCGCAACGCTACCTGCTGACCTGCAACGGTATGGCGGTACCGCTGCAAGCCACCGGGCGTGTCGGTGAATTTGTCGCCGGCGTGCGTTACCGCGCCTGGCAACCGGCCAACTGCCTGCAACCGACCATCCCGGTGCATGCGCCGCTGGTGTTCGACCTGCTCGACACCTGGATGCAACGCTCCCTCGGCGGCTGCCAATACCATGTGGCCCACCCGGGCGGGCGTAATTACGACAGCTTGCCGGTGAACGCCAACGAAGCCGAGAGCCGGCGCATGGCGCGGTTTTTCCGTCTTGGCCATAGTCCGGGCAAGCTCCCTGTACCGCCGGTGGTCATCAACGATGAGTTACCGATGACCCTGGATTTGCGGCGTTTTCCCAATAAAAATGACTGACGCGGATCAACTATGAGACGGCGCTTCTGTGACCAGGGCGCTTGTCCACATTAAACTGCGGTGACTTTGACCCCCTTTGCCCTGCCGAGCGTTCCATGTCCGACTTGCTCGACCGTTACCCGCTGACTGCGGGCACTTATCACGAACTGCTGGATGACAGCGGCGCGGTGCGTGCCCATTGGCAGCGCCTGCTCGACCACTTGCAACGCAGTACGCCTGCGCAACTGGCCCAGCGTCAGGCGCTGTTGACCCGGCAGATCCAGGAAAACGGCGTGACCTACAACGTCTACGCCGACCCCAAGGGCGCCGACCGCCCGTGGGAGCTGGATCTGCTGCCCCATGTGCTGGCTGCCGATGAATGGCAGCACCTCGCTGCGGGGATCGCCCAGCGTGCGCGTTTGCTCAATGCCGTGCTGGCCGATCTCTACGGCCCGCAACGCTTGATCAAGGAAGGCTTGCTGCCGGCCGAGTTGGTGTTCGGGCATAACAACTTCCTGTGGCCGTGCCAGGGTATCCAGCCGCCGCAGGGGACGTTCCTGCACCTGTATGCGGTGGACCTGGCGCGTACGCCGGATGGCCGCTGGTGGGTCACCGCCGACCGCACCCAGGCGCCGTCGGGTGCGGGTTATGCCTTGGAAAACCGCACTATCGTGTCGCGTGCGTTCCCGGACCTGTACCGCGATCTGCAAGTGCAGCACCTCACCGGTTTCTTTCGCACCCTGCAGGAAACCCTGGCTCGCCAGGCGCCTGGCGATGACCAGCCGCCGCTGATTGTGTTGCTCACGCCGGGGCGCTTCAACGAAAGTTATTTCGAACATCTCTACCTTGCGCGCCAGCTCGGTTACCCGCTGGTGGAGGGCGGTGATCTCACCGTGCGTGACAGCACGGTGTTCCTCAAAACCCTCAGTGGCCTGCGCCGGGTGCACGCCATCATGCGTCGGCTGGATGACGACTTCTGCGACCCGCTGGAATTGCGCACCGACTCGGCCCTCGGCGTGCCCGGCCTGCTGGATGCCGCGCGCCAGGGCAACGTATTGGTCGCCAATGCGTTGGGCAGCGGTGTGCTGGAGTCCCCGGGCCTGCTCGGCTTTTTGCCGAAGATCAACGAGTTTTTATTTGGCGAAGCATTGATCCTGCCGTCCATCGCCACCTGGTGGTGCGGTGAGGCGCCGGTGCTCGCAAAAGCCTTGGAGAAACTCCCGGAACTGTTGATCAAACCGGCGTTTCCTTCGCAAAGTTTCACCCCGGTCTTCGGGCGTGATTTGAACGACGAACAACGCGAAGCCCTGGCCGAACGCATGCGTGCGCGGCCCTACGCGTATGTCGCCCAGGAGTTGGCGCAACTGTCCCAGGCTCCGGTGTGGCATACCGTGGATGACCACCTGCAACACCGCGCCATTGGCATGCGCGTCTACGCCGTGGCGAGTGAGGAAGGTTATCGCGTGCTGCCGGGCGGGCTGACCCGCGTGGCGGCCGAGGCGGATGCCGAAGTGGTGTCGATGCAGCGCGGTGGCGCGAGCAAAGACACCTGGGTGCTCGGCGAACGCGCCGCCGGGGGCGAGCATTGGCGCGCGCAGCGTGCGATCGGTGTGCATGACCTGGTGCGCCGCGACCCTTATCTGCCATCGCGGGTGGTGGAGAACCTGTTCTGGTTTGGCCGTTATTGCGAGCGCTGTGATAACAGCGCGCGCTGGCTGCGCATCGTGTTGGCGCGCTATGTCGACGGTGACGATCCGCGGGCGTTGCAGGCGGCGGTCGAGCTGGGTGACAGCCTGCACTTGTTGCCGGAGGAGGGCGAGTTGCCTGAACGCCTGTTGGCGGCCTTGCTGGGCGATGACTGGCCGTCGAGCCTGCGCGCCAATCTGCAGCGTTTGCAGTGGGCGGCGTCCCAGGTGCGCGGTAAGTTGTCGCGGGAAAACTGGCAGGCGTTGGTGGAGCTGCAACGCGAAGCGCTGGAGTTGGAAAGCGAAGTGCCGGACTTTGGCGAGCTGCTGGACTTCCTCAACCGTTTGGTGATGTCGCTGGCGGCGCTGTCCGGGTTTGCCCTGGACGATATGACTCGCGACGAAGGCTGGCGCTTCTTGATGATGGGGCGGCGCATCGAGCGCCTGCAATTTCTGAGCAGCAGCCTCGCGGCGTTCCTGCGCGGTATGGCGGTGTTCGATCAGGCGGGGCTGGAGTGGTTGCTGGAGCTGGGTAACAGCAGCATCACCTATCGTTCTCGCTACCTGGCGGTGCCGCAATTGATTCCGGTGCTCGACTTGTTGCTGCTGGACGAGCAGAACCCCCATGCCGTGCTGTTCCAGCTCAAATTGGTGAGCCGTACCCTGCGCCGTCTCAACGATGACTTCGGGGTGCCACGGGAAACCGGCCTCGGGCCTCTGGTGGAGCGCCTGACGCGTTTTGACCTGGGCTGCCTGGAGAACCCGCTGTTCGGCGAGTCCAGCGTACGCGCCGCATTGGATGGCCTGGCCGACCTGCTGCAGGCGGTGGCCGATGAGAGTGGGCAGGTGTCGGATCGCCTGGCGTTGCGTCACTTTGCCCATGTGGATGATGTCAGCCAACAAACGGTGTCGGTGTGATGAGTGCGCGCTACCAGATTTTCCATGATACCCATTACCACTATGACAGCCCGGTGTCCCTGGCCCAGCAATTGGCACACTTGTGGCCCAGGCCCTGCGCCTGGCAGCGCTGCAGTTCGCAGCAACTGGATATCAGCCCGCAGCCGTCTTCGCGGCGGGATGAGCTGGACGTGTTCGGCAACCCGATCACCCGTCTCGCGTTCGAGCGGCCTCATGACGAGCTGCTGGTGAATGCCGGGCTGACCGTGGAGGTGCTGGCGCGGCCGGCGCTGGACTTTGAGCAGTCACCCGCCTGGGATCAGACCCGTGACAGCCTGACCTACAGCAGCCAGCCGATGTCGGCGCCACTGATCGAAGCCTGCCGCTATCGCTTTGAATCGCCTTACGTGCACTTGAAGAAAACCTTCGTTGAGTTCTCCGAAAGCTGTTTCCCCCCAGGCATGCCGTTGCTGCTGGGGACGCAAGCGTTGATGGAGAAGATCTTCAGTGAGTTCACGTTCGATGCCGAAGCCACCCAGGTCGCCACGCCCCTGGTGGAAGTGCTGGAGCGCCGCCGCGGCGTCTGCCAGGACTTTGCCCACCTGATGCTCGCCTGCCTGCGCTCGCGGGGCCTGGCGGCGCGCTACATCAGCGGCTACCTGCTGACCCAGCCACCGCCCGGGCAACCACGACTGATCGGCGCGGACGCGTCCCATGCCTGGGTTTCGGTGTATTGCCCGGTGTCGGGCTGGGTGGATTTCGATCCGACGAACAACGTGCAGCCGGCGCTGGAGCACATCACCCTGGCCTGGGGCCGGGATTTCTCGGATGTATCGCCGTTGCGAGGGGTGATTCTGGGAGGGGGGAGCCATGACCCGGAGGTGCGGGTGACGGTGATGCCGCTGCAATGACCCTGGATTGTGGTGAGCCGGTCGGGCCTGCTCACCACAAAGCAATTTATTGCGCCGGATCCTTTGGTGTTTCAGCCTCGTCGTTCGTCTCTTCACCATCCACATCATGGTTCAGCGCGTTCGCTTCTCCTTCTGCGGCGGCTTTCTTGCGTTGCAGTTTTTCCTCTTTCTTCTGCTCCTTGGCCAAGTCTCTCTGACGTTTGGCGAAGGAGTAATTAGGTTTGGCCATGGGCGATCCTCTAGGGTCGAAGGTGAGGGTGGCGGCGCTCGGCTGCCTTGGGCTGCCATGGTAGCAGCTTAGCCGCGCGCTTGGCCTTCACTTACCGCAGGCGTAGGCCGCGAACAGGCCGTTGAACAGTTGATTGAGGTGCATGGCTCGGACTCCGTTGGGTGATGGGCCGATCATAGACAGGTCGTAGTACTTTGGCTGGTAGATTGTGTTGATACGGCTGATAGCCTAAAGTTGTATACAATCTGTTGATTCAGATCATAAGAATTCCTGCCTGCTTGAGGCACCCTTGTCGCAATCCGCGTTTTTTAAACCCTGCCTTGGAGATTCACATGTTTGCCAAACTCGTTGCTGTTTCCCTGCTGACTCTGGCGAGCGGCCAGTTGCTTGCTGCAGAGTGCAAGGTCACCGTCGACTCCACTGATCAAATGTCCTTTAACACCAAGGCCATTGAAATCGACAAAAGCTGCAAGACGTTCACCGTCGAGCTGACCCACTCCGGCAGCTTGCCGAAAAACGTCATGGGCCATAACTGGGTGCTGAGTTCCGCTGCCGACATGCCAGGTATCGCCAGCGACGGCATGGCCGCCGGTCTCGACAAAAACTACCTGAAAGACGGCGACACCCGCATCATCGCCCACACCAAGATCATCGGTGCCGGCGAGAAAGACTCGGTGACCTTCGATGTGTCGAAGCTGGCAGCGGGTACCGACTATGCGTTCTTCTGCTCGTTCCCGGGCCACATCTCGATGATGAAAGGCACTGTGACCGTCAAGTAAGACCGCGTCATCGTTCATCGGGGGCAAGCCCCCTCCCACAGGTTGGAATGCATTCCAAGTGTGGGAGGGGGCTTGCCCCCGATGACATTCTGCAAATCAACCCAACACTATCGGGTTCGCCTCAAGGCGCAAACGGCATCACCCGCTTGTGTTCGGTCTTGCGATACGTATCGCAAATGATCTTGAACGCTTCCTCACGCACCGGCTCGCCGTGCAGGAACGCATCGATCTCGGCATAGGTCACGCCGTGGGACGCCTCGTCCGGCTTGCCCGGTGACAGGTCTTCCAGGTCGGCCGTCGGCACCTTCTCCACCAACGACTCCGGCGCGCCAAAGTGCCGCGCAATCGCTCGCACCTGATGCTTTACCAGCCCGCTCAGCGGTGCCAGGTCACAGGCCCCGTCACCGAACTTGGTGAAAAAGCCCATGACCGCTTCCGCCGCATGGTCAGTGCCGATTACCAGCCCACCCGTAGCCCCCGCGATGGTGTATTGCGCGACCATGCGCATGCGCGCCTTGGTGTTGCCCAGTACGAAATCGCGGGAGACCGCCGCCTTGCCTTCAAACGCTGCCACTTCATTGGCCAGGGATTTCACTGCCGGGCCGATGTTTACGGTGTGGCGCTCGTCCGGCTCGATAAAGTCCACCGAAGCCTGGGCATCGTGTTCGTCGAACTGGGTTTCGTAAGGCAGGCGCACGGCGATAAAGCGGTAGGCTTGGTCACCGGTGGTGGCACGCAGCTCCTTCATTGCGCGCTGGGCCAGGAGGCCCGCGGTCAGGGAGTCGACGCCGCCGCTGATGCCCAGCACCAACGTCTTGAGCCCGGAATTGCGCAGGCAATCCTGGATAAAAGCCACGCGGCGAGCCACTTCGGCCTCAAGGGCGGCCGGGTCTTTGAACGGCGCTTGGACCTTGAGCTGCTGCGCAATCTCACGCTGTACGGCTTGCATGATTCACTCCTTGCTGGATAGGGCAGGTACTTTGAAAACGTGACGCAAATAGGCGACGAAATTCGGGTCGGTGCAATGGGTCTTGCCCGCCTCATCAGAGATCTTCGCCACCGGCTGGCCATTGCAGGCCGTCATTTTAAGCACGATGCTCATCGGCTCAACCCCTGGGATATCACAGGTCAGGTTGGTGCCGATGCCGAAGCTCACATTGATCCGACCGCGCAGCGCACGGAATATCTCCAGGGCCTTGGGCAGTGTCAGGCTGTCGGAGAACACCAGGGTCTTGCTCATCGGCTCGATACCGAGCTTGTGGTAGTGGGCGATGGCTTTCTCGGCCCACTGCACGGGGTCGCCGGAATCGTGGCGCAGGCCGTCGAACAGCTTGGCGAAGTACAAATCGAAGTCGCCGAGGAACGCGTCGGTGGTGATGCAATCGGTCAGGGCAATACCCAGCAGGCCACGGTATTCGCGGACCCAGCAGTCGAGCGCGGCGATCTGGCTGTCGATCAGGCGCGGGCCGAGTTGCTGATGCGCCATGATCCACTCGTGAGCCATGGTGCCCAGGGGTTTCATGCCCAGCTCGCGGGCCAGGTGCACGTTGCTGGTGCCGACGAATCGCCCGGGGAAGTCATGCTTGAGCACATTGACCACTTCTTCCTGCACCCGGTACGAGAAGCGTCGACGCGTGCCGAAGTCGGCTACTTGCAACTCCGACAGCTCGTCGCTGCTGGCGTTGTCGGTGAGCCAGTCGAACTTGCGATACAGCTGCTCGCGGGCCTGTTCCAGGATCACGGTCTGGTAACGGTAGCGGTTACGCACTTCGCTGACGATGGCCAGCATCGGCACTTCAAACAGGATCACATGCAGCCACGGCCCGCGCAGGCGGATGAACAACTCGCCGTTCTCGATGCCGGTTTGCACGTAACGCAGGTTGAAGCGGAACAACCCGAGAAAACGCAGGAAGTCCGGCTTCATGAAGCTGATGCGCTCCAGGAAACTCAGTTGGTCAGCGCTCAGGCTCAGTTCGGCGAGACGCTCGATCTGGTAGCGGATTTCCGCCAGGTACGGGCGCAGGTCTTCGCTGTTACGGCAACGGAATTCCCATTCAACTTCCACGTTGGGGTAGTTGTGCAGCACCGCCTGCATCATGGTCAGCTTGTAGAAGTCGGTGTCGAGCAGGTTCTGCACGATGCGATCGGCAAACACACTCTCGCTCATTATGGGAATCTCCAGACGGGTCGGCGAGGGGCGCCGGCCGTTACGCACGATTAAGGAATGGCGCTAGTGGCGCATAGACCCATGGGGTTTTGCCAGTGATTTTTTCGGGTGTGACGACTGGCCTCATCGGGAGCAAGCCCCCTTCCACAGGTTGGAATGCATTCCAAGTGTGGGAGGGGGCTTGCTCCCGATTGCGGTATCCCGGGTACTAAGCCACTTGCTCCATCATCCATTTCACGAATTCGCGCACCTTGGGCACCTCTGCCGAGTGCTCGGGATAAGCCAGGTAATACGCGTCCTGGCTTGGCATCGCATGCTGCCAGGGAATCACCAGCTTGCCCTCGGCCAGCTCTTCCTCCACCAGAAACCGCGGCAGCAGCGCCACGCCACAGCCCACCTGTGCCGCACGAATGCACATATAGAAGGTGTCGAAACGCGGCCCGTGGTAGCTGTGTTCGGTCTGGTAGCCTTGGCTCGCGAACCAGTCGTGCCAGCCTTGGGGGCGTGAGGCGTTTTGCAGCAGTACCAGCTCGCTCAGTTGGGTCGGATCGCTGAACGGCTTGGCCGGCAGGCTCTCCGGCGCGCACACCGGCACCAATTCCTCGCTGAACAGCTTCAGGCTCTCGGTGCCGGCGCGTGAGCCCTGGCCGAAGTAAAAGGCCATGTCCGCCTTGCCTTGCAGCAGTTCATCGGGGGCCTGCTCGTTGCACAGGTCGAGGTGGATTTGCGGGTGACGCAAACGCCAGCCCTTGAGGCGTGGCACCAGCCAGCGTGCGCCAAAGGTGTACGGCGTGGACACGCGCAATACCTCGGTCTCGCCGCCGTAGGAGCGCAGGTAATGGGTGGACATCTCCACCTGCGTGAGGATCTTGCGCACTTCCACCAGGTACAGATCCCCTGCCGGCGTCATCTGCAGGCGGCGGCGCACTCGGCGGAACAGCAGGTGTTGCAGCAGTTCTTCCAGTTGCGCCACTTGCTTGCTCACCGCGCTCTGCGTGAGGTTCAACTCCTCGGCGGCGCGGGTGAAGCTCAAATGGCGGGTGGCGGCTTCGAAACACTGCAGGGCGGTGATCGAAGGCAAATGTCTTTTGTTCAGCACGGCACGCCTCGTCTGATGCTTTGCATGAATAAACGGAATGATATCTCGCCTAATCGTCGTTTGTTGGCAAGTCTTGGGCCAGCTACAAATAAGCTCTGGATTGCCGTGCTGGGCGCGGCGCGAATTTTCTGTCTGCAGATTGAAGGAGCGACCCATGGTTGCCGCATTGCTTGATCGCCTCGGGGTAGACCCGGCGTTGTACCAGTCGGGTAAACAACCCGTGCATTCGCCGATTGATGGCAGCCGTCTCGGCAGCGTGCATTGGCAAGGTGCCGCCGAGGTGGAGCAACAGGTCAGTCGCGCCGAGCATGCATTCGAAGCCTGGCGCAAGGTGCCGGCCCCGCGTCGTGGCGAGCTGGTGCGCCAGTTCGGCGACGTGCTGCGCGAATACAAGGCCGACCTGGGCGAACTGGTGTCCTGGGAAGCGGGCAAGATCACCCAGGAAGGCTTGGGTGAAGTACAGGAAATGATCGACATCTGCGATTTCGCCGTCGGCCTGTCCCGCCAGCTGTACGGCTTGACCATTGCCTCCGAGCGCCCCGGCCACCACATGCGTGAAACCTGGCACCCGCTGGGCGTGGTCGGAGTGATCAGCGCGTTCAACTTCCCGGTGGCGGTGTGGGCGTGGAACACGGCCCTGGCGTTGGTGTGCGGTAACGCGGTGATCTGGAAACCATCGGAAAAGACCCCGCTCACCGCCCTGGCCTGCCAGGCGCTGTTCGAGCGCGTCCTGAAGCATTTCAACGATGCGCCGCCGTACCTGAGCCAAGTCATCATCGGCGGCCGCGATGCGGGCGCCGCGTTAGTGGATGACCCGCGCGTGGCTCTGATCAGCGCTACCGGCAGCACCCGCATGGGCCGCGAAGTGGCGCCCAAAGTCGCCGCACGCTTTGCCCGCAGCATTCTCGAACTGGGCGGCAACAACGCGATGATCCTCGGCCCGAGCGCCGACCTGGACATGGCCGTGCGCGCCATCCTGTTCAGTGCGGTCGGCACCGCCGGCCAGCGTTGCACCACCTTGCGCCGCCTGATCGCCCATGAGTCGGTCAAGGAAGAAATCGTCACCCGCCTCAAGGCTGCCTATGCCAAAGTGCGCATCGGCCACCCGCTGGAAGGCAACCTGATCGGCCCGCTGATTGATAAACACAGCTTTGAAAATATGCAGGACGCGCTGGAGCAGGCCCTGAGCGAAGGCGGCAAGGTGTTCGGCGGCAAGCGTCAGTTGGAGGACAAGTTCCCCAACGCCTATTACGTATCGCCTGCCATCGTGGAAATGCCCGAGCAGAGCGACGTGGTGTGCAGCGAAACCTTTGCGCCGATCCTGTATGTGATCGGCTACAGCGACTTCAACGAGGCCCTGCGCCTGAACAACGCCGTGCCGCAAGGGTTGTCGTCGTGCATCTTCACCACGGATGTGCGTGAAGCCGAACAGTTCATGTCGGCGGTGGGCAGTGATTGCGGGATCGCCAACGTCAACATCGGCCCGAGCGGCGCGGAAATCGGCGGCGCGTTTGGCGGTGAGAAAGAAACCGGCGGCGGGCGTGAGTCGGGTTCGGATGCGTGGCGCGGCTATATGCGTCGCCAGACCAACACCGTGAACTACTCGCTGGAATTGCCGTTGGCACAGGGCATCACCTTCGACTGATACCTCAAGTCGCAGTGAGATAGAACTGTGGGAGGGGGCTTGCTCCCGATGGCGGTGGATCAGGTTGGAATAGGCTGACTGACACACCGCTATCGGGAGCAAGCCCCCTCCCACAGTTGTGTGTATTTACATATCAAAATTGTTGTTTGTTGGGTCTCATCGGAGTCTGGCAATGGCACTACGCGAAACATGTTTATGGGAATACCTCACCCCCGGCCGGCCGGATCGTGCCGCGCTCAAGGGCGAGGTCAAGGTGGATGTGTGTGTGATCGGCGCCGGGATCACGGGTTTGTCGGCCGCCATTCACTTGCTGGAACAGGGTAAGAGCGTTGCTGTGCTGGAGGCCCATCGCACCGGCCATGGTGGTTCGGGGCGTAACGTCGGGTTGGTCAACGCCGGTTTGTGGATTCCTCCGGACGAAATCGAAGCCGGTTTCGGCGAAGCGGTAGGCAGCCAGCTCAACCGCATGCTGGGCGCAGCACCGTCCCTGGTGTTCAGCCTGGTCGACAAATACAACATCGATTGCCAATTGCGCCGCGAGGGCACCTTGCACATGGCGCACAACGCGCGTGGCGAGGCGGATTTGCGCAGTCGTGAAGAACAATGGAAGCGCCGTGGCGCGCCGGTTGAGCTGCTCACCGGGCAGGCGTGCGAGCAGGCTACGGGCACCCGCAAGATTGCCGCCGCGCTGCTGGATCGGCGTGCTGGCACCTTGAATCCAATGGCCTATACCACCGGATTGGCGAATGCCGCGGTTGGCCTGGGTGGGCAGTTGTTCGACCATTCCCCGGTCACCCAGCTCGAGCGCCAAGGTTCACACTGGTCGGTGCAGACCGCGCAGGGCTCTGTGCAGGCTGCACAGGTGGTGATCGCCTCCAATGCCTACACCGAAGGTGAGTGGACTGAGCTGCGGCGCAATTTTTTCCCCGGCTACTACTATCAGGTCGCCTCCGCGCCGCTGACCGACGCCGCTGCCGAGCAGATTCTGCCCGGTGGGCAAGGTTCATGGGACACCCGCCAGGTGTTGAGCAGTATCCGCCGTGACGCCGACGGCCGCCTGTTGCTCGGCAGCCTGGGCAACGGCAATCAGAAGCCGGCGTGGTTCCTCAAGGCGTGGGCCGATCGGGTGCAGCAGCATTACTTCCCGTACCTCAAATCGGTGCAGTGGGAATACACCTGGACTGGCTGTATTGCCTTCACCCCGGACCATTTGATGCGCCTGTTCGAGCCTGCGCCGGGCCTGGTGGCCGTCACGGGTTATAACGGGCGTGGTGTGACCACCGGTAGCGTGGTCGGCAAGGCGTTCGCCGACTATTTATGTCACCAGGATCCCCAGGCGTTGCCGATTCCCTTTGCGCCGATGCAGCCGTTGGTCGGGGGGGGCCTGCGCAGTTGCCTGTATGAGGCCGGATTCTCGCTGTATCACGCGGGGCAGTGCCTGCGGATCGTGATCTGATCGGCGAGATACCTGTCAAAAGCCTGCATTTTCTTAGCCGGCTACTAATCTGTATTGGTGCAAGTCGTAGCAATCGCGCACTGTAAATGTGCAGTTCCGTTACGCACGTTGTTACAGGTGTAGGAACTGTCGTTTATCCGTCTGGTTGCAGGTGCGACCTGCTCGGGTTGTACTTTTTGCGGTGAAAGGTTGCACCTCCTGACGCTAGACGGTTGCACGTCCTGGCGAAAGGCGGCGAAACACCCGTGATAACAATGACACCGTGTCTTTTTGAAGAATAAAAACGTAATGGCACGCGCCTTGCTCTGGGCTTTCAGTGGAAAGTTTGAATGCAAGTTGTCGTGCCAAAAATCAAAAATATCGGAGCACCACTCATGTCCCAGACGTTTTACAAGAAAGGTTTCCTGGCTCTCGCCGTCGCAGCGGCGCTGGGTGTTTCTACGTTTGTTCAAGCTGATGTGAAGATTGGCGTGGCCGGCCCGATGACGGGTGCCAACGCAGCTTTCGGTGAGCAGTACATGAAGGGTGCCCAAGCGGCGGCCGATGTGATCAACAAGGCGGGCGGTATCAACGGCGAACAGATCAAGCTGGTCGCCGGTGACGACGCCTGTGAACCCAAGCAGGCCGTGGCCGTGGCCAACCGCCTGGCGGACCAGGATAAAGTGATCGGCGTGGTCGGGCACTTCTGCTCGTCCAACACCATCCCGGCCTCCGAGGTCTACGACGAAGCGGGCATCATCGCGATCACCCCAGGCTCCACCAACCCACAAGTGACCGAACGCGGCCTGGGCGCCATGTTCCGCATGTGCGGGCGGGACGACCAGCAAGGTATCGTCGCCGGCGACTACATCGTCGACGTGCTCAAGGGCAAGAAAGTCGCAGTCATCAACGACAAGGATACCTACGGCAAGGGCCTGGCCGACGCTACCTCCGCCCAGTTGACCAAGCGCGGCGTGAAGCCTGTGCTGGAAGAGGGCCTGACCCGTGGCGAGAAAGACTTCAGCGCCCTGGTGACCAAGATCCGCTCCACCGGGGCTGATGTCGTGTACTTCGGCGGCCTGCACCCGGAAGCCGGTCCTTTGGTTCGCCAGATTCGTGAAGCGGGCCTCAAGGACGTCAAATTCATGTCCGATGACGGCGTAGTGACCGACGAACTCGTGGCTACCGCCGGCGGGAAGCAATACGTCGATGGCGTGTACATGACCTTTGGCGCTGACCCGCGCCTGCTGCCAGACAGCAAGGCAGTGGTGGAAGAGTTCCGCAAAAACGGCACCGAGCCAGAAGGCTACACCCTGTATGCCTACGCCTCGATCCAGGCCCTGGCTGCCGGTTTCAACGGTGCCAAGTCCAACAAGGGCGAAGACGCCGCCAAGTGGCTCAAGGCTCACCCGGTGAAAACCGTCATGGGCGAAAAAGCCTGGGATGCCAAGGGCGACCTGAAAGTCTCCGACTACGTGGTTTACCAGTGGGATAAAGACGGCAAATACCACCAGCTGGAAAAACAGAAGTAAGCATTAGCACCACAGTTCCAATGTGGGAGGGGGCTTGCTCCCGATCGAGGTGTGTCAGTCAGCCTGTTCAAACCTGATCCACCGCCATCGGGAGCAAGCCCCCTCTCACAGGGAGTGGTGTTGTCATCAAGATCTGTCTTTTCCTCCAGAAGTGCCGCACACCCAACGGTGTGCAGGTGCTCACCGCGTGAGATTGCGTTATGGATGGTATTTTCCTGCAGCAACTGGTCAACGGCCTGACCCTCGGGTCGGTCTATGGCCTGATCGCCATCGGCTACACAATGGTCTATGGCATCATTGGCATGATCAACTTCGCCCACGGCGAGGTTTATATGATTTCCGCTTACCTCGCGGCGATCAGTCTGGCACTGCTGGCTTACTTCGGCATCGAATCCTTTCCGCTGCTCATTCTCGGCACCTTGATCTTCACCGTGGTCGTCACCGGCGTGTACGGTTGGGTCATCGAGCGTGTCGCCTACAAACCCCTGCGTAACTCCACCCGCCTGGCACCGCTGATCAGCGCTATCGGCATCTCCCTGATCCTGCAGAACTACGCGCAGATCGCCCAGGGCGCCAAGCAACAAGGTGTTCCCACCCTGCTGGCCGGGGCCTGGCGTGTCGACATCGGCAGCGGGTTCGTCCAGCTCACGTACACCAAGGTCTTCATCCTGGTCGCCGCCTTCGCGGGCATGGCCCTGCTGACCTATGTGATCAAGTACACCAAGCTCGGCCGCATGTGCCGCGCCACCCAGCAAGACCGCAAGATGGCCTCGATCCTGGGCATCAACACCGACCGGGTGATCTCCTACGTGTTCGTCATCGGCGCCGCCATGGCCGCGCTGGCCGGCGTGCTGATCACGCTCAATTACGGCACCTTCGACTTCTATGCCGGCTTCATCATCGGCATCAAGGCGTTCACCGCAGCGGTACTCGGCGGCATCGGCTCCCTGCCTGGGGCGATGCTGGGCGGGATCATCCTCGGTATCTCCGAGTCGTTGTTCTCGGGGTTGATCAACTCTGACTACAAAGACGTGTTCAGTTTCTCCCTGCTGGTGGTGATTCTGATTTTCCGTCCTCAGGGCCTGCTTGGTCGCCCACTTGTGGCGAAGGTGTAAACATGTCTGCTGCCAAATCTATCGATATCAAGAAAAGCGTGGTCGATACGGTCCTTGCCGGGCTGATTGCGCTGGTTGTGTTCGGCCCCATCGTCGGCGTGGTCCTCGACGGCTACAGCTTCAACCTGGAACCGGCCCGCGTGGGCTTGCTGGTCGCCATTGTGATGGTCGGCCGCTTCGCCATGAGCCTGTTCCTGCAAACCTCCAAGGGCCTGAAGATTCTGCAGGGCTTCGAGACCAGTGGTTCCGGCGTGCACGTGCTGGCGCCGGACTACAAGTCGCGGCTGCGCTGGATCATCCCGGCGCTGATCGTGATTGCCATCGTGTTCCCGATCTTCGCCAACAAGTACCTGCTGACCGTGGTGATCCTCGGGCTGATCTACGTATTGCTGGGCCTGGGCCTCAACATCGTGGTGGGCCTGGCCGGTCTGCTCGACCTGGGTTACGTGGCGTTCTACGCCATCGGTGCCTATGGCTTGGCGCTGGGTTATCAATACCTGGGGCTGGGGTTCTGGTCGGTGCTGCCACTGGCGGCTATCGCGGCGGCATTAGCGGGGTGCATTCTCGGCTTCCCGGTGTTGCGAATGCACGGCGACTACCTGGCCATCGTGACCCTGGGCTTCGGTGAAATCATCCGCCTGGTGCTGAACAACTGGCTGTCGTTCACCGGTGGCCCGAACGGCATGCCGGTGCCATCACCGACCTTCCTCGGCCTGGAGTTCGGCCGCAAGGCGAAGGACGGCGGGGTTCCGTTCCACGAGTTTTTCGGTATCGATTACAACGCCAACATCAAGTTCATGTTCATCTACATCGTGCTGTTTCTGGTGGTGCTGGCCGTGCTGTACATCAAGCACCGCCTGACCCGCATGCCGGTCGGTCGCGCCTGGGAAGCCTTGCGCGAAGACGAGATCGCCTGCCGCTCGATGGGCCTGAACCACGTACTGGTCAAGCTCTCGGCGTTCACCATCGGTGCGTCCACGGCCGGTTTGGCCGGCGTGTTCTTTGCCAGCTACCAGGGCTTCGTCAACCCGTCGTCGTTCACCTTCTTCGAGTCGGCGCTGATCCTGGCCATCGTGGTCTTGGGCGGCATGGGCTCGACGGTGGGCGTGGTCATCGCGGCGTTCGTGCTGACGGTCGCGCCGGAGCTGCTGCGTAGCTTCTCCGAATACCGCGTGCTGCTGTTTGGCGTGTTGATGGTGGTGATGATGATCTGGCGGCCACGCGGCCTGATACGGATCAGCCGCACGGGTGTGACGCCACGCAAGGGGGTCGCACCATGAGCAAGGAAATCGTGCTGTCCGTGGAAAACCTGATGATGCACTTCGGTGGCATCAAGGCCTTGAGCGATGTGAGTCTCAAGGTCGAACGCAACTCGATCTTCGCCCTGATCGGCCCCAATGGTGCGGGCAAGACCACGGTGTTCAACTGCCTCACCGGCTTTTATAAAGCCAGCGGCGGCAAGATCGAACTCAACGTGCGTGGCAAGCAGACCAACGTCATCCAGTTGCTCGGCGAGCGCTTCCAGCCTGTCGACTTCGTATCGCCGAAAAGCTTCTTCAGCCGGGTGTACTACAAGATGTTCGGTGGCACCCACCTGGTGAACCGCGCAGGTTTGGCGCGGACTTTCCAGAACATTCGTCTGTTCAAGGAAATGTCGGTGGTGGAAAACCTGCTGGTGGCCCAGCACATGTGGGTCAACCGCAACATGCTCGCGGGCATCCTCAACACCAAGGGCTACCGCAAGGCCGAAAGCGACGCGTTGGACCATGCGTTCTACTGGCTTGAAGTGGTGGACCTGGTGGACTGCGCCAACCGCCTGGCCGGCGAACTTTCCTATGGCCAGCAGCGCCGCCTGGAAATCGCCCGCGCCATGTGCACACGGCCGCAGATCATCTGCCTGGACGAACCGGCAGCCGGCCTCAACCCCCAGGAAACCGAAGCCCTCAGCGCGATGATTCGCCTGCTGCGCGACGAACACGACCTCACGGTGGTGCTGATCGAACACGACATGGGCATGGTGATGAGCATTTCCGACCACATCGTGGTGCTCGACCACGGTAACGTGATTGCCGAAGGTGGGCCGGACGCGATCCGCAACGACCCGAAAGTGATTGCCGCCTACCTGGGCGCCGACGAGGAGGAACTGGCATGAGCGCACCCATCCTCGAAATGAAGGACCTGGACGTCTACTACGGCCCGATCCAGGCCCTCAAGAAAGTCTCGCTGCACATCAACGAAGGCGAAACCGTGAGCCTGATCGGCTCCAACGGTGCGGGTAAATCCACACTGCTGATGTCGATCTTCGGCCAGCCACGGGCCGAGTCGGGGCAGATTCTTTATAGCGGCGTCGACATTACCCACAAGTCCTCGCACTACATTGCCTCCAACGGCATCGCGCAGTCGCCGGAAGGGCGGCGGGTATTCCCCGACATGACCGTCGAGGAAAACTTGCTGATGGGCACTATCCCGATTGGCGACAAGTACGCGCAGGAAGATATGCAGCGCATGTTCGAGCTGTTCCCGCGACTCAAGGAGCGCCGTAACCAGCGCGCCATGACCATGTCGGGTGGTGAACAACAAATGCTCGCCATCGCCCGCGCCCTGATGAGCCGGCCCAAGCTGTTGCTGCTCGACGAGCCGAGCCTGGGCCTGGCGCCGATTGTGGTGAAGCAGATCTTCTCCACCCTGCGCGAGCTGGCGTCCACCGGGATGACTATCTTCCTGGTGGAGCAGAACGCCAACCATGCGTTGCGCCTGTCGGACCGGGCCTATGTGATGGTCAATGGGGAGATTCGCCTCACAGGTACCGGTAAAGAGCTGTTGGTGAACGAGGAAGTGCGCAACGCCTACCTGGGCGGGCACTGATCCCCGTCATCTGATCGTTCCCACGCTCCGCGTGGGAGCGCCTCTTGTGACGCTCTGCGTCACGCTTTGGACGCGGAGCGTCTTCGGATGCATTCCCACGCAGAGCGTGGGAACGATCAGGTGTCCACAGGCACTCGACCAAATTGTGGAAAACAAATCCAGCCACCTCCCAAAGCGCGACATATAGCCGCCGCAAATCCCTGTTTTGTCACAGTTTTGACTTGTCCCCATCGGCTGTGGAACCGGCTGTGGGTAACGTGGGAGTAGCTGGCTGAAAGCCTTTAACGGCGTGGCCTGCAGCGCGTCGATTGTTTTTTGATCAGGGACTTTTTCGCGACCGCCCAAGGGGTTTGTCAACCTGTTTAAAGACACAGGTATATGACCGTTTTGTGTTGATCAAACCTGTGGATAAGTCTGTGATTAAACTCTGGAAAGACCGCCGCAGAGGCCGAAATGACTGGCCTGGAGCCATCGCTCGAACTTTTTCCTTCAACCAGGGCCTACATACGCCTTGGCCCAGGTCAAGCAAAAAACTTTCTAAAACTCCCTGGAGCCCTTGTATTGAGCGGCCCGAGCGGTTTTTTACTTGCCCCCAAAGACTGTGGGTGCAGTTGTGGATAACCTGCGTGCATATGGCTGCAGGCCACGGTTTGTAAGGGTTTGCTGGGTTTGGTTAAAAAGTGATCAGCTGTGCGTGAAGTTGTTTGCTTAATGGTTGCTGCAACGTCGGGGTAAGGGCATTCTGCTGGCAACTTTTTCCCCGATGCCCGCAAGGAGAACACCATGTCCGACACGCTGTTTATTACCGGCGCCACTTCAGGTTTTGGCGAAGCTTGTGCCCGTCGTTTTGCCGACGCCGGCTGGAAACTGGTGCTCACGGGGCGTCGTGCCGACCGCTTGAACGCGCTGGTCGAAGAGCTTTCCAAGCAGACTGAAGTACATGGCCTGGTGGTGGACGTACGGGACCGCAAGGGCATGGAAGACGCCATCGCCAACCTGCCGCCGTCGTTCGCCAAGCTGCGCGGGCTGATCAACAACGCCGGCCTGGCCGTGGGCACCGATCCTGCGCCCAAGTGCAACCTCGACGATTGGGAAACCATGGTCGACACCAACATCAAAGGCCTGTTGACCACCACCAACCTGCTGTTGCCACGCTTGATTGCCTACGGGCGTGGCGCCGGCATCATCAACCTGGGCTCCATCGCCGGTAACTACCCGTACCCGGGCAGCCATGTGTATGGCGGTTCCAAGGCATTCGTGAAGCAGTTTTCGCTGAACCTGCGCTGCGACCTGCAAGGCACTGGCGTGCGTGTGACCAACATCGAGCCGGGCCTGTGTGAGAGTGAGTTCTCGCTGGTGCGCTTCGGCGGTGACCAGGCACGGTACGACGCTACCTATGCGGGTGCCGAGCCGATCCAGCCGCAGGACATTGCCGATACCATTTTCTGGGTGTTGAACACGCCGGCGCATGTGAACATCAACCGCCTGGAGCTGATGCCGGTGAGCCAGACCTGGGCGGGTTTTGCGATTGAGCGCGGGGCCAAGTAAGGCGTTAGACCGTGTCGCGGCTATCGGGAGCAAGCCCCCTCCCACACTTGACCGTATTTCAAAGTTGAAACTCAGTCGAATGTGGGAGGGGGCTTGCCCCCGATGGCGTCAAATCGGCCAAAACACGACATAAGGTACACTCCACCCCTGAAAACCCCTCCGCACTGTGCGGTTTAAAGGTTTTGACGGGAGGAAATGTGAGTAACCGAGGTGAGCAGGCACTGCTCAAACAATCGACCATCCTGATGTTCGCCGTTGCGATCGCCGGGATTGTCACGGGTGTGATTTCTGGCGCCCAATCCATTCTATTCGACGGCTTTTTCTCGCTGATCGCCACCGCCATCAAGGTGTTGATGCTGATCACGGCCAAGCTGATCGCGAAAAAAAGCAACGAGCGTTTCCAGTTCGGTTATTGGCACCTGGAGCCGATGGTGCTGTTGATCGAAGGCAGCTTCCTGCTGCTGATCGCCATCTACGCGTTTCTCAACGGTGTGTTCGGCATTATCAATGGCGGGCGTGAGATCGAGTTGGGGCTGGTGATCCTCTATGCGGCGGTGTTTACCGTCGTCGAGTTCGCCTACTTTTTTTACGTGCGCTATCGCAATCGCCGGCTGAAATCGTCACTGATCCAGTTCGATAACATCAGTTGGCTGGTGGACGCGATGCTGTCGGTGGGCTTGTTGATCAGCTTTCTCGCTGCCCTGTTGCTCAAGTCCCAGGGCTATGGCGAGTGGGCGGTGTATGTCGACCCATTGATTCTGATCCTGCTGGCCCTTAGCATGCTGGCCCCGGCCTTGAAGATCCTGCGCCCGGCGCTGCGCGAGGTGCTGGGGATCGCCCCGGACCAGTTGGACGACACCGTGCGCGAAGTGATGGACGCGGCGCAGGCCCGACATGGTTTCGACGACTACGTGTCTTACGTACAGAAGCACGGGCGTGCACGGTTTATCGAGATTCATGTGGTACTGCCGGCGGATTACCCGGTGGATAACATCGCGACGCTGGATCGGCTGCGCGAAGAGATATCCACAGGGCTCGGCACGCCGGATGCGGCGCGCTGGCTGACGATCAGCTTTACCGCAGATCGCAAGTGGATTGCATGAGGCCCTGGTAGCAGGTCGCCAAGTGGTAGGGCGTGGTCGACGGCATGTCCCGTCGGCTCACGTCGCCCTTGGCGTCCAGGCATTCATGCCAGCCTTTGTCATGCAGGAAGCGTTGTTGCAGCGCCAGCAACTGGCGTTGCAACACTGCCTCACTGCCCGGTCGCAGGGTCAGTGCCCGCAGGTATTCGGCCTGGGCCCAGATCCGTTGGGTGCCGTCGCGCACATAGCCGTCGAGGGCAAGCATGCCGCTGACCGCGCCGCTGGCTTTATCCACACCCTTGAGTTCGGCGTAGGCAAATGCCCGCGACAATGCTGCATGCAGCGGCGTGCCGCGCAGCAAGGGTGAAGACTCCAGCAAAAAGAACCATTCGAACTGGTGCCCCGGCTCAAACCAGTTATCCACAGCGCCCAGCGGTTTTTCCATCATCACGCCGTGCTGAGGATCGATAAAGCGCTTGTGCAGCGCACCTGCCAAGTCCAGCAGCGCATCTTGGGTGACTGCATCTTCACGCACCGCCAGCGTCGCGAGGAAGCCTTCGGCGAGGTGCATCAGCGGGTTTTGCAACGGGCCGGATTTGAGGGATGACCAGTTGCGCTCCAAGACCGCGTCGTACAGGCCGTCGCCGGTAGCGAAACGTTCGGCGACCACTGACAGGGCGGCGTCCAGCACGGATTCGACCAACGGCTCGCGCACCTTGGCCCAGTAGTGGGCGCAGGCGAAGATGATGAAGGCGTGGGTGTAGAGGTCTTTGCGCTTGTCCAGCGGCTGGCCGGTCGGGTCGATGCTGTAGAACCAGCCACCGTGCTCGGCGTCATGGAAATGCCGTTGCAGGGAGCGGAACAGCGCCGCTGCACGCTCTTGGGCAAAGGCGGCGCCCGGCTCGCCGATCAGGCTGGCGAACAGGTACAACTGCCGGGCACAGGCCATGGCGCGGTAGCGTTGCGGGGGCAGTGGCCGGTGATCGGCGTCCAGCGCCTCGTAGGGCAGCGCCAGGTCGGCATTCCAGCCCGGGCCTTGCCAGAGTGGCACGATCAGGTCATGGAAGTGCGCGAGCACAGAATTCAAGGAGGGTTGGGAAGCGATGGGCATCAGCTGGCGTCGTCACGGCAGGGGTGTAGGCGCGCATGGTAGCAGGCTTGGGTTCTGTGGTGTCCGGTCTACCGCTATCGGGAAGCCCCCTCCCACACTTAGCGGTAGTGTGGGAGGGGGCTTGCTCCCGATAGCGCCTTTACAGGCACTGCAATATTCAGCCGGCGAGCAGCCACACCCCCGTCGCCGCCGATGCCGCACCGGCGACTCGCACCAACGGCGCGGCCGCCGCCGGCAGGAAGCGCACCACCGCATAACCGGCAGCGTGCAGGGCAGCGGTTGCACCGACGAACCCTGCCGCATACGCCCAAGGGCTGGACATATCCGGCAGTTCCAAGCCATGCGCCACGCCATGGAACAACGCAAACAGCGCCGTCGCCCCCACGGCCACGAACAATGGCGGCCGCACCGCCAAGGCAACGGCCAGGCCCAATGCCAGCACCGAGGCGGCAATCCCGCTTTCCAATGCCGGCAACTGCAGTCCTTCGAAGCCCAGCAAGCCACCGATCAGCATGGTGCCGACAAAGGTACAAGGCAGTGCCCAGCGCGCATTGCCTGTTTGCTGCGCCGCCCACAAGCCGACCGCAACCATGGCCAGCAAATGGTCGATACCGCCCAGTGGGTGGCTGATGCCGGCCACCAGGCCATTGTCGCCATGGCCCGGGTGGGCGAAGGCGAGGGCGGGGGCCAGCAGCAGGCTGGCGGCGGCGAAAAGTTTCTTGAGGCTCATATAAGGCTCCTTAAAGGGATGATCAGGCGGCGGTCAGCAAACCCTGACGCTCGATAAAGGCGACGATGTCATCCAGGCCGACGCCGGTTTTCTGGTTGCTGAACACAAAGGGTTTACCGTTGCGCATCCGCTGGGTGTCGCTGTTCATCAGTTCCAGCGAGGCGCCCACCAGCGGCGCCAGGTCGATCTTGTTGATCACCAGCAAGTCGGATTTGCAGATGCCCGGCCCGCCTTTGCGCGGCAGTTTGTCGCCGGCGGACACATCGATGACATAGATGGTCAGGTCCGACAGTTCCGGGCTGAAGGTCGCCGACAGGTTGTCGCCGCCGGACTCCACCAGGATCAGGTCCAGGCCAGGAAAGCGACGGTTGAGCTGGTCCACCGCTTCGAGGTTGATCGAGGCATCTTCACGAATCGCCGTGTGCGGGCAGCCGCCGGTTTCCACGCCGATGATGCGCTCAGGCGCCAAGGCTTGGTTGCGTACCAGGAAGTCGGCGTCTTCGCGGGTATAGATATCGTTGGTGACCACCGCCAGGTTGTAGCGGTCGCGCAGCGCGAGGCACAGGGCCAGGGTCAGCGCGGTCTTGCCGGAGCCCACCGGGCCACCGATACCGACACGCAGGGGTTGTGTGTTCATGTGTCTCTCCAAGATAAACCGCTCCTAGGAACGGAACAGGCGGCTGTACTGGCGTTCGTGGGCCATACACGCCAGGGACAGGCCGAACGCGGCGCTGCCGAAGTGGTTGGGGTCGATATGCGTGGCATCCTGCTGGGCTTGTTGCAGCAACGGCAGCAGTTCGCTGGTCAGGCGTTGAGCGGCCTGCTGCCCCAGGGGCAGGGTTTTCATCAGCACGGCCAATTGGTTTTCCAGCCAGCTCCACAGCCAGGCGGCGAGGGCGTCGTCGGGGCTGATGTGCCAGGCGCGTGCCGCCAGCGCCCAGCCCAGGGCCAGATGCGGTTCGGCGCACGGCTCAAGAAATGTACGAGCGGCGGCATCCAGCTCGGGCAGGCCGTTGAGCAGTTGTTGCAGGGAATAGCCCATCTGGCGGCTTTCCTGATACAGCTCGCGGGTCTCACGGCTGGCGCGATGTTCTTCGCATAGCTGCGTGAGGCGCGACCAATCCTGTGCGGCGGCGGCGTTGCAATGGGCGAGCAGCAGCGGCGCTTCGAAGCGGGCGAGGTTGAGCAGCAACTGGTCGCTGATCCATCGCTGGGCGCTGGCCGCATCCTTCACCCGGCCATTTTCCACGGCCATTTCCAGGCCCTGGGAATAGCTGTAGCCGCCAATCGGCAATTGCGGACTGGCCAGGCGCAGCAAGGCCCAGGCTGGGTTCATGGGCGCACGCCGAACTGGTGCAGTTTGGGCGGGTAGTTGAAATCCTCATCGCCATGGCGCGAGTGGTGGTGGCCACCGCCGTAGGCACCGTGCTCCGGCTGAAAGGGCGCTTCGATGGTTTGCGTCTGCGCCCCCAGTTGTTCGAGCATGGCCTTGAGCACGTAGTCGTCGAGCAGGCGCAACCAGCCGTCCCCGACCTGCAGCGCCACATGGCGGTTGCCCAGGTGGTAAGCCGCCCGCGTCAGTTCAAAGGCACTGCTGCAGGTGACGTGCAGCAGTTGTTCAGGCCTGGCGCACACGCGTACGACGCGTCCGTCTTCGGCCTGCAGGAATTCGCCATCGTGCAACGGTGGCTGTCCACGCTCCAGGAAAAGGCCGACGTCTTCACCGTCGGCACTGAAACAGCGCAGGCGGCTTTTGCTGCGCGCTTCAAAATTCAGCAGCAACTCGGCGGCCCAGAGGGCTTGGGGGGCGATTCGGCGGTGGATCACCAGCATCAGAAAGCTTCCGGCTAAGAGCGATGAAACAGCTAGAGCAAGGGGCTTGCCAACCTGGATGGGAAGTAGGAATTGCCTGTAGGTAAGTACGGCGGCGCCACCTAATAGGGCGTCGGAATATTCTGAGAGTGGTCCAATTTGGTGCGTTGATAGGCTTGGCGCACCCGTCATGGGCGTTTTCGGATTTGTCCTACAGGTACTCAGGATTTGCCGTTCAAGACGTTACCGACATGATCATTAGGCTGTGCGTCGTGTTTAATCCACTGCGACGTTCATTATGTTTAGATCATTGTGTTGTTTAGTACTCATCAGCCTGTCTTTTGTCATCTCATCGGCTTCGGCTTCGTTGCAGCCCCACCCCAGCTTCAGTACCTCGCTGAAGGAAACGGCAATCGACGATATCGTCGACCGCGCTCATGAACTATTGGGCACGCCGTACAAATGGGGGGGCACGTCAGTGCAACAGGGCTTCGATTGCAGCAGCTTCCTGGTCTACCTGTTCAAGACAGAAGCCCAGATCCAGATACCCCGCACCACGGCCGCGATGCACCGCTCCTCGGCTCCAACCATCAAACGCAACGCCCTCAAGCCTGGCGACGCGGTGTTTTTCAAAGGCAATGGGCGCGGTCAGGTCAGCCATGTCGGCCTTTATATAGGCGAGGGTAAATTCATCCATTCACCGCGCACCGGCAAGAACGTCCGCATCGACTCGTTGAGCAACCGCTACTGGAACAAGAACTACACCACGGCCAAGCGCTTTCACTCAGCGGGCTGATGGCGTCATTCGGTGCTGCCCAGGCCTTGCCAGTGCTTCAAGCCGATAAAGATAAAGCGCAATTGCTGGGTGATTTTTGCCTGGGGCGTGAGGTGCGCGGGCAACGCATGGGCGGGTGGGTCAATGATGTCGGGCAGGGTGGCGAAGACGCTCTTGACGATCAAGTCGGCCATCACATGCAAGCCTTCGGCATCCAGGTGTTGCAGCTTGGGCATCAGGGTGAGGTCCGCCGCCAGGTCGCGGGTGATGTCTTCGCGCAGTGCGCCGATGGCTTGGCGCACGGCCAGGCAACCACCGTATTGCTCGCGTGCCAGAAACAGGAACTGTGAGCGATTGGCCGACACCACGTCCAGAAAGATACGTACCGAGGCGTCAATAATGCCGCCCATCACGAATTCGTTGTGGCGTACCAGGCGAATCGTGGCGCGGAAGGTCTGGCCCACTTCACTCACCAACACCAGGCCTAGCTGGTCCATATCGGCAAAGTGACGGTAGAAGCCGGTAGGCACGATCCCCGCCTTCTTGGCCACTTCGCGCAGGCTCAGGCTGCCAAACCCTCGGCCACCCTCCATCAGATGGCGGGCTGCGTCCATCAGGGCTAGGCGGGTCTGTTGCTTCTGTTCGGCGCGGGGCAGCATGGGCGGGAGGGCTTAAGTCGGCAAGTACAGCGACGCACTCTAGCAAAAGCGCTTTGCCGGCGTCGAACTTGGCGAGAACAATGCGTGACGCGGTCTATATAAAAGCAAAAGCCCGATCGGCTGATCGGGCTTTTTTCTGGGCCACCACGGGCTTAGCTCTGTGCTTGATGCAGTTCTTGCAGACGGTCTGCACCACCTTCAGCAACGCCGTCGGTGTAAGCACGTTTGTTGGCTTGCTCTGCGCCGCCTTCTACCAAACCTTTCTCTTGCAGGCGATCATAGCCACCTTCAGCAACGCCTTCGGTGTAGGCGCGTTTGTTGGCGTGTTCCGAACCATTTTCAGCCACAGCGCCTTTGGCGTAGTCGCGATTTTCGTCTTCTTGCGAACCGCTGCGGGCCAGGGTTTGGCTGGATTGCACCGCTTGGGCTTTGTTCTGTGGAGTCGCTTGTTCGGCGGCTGGCAAGGCAAAAGCACTGGAAGCCAGGACGGACAGCAGTACGGTAGCGAGTATTTGGCGTTTCATGATAGTTGCTCCTTGGGAGGGCGATAAATTGGGTACAGGGCTAATGCTACTCTTGATAAGTCGATATAAAAGTTCATAAACACAATGGTAATAATCAACGGAATTGATTGTTCCGTGCAGAGGCTCTAGCGCGGGCCTCTCCAGCCCGCGCTTTTGCACCGTGGTGGGTATTTTCGACACGAACACGGGTAACAATGGTGCGCCGTTGATGATGGAAATTGTCTGTTCGGTCAGAAAAATAGCTTTTTGCGGCTAAAACCGCAGACCGGTTAAACCCCCAGGCGGTTTGCCAGTCACAGCTTTATAAGCGGCTCCAAAGGAGCTGCCTTGCCAGTCGTATTCAGGAGTCCTGTGCAATGACGCGCACTCGTAAAATTGTGGTTTGGAGCTGCGCCAGCTTCGTTCTGTTAATCGCCGTGGTGGTAGTGGTCCTGGCATTCTTTGACTGGAACCGTATCAAGCCGCCCCTCAATGCCAAAGTCTCCGAAGAACTGCATCGCCCGTTCGCCATCAACGGCAACCTCGCGGTGGTGTGGCAGCGTGAGCCCGATGAAGGTGGTTGGCGCGCCTGGGTACCGTGGCCTCATGTGATCGCCGAAGACCTGACCCTGGGCAACCCCGACTGGTCGAAAAAGCCGCAGATGGTCACGCTCAAGAAAGTCGAGTTGCGTATTTCGCCGCTGGCGTTGCTGGTGCAGCGCGTGGTGATCCCGCGTATCGACCTCACTGAGCCGAGTGCCGACTTGCAACGCCTGGCCGATGGCCGCGCCAACTGGACGTTCAAGTTCGACCCCAAGGATCCGAATGCCGAACCTTCGAGCTGGGTGGTGGACATCGGTGCCATCGGCTTCGACAAAGGTCATGTGACCCTTGACGACCAAACCCTCAAGACCCAGCTGGACGTCATCATCGATCCACTGGGTAAACCCATCCCTTTCGGTGAGATTGTCGGCGATGCCGATGCCAAGAAGGCCCTGGAAAAAGGCTCGGCGCCCCAGGACTATGCGTTCGGGCTCAAGGTCAAAGGCCAGTATCACGGCCAGAAACTCGACGGCACCGGCAAGATCGGTGGCCTGCTGGCGTTGCAGGACGCCGCCAAGCCATTCCCGTTGCAGGCCCAGGTGCAGGTGGCCGACACCCGTATAGCGCTGGCCGGCACCCTCACCGATCCGCTGAACCTCGGCGCCCTTGACCTGCGCCTGAAACTCTCCGGCAGCAGCCTGGGCAACCTGTACCCGTTGACCGGCGTAACCCTGCCGGACTCCCCGGCCTATTCCACCGACGGTCACCTGATCGCCAAGCTGCATGAAGCCAGCGGCGCGTCCTTTCGCTACGAAAACTTCAACGGCAAGATCGGCAACAGCGATATCCACGGCGACCTGGGCTATGTAGCCAGCCAGCCACGGCCAAAGCTCACGGGCACTTTGCTCTCCAACCAACTGTTGATGGCCGACCTCGCGCCCTTGATCGGCGCGGACTCCAATGCCAAGCAGAAAGCCCGTGGCGGCGCGAGCAAGCAGCCGGCAACTAAGGTCCTGCCGGTGGAAGAGTTCCGCACCGACCGCTGGCACGATATGGATGCCGACGTGGAGTTCACCGGCAAACGCATCGTGCACAGTGCCGAGCTGCCCTTCACCGACCTCTATACGCATCTGGTGCTCAATGACGGCCAGCTCAGCCTCGAACCCCTGCGTTTCGGCGTGGCGGGCGGCAAGCTGGATGCGCAGATTCGCCTGAACGGCCGCACCACACCGATGGAAGGCCGCGCCAAACTCACCGCGCGCAACTTCAAGCTCAAGCAGTTATTCCCCACCTTCGAACCGATGAAAACCAGCTTTGGTGAACTCAACGGCGACGCGGATATCGCCGGGCGCGGCAACTCCGTGGCGGCGCTGCTGGGCACCTCCAACGGCGACTTGAAGATGTTGATCAACGATGGCGCCATCAGCCGTGGCCTGATGGAGATCGCCGGGCTTAACGTGGGCAATTACGTGGTGGGTCGCTTGTTCGGCGACAAGGAAGTGAAGATCAATTGCGCGGCGGCCGATTTCGGCATCAAGACCGGCTTGGCGACCACGCGGCTGTTTGTGTTCGATACCGAGAACGCCATCATCTACATCGATGGCACGGCGAATATGGCCACGGAGCAGTTGGACCTGACCATCACGCCGGAATCGAAAGGCTTCCGCCTGTTCTCCCTGCGTTCACCGTTGTACGTCAATGGGCCGTTCATCAAGCCCAACGCCGGGGTAAAAGCCATTCCGCTGGCCTTGCGGGGGGCGGGGATGGTGGCGCTGGGTGTGATCGCGGGGCCCGCTGCGGGGTTGCTGGCGTTGGTCGCACCGAGTGGCGATGAACCCAACCAGTGCGCGCCGTTGCTGCAGCAGATGAAGGAAGGCAAGGCGCCGAAAACCGTAAAAGGTTAAGGCACCCAATCTCCATCCAAAATGTGGGAGGGGGCTTGCTCCCGATGGCGGTGAGTCAGTCAATTGCGATATCGACTGATTCACCCTCATCGGGAGCAAGCCCCCTCCCACAGAGACAGCGTTAAGCCTTAGCTGACTGGCATTAAGGCAAGCCCCCTCCCATATTGGCCATGCATGTTGCCGGGTTACAGGCTTTCCAGAATGTCGGCCATGTCGTCGGCATGCTCTTCTTCCTGGGCGAGGATTTCTTCGAAGAGGCGGCGGGTGGTCGGGTCTTTATCGCCGATGTACTGGATGATTTCGCGGTAGCTGTCCACTGCGATACGCTCGGCCACCAGGTCTTCGTAGACCATCTCTTTCAGCGAGTTGCCGGCCACGTACTGGGCGTGGGAGTTTTTCGTCAGCAGGTCCGGGTTGAACTCCGGCTCACCGCCCAGCTGCACAATGCGTTCGGCAAGTTTGTCGGCGTGCTCGGCTTCCTGGGTCGCGTGTTCAAGGAATTCATCGGCGGCGACGGAGGCTTTGATACCGCTGGCCATGAAGTAGTGACGCTTGTAGCGCAGTACGCAGACCAATTCAGTGGCCAACGAGGCGTTGAGCAAGCGGATGATTTCTTCGCGGTCGGCATCGTAGCCTTCGGTGACGGCACCGTTTTCGACGTTCTGGCGGGCGCGGCTGCGCAGGGTGGCGACGTCGGTCAAATTTGCTTGGGTCATCTCGATCTCCTGGTACTAATCCGGTGTTGCGCCACGCTCTGCCGGCGTGATCGCGTCCAGTTGTGAGTCCCAGGCAAGGGCAAAAGTTTTATCGGATTTATCGACAGCGTCATAAGTCGGACTTGAGGCTGGGCTAGGCTGCAGGCATTGGGTTTCGAGGAAACTTGCCTCATGTCGCATTCGTTGGCCACGCGTTACCCCCTGGTATTGGTCCCCGGCATGCTGGGCTTTGTGCGCCTGGGCGGGTTTCCATACTGGTACGGCATAGTCCCGGCGCTGCAGGCGGGCGGGGCGCAGGTCTTTCCTGTGCAAGTCGCGCCGCTCGATTCCAGCGAGGTGCGCGGCGAGCAATTGCTGGTGCACATCGAGCGCATTCGCCGTGAGACCGGCGCCGACAAGGTCAACCTGATCGGCCACAGCCAGGGCGCGCTCACTGCTCGCTATGCAGCGGCCAAGCACACGGAATGGGTGGCCTCGGTGACCTCGGTGGCCGGCCCCAACCACGGCTCGGAACTGGCCGACCATTTCCATCTCCATTACCCGCCCGAGGGTGTAAAAGGTCGCATCATCAGCTCGCTGTTTCATCTGGTCGCCTGGGGCAT
The DNA here is from genome assembly GCF_016918385.1 of Pseudomonas sp. ICBG1301. Lineage (NCBI taxonomy): Bacteria > Pseudomonadati > Pseudomonadota > Gammaproteobacteria > Pseudomonadales > Pseudomonadaceae > Pseudomonas > Pseudomonas sp. ICBG1301. Next base: position 519,737 of record NZ_JAEKGB010000003.1, read on the forward strand.
GGGCGTGCTGGAGACCGGCTATCGCGGGCCGCGCTTCAAGGCGGATCTGCGCGCCTCGCATCAGTCACTGACTAGCGAGGGCGTAACGCTGTTCAATCGCCAGTACCCACAGGGGCTACCCCAGGCATGGGGCGGGCAGGGCCCGGAGGAGGTCAACGGTGTGCGCTATTACTCGTGGTCGGGCACCTTGCAGCCGGGCATCACCGACCGGGGGCGCAACCTGTTCGACGGGAGCCATCGAAGCTGCCGCTTGTTCGCCCGCAGCTTTGTGCGGGAAAAGGGCCAGTGCGACGGCATGGTCGGGCGCTACAGCTCGCACCTGGGGGTGGTGATCGGTGACGACTATGCCTTGGATCACTTCGATATCGTCAACCAATCCATGGGCCTGGTGGGCAAGGGCGCCGAGCCTATCCGCTTGTTTGTCGAGCATGCGCGGCGCTTGAAGGATGCCGGGGTTTAAAGCGTGATGAGTTCAGGCCGCCCTGACCGGTGTGGTCCAGCGCTCCGACAGAATCACCCCACCCAACGTCAGCAAACCGCCCACCAAGTGATACAGCGCCAACTCTTCTTTCAATACCAACGCTGCGATCAGCGCCGTGATCAACGGCAGCAGGTTGAAAAACAGCGTGGTGCGGCTGGGGCCCAGGGTCTTCACCGAGTGCATCCAGGCCAACGGCGCGAGCATCGAAGCCAGCAAGCAGGCGTACAGCACCAGTGGAATATTCGCCCAGCCCAAGCCGGCCTTGGCCGAGAACAGGAACAGCGGAAACAGCACTACCACGGCCACCAGCACTTGCAGATACAGCAACACCAGCGGTGGCAGGCGCAACTGCCATTTTTTCAACAGGGTGCTGTAGACCGCGTAGGCGAGCGTGGCCACCAGCATCATGCCGTCGCCCAGGTTGACCCCATGTTGCAGCAGCGCGCCCAGGCTGCCGGCCGACACCACCACGACCACGCCGGCAAATGACAGCACCGCACCGGTAAGGGCGCCGAAGGTGAGACGCTGGCCGAGGCTGATGATCGCGGCGGTCAGTGCCATCAACGGCATCAACGACAAGATGATGCCCATGTTGGTCGCGCTCGTCAGGGACGCTGCGTAGTACGCCAGGCTCTGGTACACGGCCATGCCGAGCACGCCGAGGATAAAGACCTTGCCCAGGTTCGGGCGGATGTTCGACCAATGGGCAATCACCGGCTTGAGCATGAACGGGGTGAACAACAGTGCCGCCAGCAGCCAGCGATAAAAGCCGATCTCCGACGGGAAAATCGAGCCCACGGCCAGTTTGTTGACAACGGTGTTGCCGGCCCAGATAAAAATGGCCAGCAGGGGATACGCGTATTGCATCGAGAGAAACCTGGTGTATTGACGAGGCGCGATTATCCGCTGTCTGGATAGCGGCTTATACTGCAAACCAGACAACCGACCCTTGTATCCAGACAACATGGCCAGACATACCGTACGCCTCGCGGATTTCCGCCAGCTGCCAAGCCCCGTGTACTTCCGTTACTCCGATTTCGCCCCCGATACCGAGTGCACCCCACACGAGCACTTCTGGGGATCGCTGGATTATTCCGCCAGCGGCGTCATGCGCATGGAGGTGGCGGGCAGCCGCTTCATGTCGCCCCCGCAGTATGCGGTGTGGGTGCCGCCGCATACCGAGCACAGTTCCTACAATGCCGAGGCGATCGTCTACCATTCGGTGGGCCTGGCCCCGGAGCTCTGCGAGCAACTCCCTGCGCAGCCGTGCACCCTGGCCATCAGTGACATCCTCAAGGCCATCCTGCGCGATTTCGCCCAGCGCGGCGTCAATATCCCGCAGGCCGACGCTGATATTCGCCTGGCCCAGGTGCTGGTCGACCAGCTCAAGCAAGCACCGATCCACGATTGCTTTCTGCCTTACGCACGCCATCCCGGGCTGTTGAGTGTGTTGGAAGGCATGCAAGCCGAGCCCGGCGATAATCGGCCGTTGGCACAATGGGCCGAGCACGTGCACGTCAGCGAGCGCACCCTGGCGCGGCAATTTGTGCGGGAGTTGGGCATGAGCTTCGGTGAGTGGCGCCAGCGTTTGCGCTACCTGGCCGCCATCGAGGCGCTGGACAGCGAACGCAGTGTGCAACACGTCGCTTTTGACCTCGGCTACAGCACCGCGTCGGCCTTCATCGCCATGTTCCAGCGCCACGCCGGTTGCACGCCGGAGCAGTACCGTCGGTCAAATATTCGCGGACGCTGAAGATGTAACAGGTTTTGGCTACACTGCTCGTAGGCCGTGCCCCTTCGGCACGGTAACAGGGAGAAAACTCCATGAAGATGTTGCGTGTTCCGCTGTTGATGATCGGTTTGTTGCTGTGTTCCCAGAGCTTTGCCGAGACCGCTCAGCAAAACAAAATGACCACCTGTAACGCCGATGCCACGACCAAGGCGCTCAAGGGCGATGAGCGCAAAGCCTTCATGAGCACATGCCTCAAGGCCGCCCCGGCTCCGGCTGCGAAAACCCTGACCCCTCAGCAGCAAAAGATGAAAGACTGCAATGCCACGGCGAAAACCCAGGCCTTGACCGGCGATGCGCGCAAGACTTTTATGAGCACTTGCCTGAAGAAGTAATAGCCCCAAGCCATAGAAGGCTGCGACACTCGCACACAGCCCTCTGCTGCCGGGGCGAGCGACTTCGTTCCGGCAGCAACATCCTTTAACGTCGTTCGTTTTGAGGCTGTATGCCAACGTTTTCTCAGCGTCACGTATTGTTGCTGGTCAGTTGCATCATCATTTTCGGCGGGTTGCTGCTGGTCCTGCCATTGAAACTACTGCCTAGCCTGCTGGCGGGTTTGCTGGTGTATGAGCTGGTCAATATGCTCACCCCGCAATTGCAACGGCTGATCGAAGGGCGACGTGCGCGTTGGCTCGCGGTGGCCTTGCTCGGCACATTGATCGTCAGCGTTCTGACGCTGATCTTCGCCGGTGCCATCAGCTTCCTGCTCCACGAAGCGGAAAACCCCGGGGCTTCCCTCGACAAATTCATGGGGGTGGTCGACCGCGCACGCGGCCAGTTGCCGCCGTTCCTCGATGCCTACTTGCCCGCCAGCGCCGCCGAGTTCCGCGTGGCCATCGGCGACTGGCTGAGCAAACACCTGAGCGAACTGCAACTGGTGGGCAAAGATGCCGCCCACATGTTCGTCACCCTGCTGATCGGTATGGTGCTCGGTGCGATCATCGCCTTGCAGCGCGTGCCCGACCTGACCAAACGCAAACCCCTGGCCGCCGCGCTGTTCGACCGTCTGCACCTGCTGGTCCAGGCGTTTCGCAACATCGTCTTCGCCCAGATCAAGATCGCCGCGCTCAACACCGCCTTCACCGCCGTGTTCCTGGCCGTGGTGCTGCCTTTGTGCGGCATCCACCTGCCGTTGACCAAGACCCTGATCGTGCTGACCTTCCTGCTGGGCCTGCTGCCGGTGATCGGCAACCTGCTGTCCAACACCCTGATCACGATCGTGGCGTTGTCGCTGTCGATTTGGGTGGCGGTCGCGGCGTTGGGGTATCTGATCGTGATCCACAAGGTCGAGTACTTTCTCAACGCGCGCATTGTGGGCGGGCAGATCAGCGCCAAATCATGGGAGCTGCTGTTGGCGATGTTGGTATTCGAGGCGGCGTTCGGCTTGCCGGGCGTTGTAGCGGGGCCGATTTACTACGCGTATCTCAAGAGTGAGCTGAAGCTCGGGGGGATGGTTTAAGGCTTGTGCTGTCTGGGCCGGCCCCATCGGGAGCAAGCCCCCTCCCACACTTTGACGAGTGTACACATTCAAGTGTGGGAGGGGGCTTGCTCCCGATGAGGGCGCCACGGTCTTTCAGCTGAAACTCAGTAGCCGTACCGCTTGCTGGCTTCAATCGCCAGCCCACTGCCGATACTGCCGAAGATATTCCCTTCCACATGCCGCGCCTTCGGCAGCATCGCCGAGATGCTCTGGCGCAGTGCCGGAATACCGCTGGAACCGCCGGTAAAGAACACCGTGTCCACCTGTTCGACGCCTACGCAGGCGTCGTTGAGCAACTGCGTCACGCTACCGCGCACCCGCTCCAGCAGGCTGTCGATGGACGACTCGAACAAGGCACGGCTGAGGTCGACGCTCAGGCCTTTTTCGATACGGTCCAGTGGCACATGGCGGTTTTCTTCGTGGGTCAGCTGGATCTTGGTCTCTTCCACTTCCATCGCCAACCAGTGGCCGGCACGCTGTTCGATCAGCTTGAACAGCCGGTCGATGCCGCCGGTGTCTTCGATGTCGTAGCGCATGCTGCCCAGCGCCAGCTGGGATTTTTGCGAGTACACCGAGTTGATGGTGTGCCAAGTCGCCAGGTTCATGTGGTGGCTGGTGGGCATATAGGCACCGCTTTTCATGCGGCTGCCGTAGCCGAACAACGGCATCATGCCGGCCAGCGACAGTTGTTTGTCGAAGTCGGTGCCGCCGATATGCACGCCGCCGGTGGCGAGGATGTCGGCGTGGCGATTATCGACGGTGCGGCGTTCCGGGCTCAGGCGCACCAGGGAAAAGTCTGAAGTACCGCCGCCGATGTCGACGATCAGCACCAACTCTTCTTTTTCGATGGTGGACTCGTAGTCGAATGCCGCCGCAATCGGTTCGTACTGGAACGAGACTTCCTTGAAGCCCAGCTTACGCGCCACCTCCACCAGAGTGTCTTCGGCTTCTTTGTCGGCCAGCGGGTCGTCATCGACGAAGAACACCGGGCGGCCCAGCACAACTTCCTCGAACTCGCGGCCGGCGGTGGCTTCGGCGCGATTCTTGAGCTGGCCGATAAACAGGCCCAGCAAGTCCTTGAACGGCATCGCAGTGCCCAGCACGCTGGTGTCGTGCTTGATCAGCTTGGAGCCCAGCAGGCTCTTGAGCGAGCGCATCAAACGGCCTTCGTAGCCCTCGAGGTACTCGTGCAGGGCCAGGCGGCCGTAGACCGGACGACGTTCCTCGATGTTGAAGAACACCACCGACGGCAGGGTAATCTTGTCGTCTTCCAGCGCGATGAGCGTTTCCATGCCGGGGCGGATCCAGCCGACGGTGGAGTTGGACGTGCCGAAGTCGATGCCGCAGGCACGGGCTGGGGAGGGGCTGTTCATGTCTATCGGGTTCCGGTCGAAAAAACGGCCGCGCAGTGTATGCCAGTCGAAGGCGGATGCGTAGGCCAACGCTCTGTTAAATCGTGCTTGAAAGTGCGCAATTTGCCCCCACATCTGTTGCATACGGCAAGCGCCGATAACACTTTGACGCACTCCCAGGCCACAAGACTCAACAGGTGCAAAGCAGCGCACGTTGTGCCCCGGGCTGTGCGATCCCGATTTAGGATGGTGAACCGCCGATGGATTTCAAAGACTACTACAAGATATTGGGCGTTGAGCCGAGCGCGGACGACAAGGCAATCAAGGCCGCTTATCGCAAGCTCGCGCGCAAATATCACCCTGATGTGAGCAAGGAAAAAGACGCCGAGGAGAAATTCAAAGACGCGTCCGAAGCCTACGAGGCGCTCAAAAGCGCCGACAAACGTGCCGAGTACGATGAACTGCGCAAGTACGGCCAGCATGGCCAGCCGTTTCAGGGGCCGCCGGGCTGGCAGAGCCGTGGCGGTTTCGGCGGCGGCCAGGATGCGGGCGATTTTTCGGACTTCTTCAGTTCGATCTTCGGCTCGCGTGGCGACGCTTTCGGCGGTGGCCAGCGCCGACCTGCCGGGCGTAAAGGCCAGGACGTGGAGATGCAACTGACGGTGTCCCTCGAGGAGACGCTGTCTGCCGAGTCCAAGCAGATCAACTTCCAGGTGCCGCAATACGACGCCTCGGGCCGTCACGTCAGCAACACCACCAAGAGTCTGAATGTGAAGATCCCCGCCGGCGTGGCCGACGGCGAGCGCATCCGCCTCAAGGCGCAGGGCGCACCGGGTATTGGCGGCGGGGCCAATGGCGACCTGTACCTGATCATCAAGTTCGCGCCGCACGCCAAATTTGAAGTGGACGGCGAAAACCTGGTGATCAACCTGCCGCTGGCGCCATGGGAATTGGCGCTGGGTGCCGAGGTAGCGGTGCCGACCCTCACCGGCAAGATCAACCTCAAGGTGCCGGCCGGCAGCCAAAATGGCCAGCGCATGCGCGCCAAGGGCCACGGTTTGCTGAACAAGGCCGGGCAGCGGGGTTACCTGTTCGTGCAGCTCAAGGCGGTGATGCCGAAGGCGGCTGACGATGAGGTCAAGGCGCTGTGGCAAGAGCTGGCGCAGAAAGCCGCGTTCAACCCGCGCGAAAACTTCTGACCCTCAGTGCAGCGCCCCGGCGGGGGGGCGCTGCATGGCGACAACTATCTACGCCCGACCGCCGCGATTGACGTGATGTGCTAGCGCTCCCATCTATTGGAGCGACACCATGCCCGACGTCACCCGCCCTGCCGTTTCATCCGGCATTCACGGCGCTTTCCTCACGCGCGCCATCCCGCCCTGGTTTTCCCAGGCTCGCCTGCCCCGCCAGCAAGCACTGGCCGACCATGCCCTGGTCATCCCCGCCTGGTACATCAAGGCCACCGCCGCACAAAAAAGCGCCTTGGCCGCCAGCCATGCCAAATACCGCACGGTCTTCAATCAGGTCGACGCTACGCTTGCGACGATCCAGGATGTCCAGGCATTCGCCGAACCGCTGCTCAAGGCCGCGATCAAGGAGCGTTTCAAGCTCGATATAGACGTGCGCAACGTCTACCTGGCGCGCAAATTCGCGCCCGGCGCCCGTAATGACTTCTATGGTTTTTTCAGCTTTGACCGCACCCGCACATCGCCGCTGGATGAGGAGTACCGGGGCGTATCGTTGTTGGAGGTGGCGCTGGCCAACTTCCTGCCCGAAGAAGAACACCCGGCGCGTTGCGCCGATTGCGAAATCATCACCGGTTGGAGTGACTACGACGGTGAGGTCATTGCCGACTTCGCAGCGGTCAACTCCCAGGCCAAACCCATTGCGTCCGCCGCGTTCGCCAAGCTGTGCCGCAGCCTGGATCTGGGCCGCCAGTATCAACAGCACATCAAGACCATCCTGCAACCCAGGGGGGTGATTGAACGCCAGGCGCTCGCCGGTCAGTTGCAGGAGCACCAGCGCCAGCAATTGGCGCTCAGCACTGAAATCGCCTGGCAGCAATTTGCCAAGAAGCCCGACAGCGACCTGGTCGGCGCAGGGATCAGCAGCGCTGTTTACCAGATGCTCAAGCAGGTCCTGGCCGCCAATGCCGCCCCGACGCTGGACAGTCGCCCCGTCACTTTCGCCAACCTGCAGTTGCTCGAGGTGGAACTGGTCGGCCCGCTGCTGATCGGCCCCTCGCGCATCCGTGCGGCGCGCGTTGAGCGCCTGGCGGTGTATCTGCCCGATGACCCGCAGCAGCCGCTGAAGGAGTACGCCAACCTGTACGAGTTCCTGGCCGACCTGGGTGGCCGCTTGAAAGATACGGAGTACCGGCGCTATTTCAGCCGGTTCGTGCCGGTGTCTCAACAAGGTGAGTTCTTCCGACAGCTCAATGCGTTGTATCAGTCGTCGCGGCTGCCTCAACCGCCTGACTGGCGGATGGGCGAAGCGACCATCAAGGGCGATCTGTGGCAGCACCGCTACCAGGCCAGTGTCGACAAGATCCTTGCCGATGCCCGCGCCGTGGCAGTGCCCACCGATGACGAAGACGCCAAGGCCCGGGCAGCGCGAATGCAGGGATTCAAGGACGCCGTGGTCAGCGTGTTCAACCTGGCCTCCTTTGTGGTGCCGGGCCTGGGGCCGATCATGCTGGCGGTGGGCGCGGTGCAGATGTGCGAAGAAGTGTATGAAGGCATCGAAGCCTACGAACAAAGCGAAATCCGCGAAATGTGGGCGCACTTTTCCAGTATTGCGCTGAACGTGGCCATGCTTGCCACCGGCGCTACGGTACTGCCCCAAGTGCAAATGTCCGGCGTGGTGGATGCGCTCAGGCCGGTGATCCTGGCCGACGGCAAGCAAAAGCTGTGGCGGGCGGACCTGTCGGTGTATCACCAGGACCTCAAGCTTGAGGGCCAGGCCAACCCGCTGGGGCAGTATGCAGTCGCCGGCAAACATTATCTGCGCCTGGGCGACAAGGTGGTCGAGCACGCCTTTGATGAGTCGACGCAGCGCTGGCGCATCCAACACCCCAGTGATGCACTGGCCTATCAACCGCCACTGGTGCATAACGGCGCCGGTGCCTGGCGCCAGGTGCATGAGCAGCCGCTGGCGTGGGACCGCCTGACGTTACTGCGGCGTATGGGGCCGATTGTCGAAGGCTACAGTGACGACGCGTTGCTCAGGGCCGCCGATATCAGCGGGGTCAGCGACAGCAGCCTGCGCAAGATGCATCTGGACAACGCCGCGCCGCCGCCTGAGTTGGACGATACCCTGCGTCTGTTCGAGGCCGAACGAGGCGTGCAGCAGGTCTTGGCGCAGTTGGAGGGCAAGCAGCCGATCGATGAGCGTTACCTGTACGCCCCGGCACTGGTCTGCGAATTACCGCGCTGGCCCGTGGGGCGAGTGCTGCAAGTGTTCGAGAGCGCCGAGCTGAGCGGCCCTTCGATTCAATACGGCAGCCAGCATTTACCTTCGGGGAGCACGGCCAAGGCGCCGATCAAAATCAGCCGCGCCGACGTGCTCGGCGGCCAGCTGCCGGTGCGTCTTCTGGCGTCCCTCGATGAGGTGGAAGTCACCCGTTTACTGGGCGGTGAAGCGGCCCGTGTCGAAGCCGCCCGGCCCGAGGAGTTACGCAAGCAGTTGGCCGACTTTGCCCGTACCCGCCAGCCGGCGTTGTTCGAAAGCCTCTACCAAGGCCGAGCGGCCAAGGACCCCGATGTACAGAAACTGCAGCGCCTGACCCCAGGTTTAAGTGAACCGGCGGCGCAAAGTGTGCTGGACCACGCCTCTGCTGAAGAGTTGACCCGCCTGCGCACTGCGCGCGCGCCTCTGTCACTGTTGGAACAATCACGTTGGCATGCACGCCAGGGGCGCGTCAGCCGAGCACTGGCCGGATTGCACATGGACAACCTGGCCGCCACTGACAGCAAACGCCTGGCCCTGCATGCCCTGGGCCAATTGCCGGGCTGGCCGGAGGACCTGCGCCTGGAAATCCGCGACGGCGGCATCGATGGGCAGTTAATTGCAGGCGTTGGCGACATCCGTGCCACGCAGCGCAAATACCTGGTCAAGAAAGGCCCGTCCTACCAGGCCTTCAACGAGCGTGGCGAAACCCTCAACAGCGTACCGAGGGACAGCGACAATTTTTACCCGTCGTTGATGCATGCCTTGCCGGATGCCGCCCGCCAGGCCTTGGGCATTGCCGAGGTGGCCCGCAGTGCCGAGTTGCGCCAGGCGATCACCGAGTATGCGCTCGCCCACCCGGCCGACGCGGTGCAGGTCCTCGACAGGCGCCTGCCGCGCCTGCGACCGCCGCAGCGTATCGGCCGGATGCGTTTGGGCTACCCGGCCAGTGGTCGCGGGGAAGGGCAAGCGCCGGCACTGGTCAGACGAGTGCGTGACGTTTACCCGCAACTGACGGAGCAGCAGGCCAACGGGTTTATCCTCGAACAACTGCGCGCGGGTAAGAGCAACTCGCAAATTCTCAGCCTGCTTGATGATCGCCTGAGCGAATGGCAACGCCTGGAAGCCAGGCTCGACCAGTGGGTTGCCGCACGTGGTGGTAACCGCAGAAGCAAGCAGCGCGCAGCCCTGAGCATCAAGGACAGTTGGCGCAACGCGCCGCTGGCCGCCGAAGACCCGCGCTATACGGCACTGGAAATCTCGGCCCAGGATCGACTGCCGGCGTTATTGGATGCCGATTTTTCCCATGTGCGTAAGTTGCGGATTAGCGGGGATACCCCAACGGATCGCGACATCAACCAGATGCTGGAGCGTTTTCCCAATGTGCGCGAACTCAGGCTGGATGTGCCCTCGGAGCGTGTACCCCATCTACCCTCGGGCGTGCATCGCCTGCCCGAGCTGAGGGCGCTGACCCTCGACGGCCTCGTGGAATTCCAACCCCAAGCGGCCGCCGAAGTGGCGAGCCTGGTCAACCTGCGTTCGCTGAAGCTGCATCGCGTACTCACCTCGTTCGATCATCTGGACGTTCGCCCGCTGACCCAGCTGCGCGAACTGACGATTTCCGACACCCACCAGGGCCACTTTCCAGAAAGCGCGTTGGACCTGCCTCAACTCGGACGCCTGAACTTGCAATACTCGACCGTGCGGCAATTGCCTGCGCGTCTGCTCCAGCCGGGGCATGAAAAGCTTTGGGCGGGCCTGTCACTGGACTGGTCGAAATTGACGCGAGAAAACTTCAAACCGGCTTATGAGTACATCAAGAACCACCCCCAGCACGAGGTCGACCTGGAGCACATGGTGGCCGGGTATGCCATGGGCCAGATCGAGCGAATGGGCCAGTTCATTGCGCCGGTCACGTACCACCCGAGCTCGCGTCTGTATGTCTTGATCGACAGGATTGTCGATCGCTGGCCGGACGCCCAGGCCCGCTTCGAAGCCGTCGAGGCGTTCAGCGATGAATACGCAGCGCAGTTGCGTGAACTGGAGCAATGGCATGACAGGGGGACGTCAGTGGCGGTGAGGTCGGGCAGGCAACAAACGATGCGGATGTTCATGGCTTGTTGGGTTGAAGGCTTGATGAAGCGCTACGACGTATCAGGTTTTTCCACGGGCCTGGACCTCTCCGGCGTACCCACTGACGAACTGCGGGACCTGCCTGTCCTCAGCGGTGATTTCTCCCATGTGACTGAGCTGGTAATGGGAGCGGAGCGGTCTCTTTGGCAGTTGAACTACGATTTTCGCAACAGCTTTTCCGGCGTACCGCCTCTGGATACCCTCTACAGGCAAACGCCGGAATCGGGTGCGTCATCGAGGCCCATGCTTTGGCCGTCCAGGGTCAGAGAAAGGAACGAGACACCGCTTGCTCCGACGCCTGAGCCTTTGAATTGGGCGACTGGGATTCCACGGCCGGACTACCACATTGACAGCACGGATGATTCGCCTCTCGGCAGCCCCCCGTCCAGCCCTCGTGTAATGAGACCGATGCAGCGCGCAAGGACCCTGCCGGATATTGAACCGGATAGCGATGAAGAGACCTTGGGAACTCATGTGTCATCTGCTCAAGGCTACGAGGTGCTTGCGCAGAATGACTCCGGTGTTTCGGAGTTGTTGCCCTGGGTCTTCAGTTTGTCTGTGCCCGAAAATCACGTGCGCAGTAAGCAGTGGCTGCAATTGGCAAGCGAGCCCGACAACCAGGCGTTTTTCCATTTGCTGGCCCGGCTGCGGTTATCCGCAGACTATCGCGCGGACTCCGACGACCTGACCCGCCGCGTATGGACGGTGATCGAGGCCGCCACTGCCAATACCGAATTGCGTCAATTGCTGTTCAGCCTGTCGAGCACGCACGGTACCTGCGCGGACGGACGCATGCTGACCTTCAGCGAGCTGGAAGTGAAGGTGTTCGAGTACCAGGCGGTACAGGCGATCGACCCGCATGACCTACCGGCCAGAGGCGCGGCGTTGCTGCACCTGTCGCGGCGCCTGTTTCGCCTGGGCGAAGTGGAGAAACTGGCGGATGGGGTGGCGGGGCCGCATGTGGACAAGGCCGAAGTGCGCCTTGAATACCGCCTTGGCCTCAAGGCCCCACTGGACTTGCCCGGGCAGCCGCAGGGCATGCTCTCCGGCCTGCCCATCCGGGGTCAGGTGCTGAAACAGGCGATTGAAATCGTACAGCAGGCCGAACAGGGCGAGCCGTTTTACGAAGACCTGATCAGCCGCAGCTACTGGGTGGATTACCTCAAGGCCAGATACCCCGAGTCGTTCGACACCCTCGAGCGCGAGTCCGAGCAGCGTCGCTCGCGCCTGGAGGATGAGCATCAGGCCCTGGACGAAGCCTACGGTGCGGCGGTGACCGCGCTGCAGATCGAACTCGACACAACGCGCAACCAACGGCTGCTGGCCTTATCACGCCAGGAAGTCGCAGCCCTCGACGCCGCCGCCTGAGACGGCAGTTCAGTGCCGCTGTGCGGTAACTAAGCAGGCACTGTGGCGCACGGTCGTTGCGTAGGCTGAGGTTTCCATCAGTGACGGACGACCGCTCATGTCAGACCGCAAAACCCCAGCACCGCGCCCCGAAGGTGTGTTCCATGCCGACCTTCGGGGTGTTCACTACGACTTTATCAAGGCCCGCGTGCCGAGCTGGTTCAGCCAGGCGCGGGCGCCGCGCCGGCAGGAACTGGCCGACCACGCGCTGGTTTTGCCCGCGTGGTACATCAAGGCCTCGGGCACCCAGAAACAAGCGCTGGCCGCCAGCCATAGCCGGTACCGCGCAATCTTCAATCAGGTCGATGCCACCCTTGCAACGATCCAGGATGTGCAAGCGTTCGCCGAACCCTTGCTCAAAGCCGCGATCAAGCAACGCTTCAAGCTCGATATAGATGTGCGCAACGTCTACCTGGCGCGCAAGTTCGCGCCCGGCGCCCGTGATGATTTCTATGGTTTTTTCAGCTTTGACCGCACCCGCACATCGCGGCTGGATGAGGAGTACCGGGGCGTGTCGTTGCTGGAGGTGGCGCTGGCCAACTTCCTGCCCGAAGAAGAACACCCGGCGCGTTGCGCCGATTGCGAAATCATCACCGGCTGGGGCCGCTACGACGGCGACGTCATCCCGGACTTCGCGGCGGTCAACTCCCAGGCCAAGCCCATTGCACCTTCTGCGTTCGCCAAACTGTGTCGCAGCCTGGATCTGGGTCGCCTGTACCAGCAACACATCAAGGATATCCTGCAACCCAAGGACGAGAAAAAACGCCAGGCGCTGGTCAAGCAACTGCAGGAGCATCAGCGCCAGCAACTGGCGCTCAGCACTGAAATCGCCTGGCAGCAATTCGCCAAGAAGCCCAACAGCTACCTGGTCGGTGCCGGGATCAGCAGTGATGCCTACCGGATGCTCAAGCATGTGCTCGCCGCCAAGGCCGCCCCGACGCTGGATGGCCGCCCGGTGACGTTCGCCAACCTGCAGTTGCTGGGCGTGGAGCTGGTCGGGCCGTTGTTGATCGGGCCAAGGCGCAAGCGCGCGGCGCGGGTCGAGCGCCTGGTGGTGTACCTGCCCGATGACCCACAGCAACCGCTGAAGGAATACGCCAACCTGTACGAGTTTCTGGCCGATTTGGGCGAGCGCTTGAAGAGCCTCGAGTACCGGCGCTTCTTCAGCCGGTTCGTGCCGGTGTCCGAGCAAGGAGCGTTCTTCGACAAAATCAACGCGCTGTACCGGCCTTCGCGGTCGGTCCAACCCGCGGAGCTGGCGATGGACGAATCGACCATCAAAGGCGACCTGTGGCAGCACCGCCACCAGGCCCATGTCGACAAAATCCTTGCCGATGCCCGCGCTGTGGCGGTGCCCACCGATGACGAAGACGCCAAGGCCCGTGCGGCCCGGTTGGAAGGTTTCAAGGATGCCGTGCTCAGCGTGTTCAACCTGGCCGCCTTCGTGGTGCCGGGCCTGGGGCCACTCATGCTGGTGGTGGGCGCCGCGCAGATGTGCGAGGAAGTGTACGAGGGCATCGATGCCTATGAACAAGGCGAGACCCGTGAAATGTGGGCGCATTTTTCCAGCATCGCGCTGAACGTGGCCATGCTCGGCACCGGCGCCACCGTGCTGCCCCACGTGCAAGTGTCCGGTGTGGTCGAGGCGCTCAAGCCGGTGATCCTGGCCGACGGCAAGCAGAAGCTGTGGAACCCGGACTTGTCACGCTACAAAGCCAATATCCAGCTGGCCACGGATGCCAAACCCGACGGCCTGGGCCTGTACCGTCACGAGGGAAAACCGGTGCTGGTCCTTGAAGGCAAGCACTATCAGGTCGAGCAGGAAACCAGCACCGGCCAGTACCGTGTGCAGCACCCAGACCGCACGGAGGCCTATCGCCCGCTGCTGGAACACAACGGCGAAGGTGCCTGGACCCACGAAGGCGAAGACCCGCTGACCTGGGGCGAGGCGACCTTGCTGCGGCGACTGGGCAAACCGGCCGCCGACCTCAGCGCCGAGCGCTTGCAACAGGCGCGCCTGGCCAGCGGGGTCGAGACCGAGGCGCTGCGTGAAGCGTTGTTCGACCAGCACGCCACGCCGCGGCTGTTGGCCGACAGTCTCAAGCGCTTTGCCTTGCATCGCGAGCTGGAGAACAGTATCGAGCAATTGCGCAGTCGCAATCCTGCGACCTACGCCAAGGCCGATGCGACGCTGCAACTGGAGCTGATGAAACGCCGTGGCATGCTTTCCAACGAGCCCTCGCTGCGTGTGCTCGGCAGTGACGGGCGCGAGCTATGGAACGACCCGGCGCCCGCGTCCCAGGTTCGCCGGGTCGTCGCACTGGATGCGGTGCAACAAGCGCGGGGCGAATTACTCGAACAGGTGCTGTACACCCTGCAAGGCACCGACCCGGCGCTCAAGGACATACCCGGCATGGCCGCGCAGACGCTCGGCGAACGCGCCGCCCAGTTGCGCCTGTACCTGGCCGACGCCGCCGAACAGCTCAAAGGCTCGCTGCTGGAAGAACGCTATAAGGCGCAGAACTGCTCCGCCGATGTCGACGTGCAGCGTGTGCTCAACACCTACCCGCAATTGCCCGCGCCGGTGGCCAAGCTATTGCTCGATGGGATGAGCGCCGAGGACCTGCAAGTCTTTCGCAGCAGCCGGCGCCTGCCCGGCCCGATCCATGAGCGGCTGCGCTGGAGCGAGCAGGAGGTCCGTGTATCCCGCGCCTATGAGGGCCTGTTCCTCGACTCGATGAGCAATATCGACACTCAGCGCCTTGCGCTGCGCACCTTGGAACTGTTGCCGGGCTGGGCACGCGGTACACGCCTGGAACTGCGCGAGCATTTTGCCGAGGGCCAGGTGCTGGATGCCATCGGCCATCCCGAGGCCACTGCGCGGCGAATCCTGGTGCAGGACGCCGATGGGCAGTTTCAGGGCGAGGACTTTTACACGGCGCTGTGGCAAGTGCTCACACCGGCCGAACAACAGGCGATGAATTTCACCCACGTGACGCAGCTCAAGTCGGCCATCCTGCGCAACCCCTTGCCACGCGAACCCTTGCGTACGGTGTTGCTCGATCACCCGTTACGCCGCCCGGTCATTGATCCCACGATGCGCCTGCTCGGGGGAGGGCGCGGTTTCAAGCAACTGGTGAACACGCTGCGCAGCAATGAGGCGCGGGTGCGGCGCTTGTACCCTTCGTTTTCCGATGCCGATGTCAGTGTGTATATCCAGTTCCTGGGGGCCGATGTGCGGGTCCGGTTGACGCAACTGGAAGCTGACTACGCCAACCTGGATCGCAGCCTCAAGGCGTGGGTGCGCGCCACCGATACGCCGTCCGATGCCAGTGGCGCACGGTTCGCCATGGACATTCGACGTTGCTGGCGCCGCGAAACCGGCAGCGAACTGTCGCTGTCGGCCATCGCCCCGCGCAGCCTGCCGGCGCTGACCGCCGATTTCAGCCACGTGCAGGAACTGGCCCTCGGCAAAATCGTCTGGAATGCCGACACCCAGGTCTTCCTGAAAAACTTCACGCACATCCACGAACTGCGCATCAGCGATACCGGTATGACCGAACTGCCCGATATTGTCGGTGACCTGCACCAGCTGACTCATCTGCGCTTGCGCGGCAACCGCATTCGCCTGACCGACGCCAGTGCTGAAAAACTCGCCGGGCTGGATCAACTGCAAAGCCTTGACCTGGCCGGCAACCCCCTGCACATAACGCCGGATTTCACTGCCCTGCAGCGTCTCAAATTCCTCGACCTGAGCAATACCGGCATCACCCAGTGGCCCCGGGGCCTGCTGAGCCAGGCCGACCTGCTGCGCGTGGACCTGCGCAACAACCAACTGAGCGAGATCCCGCGAGAACACCTCTACCCGCAGGCCGAACATTTCCAACGCACGATACAGATCAATGGTGTGACGGTGATCGGCGGCAACACGTTCTCCGAAGCCTGCATGCTGGAGGTGGACAACTATTGGAAGCGTTTGGGCGAGGTCGTACCGGAGTTGGCGCAGAGTGGGATTGCCGATGCGTTTTCCGTCGAGTCCCCCGCCATTTTGACGGTGCAGCGCATGTACCCGGACAAGACCATCAAGGCCGCCAGAGAGCTGATCTGGAGCCTGGGCGATGGCGCCGAAGCAGAGTTGGCGCGGCGTGCGACCGAGTTCGACAGGCTGACCGAACAGCTCAACGCCTGGGCTTTCTCCGGTGGCGGCGCCAGTGAACGCTATATTCGCTCCGATCAACTGCGCAGCAACGCGACGACGCGGGATGACCGCTACATCGCCAAGTCACGCATCCTGCAATGCTGGCGTCGCGAGGCGCCGATGAAACTGGCCCATGACGGTACTCCTATCGGCCTCGAGCTGGACCTGGGCAATCTGCGGCTGCCCAGCCTGCCGGACCTGGATGCGGATTTCTCGCATGTCGGTTCGCTCAAGCTCAGCGGGATGGCGCTGAGCGCCTCCCCCGAAGGTTTCCTGGCGCGTTATCGCAGCGTGCGCTGGCTGGATCTGTCGAACAACCAACTGCGTGAACTGCCACCGGCCCTGGGCGAGATGCACGGGTTGACGCGCTTGTTCTTGCAGAAAAACCAGATCCAGTTGACCCCGCAGACCGCCGAGGTCCTGGCCGGTCGCAGCAGCCTGCGAGCGTTGTGGCTGGACAACAACCCACTGGGCATCGCGCCGGATTTCAGCCGGATTCCCGACATGCGTTCGCTGAGCCTGAAAAACGTCAATATCGACACCTGGCCGCCGGGGTTGGGTGAGCAGCCGCTGCTGGACATGGTCGACTTGAGCGGCAACCAGATCACCACGCTACCGGACTTCCTGGTCGCGCCGCTGCCCGAGCAACGGGCGCAATCGGTGCGCCTGAGCCGGGTGGCCAACGTGAGCAACAACCCGCTGAGCGAAGCGACGCTGGCGCAGGTGCGGGTGTATTCCGAACGCCTCGAGCAGAACGCATTGAGTGAGCCGGGCAGCCCGAACCTGTTGGTGGTCTCGGCCTTGCGCATTGCTCACCGTGAACTCTTGAATACGGCCCCAGGGTTGGTGTTCGAGCGCTGGAGCCTGGGTTTTGCCGAGGAGCAATTGGCGACGCGCAGGGCTCAGTGGCTGGCACTGCGGGAACGGCCGGGGAGCGCGGGGTTTTTCCGGATGCTCAGCGATTTGCAGGTGGTCAGCGAGCAGCACACCGACCTGCAAGGCCGTGTCTGGGAGGTGATCGACTGCATCACGCAAAACAGCAGCGAGTCGGAGCGCCTGCGCGAGCAGATGTTCGAATGGGCCGGCCGGCCGGCGTGTTGTGATCGGGCGGCGTTGTCGTTCAGCAACCTCGAAGTCATGGCGATGGTCTACAAGGCACGGGCAGCCGCCACCGACGCGACCCAGGGCGCGGCATTGCGCACTCTGTCGCGAGGGTTGTTCCGCTTGGATGAGGTGGAAAAAATCGCCCTCAACGACATTGCCGAACGGACCGCTGCCATCAACGCCACGCCGCATTTGAGCAATGCCGAGAAAGCCCGGCGCATCAGCCGCCTGGAGGAGGTCGAAATCCGCCTGGCTTATCGCTTCGGCCTCAAGGGCGCCGACCAGCTCGACTTGCCCGGCCAACCGGAACAGGTGCGATTCACCCACATGGGGAGTGTCACCCAGGCGATGCTCGACAGCGCTCGCACGCGGGTGCTCGCACTCGACAATTCGCCGCAGGAGTTCGAAGCGCTGTTGTCCCGGGACTTCTGGCTCGACTACGTGACGCATAAATACCGCACGCAGTTCGATGCCCTGAGCAAGCCGTACCAGGAGCGCCTGGCGGTGCTGTACGAGCAGTCCGCGAGCGGCCTGCTGACCAGCGATGAATATGCGGCACAGGCCAAGGACTTGCAGGCCCAACTGGCGATCGAAGAGGCCAACCTGATCGAAGCGTTGACCCGTGAGGAGCTGGCCGCAAGTTAAAACAGGAAATAGCGCTGCGCCATCGGTAGCATTTCCGCCGGCTCGCACCACAGCAACACGCCGTCGGCCTTGACCTGGTAGGTTTGCGGGTCGACGTCGATCTGCGGCAGGTAGTCGTTATGGATCAGGTCGGTTTTCTGTACCGAGCGGCAGCCCTTGACCACGCCGATCTGCTTTTTCAAACCCAAGGCTTCGGGCAGCCCGGCGGCAAATGCCGCCTGGCTGATAAAGGTCAGGCTGGTGGCCTGCAGCGAGCTGCCGAAGCTGGCGAACATCGGGCGGTAGTGCACCGGTTGCGGGGTGGGAATCGACGCGTTGGCATCGCCCATCAGGCTCGATGCGATCGCCCCGCCCTTGAGAATCAACGTCGGCTTGACCCCGAAAAACGCCGGGCGCCACAGCACCAGGTCGGCCCACTTACCCACTTCGATCGAGCCCACTTCATGGCTGATGCCGTGGGTGATCGCCGGGTTGATGGTGTACTTGGCGATGTAGCGCTTGATGCGGAAGTTGTCGTTGCCCACGCCGTCGCCGGGCAGGGCGCCGCGCTGTTTCTTCATCTTGTCGGCGGTCTGCCAGGTGCGCGTGATGACTTCGCCGACGCGGCCCATGGCCTGGCTGTCGGAGCTGATCATGGAGAACGCGCCGAGGTCGTGCAGGATGTCTTCGGCGGCGATGGTTTCGCGACGGATGCGGCTTTCGGCAAACGCCACGTCTTCGGCAATGCTCGGGTCCAGGTGATGGCAGACCATCAGCATGTCGAGGTGTTCGTCGATGGTGTTGCGGGTGAACGGCCGTGTCGGGTTGGTGGAGCTGGGCAACACGTTGGGGAAACCACAGGCCTTGATGATATCCGGCGCATGGCCGCCACCGGCACCTTCGGTGTGATAGGTGTGGATGGTGCGCCCCTTGAGCGCGGCGAGGGTGGTTTCGACGAAGCCGGACTCGTTGAGGGTGTCGCTGTGGATCGCCACCTGCACGTCATACTCATCGGCCACGCTCAGGCAGTTGTCGATACTCGCCGGGGTGGTGCCCCAGTCCTCATGCAGCTTCAAGCCGATGGCGCCGGCCTTGACCTGCTCGATCAGCGGCTCGGGCAAGCTGGCGTTGCCCTTGCCGGTAAAACCGATGTTCATCGGGAACGAATCGCTGGCCTGGAGCATGCGTGCCAGGTGCCAGGGCCCGGAGGTGCAGGTGGTGGCATTGGTGCCGGTGGCCGGCCCGGTGCCGCCGCCGATCATGGTGGTCACGCCGCTGGTCAGCGCCTCTTCGATCTGCTGCGGGCAGATGAAGTGCACGTGGCTGTCGATACCGCCGGCGGTGAGGATCATGCCTTCGCCGGCGATCACTTCGGTGCTGGCGCCGATGGCGAGGGTCACACCGGGCTGGATGTCCGGGTTACCGGCCTTGCCGATGGCGGCGATGCGGCCGTTCTTCAAACCGACGTCGGCCTTGACGATGCCCCAATGGTCGATGATCAGCGCGTTGGTGATGACCGTGTCGACGACTTCATGGGCGAGTAATTGGCTCTGGCCCTGGCCGTCGCGGATCACCTTGCCGCCGCCGAATTTTACTTCTTCGCCATAGACCGTGAAGTCTTTCTCCACTTCGACGAACAGCTCCGTGTCGGCCAGGCGGACCTTGTCACCGACGGTGGGGCCGTACATGTCGGCATAGGCTTGTCTGGAAATTTTCATCGCACGTTATTCCTCGATCGTTCCCACGCTCTGCGTGGAAATGCAGCCCTGGACGCTTTGCGTCCGCTCTTAAAGTCGTGACGCAGAGCGTCACCGGATGTATTCCCACGCGTAGCGTGGGAACGATCAGTGAAGCCCCTAAAGATCACCCATGATTTTCCCGGCGAAGCCAAATACCCGCCGTCCACCGCTCAAATCCACCAACTCGATTTCACGACTTTGCCCCGGCTCAAACCGCACCGCCGTGCCCGCTGGAATATTCAGGCGCATGCCACGGCTGGCGGCGCGGTCGAAGGTCAGTGCGTCGTTGGTCTCGAAAAAATGATAATGCGAGCCGACCTGGATCGGTCGGTCGCCGCTGTTGGCCACGCTCAGGCTGACGGTGCGCCGGCCCACGTTGAGTTCGATGTCGCCAGGCTGGATCTGATATTCGCCAGGAATCATGCAGGTTGCCCCAGTGTCTTGAAGTAGATGGCGGTCGGGGTGTAGCGCCCGTCCGGGCTTTGGCAGTAATCGGGCAATTCGCCCAACTTGGTGTAGCGCAGCGCCTGGTAGAAGGCTTCGGCGGCCGAACCGGCCTCGGTGTCCAGGTACAGCAGGCCACGCTTGTGCTGGCGGGCGGCGAGTTCCAGGGTATGCATCAATTGTTGGCCCAGGCCATGACGCCGCGCGCTGCTGTGCACCAACAGCTTCTGCACCTCGGCGCGGTTCAGGCCGTTGGCTTTCTGGCACAGCGCCAATTGCACGCTGGCGATCACCTGCTCCTCACGGACCACCACCCACAGCAACAGGCTGCCATCCTCGATGCTGGCCTGCACGCCGCTCAGATAGACGCGGGCCTGGGCCTCATCAAAGTCGGCCATGAACCCGACGCTGGCGCCATGCTTGACCGCGTCCAGCAACAGCTCGACCAGGCCCAGACGGTAATGGGCAAAACTTTCAGCATTCACTCGACGCAGGTGCGTGGCGCTCATCGGTGTCACTCCTGGGGTGGCTCGGCACCCGGGTTCAGGGCCAGTTGCATGAAGGTCAAGTCCAGCCAGCGGCCAAACTTGATACCGACTCGGGGCATCTGCCCGGTCGTTATAAAACCTTGGCGCTCATGCAGGCGGATCGAGGCCTGGTTGCCGCTTTCGATGGCGGCGACCATGACGTGTTTGCCGCAGGCCCGCGCGCGTTCGATCAGGGCCTCCATCAAGCGTGGGCCGACCCCTTGACCGCGTTGGTCGCTGCGCACATACACCGAGTGCTCGACGCTGTAGCGAAAACCTTCGAACGGCCGCCAGTCGCCGAACGAGGCGTAGCCGGTGACTTCATTGTTTTCGGTGGACACCAGCACCGGATAACCCTGGGCCTGACGCGCACTGAACCAGGCCAGGCGGTTGGCCAGGTCCACCGGTTGTTCGTTCCAGATCGCCGTGGTGTTGCGCACCGCGTCGTTATAGATATCGCGGATCGCCGGCAGATCCTGTTCGGTTGCATCACGAATCATGGGGGGCCTCAGGCGATGGGTTGGTGGACGGTGACCAGCTTGGTGCCGTCGGGGAAGGTGGCTTCCACCTGGATGTCTGGGATCATTTCCGGGATGCCCTCCATCACTTGTTCACGGCTGAGCAAGGTGGTGCCGTAGTGCATCAGGTCGGCCACGGTGCGGCCATCGCGGGCACCCTCCATCAAGGCGGCGGAAATGTAGGCGATGGTTTCCGGGTAATTGAGCTTTACACCGCGCGCCAGGCGCCGTTCGGCGACCAAGCCGGCGGTGAAGATCAACAGCTTATCTTTTTCCCGTGGGGTCAGGTCCATGGTTCAGGTGCTCCAGATTCGGGGTGAAACGGCTTCCCGGCCCAGCGTCGCCGGGCGCAGCAGCCGCCATAAATCGATCAGCCAGGCGCGTGCCAGCAGCGCTTCGCCGGCCAGGCAGCGGGCGACCAGCAGGCCGGGCAGTTGGGTCAGGTCGCCGCGCACGGCGTGAGGCAGGGCGCGGCAGGTGTCCAGCAGTTCAGGGTCGATGTCGGCCGTCAGCAGCAACGTCGCAAAGACCGGCTGCCCGTCCAGGCCGATGGGTGAGTCGAGCAAACCGTCGGCACCTACAATGCGCTGGCGCTCATGCCAGAGCAACCGGCCATCGCGGCGGATATCCAGGTGTGATTGAAAGTGGCCGAGGTCGAAGCGTTCGTCGCTGGCCGGGCGGCCTAGGGCGACCACATCCCAGTAGAACAGCCGGGCGTCGCCGTGCAGCTCAATACGGGTGCTGAGCTCGGCTTGAGCGGCGCTGAACACGATGGTTTCCTGGGGCAGCCACTCCAGGGTGGCGCCGGCTTCGACGGTCAAGTCCAGGTGCTGGAAGGCCGGGCTCTGGGCGCGGTACCACTTGGCCGCGCCGGGGCTGGTCAACTGCGCCCAGGCGCCTTCGCCCACCCGTGCGCTGATCGCCAGGCGGTCGCCACCGGCGATTCCGCCGGGCGGGTGCACGATGATGTGTTGGCACACCTCGGGGCCTTCAGCGTACAAGTGCTTTTGCACCCGTAGCGGGCCGAGGTGGCGACGCATCACCGGGCGCGTCGTGTCGCCGAAACGCGCGTAGCCGAGTTCCAGCGCGGCATGCCAGCTGG
This sequence comes from Pseudomonas sp. ICBG1301, assembly GCF_016918385.1. Lineage (NCBI taxonomy): Bacteria > Pseudomonadati > Pseudomonadota > Gammaproteobacteria > Pseudomonadales > Pseudomonadaceae > Pseudomonas > Pseudomonas sp. ICBG1301. The sequence goes on from NZ_JAEKGB010000003.1 coordinate 542,082, forward strand.
GGGTGAACAGGGCAGGGGAAACGGGCAGGTTCATGGCAGAGTGCTTATCGTTGGAAGGCTACAGATTAGATGGTTACCAAGCCGCGTACACCCTCGCGTTCCATATTTTCACCACGGCCTTGCTGCAGGATTTCACCGCGAGACATCACCAGGTACTGGTCGGCCAATTCGGCGGCAAAGTCGTAGAACTGCTCGACCAGCAAGATGGCCATATCCCCGCGCTCAGCGAGCTTCTTGATCACCGCGCCGATCTCCTTGATCACCGACGGCTGGATGCCTTCGGTGGGTTCATCCAGGATCAGCAGCCTCGGTCGACTGGCCAGCGCCCGACCGATAGCGAGCTGTTGCTGCTGGCCGCCGGACAGGTCGCCACCACGGCGATGTTTCATCTGCAGCAGCACCGGAAACAATTCGTAGATGAAAGCGGGCACTTCCTTGGCTTCTGAGCCTGGAAAACGCGAGAGCCCCATCAACAGGTTTTCTTCCACCGTCAGCCGCCCGAAAATTTCACGGCCCTGGGGCACATAGGCGATACCGGCCTGTACGCGCTGGTGCGGCTTGAACCCGGTGATGGCCTTGCCCTCCCAATTGACTGCGCCTTCCTTGGCCGGCAACAGGCCCATCAGGCACTTGAGCAGGGTGGTCTTGCCCACGCCGTTACGGCCGAGCAGGCAAGTCACCTCGCCGATCTTCACCTCGAAGGACAGCCCGCGCAGGATGTGGCTACCGCCGTAATACTGGTGCAATTTGTCGACTTGCAGCATGTTCAAACTCTCCTCAATCGATCGTTCCCACGCTCTGCGTGAGAATGCTGCTCAGGACGCTCCGCGTCCGCTCTTAAAGTCGTGACGCGGAGCGTCACTGGATGCGTTCCCACGCGGAGCGTGGGAACGATCAGCGGTCCGTGGCAGGTTTAGCGACCGAGATAGACTTCGATCACCCGCTCGTTTTCCTGTACCTGCGCAAGCGACCCTTCGGCCAGCACGCTGCCCTGGTGCAACACGGTGACGTGGTCGGCAATCGAGCCGACAAAGCCCATGTCGTGTTCCACCACCATCAACGAATGCTTGCCCGCCAGGCGCTTGAACAGTTCGGCGGTAAATTCGGTTTCGGCGTCGGTCATGCCTGCCACCGGTTCGTCCAGCAGCAACAACTGGGGGTCTTGCATCAGCAGCATGCCGATTTCCAGGAACTGCTTCTGGCCATGGGACAAGAGCCCGGCCGGGCGCTGCGCCGAGGCGCTGAGGCGGATGGTGTCGAGTACCTCGGCAATGCGGTCTTTCTGTTCGCCGCTCAGGCGCGCGCGCAAGCTGGCCCATACCGACTTGTCGGTCTTCTGCGCCAGCTCCAGGTTTTCGAACACACTGAGGGCTTCGAACACCGTGGGTTTCTGGAACTTGCGGCCAATCCCGGCCTGGGCGATCTGGACTTCGCTCATACCGGTCAAGTCCAGGGTTTCGCCGAACCAGGCGTGGCCCTGGCTGGGGCGGGTCTTGCCGGTGATCACATCCATCAGCGTCGTCTTGCCTGCCCCGTTGGGGCCGATGATGCAGCGCAGTTCACCGACGCCGATGTACAGGTTCAAGTCGTTGAGCGCCTTGAAGCCATCGAAGCTCACACTGATGCTCTCAAGGGTCAAAATGGTGCCGTGACGGGTATTCAGGCCCTTGCCGGCGGCCTGGCCCAGGCCGATGGCGTCGCGGCCGATGCCGGCATCGAAAATAGGTTCAAGCATGACGTTCCTCATTTCTTCAGCAGCCCGATAACGCCCTTGGGCAGGTACAGGGTGACGATGATGAACAGCGCCCCGAGGAAGAACAGCCAGTATTCCGGGAACGCCACGGTGAACCAGCTCTTCATGCCGTTGACCACACCGGCGCCGAGCAGCGGGCCGATCAACGTGCCGCGCCCGCCCAAGGCCACCCAAACGGCCGCTTCGATGGAGTTGGTCGGCGACATTTCGCTGGGGTTGATAATGCCCACTTGCGGTACATACAGCGCCCCGGCCAAGCCGCACAGCACTGCACTCAACACCCACACGAACAGCTTGAAGCCACGCGGGTCGTAGCCGCAGAACATCAGGCGGTTTTCCGCGTCACGCAGGGCCGTGAGCACCCGGCCGAACTTGCTCTTGGCCAAGCGCCAACCGATCAACAGACTCGTGACCAGCAACAGCACCGTCGCGACGAACAACACCGCTCGCGTGCCAGGCTCGGTAATGCCGAACCCGAGGATGCTGCGAAAGTTGGTGAAACCGTTGTTGCCGCCAAAGCCGGTCTCGTTGCGAAAGAACAACAGCATCCCGGCAAAGGTCAGGGCCTGGGTCATGATCGAGAAGTACACGCCCTTGATCCGCGAACGAAAGGCGAAGAAACCGAACACCAGCGCCAGCAGGCCTGGCGCCAGGACCACCAGGCACAACGCCCAGAGAAAGTGTTGAGTGCCGACCCAGTACCAGGGCAATTCGGTCCACGACAAAAAGGTCATGAACGCCGGTAACTCATCCCCGGCGGCCTGGCGCATCAGGTACATGCCCATGGCGTAACCGCCCAGCGCAAAGAACAGGCCGTGCCCGAGGGACAACATGCCCGCATAACCCCACACCAGGTCCAGCGCGAGGGCGACGATGGCGTAGCAGAGGATCTTGCCCACCAGGGTCAGGGTGTAGGCCGAGACATGCAACGCGTTGTCCGGCGGCAACAATGACAGCAGCGGCAGGGCGAGCAACACCACGAGGACCAGCGCGCCCAGCGCAATCGTCAGCTTGGGGCCGGCCTTTTGCGTGGCCGTCAGCATCAATGGTTGGTTCATCAGTCGATCACCCGTCCTTTCAGTGCGAAGAGTCCCTGCGGGCGTTTCTGGATAAACAGAATGATCAGCGCGAGGATCAGGATCTTGCCCAGCACCGCACCGATCTGCGGTTCCAGGATCTTGTTGGCGATGCCCAGCCCGAAGGCTGCCGTCACGCTGCCGGCCAACTGGCCGACACCGCCGAGCACCACCACCAGGAACGAATCGATGATGTAGCTCTGGCCCAGGTCCGGGCCGACGTTGCCGATCTGGCTCAGCGCCACGCCGCCCAAGCCGGCGATGCCGGAGCCCAGGCCAAAGGCAAGCATGTCCACACGCCCGGTGGGCACACCACAGCAGGCCGCCATGTTGCGGTTCTGGGTGACGGCGCGCACGTTCAGGCCCAGGCGCGTCTTGTTCAGCAGCAACCAGGTCAGCATCACCACGCACAGGGCGAAGGCGATGATCACGATGCGGTTATAGGGCAGCACCAGGTTGGGCAGCACTTGAATACCCCCGGACAGCCACGCGGGGTTGGACACCTCGACGTTCTGGGCGCCGAATACCAGGCGTACCAGCTGGATCAGCATCAGGCTGATGCCCCAGGTGGCGAGCAGGGTTTCCAGCGGGCGGCCATAGAGGTGACGAATCACCGTGCGTTCCAGGGCCATGCCGATGGCGGCGGTGACGAAAAACGCCACCGGCAGCGCAACCAGCGGGTAGAACTCGATAGCTTGCGGCACATAGCGCTGCATCATCAGTTGCACCACGTAGGTCGAGTAGGCGCCGAGCATCAGCATCTCGCCGTGGGCCATGTTGATCACGCCGAGCAGGCCAAAGGTAATCGCCAGGCCGAGCGCCGCGAGCAACAGGATCGAGCCCAGCGACAGGCCGCTGAACGCCTGGCCGAGCAGTTCGCCCAGCATCAATTTACGCTTGACCTGGGCCAGGCTGGTTTCGGCGGCGGTGTGCACGGCCGCATCGGTTTCCACGCCGGGGGCGAGCAGCGCTTCGAGGCGGGTGCGCGCCAGCGGGTCGCCGGTGCCACCCAATAGGCGTACGGCGGCGAGGCGAACAACGGGGTCGGTGTCCACCAATTGCAGGTTGGCCAAAGCCAAGCTGAGGGCGGTGTGCACGCCTTTGTCGGTTTCGGCGGCGACTTGCTGGTCGAGAAATTTCAGTTGCGTGGGCTGTGCGCTTTTTTGCAGGGTCTGTGCAGCGGCCAAGCGCAGCTTGGGATCGGCAGCGAGCAATTGCTGGCTGGCTTGTACGTTGTCGATCAGGCCGCGCAGACGGTTGTTCAGGCGTACGGTTTTGGTTTCACCGTTGACCGTGAGTTGGCCTTGTTGCAGGGCGTCCACCAACTCGATGCGTGCAGGGTCGGGCTGGGCGGCCCAGTCCTGGAGCAGCTTGGCTTGTTGGGCCGGGTTGGCGGCAAGGAAGTCTTCGGCGTCGTTGGCGTGTGCGGCAAAGGGCAGCAACAGCAGGGCCGTCAGGATGAAGCGGTAAAGGGCAGTGGGCATAAACAAGTTTCCTATAGATCGTTCCCACGCTCTGCGTGGGAATGCCGCCTTGGACGCTCTGCGTCCGCGTTGTGACGCAGAGCGTCACGCGATGCATTCCCACGCAGAGCGTGGGAACGATCAGTACCGCGGGCTTAGTTGCTCTTGACGGCGTAATCCGGCTTCTTGTCATTCCCCGGGATGTAAGGGCTCCACGGCTGGGCGCGGATCGGCTCCTGGGTCTGCCACACCACCGAGAACTGCCCATCGGCCTGGATTTCGCCGATCATCACCGGCTTGTGCAGGTGGTGGTTGGTCTTGTCCATGGTCAGGGTGAAGCCCGACGGCGCGGCGAAGGTCTGGCCGGCCAGGGCTTCGCGCACTTTATCGACGTCGGTGGACTTGGCTTTCTCCGCGGCCTGCGCCCACATATGGATGCCCACGTAGGTGGCTTCCATCGGGTCGTTGGTCACCGCTTTATCCGCGCCCGGCAGGTTGTGGGCCTTGGCATAGGCTTTCCAGTCTGTGACGAATTTCTTGTTCACCGGGTTTTCCACCGACTGGAAGTAGTTCCAGGCAGCGAGGTTGCCCACCAGCGGTTTGGTGTCGATGCCGCGCAGTTCTTCTTCACCGACGGAGAACGCGACCACCGGCACCTCGGTGGCTTTCAGGCCCTGGTTGGCCAGTTCCTTGTAGAACGGCACGTTGGAGTCGCCGTTGACCGTGGAGATCACCGCAGTCTTGCCGCCGGCGGAGAACTTCTTGATGTTGGCGACGATGGTCTGGTAGTCGGCATGGCCAAACGGTGTGTAGACCTCTTCGATGTCTTTGTCGGCGACGCCTTTGGAATGCAGGAACGAGCGCAGGATCTTGTTGGTGGTGCGCGGGTAGACGTAGTCAGTGCCCAGCAGGAAGAAGCGCTTGGCGCTGCCGCCTTCTTCGCTCATCAGGTATTCCACGGCCGGGATCGCCTGCTGGTTCGGCGCCGCACCGGTATAGAACACGTTGGGCGACATCTCTTCGCCTTCATATTGCACCGGGTAGAACAGCAGGCCGTTGAGTTCTTCGAACACCGGCAACACGGATTTACGCGACACCGAAGTCCAGCAGCCGAACACCACGGCGACCTTGTCCTGGGTCAGCAACTGTCGGCCTTTCTCGGCGAACAGCGGCCAGTTCGACGCCGGATCGACGACCACCGGTTCAAGCATCTTGCCGTTCACACCGCCCTTGGCGTTGATCTCATCGATGGTCATCAGCGCCATGTCTTTGAGCGACGTCTCGGAGATGGCCATGGTGCCGGACAGAGAGTGCAGGATGCCGACCTTGATGGTCTCGGCGGCCTGTACGGTCCAGGTCAGGCCCATGGCGGCAATGGATGCCGAAAGAGTGAAAGCCTTGATCAAGCTGCGACGCTTCATGGTGCGTTCTCCGTGAACCCGAGTTTTTGTTGGACAGATGACAGGGCTTTTGCAAGGGGCATGCCCGCTTTGTCCGCCTGCACAATCAACGTCTCAGGCGCGGTTTGCTGCGTAGGGCGTGCACTATATCGGCGCTCGCTTTCAAGGCGGGTTCACGCGTTGCACAGTGCTGGTGCGGGACGACTAACTATCTAACGCCTTGGTCAGGTTGGGGTGTTCAGGATGTCGGGACATTCGAACACACACCCAAGGAGCCCCCATGGACGATTCTTTTTCACGCGATAAACGCGCCGCGTTGCCCCAGGGGCACGCCAAGCTGGGAGCCTTGACCCCGGCGTTCATCAGCGCTGATGACGTGGCGCGCTATCTTCATGAACGTATCGGCAACCAACACGACAAGGAGTACGGTTGCGTGATCCTGCAGCGGCACTCGGACCATTTGTATGTCGGCACCGAGCCCCGGGCGGATCGGCCGACGACGTTCGACTTCACACTGTTGCTCGACCGCATCAGCGCCGATGGCGAATACCGCCAGCCGGACGGCTATACGCTGGTTGCGACGTTGCATTCGCACCCCGACACCCAGGCCGACACCCAGAAGAAAAACCCGCGCTTTACGGTGCAGCAGGTCAAGGCCTTCATGAGCTTCTATTCCATTCCGGATGTGATCCTTGCCCAGCAAGACCGGCTGACGCTGCCCTATGCATATCTGTCCGGCCCGGACGGCACGTTGCTGCGCTATCAGGTCAGCCACTCGGAGGAGGAGGCACAGTATGCGCGGTGGTTGTCCGAGAGCGGCCCGTGGGACTCGCCGCATGCCCATGACGGCAGCCTCGAAGGGGTGTTCAAAAAACTCGCCGCGGTCGGCACCCTGCGATTTCTGCTTTCCAGTCCCAATTGGGGGGGATCGGTAGGGGACGTGCCTGCCGATTGGCAACCCTATCAGCCCTTTAGCGCGGCGCCGCTGCCGATACCGTGTGGCCCGGTGTTCACCGGCCAGGAGCAGGCGCTGGCGTATGCCTGGACGCGTATCCAGCGCCAACCCACCGTACGACAGCAGGTGCTGGTGTTACAGCACAGCGTCAAAGGCCTGTATATCGCTGCCGAGCCGCAACCGCCCGCTCAGCTCAAGCAACTGCCGCCCCTGCCGGACGGTTTTCACCTGCACGGTGTGTACCTGCATTCGCGACCCTTGCCTGGCAACTATCCCGAGCTGGAAGCCTGGTTGTACAAGAACTTCATCAGTCCGCTGGAGCTGGCGCAGTGCATTGCCCAGTTTCGTGGCTATGCGCTGGCACAGCCCTCGACCCTGGGCGCCTCGCTGTTTATTCGCCTGCGGGATGAGGCGCTGTTGCGTTATCGCTTCTCCGGCTCGGCGGACGAATCACTGCTATTTGCGACTGAGGCCGATGGTGCGGTTCGTGATCAGGGCTTGCAGGCGCAGTTGGCCGGCGGCGCCTTGCTGACGCGCGACTATGTGCTGCGCGTGGCCAGGGCCGGCGAGCTGACGGTGGAAAAAACCAGTGCCCTGTGGGATCGCCCCGGAGTGGTCGACGCACACTGGCGCCCTTATTCGAACCGCGTACTGATGCCGCTCAAGCAGGCTTTTCTATCGGCCGACGACGCCGCCCGGCACGCGCACCTGCACATCGACGAACAACGCGACCAGGCATATGGCGGTTTGATCCTGCAACGCAACGACGGGCGCTTCGTCGTCACTGACCCGGTGCGGGCTCAGGGCAGCCCGTTCGCGCTGGATGGCGGCTACCCGAAGGACCGCCAGGGGGGCCTGATCATTTTGCACGCCGGCCATCGCCTGCATGCACGATATGGGTCGCGCCAGGCATTGTGGAAAACTGACCGCGCCCAGGGCACGCGACTCAAGTGGAGCCATCAGGAAGCCGAGCTGCATGCGCAGATGTTCAGCGATCTGGATATACAGGCCATCCTGCAATCCCATTGTCCGGGTTATCTCTCGGGAACGCAGGACAGTCTGATCGCATTCCAGCCGGGCGAGGCCACGGCGGCCTGGCGTCAGCAGTGGCAGACACCGGCCTCCGGCGGCATGAGCCCGATCGCCCAACGCCTGGACAGTGGCGCGATCAAGCCTGCCGACGTTGTGCGCATCCTGGCTGAGCCTGGCACTCTGCGCGTGATGACCGCCAGCACGTTATGGGGGCCGGCGGAAAAGGTCGAGACGGATTGGGCGCCGTTCGCACGGGTGCTGGAGTTTCAACGGCCCGACGAGTTGAGCTATGGCGCCGTGTTCGCCAGCGCCGACGCCGCGGCCCTGGACCTGCATTATCGGCAACCGGAGCGCGCCTACCCGCGCTATGCCAGCGTCTTCTTCGCGTTCATCTTCAAACACCAGAGCCGTGAAGAGTATGTGGCCAGCGAGTGGGTGCCGGTCACGCAGAAAACCCCACTGCTGTCGCTGCCCGGCGTGTCCGCCAACCCGGTGCCTGAAGGCTTTGCCTGCCAAGGCCTGTACTACACCCGGCAAACGGCGGGCAACCGTTCGACGGCATGGCTGGAGCGACTGTTTATCCTGCCCGATGACTTGAGCACGGCCATCATCGAGGGGCGCACCGCGATTCCCGCCTCGGGCCGTAGTTCGACGATTTACATCGCGCCGCCGGAAGGTGCCTTGCTGAGTTACCGATCGCCCTCGCCCCGTGGTCTGTTCGAGGCCGAGAGCAGCGGTGACAGCGTCGAGCAGATCAAGGCCAAGTTGAGTTTCGGTACCCTGGACGGGCTTGGGTTCGTGCGCAAGGTGGCTGCCGCCGGTGAGTTGCGGGTGGTTGCCGCCAGCCCCTGCTGGGACCGCCCGGGTATCGTCTCGGCCACCTGGGAGGCTTATGCGCATCTGCCGCGTCGGCACATGAGCGCGGCGTTCCTGTCGATGGACGATGCCGCCCGCTACGTGTGCAGCAGAATGTCACGAGGGGGCGGCACAAGAAGCTATGGCGGGGCGATTCTGCGTCGCGATGACGGCTGGTTCATCGCCAGCGAGCCGTTATGGCTTGCCGATGAGGCGTTGGAGCAGAGCACGTTGTTTCCCGATGAGCTGGTGGCCCGTGGGCTTTACCCCGAGCGCTGTAAATTGGTGGCCTATTATTCTTCGCGTCCAGTGGCGCGCATGCCGTTCCTGCTGACGAGCGAGCAGGCCACGGTGTACAGCAACATGTTTTCCACCCGGCTGCTGGCCCACGCGATGAGTGAGGGGCACAAGGGCATCACGCACTACTCGCTGGGGCAGGACGGTTCGCTGATTCGCCTGCTGGCGACGGCCCGGGTCAAATACCCGCTGATCACTCAGGCCAACCTGGTCATGCGCCCGCACAACCGTCGCGGCTGGCTCTATGGCGAGACTGAACGCGTGATGCGCTCCGGCGAGTTGACGCCAGTGGAGTACGTCAATCGGGTCGCCGCCTCGTTCTCCCTGGACGTGGTGCTGGGTAGCGCGCTGTGGGGCGCGCCAGGGCCGGTGTCGGGTTGGGTGCCTTACGCCACGCCGCAGAGCGCCGAGCGCGGTTATGTACGAGCGCGGCATGACCCGGCGTTTGGCCCGGTCTGTACTCAATTGGACGATGCTGCGCGGTCGTTGTCCCCGGCGCTGACGATGTGCGATGAGCTGCAGATCGGTTATCTGCTCAAGTCCCAGGACGGTCACTTCGTCGCGACCTTGCCGATCAAGGACAGTGGTGCGCGGTTCGCCCATCGACGGGTGTTCAGTGACGCGGGTTACCCGCGTGGCTACGCAATGGCCGGGCTGTACTTTTGCGTGTCGCAGCCTGTCGAGTTGCGTCCCCGTGGCGTCACCATCAGTGGTGACGAGATTTTTCAGGGGCTGTTTTCGCCCTACGACCTCAAGGATGCGCTGTATCAGGTCCGTGGCACCCGTGAACGTGCGAGCCTGCCGCTGTACATCTTCTGTGCCGACGGCGCCTTGCTTAAGTTCGTGGTGGTCAACGATCGGTTTGTTCAATACCGCGACCTGTCGGATTTGCACGCACGGGTGCTGAGCCCGCGCGATTTCATCCGGCGCATGGCGGCGGCCGGCGACATGCGCATCCTGCGCTCCAGTGACAACTGGCCGGGCCTTGGCGTGGTGGACAGCCAGTGGCAACCGGGACGTTCGCAGGGTGTGCCGGCACCCGACGAACACCCCCTGAGCCTGGGGCCGGTATACATCCATGCTGAGGATGCGGCGCTGCATATCCATGAGCTGGCGGGGCAGTTTGCCGGTAAACAGTTCCTGGGGGCGCAGCTGAAAAACACGGCGGGCAGTGGCTACCTGCCGGTCCTTCCGACGCTGGACCAGGGCTACCCCTCCCTGGTCGCCGAGCGCTTGTTCCCCCAGGCTTTCAAGGGCATCGGCCCGGCCCGCAGGGTGCCGCAGCTGCCTGATGGCTACCGGTTCTGCGCCGCGCACCTGGTGTTTCACGACGGGCTCGACCAGCCTGCAAGGGCGAGTGAAGACAATTACCGCAGGTCCTTCGTCTCGTGGCGTGAAGTGGGTTTCTACGTCCACACCTTGAAGAGTGCCGGGGTGGCGATCAACGCGCTGTTCCTGACCACACGCGATGGTGCCCTGTTGAGCTACCAGCCGAGTTTCAGCAACGATGAGTACAACCTGTTGGACGCCGGCCTTAAATGGTCCCAGGCCGGCGGTTACACCGCGTATGCGCCAGCGCCCTCCCATGTGGTTCTGGAGCTGGCGCGCCTCGGTGAGTTGCGGGTGATTCACCCGTCGGCGTTCTGGCGTTTGCGCGGAAAACTCGGCGCGGACCTGGCCTCCTCGGTCGGCGAGGTGGTGCTGGTGCCGACCAAGGACGAGCTATGAGCCGCTCGCGCTTTGCCAGAAAAACCGTGACAACACCAGCCGGTCCAGGGCCCACATCAACACCAGTGAAACCCCCACCAACGGGAACAGGAGCGCCAGGGCGAATATAATCACCATTGCGGTTTTCCACTTGGGCAGGTCATGGCGCAGCGGTGGAACGCCTAAGCTGCCCGCCGGGCGGCGCTTCCACCAGATCACCAGGCCGCTGACCGCGCTGAGCAGAATCATCAGGCAGATCAGCAAGACGATGATCTGGTTCACCACGCCGAACATCTTGCCCTCGTGCAGCATCACGCCGGTCTCGGTGGCGCGTGCGACGTTGTTGTAGTGCTCCCAGCGCACATCGGCCAGGACCTTGCCGGTGTATTGATCCACATGCAGGGTGGCGTCGTTGCGCGGGTCGTCGGCGAATACCGCGACCGTGAATACGCCGGTGGCCGTGGTGGGGAAGGTGATGCTGTAGCCGGGCTCGACCTTGTGTGCGTTGGCCAGGTCGACCACCTGTTGCAGGCGCAGCACCGGTGCGGCTGGGCCTGTATGCATGGCGCCGTGGTTCATGTGTTCGGCATGGTCGCCGGACATCGGCATGGGTGTGTTTTCCACGGCCCACGGCACGGTCTGTTGGCTGGCGGTATTGAGGGTGCGGGCCTGCTGGTCGGATTGCGGCACGTTGTTCCACATGGCGTCCGGGAAGCGGTTCCACAGCTCGGCATACTGCTTGCCCCAGAAGCCGGTCCAGGTCATGCCGCTGAGCAACATCACCAGCAGAAACGCGGCGCCCCAGAAACCGACCACGGCATGCATATCGCGCCAGAACACCCGGCCGCGTGCATTCAACCGAGGCCACAACACACCGGCCGCCGACTTGCCGCGCGGCCACCACAGGTACAGGCCCGACACCACCAGCATCACGCCCCAGCCGGCGGCGAGTTCCACCAGGCGATCGCCGACGGTGCCGATCATCAGCTCACCGTGCAGGGCACGGGCGATGGCTTGCAGGTTGTATTTGGCGTCCTGTTGGCCGAGCACGGTGCCACGATACGGGTCGACGAATACCGTCACTTCGCGGCCGTCGTTGTGCATGACGAACTGTGCGCTGCGGGTGGCGTCGGCCGGTGGCAGGTATTTGCTGATCCGGGCTCGGGGGAACGCAGCCTGGGCTCGTTGCAATTGCTCATCGGCACTCAGGGCATGCTCGGCGCTGGGCACGGTCAGCAGGTCGCCATACATCAGCGGGTCGAGCTGGGGTTTGAACAGGTAGATGATGCCGGTGAGGGCCAGCAACACCATGAACGGGGCGACGAACAGGCCGGCGTAGAAGTGCCAGCGCCAGGCCAGGTTGTAGAAGGAAACTTTTTGAGTGGACATCAGGGGCTCCGCAAGGCGTTGGTTTTTTTGTGTCAGGTAGGCCGCTAATCGGGGGCAAGCCCCTTCCCACATTGGAATGCATTGCAAATGTGGAAGGGGGCTTGCCGCGAGGCGGTCAGAAGCTCATGTCGACTTTGGTCCAGAGGGTGCGCCCCGGCTCCTTGAGGGCTTGCGGGTCGTTGGCCGGGTAGCCGAACCCGGCATTACCGGCCAGGTTCAGGTGCTCGGCATAAGCCTTGCCGAACAGGTTGTCGACGCCGGTGCTGACCTTGAAATTCTTATTGATGCGGTACGCGGCGTTCAGCGAGAACACGCCAAAGCCGCCGCTCTTGTCGAAGTCCTTGCCGACCACGTTGCCCTGGTTCTGGGCGATGCGATTCTGCGCCGCGACCACCCGCCACAAGGCGCCGGCGCTCCAGTCATCTTCGCTGTAAGTCAGGCCGAAACGGGCATCGAGCGGTGGCATTTGCGGCAGTGCCTTGCCATCGCTGCTGTTCTTGCCCCAGGCGTAGGCGAGGGTGGCGTCGGCCTTCCAGTTGCGCGTCAGCTTGTAGGCTGCGCCCAGTTCACCACCCATGATGCGTGCATCGATATTACGTGCCTGGGAGGTGGTGCCCATCATGCCCGGCCTGTAGTCGAACAGAATGAAGTCCTGCACCCGGCCGATGTAACCCGAGGCCCAGGCTTCCAGGTCGGCGGTTTTGTATTGCGCGCCGAAGTCGAGTTGGGTGGTTTTCTCAGGCTTGACGCCATCGAAGGCGTTGACCGAGCCGGCCGCGCCGGTGTTGGGGGAAAACAGTTCCCAGTAGTCCGGGAAACGTTCGGCGTGGCCCAAGCCTGCGTAGACGGTGGTGGGTGTGTCAGCCAGATCGTGCTCGTAGCGCACGAAGCCCGAGGGTAGGGTATCGGCGCGCGTGTCGTCGGCGGTGGGGTTGGGGCGGGACATCATGCCCGAGCCGGTGGTCTGGCGAAAATCCTTGGCCGAGGCGCGGTCCAGGCGTGCCCCGGTGATCAGGCGGTCGCGGTCGGCGGCGTACCAGGTCAATTCGCCGAACACGCCGTAGTTGTGGAAGTTGGCGTCCTTGTTGCGCGGCAGATCCTTGTACGTGTCGATGCCCATGCTGCTGCGTTGGCGGTGTTCATTGGTTTGCGCGTCCAGGCCGCTGATCAATTGCACATCGGCCCAGCGCCAGGTGGCCTTGATGCGGGCGCCGAGGGTGCGACGGTCGACGTTGGAGGCCATCGGCCCGGCCATCATGCCGGTGCCCGACGGTACGCGCAGGCTGTAGTTGTCCATCACGTGGTCGGCATAGTTGTAGTAGACCTGGGCTTCGACCTTGTCCAGCACTTCGCCGATGTTGGATTTCTCGAAACGCAGGCCCAGGCTTTCGCGCAGGAACTGCGAGCCGTCCATGCCGCGCCCGGCGTAACGCGCTTCCCCATCACCGCGCCCGGCGGTGAGTTCCAGCAGGGTATCGGCGTCGGGCGTGAAACCGACGGCCACGTCGCCGTTCCACTTGTCGTAGCGCGAGGCGACCGTTTTGTTGTTGCCGTCCTTGTAATCATCGGCGTGGGCCTGGTTGCCGATCACCCGCACATAGCCCAGCGGCCCGCCGGCGGCGGCATCGATGACCTTGTCGAAACGCCCATTCGAACCGGCCAGCACGCTGGCGTTGACCCGCGTGCCCAGCTCACCGAACTGCTCGGGTTCGCGGTCGAACAGGATCGTGCCGGCCGATGCGCCTGGGCCCCAGAGCACGGTTTGCGGGCCTTTGATCACGGTCAGCTTGTCGTAGGTCTCCGGCGAGATGTACGAGGTGGGCGCATCCATCCGCCCGGGGCAGGCGCCGAGCATCATGCCGCCGTTGGTGAGGATATTCAGGCGCGAGCCGAACATGCCGCGCAGCACCGGGTCGCCATTGGTGCCGCCATTGCGCACCAGGGCGAAGCCGGGGATGGTCTTGAGATAGTCGCCACCGTCGCTGGCGGGCACCGGTTGGCGCGGGTCTTTCGGGTTGGTGATGACCGTCAGCGGCGAGCTCGGCGCGATCGCGGTGATCACGGTAGGGCTCAACTCGTGCTCGTCGGCATGGGCCTGTGGAACCAGCAGTGCGCCGCACAGAACGGCGAAAACGGGGGAGCATCCCAAACGGGAGTCAGCAGAAAACCTGGACATGAAAAATTCCATCAATCATTCGTAAACAACACGGCCAGCAGCCTGCGGCTGTCTGTCTAAAGTCGGCCGGGGTGAAGTAACGGTGCTTGGTGCGCTTACGTAAGGATGGGGGGCGCGCGGCTGCGGGCGCCGGGGAAGATGCTCTGCCGGGCATGGCCCAGGCGCGTGGCGGGGGTGAGGGCGTTGGCGGGCGGCGGGGTATCGAGCAGCACCGGCGAAACGCTGCCGGGCAAGGCCGGGCAGCTGAAGAGCAGGTCGCAATAGCCGCACTTGGCCCAGAGTGCGTGGTGTTCGTCAGGTGCTTTTTTGTGATGGGCTTGGCCATGCTCCATCGGCATGCTCATCGACATACCGGCGTGATGATCCATCGGCATCGCTTGGGAGATCAGCGGACCGATAAAGATCATCAACATGGCGAACAGGCTGATCCAACTGCCGCGTTTCACGCGGCGGTGTACCGATAGCCTGGCGCGAGGGGCGCCCATTGTGTGTCAGCCTATTGGGCGTGCTTATGCTCGTGGCCGGCCATCGGCGGTGCTTTCTGCACCGAGACCTGCACCTGCACCTTGCCGGCTTTTTCGAAGGTCAATATCAGTGGGAACTGCTTGCCATCGGTCAACAGGCTGCGGTCTTTGAGCCCCAGCAACATCACGTGATAGGCCATCGGTGCGAAGGTCAGCTCGCCCTTGGCCGGCACTGCCACGCTGGGTACTTGCTGCATCTTCATCAAGTCGCCCTGCATCACATGCTCATGCAGCTCGGCCTTGTCCGCCACCGGCGTTTGCACGCTGAGCAGGCGGTCCGGCGTTTCACCGGTGTTATGAATCACAAAATACGCCGCGACGGTCGGCGCATTGGGCGGCAACTCCTGGGACCAGGGTTGGCTGACCAGCAAGTCGCCGGCCTTGTAGTCCTCGGCGTTGGCAGCACTGAACACCGGCAACAGCAACGCAGCCAGAAGCAGGGAAGATTTGAGCATGGCAGTTCTCCAGAACGGTTCTAAACGCAGTTCACTTGCGAAGACATCAGGCCGTTGGAGAGGCGCGAGGGTTTAGGCTGGGCCATTGCTGGCGCGGGGTTGGGGTTTGCACTCGGGGCGCCGGCAAGCTCTGCGCGGCGTCGAACCGGGTGACATACAACTGCGGCACATGCCCCGGCAGCGCCACCAACGGCGCCGAGCCCGAGCAACACCAGCAGTGCTGCATGGCGGAGTGATCGTCCTGCTGCGGCGCCGGAATCTCCAGTTTGCCCAGGGCAATGGTCTTCAGGCTGGCGCCATTGGAGGAGCAGAAACTGCCCCACAGCAATTGCTGCACGGGGTCCTGGGACTGTTGCATCGCCCCGGCCATCGGCATGGCAAAGGCGTTGAACAGCACTGCAAGGCAGGCGATCCACACAATTGCAAAGCGTTGACGGGCCATGGCGGACAATCCGTAGGGGTTTAACGATCAGGCGGGTATTTAGCCTGATCGGGGGGGATAAGTAAAAAGGGGCGGTGTGGTTTGGTGTCGCAGTGCTATCAGCGAGCGCTGGCGTGGAGCTTCAGCCCCAGCGCTTTCATGACTTTCATGATAGTCGCGAATTCGGGATTGCCAGTGCTGGAAAGGGCTTTGTACAAGCTTTCGCGTCCGAGGCCGGCGTCGCGGGCGGTTTGGGTCATGCCTTGGGCGCGAGCGATGTGATTAAGGGCTGAACGAATCAGCAATCCGTCACCTGAATCCTCCTCGAAAGAGGCTTCAAGATACTCGGCCATGTCCTCGGGGGTCTTGAGGTATTCGGCTATGTCGAAATCTTTAAATTCAGTCATGGACCACTCCTTTTTTTCTAAACTCATCTGCAATTTGTTTCGCACGCTGAATGTCGCGCTGTTGCGTTGATTTATCGCCTCCTATCAACAGCAGGTAAACCACCTCACCTATGCGCATGAAGTAAACCCGGTATCCCGGGCCATAGTGGATGCGCATTTCCGATACGCCATTTCCAACGGTTTCGCAGTCTCCGAAGTTGCCCATCGTTGCGTTATCTAATCTTGTCAGTACGCGTCCACGGGCGGGGTTATCGCGCAACGAATGAAACCACTCCTGAAACTCGGCGGATCTCTTGAAACGGATCATCTCGGATCGTATTCCTTGGGATACAGCATGACAAGTGCGACGCACTGCAAAATCAGTGCATCCCCATCGCGGATGCTGGTGCGAAACCGCGAGAGGGGAGGTTAGAGCGGTGGCTTTTGGCTGAACCAGCCGGCTGGTTCGGAAGTGTTTGTAGGGGGATTCGGCTTCAAGGCGAGGAGTGCAATCGGTGACGGTCCCGCTGGTTATTCGTACAAATGGAAATATCCGACAAGTCTTTGAGGTTGCCCCTAGGACACTCGATCTCTAGTCTCCGTACACCGCTGTGAACCCAGCAGTCGGGCGTCGCGGCCCGGATTTTCTAAGAGCAAAAGCGCTATCGTCTGCTTTCAGTTGATGCTTTTTTATCGTCTACTGTGCGGCGCAATGGTGGCTGTGCGCGGGATACCTTCGGGTATGCCGGGTTGCCTTAGGACCGGTCCGCGAACCTGCGTACAGCTGCCACCCCCTCGCGTCGCGGCGAATCAGTGGCAGCTCCACTTTTCTAAGGAGCTTCACAATGATTAAACCCACCCCAAATCCCCCCATCCGGCTCTTCACCGTGGCCGATGAAATCAGCACCGAGGACCTGTTGGTCAACCTCAGCGAAACACTCGCCTCGGCCAATGCACTGAGTTGCGATATTGCGTTTAACCTGGAAGGTGCACCCCGTGAGGAATTGTTAGGTGTTGCGCAGTTGATCGAACTGGCGCAATTGCTCGCTGAGAGGGTGCACGAAGGTGCAGGGCAGGCGGCAGCCGCGAGTCGTTAACAGTTCGATGAATGATCGTTCCTGCGCTCTTGCGTGGGAATGATCGTGTGGCAGGTCTCAGGCCTCCCAGCTGGCTTCTCGTATATGGTTGAAGTTGACGACATCTACGCAGTGCTGATGAGCAAATCCCGCGACTCTAAGGTCGTCAGTCAACACCAGGTAATTATCTTTTGCTGCGGCAACAATGCCGACGTCGGTAAGGCCATAGGGTGACAGTTCATAGTCACGACTTATATCCAGGGCTGGATGGTGAATCTCGATTATTGTTGAAAGTGAGTTCTTTAACGTTGCATAAAAATCGTGAAGCTTGCTCCCATAAAGTCCATTCGTCAGGTTGCTGACTTCAGCGAGAATGTGAGGAGTTGAAACCAGCTTTTCGAACTGATCAATCACTTTTAGCAAAAGTTGATAGTCTTCATGGCTGTAGCCGCGTGTTCTCTTGAATTCCACGATGCTGGACGTTCCTCCTATCAGTGCCAGCAGTAACAAGTTGGTGTCGACTATGATTCCTTTTCTTCGATATTGCTTGATATAGGTGTCTATCATATCTCGCGAATCTTCATGGAGCGGAATTCGCCAGTCTGCGCATCAATGATGAAAGTCTTATATTTTCTTGAAAACATTTCTCCGGAAAGAGTGGCACCAAGTCTCTGGAGTTTATTCGAGTTTGGGACGTTGAAGCCTAGTGTTATTGCCCAGGTATTGTTGTTTGGATCCAGCTCTACTTCCTCAAGCATTAAATCGTTCAACGCCATTTCCTGCCCGAGAAAATCGTTTGCTGCTGCCTTCGCAACTTTAACGGCGTCTTTAACTTCTATCATGTCAGCTCCTGGATAGCGTTGGGCCTGGCTTGAACTGCTGCTGGAGTTTAGCACTTCGTATTGTGGGTTCATCGCCGTCCCTTGAGGTAACAAACAGATTGGATAGAGGGTGGCGAATGATCCTGATCTACCGAATCAAATCTGCCAACGAATCGATTGTTTCAGCGGGCGACAGGAACTCCCGGTCCACCGCAGCCAACACCGGCCGCTTCAACACCAACACCGGCACACCTCGCTCCCGCGCCACTTCCAGCTTCGGCTCCGTCGCTGCGCTACCGCTGTTCTTGCTGATCAACACGTCAATCGCGCGCCGTTCAAACAACGCGCGTTCGTCTTCGATCAAAAACGGCCCACGCGCGCCGATCACTTCACACCGCTCATTCCCCGGATACACGTCCAGCGCGCGCAGTGTCCAGAACTGGTCAACCGGGATTTCATCGAGGTGCTGCAACGGTTCGCGGCCCAATGTGAATAGGGGGCGCTTGAAGGGTTTCAGGGCGGTGATCAAGTCGGCCCAATCGCTGACCTCACGCCAATCATCCCCGGCCTGCGGCTGCCATGCCGGACGCCGCAGCGCCCAGCAAGGGATGCCACTCAACTGTGCAGCCTCGGCGGCATTGCGGCTGATCTGTGCCGCGTAGGGATGGGTCGCGTCGAGAATCAGACCAATTCCCTCGTCCCGAACAAACGTCGTCAAGCCCTCGGCCCCGCCGTAGCCGCCAACCCGCACCTGGCACGTGAGGTCCGTCGGCACGCGGCCCACTCCGGCCAGACTGTAGATATGCTCTGGCCCCAGAGTCCGCGCAATTGCCAGCGCCTCGGTCACGCCGCCCAGCAGCAAGATGCGTTTCATAGCGGCTTGACCACGTCCAGCAAGGTAATCGGCAATGCCTGGCGCCAGGTATCGAACTCGCCCAGCGGCTGCGCCTGCGCCACATGGACGCGGGTCAGCTCGCCGCCATGCTGGGCGCGCCAGTTCATCAAGGTCATTTCGCTTTGCAGGGTCACGGCATTGGCGACCAGCCTTCCACCAGGCCGCAGCTGTTGCCAGCAGGTCTCGAGCACGCCGTCGCGGGTGACGCCGCCGCCGATGAAGATCGCGTCCGGTGCCTCCAGGCCGCGTAACGCCTCGGGCGCCTTGCCGCGAACCAGTTGCAGCCCAGGCACGCCCAGCGCATCGCGGTTGTGTTCGATCAGGCCCTGGCGACCTTCATCCGCTTCAATCGCCAGCGCACGGCAACTGGGGTGCGCACGCATCCATTCGATACCAATGGAGCCGCTGCCCGCGCCCACATCCCACAGCAGTTCACCGGGCATCGGCGCGAGGCGGGCGAGGGTCATGGCGCGCACGTCGCGCTTGGTCAATTGACCGTCGTGCTTGAAGGCGGAATCGGGCAGGCCCGCCAGGCGTGACAGGCGGGGTGTTGCGCAGGAGGCTACGCAGTCGATGGCGACCAGGTTCAAATCGGCGACTGAAGCCTGTTGCCAATCAGCCGCCAAACCGTCGATACGCCGCTCGTCCGCGCCGCCCAGGTGTTCAAACACGCTCAACCGGCTGGGCCCGAACCCGGATTCAGCCAGCAACGAGGCGATCGCAGCAGGGCTGCGACCGTCGTTGCTCAACACCAGCAACCGCACGCCGCTGGCCAAGTGCATATTCAGCGCCGCCAAGGGCCGGGCCACCACGGATAAGGTCACCACTTCCTGCAATGGCCAGCCCAATCGCGCCGCCGCCAGCGACACCGACGATGGCGCCGGCACTATCAGCAACTCTGCCGCCGGCACCTGCCGCGCGAGGCTTGCGCCCACGCCATAGAACATCGGATCGCCGCTGGCCAGCACGCACACCGGTTCGCCACGCCGAGCCAGCACCGGCTCCAGGGAAAACGGGCTTGGCCAGGCTTGGCGCTCACCCCGAATGCATACCGGCAACAGGTCCAGCTGGCGCTGGCCGCCTATGATCCGCGTGGCGCGCAACAGGGCATGCCGGGCATTCCTGCCCAGCCCCTTGAAACCGTCTTCACCGATGCCTACAACCGTCAGCCAGGGCGACATATGAATTCCTTGAACGACATCCGACGGGCAGGCTTTTCATGCCGCCGGACAAAGCAGGCATAATACCGCGCCTTGACCCGTCAACCGGTAGCCCCGTGAACCCAACGCCCGCTGTGAATACCTTGCGCCCCTCGGCTTGTCCGGGGTTGCTGCGTATTGTCCAGGCGCTGGATGGCGGCATTTGCCGGGTCAAACTGGCGGGCGGTTCAATCACCGCCGCCCAAGCCGGCGCCGTGGCAGACGCGGCCCAGGCCTATGCCGGTGGGGTGATCGAGGCGACCAACCGCGCCAACCTGCAGATTCGCGGAATCGGTGCCGACCAGGAAGCGCTGATTGCGACGCTGCTGGCCGCAGGTCTTGGCCCCCGCAACGCCGGCGGCGACGACGTGCGCAACCTGATGCTCAGTCCCAGCGCCGGTATCGACCCGCAAATGCTGTTCGACACTCGCCCGTTGGCCGACCAGATTCTCGCCACCTTGCAAAGCCATCCGCGCTTCCATGAGCTGTCGGCCAAGTTCGCGGTGCAGCTGGATGGTGGCGAAGCCCTGGCGATGCTCGAACATCATCACGATCTGTGGCTGTCGGCGTTTGTACGCGACGGCCAGACGCTGCTCGCGTTCGGCCTGGCCGGTTGCCCTGGGCTGAATGCGCCGTTGGGCGCCGTACCGTTGGAGCAGGGCCATGCACTGGTGGTGGCGGTCCTGGAAGCGTTCCTCGATCTGGCGAGCCCTGCGCAAACCCGCATGCGCCATCTGCCCGTGGAGAGTGTGCTGGGCCGTCTCAACCTGCCGCTGCTGCCCACCGACGGTTTCAAACGCCCGCCCAGCGGTGCGTTGCTGCACCTCGGAACCTATCCGCAGGAGCAAAAGAACCAGTTCTACGTCGCGGCTATCGCCCCGTTGGGCCGCCTGGATTCGACGATGCTCAAAGGCGCTGCGCAACTGGCCAACGAGTACGGCGACGGCACCTTGCGTTTCACGCCTTGGCAAGGCGTGCTACTGCCCTACGTCGAAAAGCCGCACGCAGTGACCCAACGCCTGGCGCAGTTGGGCTTTCTCTGTTCTATCGAGCAGCCCCTGGCGCGCATGATCGCCTGCACCGGCTCCAGCGGCTGCGGCAAAGCCCTGGCCGACACCAAGGCTGACGCGGTGCAACTCGCCGCGTTGCACCCCGGCCATGACGTGCACCTGTCCGGCTGCCCGCGTTCCTGCGCCGCCGCGCACACCGCGCCGGTCACGCTGCTGGCGGTAAGCCCGGGCCACTACGACCTCTATTTTCGTGATCCAGCCCAACCCGGTTTCGGCCGGCTGCACGCGCACAACCTTTCCATTGAAGCGACGGGCGCCTTGCTACGCGCCCGCCCACGGAGCAACACCGATGATTGATTACATCCGCGACGGTCAGGAGATCTATCGCAACTCCTTTGCCATTATTCGCGCGGAAGCCAAGTTGGACCGCATCCCGGCCGACCTGGAAAAACTCGCGGTGCGCGTGATTCATGCGTGCGGCATGGTCGAGGCAATCGACGGCCTGCAGTTTTCCGAAGGCGCGGGCCAGGCCGGGCGCGCTGCGTTGGCCGCTGGCGCGCCGATTCTGTGTGATGCGCGAATGGTCTCCGAAGGCGTGACCCGAGCACGCCTGCCGGCCAATAACCCCGTGATCTGCACCCTGCGCGACGACAGCGTGCCGCAATTGGCGCGGGAGTTGGGCAACACCCGTTCCGCCGCCGCCCTGGAGCTGTGGCGCCCGCACCTGGAAGGTAGCGTGGTGGTGATCGGCAACGCGCCGACGGCCTTGTTCTACTTGCTGGAAATGCTCGACGCCGGCGCCCCGAAACCGGCATTGATCCTGGGTTTCCCGGTGGGGTTTGTCGGCGCTGCCGAATCCAAGGCCATGCTTGCAGCCGATAGCCGTGGCGTGCCCTTTGTGATCATGCAGGGCCGCCTGGGCGGCAGTGCGATGGCTGCCGCTGCGGTCAACGCCTTGGCCACGGAGGTCGAATAATGCAGGCACGCGGACGTTTGATCGGCCTGGGCGTCGGCCCCGGTGACCCGGAACTCATCACCCTCAAGGCCCTGCGCCTGCTGCGCGAATCGCCGGTGGTGGCGTACTTCGTGGCCAAGGGCAAGAAGGGCAACGCCTTCGGCATCATCGAAGACCACCTGGTGCCGCAACAGACCCTGATGCCGCTGGTGTACCCGGTGACCACCGAGGTGTTGCCGGCACCGATGTCCTATGAACAGGTCATCAGCGATTTCTACGACGCCGCCAGTGTCGACGTGGCCGCGCACTTGGACGCCGGCCGCGACGTGGCGGTGATCTGCGAAGGCGACCCGTTCTTCTATGGCTCCTACATGTACCTGCACGACCGCCTGGCCGAACGCTATGAAGCCCAGGTCATTCCGGGGGTGTGTTCGATGCTCGGTGGTGCGTCGGTGCTCGGCGCGCCGTTGGTGTATCGCAACCAGAGCTTGTCGGTGCTTTCGGGCGTGTTGCCCCACGACGATCTCAAGCGCCGCCTGGCGGACGCCGATGCCGCGGTGATCATGAAGCTGGGGCGCAACTTTCCCAAGGTGCGCCAGGTGCTCGAAGAGCTCGGCCTGGCCAAGCGTGCGCTGTATGTGGAGCGCGCGACCATGGCCAACCAGAAGATCGTACCGCTGGATCAGGTTGATCCTGCTTCGTCGCCGTACTTTTCGTTGATCATCGTACCCGGTGAACGGTGGCAAGGTTGATGAGCCCGGCGATTGTCATCCTCGGCCAGGGCAGCCTGGCCACTGCGCGCAAGATCCAGCAGGTGTACCCCGGCGCCTTGATCTACGGCCTGGCGGCTCGGGTCGACGGCGCCGACAGGGTCTACAGTGAGTTCGGTACGACCCTGCGCCAGCTCTATCAACAAGGCACGCCGCTGATTGCGCTGTGCGCCGCCGGCATTGTGATCCGCACCCTGGCGCCGCTGCTGCTGGAAAAGGGCGAAGAACCCGCCGTGCTGGCGGTTGCCGAAGACGGTAGCGCCGTGGTGCCGCTGCTCGGCGGGCTGGGCGGCGTGAACGTCATGGCACGCGACATTGGCGCTGCGCTGCAGGTGGCCGCTGCGATTACCACCAGTGGCGAGCTGCGTTTCGGCACTTGCCTGCTCAACCCGCCCAAGGGCTATGAGTTGGCGGATCTGGAGCTGGGCAAGCGCTTCGTTTCCGACCTGCTGGCCGGTGAAAGGGTACGCATCGAGGGCGTAGCGCCGTGGTTGGACCAGGCCAACCTGCCCCAGGACGCACAGGCACGCCTGGCGATTCACGTGGGCAATGCCGAGCGCAGCCCTGCGCCCGATGAATTGCTGATTTATCCGAAGAACGTGAGCGTGACCTGCAAACCAGGTGCACAACTGGCTGAGCGTGTGCGCACGGCGCTGCGTGAGGCGGGTATCGCCGTGCAATCCCTGGCGTGCCTGCTGGCCAGCGATACGCAGATGGCTGAAGCGTCGTTGCACGCAGCGGCGTTGGAGCTGGGTGTACCGCTGCGTTTCGTCAGTGCCGGCCGCGATGCCGATATCGTCATCGATGTCGCCGAGCAACCGTTGGACCTGTCGCAAGTCGGCCGGGTGCGTGGCCGCCTTGCCGTGATCGGCCTGGGTCCTGGCGCCGCCGAATTGATGGTGCCGGCGGTCAAGGCTGAACTGGCGCGTTGCACCGACGTGCTGGGTTATGAAACCTACGTGCGCATGGCCGGCCCGTTTCGTGACGATCAGGTGCAGCACTGCACCGATAACCGCGAAGAAATGCAGCGCGCGCGTCACGCTTTCGAGCTGGCGGCCCAGGGGCGCTCGGTGGTGGTGGTGTCGTCCGGCGACCCGGGCGTGTTCGCCATGGCCGCCGCGGTGATCGAGGCTTTGCACGAGTCCACCGACCCGACGTGGCATCAGGTCGACCTGCAAATCCTGCCGGGTGTCTCGGCCTCGCTCGCCACCGCCGCCCAGGCGGGGGCGCCGTTGGGCCATGACTTCTGTGTGATGTCGCTGTCGGACAACCTCAAGCCGTGGTCGATCATCGAAAAACGCCTGGACCTCGCGTCCCAGGCCGATCTGGCGCTGGCGTTCTACAATCCGATCTCCCGCTCACGCCCGTGGCAGCTGGGGCGTGCACTGGAAATCGTGGCACTGCACCGCACGCCTGAAACGCCCGTGGTGCTGGGGCGCGATATCGGTCGTCCGGGCCAGACCCTGCGTGTCACCACGTTGGGGCAACTGACGCCGGAGCAGGTGGACATGCGCACCATGGTGTTGATCGGCTCGTCCACGACCTGCACATTCCCGCGTGCCGGTGGCGGTCAATGGGTATATACACCGCGCTGGTACGGCGAAAAGCCTGCGTCCTGAAAGCGCTTCATTGGTCGCCGGAAAGCTCCGAATGACCCAGGGATTTTCCTGGCGTCGTTCGGGGCTTTTTCTTTTTTCTGCGACGAAATCCGCCAGCCTGCCCGTCACGCGGCGTGATTGCTGGGCAGCGCGCTTCGCCGGGTTGGGCCAAGGGATTTATAGCGTCTGGAAAGCCCATCAGCCCGTGGACTAGGGTGGACATAAGCCCCGAGTTGGGGTGCTTGTGGAGAATCAAAATGGAGCGACATCACAGAGGGATCAGCAGTACAAAACGGCGCAAGTTGATTGCTGCCTATAAGCTGCCGGGAGCATCAGCCAGGCAGGCGGTTTTACCGCAGGACGCCGAGGACGACTTCAATGCAGCCGTGGTCAACAATGGCGTCATCTCGTTTGCCGAAGGCTTGTCCGGCCTGAACAGGGAGTACGTGCGTAAAAGCTATTTGCTGGCCAGCAGCTACGTCAGCGATGTGCTGAAAGTGCACCGTGGAACCGAGGATTGGTACGACGAATTCATCAAGGTGATGGTCAGCCTGGGGTGGTTGCCGGTGCGCAGCAGCTTCGAGCGGGTCTCACGTATGGGCAAGGGCCTGACCGTGCAATTGGCGGCGCTGAACCTCATCGCCGGCATGCTGGCGTCGAGTGCCTTGTCCGGGCCGCTGCTCACTGCGCTGCCGAAACTGGCGGCCGATGCATTGGAGGCGTTGAAGCAGACGCCGGCGTCGTTCGAGTTGTTCAAACGCAATAGCTCGGTGCATCAGGGCGGTGATTTTGGCCTGGCGTCCTGTGCGCAAACAGAGGGTGGATTGATGATGGTGCTGGTGACCTACAGCACCCGTGGCGTGGATAAACAGGTGGGCTTGCCCTTCCTGGAGTGGGACAGCTCCTCGTTCGAGGCATTCAGCGGGCAGACCTGCCTGGTGCTGAACACCACGGTGGTCAACGAAAAGACCCTTCAGCTGATGCGCGAGAGTGCGGGAGACAAGGTGCAGTTGGCGATCGCCAAGTACCGCATCTAGGGCACCAGGTAACCGCGCACGCCGGTAAAGATGATCTGCGCGGCCAGCGCGCAGACGAACAGCCCCATCAGCCGACTGACAATCTGCAAGCCCTGGTCGCCAAGAATGCGTTCAATGCGGTTGGACAAATACAGCACCACACCGACCGTGAGGCTGGCCAGAGCGATGCTGAGGATGGCCATGATCTTGTCATCCCAATGCGGCTGGCTCACGCCCATCACCAGCAGGGCGCCGATCGTACCGGGGCCGACCGTGAGCGGGATGGTCAGCGGTACGATGGTCACGTCCTGCTGCACATTGTCGGCCTGTACCGCCGACTTGCCCTGGGCCATGCCCAGGGCGGAAATGAACAGTACGCTACCGGCGCCGATGCGGAAGGCATCCACCGTGATGCCGAAGACACTGAAAATCACGCGGCCGAACAGGTAGAGCAGTACGCTCGACACCAGTGTGGCCAGCGCCACTTTCCACGCCAGGCGCCGCCGCTCCTTGCTGGAATAACCCCGGGTAAGGCTGATAAAACAGGACAGCACGAAGAACGGGCTGTAGAGCACCAGCATTTTCAGGTAGACGCTGAATAACACGTGGAGCATGTGAGTGGCTCGTGGTGGATAAAGTGTGTGGAGTCTATCAGGCGACACACACCAAATCTGCAAGGGGCTTTGTAGTGAGCGGGGCAAGCCCGCTCACTACAAGTTCTCAGGAGGGGGCGTGTTCCGGGCGCTGTTGACGCTGCGCCACCCAGTATTCCACCAACTCACGCAACTGCGACAACTCCACCGGCTTGGCCATATGCCCATCCATCCCGGCCAGGCGTGCGCGTTCTTTGTGTTCCGACAGAATGTGCGCCGTCAGCGCCACGACCGGCGTGCGGATGCGCTGGTGGCTGACTTCCCATGCACGCAGTTGCTGGGTCGCCGAGAAGCCATCGAGGATCGGCATCTCACAGTCCATCAGGACCAGGTCGTAACGCTGGGCTTTCATGGCCTCCAGCGCTTCTTCGCCGTTGCTGGCGGTGTCCGGGTTGAGGTTGAGCTTGCCGAGCATGCCACGGATCACCTTGGTGGAGATGCTGTTGTCTTCAGCCACCAGGATGCGGAAATCGGCAGGTACGGTGATGGCTGCCGGGGCACTGAGGACGGGGCGTGGCGGCACGTTGCCTTTGCTGCGCTGCGTCAGCTCGTCGGCCAGGGTGGTCTTGAGCGTATACCCGGCCACTGGCTTGGCGAGAATGCGCTTGATCCCGCAATTGCGCGCGATGATCTTGCTCGGCGCATTGCTGATGCCGGTGAGCATGATCAGCAGGATGTCGTGGTTCAGGCTCGGGTCTTCCTTGATCTTTGCCGCCAGCTGCATGCCGGTCATGCCCGGCATGTTCTGGTCCAGCAGCACCACATCGAAGTAATCGCGCAGATGTGCCTTGGTGCGCAACAAGGCCAGGGCCTCTTTGCCGGAGGGCGCAGCGCTCACGTTCAGGCCCCAGGCCGAGCATTGCTGCACCAGCACTTTGCGACAGGTGTCGTTGTCGTCCACCACCAGCACCCGTGCGCCCTTGAGCGGGCCATCGAGGTCGGAGGTCGGGTGTTCCAGACGTTCCGGGTCCAGCGGCAGGGTCAACCACAGGGTGCTGCCCTGATGGCTGCTGCTCTTGATGCCGAACTCGCCGTTCATCAGCAGGATCAGTTGGCGGGCGATGACCAGGCCCAGATGGCCACTCAAACGGGTGGCCGAGAGGAAGTTCTTGCTGTGCAGTTCGCTGTGCAGCAGGGCATCGCGCTCGATGGCATCCATGGGGACGCCACTGTCTTGCACGGCAATGCGCAGGCGCGGCTTGGGGCTGCGCTCGTCCAGGGCGACGACGATCAGCACTTCGCCTTCGTCGGTTTTCTGCAGGGCGTTTTCCAGCAGGCTCAACACTGCCTGGCGCAGACGTGTCGGGTCGCCACTGATCACACGAGGCACCTGGGGCTGGATAAAACTGATCAGTTCGACGTTTTGCTGCTCGGCCTTGGCGCGGAAGATACTCAAGCAGTCTTCAATCAGTGCGTTGAGGTCGAACTGCACATCATCGAGCTCGATCTGCCCGGACTCCAGCTTGGAGATATCGAGGATCTCGTTGATCAGCGTGAGCAGCTCATTCCCGGCGCTGTGAATGGTCTGCACGTAGTCCCGCTGTTTGACCGACAACGGCGTTCCCAGCAGCAATTCGGTCATGCCCAGCACACCGTTCATGGGGGTGCGGATTTCGTGGCTGATCTTCGCCAGGAACTCGGCCTTGGCCGCGATCTCGGCGTTGCTGGCGGCCAGGTCGCGGCTGAGGCTGAAGCGGGTTTCAACAATCGCGCGCTGGCGCTCGCCCAGGGCCAGGCTCATCAGCAGGCCACTGAGGCAGATAAAGCTCAGCAGGGTGACGATCAAACCCTGCGGTGCCACCAGTGTCAGGCCGAGCAGGGCCGGCAGGATGATCAGCGTGCCGAGGTTGAACACCACCATGGCCGCCACGAACAAGCGTGCCGGGCGATAGCCTTTCTGCCAGTGGTAGGCCGAGATAAACAGCATGCTCAACCCGGCCAGGGCGACCAGGGCATAGGTGATGATGTTCAGCGGCAAGGTGTTGACGAACAACAGCAGCAGGCCGCACAGCACGATGAACAGGATGTCCGCCATCAACAGTTTGTTCAGCGGATGCGGGCCCAGCGGCATGAAGAAGCGGTAGGCAAACATCAGCCCGCAGGGGGCGGTCAGCAATAGCGCGAGGTAGGCGCCGGGCGTCTGGATGGCTTGCCAGTTCGGCAGCCAGGGCCCGATCAGGTTGAGCAACAGCAGCAGGCTGAGCATCAACAGGAACTCGCAGGCGGCCAGCCAGAGGCTGCTCCGCGAGCGGTGGTAGGCGAAGCGCGTGAGGTTGTGCAGGATCAGCATCAAGAGGACGCCGAACAGCAGCCCGTAGATCAGCGTCTGGTGCTGGTCGGCCGCCGCCAGTACGGCCGGCTCCAGGGTGATATAGGGGCGCAGCTCATGCTCCGACACCAGGCGCAGGTAGACGTCGAGCGGTTTGGGGCTCTGGGGCATCGGCAGCATGAAATCGCTGCTGGGTAGTGGCCTTTCAACCTGGGGTTGACGGGTGCCGGTGGTCTGTTGTTCCACCAGAGTGTCGCCGTCCAGCACATACAGGCTCAGATGGGACAAGTCCGGGGCAAATACCCGCAGCACTTGCTCGTGCTTGCCGGGTTGCAGCCTGAAGCGCACCCACAACGCGCCGTCCGGTTGCGCAGCGGTAATCCGGTCCAGTTCGATGGGGCTGAATTGATTGGTGTAGCGTGAGGAGCGGATGTCGCTCAGTTGCAGGTCGGCCTGTTCATCAAGTAATACCGCCCAACCACTGCCTTGCGCCGCGGCCTGGGCCGGGAACAAGCAGAGCAGTGTCAGCAGGCTGACGGTGAAACCTATGGCGATCCTGAGCCAGCGCACGGCGAAATCCCTTCGTAGGTTGATGCACGTGATGCATGGGTTAACTATGCGCGGGGCGACATGCGTAGGGCAAGGGCCGAAGGCCCTTACCTAACCGAACGGATAGCTACTGGAGAGTAGCGGCTCAGCTGTTCTGGCCACGTTCACGGGCAATGGCGCGATAGCCGATGTCCGTACGGTAGAAACAGCCTTTCCAGTCGATTTTCGCCGCCAGCTTGTATGCCTGTTGTTGCGCCGCGTCGACACTGGCGCCCATTGCCGTGGCGCACAGCACGCGGCCACCTGCGGTCACGACTTTGCCATCCTTGAGCGCGGTGCCCGCGTGGAACACCTTGCCTTCCAGCGCAGCTGCCGCGTCCAGGCCTTCAATCACATCGCCCTTGGCGTAGTCTGCAGGATAGCCACCGGCCGCCAGCACAATGCCGACGCTCGGGCGAGGGTCCCACTGCGCTTCAACCTTGTCCAGCGCCTGGGCCAGGGCGGCTTCCACCAGCAGCACCAGGCTCGATTGCAGGCGCAACATCACCGGCTGGGTTTCCGGGTCGCCGAAACGGCAGTTGAACTCGATGACTTTCGGGTTGCCGGCTTTGTCGATCATCAGGCCGGCGTACAGGAAACCGGTGTACACGTTGCCTTCGTCGGCCATGCCGCGCACGGTCGGCCAGATCACCTGGTCCATGACACGCTGGTGCACCTCGCTGGTGACCACTGGGGCAGGGGAGTACGCACCCATGCCGCCGGTGTTCGGGCCAGTGTCGCCGTCGCCGACGCGTTTGTGGTCCTGGCTGGTGGCCATTGGCAGTACGTTCTTGCCGTCGACCATCACAATGAAGCTGGCTTCTTCGCCATCGAGGAATTCTTCGATGACGACGCGCGAGCCGGCCTCACCAAAGGCGTTGCCGGCGAGCATGTCGCGCACGGCGTCTTCGGCTTCCTGCAGGGTCATGGCAACGATCACGCCTTTGCCGGCGGCCAGGCCATCGGCCTTGATCACGATCGGTGCACCTTTTTCACGCAGGTAAGCCAGGGCCGGCTCGATCTCGGTGAAGTTCTGGTAGTCGGCGGTCGGGATCTTGTGGCGAGCCAGGAAATCCTTGGTGAACGCCTTGGAGCCTTCCAGTTGGGCCGCGCCGGCGGTTGGGCCGAAGCAGTCCAGGCCACGGCTGCGGAACAGGTCCACGACGCCTGCAACCAGCGGGACTTCCGGGCCGACGATGGTCAGGGCGACGTTCTTTTCGGCGAAGTCGGCCAGTTGCTCAAGGGCCAGCACGTCGATGGCGACGTTTTCGCACTTGGCTTCAATCGCGGTGCCGGCGTTGCCGGGGGCCACGAAGACTTTCTGAACGCGTGGGTCCTGGGCAACTTTCCAGGCCAGGGCGTGTTCACGGCCACCGCTGCCAATGATCAAAACATTCATTTCAAAAACCTCGTTTGGGTCATCGTTCCCACGCTCTGCGTGGGAATGCCTCTTGTGACGCGAAGCGTCACGCTTTGGGACGCGAAGCGTCCCAGGCTGCGTTCCCACGCGGAGCGTGGGAACGATCGATCAGTGACGGAAGTGGCGCATGCCGGTGAAGACCATGGCAATGCCGGCTTCATCGGCCGCGGCAATCACTTCGGCATCGCGCATCGAGCCGCCCGGTTGGATCACGGCGGTTACACCGGCTTTCGCGGCGTTGTCCAAACCGTCACGGAACGGGAAGAATGCGTCGGAGGCCATCACCGAACCGGCAACCTGCAGGCCGGCATGTTCGGCCTTGATCGCGGCGATACGCGCCGAGTTCACACGGCTCATCTGGCCGGCGCCGACACCGATGGTCTGGCGGTTCTTGGCGTAGACGATGGCATTGGACTTGACGTATTTGGCCACTTTCCAGGCGAAGATCAGGTCGTTGATCTCGTGTTCGGTCGGGGCGCGCTGGGTCACCACTTTCAGGTCGGCGCTGCTGATCATGCCGATGTCGCGGCTCTGTACCAGCAAGCCGCCGTTGACGCGCTTGTAGTCCCAGGCAGCGGCTCGCTCGGCCGACCATTCGCCGCAGGCCAGCAGGCGTACGTTGGCTTTGGCGGCAACAATGGCGCGTGCCTCTTCGCTCACGCTTGGCGCGATGATCACTTCGACGAACTGACGATCAACGATCGCCTTGGCGGTTTCGGCATCCAGTTCACGGTTGAAGGCGATGATGCCGCCAAAGGCCGATTCGGTATCGGTGGCGTAGGCCAGTTCATACGCCTGGCGAATCCCGCCTTCTGCGTCCGGGCTCACGGCCACGCCGCACGGGTTGGCGTGCTTGACGATCACACAGGCGGGCTTGACGAAGCTCTTCACGCATTCCAGCGCGGCGTCGGTATCGGCCACGTTGTTGTAGGAAAGCTCTTTGCCTTGCAGTTGGGTCGCGGTGGCGATGCCCACTTCGGCCGGCTTGGCTTCCACGTAGAACGCCGCGCTCTGGTGCGGGTTCTCGCCGTAGCGCATTTCCTGGGCCTTGATGAACTGGCTGTTGAAGGTCCGCGGGAACTGGCTGCGGCCTTCTGTGCTCAGGGTTTGCGCGGCCTGGTTCACGGTGCCCATGTAGTTGGCGATCATGCCGTCGTAGGCGGCGGTGTGTTCGAACGCCTTGAGCATCAGGTCAAAGCGCTGGGCGTAGGTCAGGCCACCGGCTTTCAGGCTTTCCAGCACTTGGCCGTAGTCGCCGGCGTTGACCACGATGGCCACGTCTTTGTGGTTCTTGGCCGCCGAGCGCACCATGGTCGGGCCGCCGATATCGATGTTTTCGATGGCGGTCGGCAGGTCGCAGCCTGGCTTGTTGATGGTGGCTTCGAACGGGTACAGGTTGACGGCGACCAGGTCGATCGGCTTGATGCCGTGCTCGCTCATGATGGCGTCATCGATACCGCGACGGCCGAGGATGCCGCCATGGATTTTCGGATGCAGGGTCTTGACCCGACCGTCCATCATTTCCGCGAAACCGGTGTAGTCCGCGACTTCTACTGCGGCCACGCCGTTGTCCTGCAGCAGTTTGAAGGTCCCGCCCGTGGAGAGGATTTCCACACCCAGAGCTTCCAGCTCCCGGGCAAATTCGAGGATCCCGGTCTTGTCAGAAACACTGATCAAGGCGCGGCGGATCGGAAGGCGGGTAGTCTGGTCGGTCATTTCAATTTCCATCAAAAGCAAAGGAGTCAGCAAAAAAGGCGACCGTTTTTACGCGGGCGCCTTTCTGGGTTGATTGAATGCTTACAGCAAATCGTACTGCTTGAGCTTTTTGCGCAAGGTGCCCCGGTTGAGGCCCAGCAGCTCACTGGCTTTGGTCTGGTTGCCCTTGACGTAGTTCATCACGCTTTCGAGCAAGGGCGCCTCGACTTCCGAGAGGACCAGGTTGTACACGTCCGTGACGGAAGCGCCCTCAAGGTGGGCGAAATAATTGTGCAGCGCCTTCTCGACACTCCCGCGAAGGGTCTGGCCTTCTTCGCTCGGTGTGTTGAGGTGCTGTTTCAAATTGACGTTGTCGCTCACGGGTGTTGTTCCACTCACTAAAGTCTCGGTCATCATCGTCATGCGGCCACCCCCTCTCCGTTCCCTGTCCTCAGGCTCTTTTCGCG
The DNA here is from genome assembly GCF_016918385.1 of Pseudomonas sp. ICBG1301. Lineage (NCBI taxonomy): Bacteria > Pseudomonadati > Pseudomonadota > Gammaproteobacteria > Pseudomonadales > Pseudomonadaceae > Pseudomonas > Pseudomonas sp. ICBG1301. The sequence goes on from NZ_JAEKGB010000003.1 coordinate 574,403, forward strand.
CTCGCTGAAGTACTCTCGAACGGTGGTGACCTGTGCTTGCGTATCTTCCAAACGATTGAAGTGGGCGCGAAACTCCCTGGCGCCCGGCAGGGTTGCGAGATACCAGCCGACATGCTTGCGAGCAATGCGTACACCCATCACGTCCCCATAGAAGGCGTGCAGGGCGGCCAGATGCTCTAGCAGAATACGTTCCACCTCGATCAGCTCCGGTGCCGGCAAGACTTCGCCGGTACGCAGAAAGTGATCGACCTCACGGAAAATCCACGGCCGCCCCTGGGCAGCCCGGCCAATCAACAAGCCATCAGCACCGGTTGCGTGCAGCACGCGCCGGGCTTTCTCGGCTGAGTCGATATCGCCGTTGGCAAAGACCGGCATCGACACCGCCTGCTTGATCGCGGCAATGGTGTCGTACTCGGCTTCACCGGTGTAAAGGTCGGCGCGGGTGCGACCATGCACCGCCAGCGCTGTAATTCCTGCCTGTTCGGCGATCTTCGCCACCGTCAGGCCGTTCTTGTTGTCCCGGTCCCAGCCGGTGCGAATCTTCAACGTGACCGGCACATCCACTGCGCCAACAACGGCCTGCAGGATCTCGGCAACCAACTGCTCATCCTTCAACAGCGCGGAACCGGCGGCCTTGTTGCAGACCTTCTTGGCCGGGCAGCCCATGTTGATATCGATGATCTGCGCACCCAGTTCCACATTGGCCCGGGCCGCATCCGCCAGCATCTGTGCATCACCACCGGCGATCTGAACCGAGCGGGGCTCGGGATCACCTTCGTGGATCATGCGCATCCGCGATTTGCGGGTATTCCACAAGCTCATGTCGCTGGTGACCATTTCCGAGACTACTAGACCCGCGCCCAAACGCTTGCACAACTGACGAAAGGGCTGGTCGGTGACGCCCGCCATTGGGGCGAGAATCAAGCCGTTCTGCAATGTGTATGGGCCGATGCGTACCGCCGACATAGGACTTCCCTGTTGTGGGGCCGGATCATTAGAGTTCGAAAAAGGGTTGGCATGATACCCGCTCTCGATGACTGGATAAAGGCTGAATTGGATAAAATCTGAGCAGCTATTTCTTTATCGCCGTCGGTTTGGTCGGCGGCGATGCAGTCAATAATCCGTCGCCAAACCTTCGGTCGTGCACCGCTTCACTCGGGCGAGTGAAAGCTCAGGCTGTAATTCACGGCTTTATTGCCTGGGTCGAGGATGTCCAGGGAGATGTGGATGGGGGTCTGCGAGGGCATTTCGCTCACGCCGGCCAGCTCGCCGCTCAGGTATTCGGCGGGTTTGAAGCGACGACTGGCGATCAGGTTGCCGTTCAGGTCCGCGAAACGCAGTTCCAGCAGCGGAAACGGCTGGGAGAACGTTGCACGGTTATAGATGATCGCATCCACCACCAGTGCTCCGGCGAATTCCGGGTGGCTGCGCACCACCAGGTTGCTGCTCTTGATATGAGCAATGTCGACCCGTGATGGCACCGTACATCCCAATTTCGGGCACAACTGCTGGAACCAGGGGCGGTAGGCATCCTGGCGCGACAGGTCGTCGAATTGGTAGGCGATGTACTGGCCGGCGAGGCCGCCGGCGGCGATTACTACCAGCAGCAGCCAGAGCAGTCGACGGCCCCAGCCTGACGGACGTTTCTGTGAATAAAGGTGCAGCGGATCGTCTTCCAGGTCCTGGAGGACGTCGTCGTGAACGCTTGCCTGCGGCCGTGCCTGTTTGCGGCGCGGCTGTGATTCCTCGGGAGCGGGCTCTTCCACTTCGTCGATGACCGGCGTCACCGGCGGGTCGAAAACCTCATCCTCAGGGCCTGAACTCAGCGGCGGTTCATCATCCAGATCGTCGATAGGATGCGACATGGACGGTTCGGTGCGCTGCCGGGTCGCAGAGGGTGGTTCGGCGTCATTGGCCTGGGCGCGTTCTTCCGGCGGTTCGCTGAACAGGCTGGCGGCCCATTTTTCTTCCTCCGCCTTGGCGGTGTCGCGGCTGGCGCTGAGGGCGTCTTTTTGCCGGCGGTCAGCGCCCGCCTGGCGGCGCTCTGCGTTCATTGGCTGAGTATGCTGAATCTCACGGCGTTCCAGCTTGGCCAGTTCTTCGTCCAGGTCCAGGTTATCCAGGTCCAGTACTTCGGCGGTCCACTGCTTCTGGCTGATGGCCCGTGGCGTCGCGGGTGCTGCCTCGACGGCGGTCGGTTGTTCAGGTTCCGGCGCAGGTGCGGGTACAGGTGCTTGAGCGCGTTGCTCCAGCAACTGGCGAGCCGCGTTGAACACTTGCAGGCACGAGCCGCAGCGCACCACGCCACGGGCCACGCTCAACTGGGCGTGGCTGACGCGAAAGCGGGCTTGGCAATGCGGGCACTGGGTGACGAAACTGTCGGTCATGCGGCCATCCGATTCAGGCAAGCGCTCATTCTAGCGCCGACGACCGCTGATGCGTACCCAACCATCACGATTGGCGATCGGGTCCAGTTCGAAATCCTCGGCGTAAGCGGCGGCGACATCCTCGCCTTGCTCGGCCAGGATGCCCGACAACGCCAGGCGGCCGCCCGGCTTGACCAGGCTCGACAGTTGCGGCGCCAGGGCAACCAGCGGCCCGGCGAGGATGTTGGCCACCAGCACGTCGGCCTGCACCTGGGGCAATTGCTCCGGCAGGTAGAGCGGGAATTTGTCCTCGGCAATGTGGTTGCGCCCTGCGTTATCGCGGGAGGCTTCCAGGGCTTGCACGTCGATGTCGGTGCCCACGGCTTGCTTGGCGCCCAGCAACAGCGCGGCAATCGCCAGAATCCCCGAGCCGCAGCCGAAGTCCAGTACGTTGCAGTCGGTGAGGTCCTGGCCGTCCAGCCATTCCAGGCACAGCGCAGTGGTGGGGTGGGTGCCGGTGCCGAACGCCAGGCCCGGGTCCAGCAGCAGGTTGACGGCGCCAGGCTCCGGTGCGGCGTGCCAGCTCGGCACGATCCACAGGCGCTGGCCGAAACGCATTGGCTGGAAGTTGTCCATCCAGCTGCGTTCCCAATCCTGGTCTTCGATCACTTCGCTGTGATGCTCCGGCAGCGGGCTACCGGTGAGCAATTCCATATGGGCCAGCACGCTGGCGGCATCGGTGCCGTCTTCGAACAGGGCCAGCAGGTGGGTGTGGGACCACAGCGGCGTGGTGTTGAGTTCGGGTTCGAAGATCGGCTGGTCTTCGGCGTCCATGAAGGTGACCGAAACGGCGCCTACTTCGAGGAAAGCGTCTTCATAGGTTTCGGCTTGTTCTGGGCTGATGGCGAGACGGACTTGCAGCCAAGGCATGGCGGGCACCTTTGAAAAAAATGAGTGTACGACTACATGTGTCGCGAAAGCGCGCAAGTTTACGCGAGAGGCGGGCAGAAGACGACTGCGCCGACGATCGTTCCCGCGTTCGTGACGCGGAGCGTCACAAGATGCATTCCCACGCGGAGCGTGGGAACGATCACATCAGCAGGCCAGAAACAACAAAGCCGCCCGAAGGCGGCTTTGTTGGGTAGAGCACTTACTGGTTGGCCAGCTTGTGTTCCAGGTAGTGAATGTTTACACCACCTTCGCAGAAGCCTTCATCACGAACCAGGTCCCGATGCAGGGGGACGTTGGTCTTGATGCCGTCGACCACGATTTCGTCCAGGGCGTTACGCATGCGGGCCATGGCCTCGTCGCGGGTCGCGCCCCAGGTGATCAGCTTGCCGATCAGCGAGTCGTAGTTGGACGGAACCTTGTAGCCGCTGTACAGGTGCGAGTCGACGCGAACGCCGTTGCCGCCGGGAGCATGGAAATGCTTGACCAGGCCTGGACTTGGGATAAAGGTTTTCGGGTCTTCGGCGTTGATCCGGCACTCCAGGGAGTGACCGTGGATCTTCACGTCGTCCTGGGTGAAGGACAGCTTGTTGCCAGCGGCGATGCTGAGCATCTCCTTGACGATGTCGACACCGGTGACCATCTCCGTGACCGGATGCTCTACCTGCACACGAGTGTTCATCTCGATGAAGTAGAAGCGGCCGTTCTCGTAGAGGAACTCGAAGGTGCCGGCGCCACGGTAGTTGATGTCAATGCACGCCTTGACGCAGCGAGCCAGCACTTCCTGGCGAGCCTTTTCGTCCAGGCCCGGTGCCGGAGCTTCTTCCAGTACCTTCTGGTGACGACGTTGCAGCGAGCAATCGCGGTCGCCCAAATGGACGGCGTTGCCCTGGCCGTCGGAGAGTACCTGCACTTCCACGTGACGTGGGTTGGTCAGGTACTTTTCCAGGTAGACCATCGAGTTGCCGAACCAGGCACCGGCTTCGGCGCGGGTCTGTTTGGCCGCTTCGATCAGGTCTTCTTCCTTGTGCACCACACGCATGCCGCGACCACCACCACCACCAGCGGCTTTGATGATCACCGGGTAACCGACTTCGCGACCGATGCGCAGGGCGGTTTCTTCGTCTTCAGGCAGCGGGCCATCAGAACCTGGAACGGTTGGCACGCCGGTCGCAATCATCGCGTCCTTGGCCGACACCTTGTCGCCCATCAGGCGGATGGTGTCGGCTTTGGGGCCAATGAAGGCGAAGCCGGATTTTTCCACCTGTTCGGCGAAGTCGGCGTTTTCCGCGAGGAAGCCGTAGCCCGGGTGGATGCCATCAGCGCCGGTCACTTCCGCGGCCGCGATGATGTTGGAGACTTTCAGGTACGAGTTCGAGGCCAGTGGCGGGCCGATGCAAATGCTTTCGTCCGCCAGCTTCACGTGCATCAGTTCGGTATCGGCCGTCGAGTAAACAGCGACGGTCTTGATGCCCTCTTCCTTACAGGCGCGCAGGATACGCAGCGCGATCTCGCCGCGGTTGGCGATCAGGACTTTTTGCAGTTTCTTCGCAGGTTTCAACATCGAAGGCGCTCCGCGGTTCAAACGATGGTGAACAGCGGCTGGTCGTACTCAACCGGCTGACCGTTTTCTACCAGGATGGATTCAATGACGCCGGCTTTTTCAGCGGTGATGTGGTTCATCATCTTCATCGCTTCAACGATGCAGATGGTGTCGCCCACTTTCACGGTTTTGCCGACTTCAACGAAGGCTGGCGAACCCGGTGCCGGGGTACGGTAGAAAGTACCGACCATTGGCGACTTGACCACGAAACCGTTCAGCGCAGGAGCGGCTGGGGCGGCAGGTGCAGCAGCGGCAGCGGGTGCGGCGGCCGGAGCAGGTGCGGCAGCCGGTGCCTGCATTTGTGGCGCGTAGTACGGCTGGGCCGGCGTCTTGCTGTGACGGCTGATGCGTACGGACTCTTCGCCTTCCTTGATTTCCAGCTCGTCGATACCGGATTCTTCCAGCAGTTCGATCAGTTTCTTAACTTTACGGATATCCATGAATCATCAACTCCCAAGGGTCGGTCAGGGGCGCTTGGCCGGTTGTTCAAGTTGTTCCAGGGCGGCCTCCAGGGCCAGTCGGTAACCGCTGGCGCCAAGGCCGCAGATCACTCCTACCGCTACGTCGGAGAAATAAGAGTGATGGCGGAAAGCTTCGCGTTTATGCACGTTGGACAAATGCACTTCGATGAATGGGATGCTCACCGCCAGCAATGCGTCACGTAATGCAACGCTTGTGTGTGTAAAAGCGGCGGGATTGATCAGGATAAAGTCCACGCCTTCACCGCGTGCGGCATGGATGCGATCAATCAATTCGTACTCGGCATTGCTTTGCAGGTAGAGCAGATGGTGGCCGGCTTCACGGGCCCGTCGCTCAAGATCAAGGTTGATCTGATCCAGGGTCACTGCCCCATAGACGCCCGGTTCGCGGGTGCCGAGCAGGTTCAGGTTGGGTCCGTGAAGAACCAGTAAGGTCGCCATCGGCTGTTCCTTGTTATGGATGGGGTACGGCAGAACCCGGCGACTATGCCGCAAAGCCTTTGTGACTGTCCAGTTCTATGCAGTAGGCGGCACGATTAGCGAGGATAGCGCAAAGTTTGTGACTGCGCCGCAGGATCCGGTCATTGGCGACACACTCCGAATCCAACGAAGATCAACTGTGGGAGGGGGCTTGCTCCCGATAGCGGTGGATCAGTCATGGATACTGAGACTGACACTCCGCAATCGGGAGCAAGCCCCCTCCCACATTTATCTTCATATGGCGTTAGACGCGGAAGGCTTTGACTGCCGTATTCAGCTGGCCTCCCAGCACCAGCAAATGCTCACCCTGACTGCGCCCTTGGCCGATGCGCTGCAGGTTATCCTCACCCAGCTGGTGAATCCGCTCGCTGTTATCGCGAATCTCACTGACGGCGCCGCTCTGTTGTGCCGTCACATCGGCGATGCGCACTGCTGTGTCGGAGATGGTCTGGATCGCCCCGACGATTTCATCCAGCGCGCCATCCGCCGCCTGGGCTTGCTGGGCTGTGGCTTCGGCGTGTTCGACCTGGGCGCGCATGCCTTGCACCGATTGGTGGGCGGCGGTTTGCAGGCCGGCGATCAGGTCCTGGATTTGCGCCGTGGCGCCCGCCGTGCGTTGGGCCAGGGAGCGCACCTCATCGGCGACCACGGCAAACCCGCGCCCGGCCTCACCCGCGCGGGCGGCCTCGATGGCAGCGTTGAGCGCGAGCAGGTTGGTCTGGTCGGCAATCGAGCGGATCACCGTCAGCACGCCGCCAATCGTGGCGGACTCCTCGGCAAGTTTTTCGATCATCTGCGCATTTTGCTGCACTTCGCCGACCAGCGAATGCAGCCCGGTGAGGCTCAAACCGATCACCCGTTGACCCTGTTCCACAGCCTGGCCCGCGCTGCGGCTGGCGTCGGCGGCCTGGCTTGCATCACCCGCCACTTGCTGGATGGTGGCTTCCAGCTCGCCCAAGGAGTCACGAATCTGCGCCGTATCGCCCGCCTGACGCTCGGCGCCGTCGTGCAGGCCGCTGCTCAGCTCGGCGAGGGTACGGCTGGTGCCGGCAACTTCCTCGGCATTGCCGCGAATGGTGCCGACCAAGTCCACCAGGTAGGCGCGCAGACGGTTCAGGGAGGCTTCGATGTCGTGCAGTTCGCGGTTGGTCTTGCCCAGGGCGATCGGTTGGCCGAAGTCGCCTTCGGCCCAGGTCGAAAGCGCCGGGGCGAGATGGGTCAGCACCCGCGCCAGGCGCCGTTGCAGGGTATCGATCAACAAGGCGATCAGCAGGATCAGACCGATCATCACGCCCTGCATCAAGCGCACTTCGCCTTGGATCTTGCCGTGTTGCGCACGCACCACGGGCTCCAGGCCGGCGATGGCTTGCTGCACGGCGGCGATTTTCAAATGGGTGGCCGTGGCGAGGTCGGCCCGTTGCCGGATCTGCTCGCGGGTGCGCTTGAGTTCGGCCGGGTAGCGGGTCAGCAGGCTGTTGAGTTCGCGCTTGAGGTCGACGCCGGTGTCTTGTGCTTCGGTCTTTTCGTTGTTTTCCAGGCCCATCATGGCGGAGAAGTCATCGGCGCTGGATTCGCTACTGGCCTTGACGCCCAGCAAGGGCAATTGCGCCAACCGTTCGGCCTGGGTGCGGATGCTGGCCAGCTCTCGCTCTACATCGTCGGCCAGTTCGGCGCGCCCGCTGCTGACCAGCTTGTCGCGGGCCAGGGATAATTTGCCCAGGTGCTGGGAAGCGTCCAGCAGCGGCGGCAGGTAGCGCGCCGCCTCCGGCGAGTTGACGCCCATCGCGTACTGGCTCAGTTGTTCCAGGTTCGCACCCACTTCACGTTCGGCTTGCAGCAACAGCGCTTGCGGGTCACCCGCCAGTTTGCCGGCGGCCAGCAGGTCGGTTTTGCTGAACGCATCAAGGTCAACGAGGCTGGGGCGCAGGTTCTGCGTGAAGTCCGCCGGCAGGTCATCCAGATGCTGCAACAGGCTTTCCAGGCTCTGGCCGGCACTGCTCAGGCGCAAGGCATCACCGCTGGCCAGGTAATCGTCGATATTGCGCGCGGCCTGGTTCTGAAAGGTCTGGGACAAACCCAGATAACGCTCCATCAACAGGTAAGGTCGTTCCAGCGCCCGTTGCGACCACCAGAGTGTCGCACCCAGGGCCAGGCACACGGCCACCAATAGAAGGGTATTGAGATTGGTCAGCAGCTTCAGGCGCATGCGGGGTTTCAACCGACGGCGAAAGATAAGTGCCTGAAGTTATTGCGTTTCTATTACATAGTTATGACGGAATCAGTGGATTCCGGTGAAAAGGTGGCACTTTGCCTTGTCGTGCGTGCGGCCAGTACGCGGTTGCGTCCGGCATCCTTGGCGCGGTACAGCGCCTCGTCGGCCTGGGCGGCCATCATCAAACTGTCGGAGCCATCACACAATTCCACCAGGCCGGCGCTGAAGGTGCACCACAAATCCTGGGGTTGGGCCGGGTAATGAATTTCGGCAAAGCGCCCGCGGATTTCATCCAGCACCTTGCAGGCCGATTCCAGGTCGGTATCGGGCATCACAATGGCGAATTCTTCACCGCCGTAGCGCCCGATATAGTCGGTCTTGCGCAGGCGCTGCTTGAGAAACAGCGCCAGGCTCTTGATCACGCGGTCGCCCATAGGGTGGCCGTGGCTGTCATTGACCCGTTTGAAATGGTCGATATCGAGCATGGCGAAGCTCAACGGCTTGTTCTCGCGGCGCGCGCGGAAGCTGCAGTCTTCGAGCAGTTGCAGGATATGGGTGTGGTTATACAGGCCGGTCAGGCTGTCGCGCACCATCCGCGCCTTCAAGTTGCGCGCACGCGCGGCGCGGTTGCGCACGGTGGTGATCAGGTGGCGCGGCTTGATCGGTTTGGTGAGGAAGTCGTCGCCGCCTTCGCTCATGGCGTCCAGCTGTTTGTCCAGGTCATCCTCGGCCGACAGGTAAATGATCGGCACGCTGACGTAGCGGTCGTTGTGGCGGATCACCTTGGCCAGTTCGGTGCCGGTGCAGGCGGGCATGTACATGTCGAGGATGATCAGGTCTGGCTGGAAATCCGCCAGTTCAGCCATGGCCTGGATCGGTTCGATCAGGGTGCGGGTGACGATACCGGCACTGTTGAGCAGCCGCTCGGTGTGCAATGCCTGGGCGCGTGAGTCATCGATGATCAGGACTTTATAGGGTTCGTACTGGGCAACGCAGGTCAGCACTTCGATCTTTTCCAGCAGGCTTGAGGCTTCCAGCGTGCCGGTGAGGAACTCCTGGCCGCCGGCGCGCACGGCGGCCAGGCGGGTCGGGGTGTCGGTTTCATGCAAACTGAAAAACAGCAGCGGCAGCTTTTGCTCCAAGCCCTCCTGGGCTTCGGCGGCGAGCTTGAGGCCCTGGCCTTCGCCGCAGAAGTCCACATCCATCACGATGGCGGACGGCAGACGCTCGGCCATGGACGCCCGAAAAGCCGCGATGCTGTCCAGGGATTGGGCGCTCATGCCAAAGAATTCCAGCTGCTTGGCCAAGCGCTCGGCGCGGTCGTGATCGGCCAACATCACGTAGATCGGCTTGCGCATCGGTGGCAGGAAGGTTTGTTCCAACTGGTCGCCCTGGCGCAGACCGGTGCGTGACAGGCGTTGCATCAGGCGGTTGAGTTCGGTGATCAGTTGGCTGCTCAAGCGCCCGCGATTTTCGTCCACGGCCTGCAGGGACTCGCCGATATGCCGTGCCAGCTGACCGTGCTCCGGCTGTTCGAAGCGCTCGGCAAAGCGCAGCAGGCGCAGGTTGGCTTCGCTGAGTTCGGAAAAATCGGCGTTCGACCATTCACTGCGTTGCAGGCGTTGCCAGATCTCAAGAATTTGACGTGCCTGATGAATTACCCGCTGGGCAAAATGGTGCTTGAGACGCTCACGGCTGGGGTCTTCTGGCTCGGTCATATCCTGACTACTAGTGAGGGTGCATGCTGAGGTCGACTGATGGCTCTATGCTAGCACCTCTTTTATGTTGCATGAGTGTCATACGTCAATTAAGTGCAAGTCTCTGCCATTCAGTTTTTGACCGAGTGGTCGCGCAGCGTAAAAAGCGTGCATCCTTTATAGTCGAATCTGCCTGTGTGCCACTTTCGTTTAAAAGGCCCGCACCGGCGGGCACGATGGGGTAGGGTTGTGGTCGGAGTGTTTGAACGCACCCGGACAATTGATGTGCATGAACTCAAGTGATTGAAAGGATATCGCCATGCTGGACTGGAAAAACCGTGAAGGCAGTGCCAAAGGCCCCGCCCCTGAGCCCAAGTCGGCCAATCGTGGCTACTTTCGCAACCTGCTGATGAGCAAAGCCTTGCTCAGCGTGTTGGGCTTGTACCTGTTGGTCACCGGTGCCCTGGGTTGGTACTGGAGCGAAGAGCCGGCGCTGTTCCCGGTCCAGCAAAACGCCCAGCTTGCCGCCGAGAAGGAAGGCAAGCAGATGGTGGTGGGCTACACCACCGTTGAAACTCTCAAGACCGTGGTCGGCACGTTGCTGAACAAGCCCGGTGGCTACATTTCCAACGATCGTTTCCCGCCTGGCCTGTGGATGGACAACATGCCGAGCTGGGAGTACGGCGTACTGGTACAGGTGCGTGACCTGACCCGCGCCCTGCGTAAGGATTTTGCCCGTTCCCAGTCGCAGTCGGCTGAAGACGCCGATCTGGCCAAGGCCGAGCCGCGCTTCAACTTCGACAACAAGAGTTGGGTGCTGCCGTCCAGTGAGTCGGAATACCAGGAAGGTATCAACTCCCTGAGCCGCTATGAAGCGCGCCTGTCTGACCCGAACCAGCGCGGCGCGCTGTTCTATGCGCGTGCCGACAACCTGAACAACTGGCTGGGGGATGTCGCCACCCGCCTGGGTTCGCTGTCGCAACGCCTGTCGGCCAGCGTGGGCCGGGTCAAGCTGAACACTGCACTGAAAACTGAAGCCCTGGCTCCAGGTGAAGTGCCGCAGGTCGATGAAGAAGTGGTGGAAACGCCGTGGATGCAGATCGACAACGTGTTCTACGAAGCCCGTGGCCAGGCGTGGGCATTGTCCCATTTGCTGCGCGCCATTGAAGTCGACTTTGCCGATGTGCTGGCCAAGAAGAACGCCACCGTCAGCGTGCGTCAGATCATTCGTGAGCTGGAGGCCTCGCAGGAAACCGTTTGGAGTCCTATGATCCTTAATGGCAGTGGTTTCGGCGTTCTCGCCAACCACTCGTTGGTGATGGCCAACTATATTTCCCGGGCAAACGCTGCAGTGATCGATTTGCGTCAGCTCCTCAACCAGGGTTGATGATGGACGCTACTCCGAACGAGGCCGCGCACCGTGCGGCCTCTGATGCTGAACTGATCTGCTGGGTCGACAGGCAAGACAACCTGCTCGGCCACCTCGTCAGGTCTGACCTGCGCCAGCGCGGCCTGATCGGCCGTTGCACCTTTATCTTCCTGTTCAATTCGGCAGGTTTGCTGTGTGTGCACCGACGCACCCTGAGCAAGGCGTTGTATCCCGGGTTCTGGGACACGGCGGCGGGTGGCATGGTGGCGGCAGGCGAGTCCTACGCTGAATCGGCGGCGCGGGAGCTGGAAGAAGAACTGGGCGTCGCCGGGGCGGTACTGACCGAGCACGATCACTTCTTCTTTGAAGACGGCGACAGCCGGCTTTGGTGCAAATCCTACTCCGCCGTGTGGGATGGCCCCCTGCGGTTGCAGCCCGAGGAGGTCATGGAAGCACGCTTTTTACCCATTGAAACCGTGCTGCTGGAGGCTGAGCAAAAGCCTTATTGCCCGGACGCTCAAGAGGGCCTGCGGCGCTATCTGGCCTCGCGTCGCTAAAGTTGTATAAATTGGCGCCATTTGGCTCTTAGCAAGTCGGCTTTTTGTGGTTACACTGCGCGACTTTTCACCCGAACCACCCTGTGCGGTTCGGTAGCGCTGCCCCTGCCTGAGTGGGGCTTCGCGGTCGGTGACCTCTTCGCAGGTACCGATCTGTCTTTGTCCTCCCAAGAGGATTGCCGGTGGCCAAAAAAGCCGCATCCTTCGCCGCCCTTGGTGGCCTGGTATTTTCCACCGACGCAGGTCGACACTGCCCGGACTGTCGTCAGCCCGTGGCCGCTTGCACCTGCAAACAGACCCTGATCCCTGAAGGCGACGGCATTGCCCGCGTGCGACGCGAGAGCAAAGGCCGTGGCGGCAAGACGGTGACGACCATCACCGGCGTACCGCTGGCCGAAGATGCCCTGAAGGAGCTGGCCACGACGCTGAAAAAGCGCTGTGGCACCGGTGGCGCGTTGAAAGACGGCGTCATCGAGATCCAGGGCGATCACGTCGAGTTGCTGTTGGCCGAGCTGATCAAGCTCGGGTACAAGGCCAAGAAGTCCGGCGGCTGAAAGCCTCTTCCCGACCTGTGTCTAAACTCTGTCCTGCGAGCGGGGTCTACCTCTCTTACAGGCAAATCGTCATTTTAATTCTTTAGACTGCGCCAGCCTCAGATGGGGGCGGTGCCTTCGACTTCATTTATAGGGGACTTCGATGTCCGTACGACGCACACGCAAAGACGATGGCAGCCAATGGACAGTTGCGGACAGCCGCAGTGTTTACGGGATTCGCCATTGGGGGGCCGGGTATTTCGCGATCAATGATGCCGGTCGCGTTGAAGTCCGTCCGAACGGTCCGAACAGCACGCCCGTCGACTTGTACGAGCAAGTCGACGAGTTGCGCAAAAGCGGCTTGTCCTTGCCGCTGCTGGTGCGCTTTCCTGACATCCTGCAAGACCGCGTGCGCCAACTGACCGGCGCGTTCGATTCGAACATCGAGCGCCTGGAATACCAGAGCAAGTACACCGCGCTGTATCCGATCAAGGTGAACCAGCAGGAAGCGGTGATCGAAAACATCATCGCCACCCAGAACGTGTCCATCGGCCTGGAAGCCGGTTCCAAGCCTGAGCTGCTGGCCGTGCTGGCCCTGGCACCGAAGGGCGGCACCATCGTCTGCAACGGTTACAAGGACCGTGAGTTCATCCGCCTCGCGCTGATGGGCCAGAAGCTGGGCCACAATGTATTTATTGTGATCGAGAAAGAGTCCGAAGTCGGCCTGGTGATCGAAGAGGCCGCGAGCCTCAAGGTCAAGCCACAGGTTGGCTTGCGCGTGCGTTTGTCGTCGCTAGCGTCGAGCAAATGGGCGGACACCGGCGGCGAGAAATCCAAGTTCGGTTTGTCGGCGGCGCAGTTGCTGTCGGTGGTCGAGCGCTTCCGCGCTGCCGGCCTGGACCAGGGCATCCGCCTGCTGCACTTCCACATGGGCTCGCAGATCGCCAACCTGGCCGACTACCAGCATGGGTTCAAGGAAGCCATCCGTTACTACGGCGAGCTGCGCAACCTCGGCCTGCCGGTGGACCACATTGACGTCGGCGGCGGCCTGGGCGTGGACTACGACGGTACGCACTCGCGTAACGCCAGCTCGATCAACTACGACATGGACGATTACGCCGGCGTGGTAGTGGGGATGCTCAAGGAATTCTGCGATGCGCAGAGCCTGCCGCACCCGCACATCTTCTCCGAAAGCGGCCGCTCGCTGACCGCGCACCACGCCATGCTGGTGGTACAGGTCACCGACGTGGAGAAACACAACGACGACGTGCCGCAGATCGAGAACAAGGAGGCGCTGCCGGAGACCGTGCAGTGGCTGGTCGACCTGCTCGGCCCGACCGACATCGAAATGGTCACCGAAACCTACTGGCGCGCCACGCACTACATGAGCGACGTGGCCGCCCAGTACGCCGACGGCAAGCTGACCCTGGCCGAGAAAGCCCTGGCCGAACAATGCTACTTCGCCGTGTGCCGCCGCCTGCACAACTCGTTGAAGGCACGCCAGCGCTCGCACCGCCAGGTGCTGGACGAACTCAACGACAAGCTGGCCGACAAGTACATCTGCAACTTCTCGGTGTTCCAGAGCCTGCCGGACACCTGGGCTATCGGCCAGGTACTGCCGATCCTGCCGCTGCACCGCCTCGACGAAGAGCCGCTGCGCCGTGCGGTATTGCAGGACCTGACCTGCGACTCCGACGGCAAGATCAAGCAGTACGTCGACGAGCAGTCCATCGAGACCAGCCTGCCCGTGCACGCCCTGAATGAAGGTGAGGACTACCTGCTGGGTATCTTCCTGGTGGGGGCCTACCAGGAAATCCTGGGCGACATGCACAACCTGTTCGGCGATACCGATTCGGTGAACATCTACCAGCGCGAAGACGGTTCGGTGTACAGCGCCGGGATCGAGACCCATGACACCATCGAAGACATGCTGCGCTACGTGCACTTGTCGCCGGAGGAGTTGATGACGCACTACCGTGACAAGTGCGCCAGCGCGAAGATCAGTGCGAGTGAACGTACCCAGTTCCTGGATGCATTGCGCCTCGGGTTGACTCGCTCGTCTTACCTGTCGTCGTGAGGCGATAGCGGTTGAGCAAAAAACCACCTTCTCACAGACTGTGTGAAAATACGCTGATAGTGGTTCCGGCAAACGCCCCGACTTGTTCGGGGCGTTTGCTTTTGTGCTCCGCTGAAAATAGCCGTAAAGGTAGAATTTGGCGACGTCAAGATCGATAACGCGAACGAGATGATCTTCGGGGATCAACTCTTCCAGGGAGACCGGAATCAGGCTGGTCTGCCGTTTCGAAAAATGCTCCGTATTTTTCGGCACGGAGCATTTTCTTTGAACGCGACCCAGATTGCCAGGTTTTTATATAGTCTGGAGAGGCAGGTTTTTTATGTTCACAGTTTTCTCTCGCATGGGCGAGATTTTCGTAGAAGCCTAACTTTTAAATAGGAGATAAGTGGTGTTTAAAGTTATGGTTTTATTTGCTCGATCCAGGCTGATTTAAAAACCTGCATTACATTGGTGCTGGGTCGAAAGAGATTTCCGTAAACTTCAAGGTCTCCTGCATCAAGGATTTTCTGGTCCGGCATGCCGATCATGACTACCGTAGGTGCATTGTATTGTGTGTAAGTGTAAGTGTAGGTTTTGCTGTTTGTTGGTAGTGATGTTGTTATGTTGTCTACATAAATTGTTAATATGTCTCCAGTCAGAGGTGGAGTCGACGTTTTAGGCTTTACGTTAAAGCCGCCTAGCCCTCTATAAATATCATATCTTTTATTGTATAGGGTATAGGCTACGTTGTTTTTATCTGTAGGGTCGAAACCAATTTTTCGCTCGGCCTTAAGAGAGCTGTCGGAGACAAAAATGTCTGGCGCTGGAGCAGTTATATATGTGGGCATGATAAGCACCGTTATAAAAAATGGATTGGAACGTGTTGAGGCGATTTGGTTTTTTGTATTGGGTAAGCCCCGGCTACTAGCGGGCGGGGCGTGATAATTGCTATGTGTACTATATAGAAGTTATTTATTATTTCGGATGCCAACCGCCCGTCTTGTGGTATTCCTCCATGGCGCAGCGAACTACGGTTCCTATTGCACCAATTACGGCTGTGCAAACTATTCCTGTAAGTGCAGCCGCAATAGGAACGACGCGAACACTGTGGTAGTAGTAAGGATGACCGTCGACTTCATTCACTTTTACTGTTTCAAGATCATTTATGCTAACGGCTTTTGGTCTGCCATTATCCCCCATCACTACAAATGCTCCTCCGTCGGCCTCGTCTGCACTCATTAATTTGCCACTTATCATTTGTCCATTTTTTAACGTGGCCTGTAAGGCGTCTCCTTCTTCAATAAGTGTTTCTACTTTGTAGATCAGTCTGGATTTCATATTAACCTCCGTTTTTTGATGAAATTAATCTTAACCATCCTAAAAATAAACCACACCTGTCAGAAATGACAGTATTTTAGATTTGATAGTTATTAAATTTTTTTTGATATGTGCTTTTGGTATTAGGACGGCCATCCTCCACGAGGATGGTGTTCACTAAAAATTCAATCTGTGCTGCTGGCCGGAGGATCTTCCGGAAAGGTGAATTTATATGGAGGTCAAGGTGCATGACCGCGGCGTTCGAGGCGCATGAAAAAGTGACGGATTTAATTTTATTGGTACTACATCCACACAATAAATCCGTCCTGACTGGCACTTACTTTACATGTTTAACGTGCAAATTTTTCCTCAAATCTGCCCTTGCCGGCCGACATGATTGCGTCAGAAAGGGGTAGGCCAGAGGTATTCGTTTCATGGCTCGCGGTACGACGACGGGGTCAGGTTTCAACCCATTTTTTTCTTTTTAATCAAATAATTAACTGCTAAATAAGCGCCATTTAAATTCGCCGCTGTGTTCATGCTTGTTTTTGATTTTAAATGGTTGAGCGAGTTGGTTTGGGTAAAGGTGAAAGGGGTTTTTAGAGCAAAAGTGAATAAAATAGTGCTTGATTTGATCTAAAAATTGCAGACTATAACAGGTGCGTGACCGTCTCCTTGGTACGATGATGAATTTTCCGATACGGACGAAAGTGCATATTAATTGGTTCAAGGAGGCTATATCGTGATTTATTTAAAAAGAGTGGCAATTTGCGGTGTTTGTTTACTAGGCGCTAGTGTTCTCGCAACTCAAGCTGCCACCACGAAGGTCTATAATCAAGCTGGCGCTTCTGAAGACTTCATTGTTCCTCAAGGAGTCACTGCAGTTAAATTCACTGCTATTGGTGCAGGGGGCGGAGGGGGCGGGGGCGGTGGAGCTCTTGACCTTGGCCTGAAAACACGTGGGGCTGGAGGGGGCGGTGGGGGAGGTGGTAGCAGTGTTAGTTGCTCATTACCTGTTAGTGAAGGACAATACTTCAATATTCAGGCGGGGGGAGGAGGAGGCGGAGGAACAGGTGGTGCAAAGGGCAAGGATGGCACTAATGGAACTAATGGAGATCGCAGCGTTGTTTCTACTACGAGAACAAATCTTGCTGGAGCATTCATATCGGTCAATTATTCGGCCAATGGTGGATCTGGGGGCGGGGGCGGAGGAAAAGGTAAAGCTACTGGTAATACAGCAGGTATCGGTGGTACTGGCGGAGCGCCTTTTGGAGACAATTGTAGTTTAGGCTGGGGGAATGCTGGTAGCGACGGAGGCAAAAATGGTGGTGGCAGCGATTTCCCCGGCTTTGGGGGAGGTTCGTCAAGCAGCTCATGCAGTGGAGGCGCGGGGGGAGATGGGGGAAATGGCGGCGTCATTAATACAAGCACTCAAGCAGGACAGGGGGGCCTAGATGGTAAAAAAGGCGCTAATGGTTGTGTTGTATTCGAGTATTGAATTTTACCGTGTTTGTTCAATCTGTGTGAAAGCCTAGCAATCTGAGTAGCGTATCAAAGAGAATGCTCCGTATCGAAAGATACGGAGCATTTTTCGTTATAGCCTGCATCCAAGGACAGTCTCGCAGCCAGACACAACCTATTTCCGGTCTTTCTGGAAGAGTTGATCCCCGAGGATCAACTCGTTCGCGTTATCGATCTTTACGTCGCTAAACTGGATCTGGTGCGACTAGGCTTTGATAAAGTACTTCCCAAAAGCACCGGCCGTCCCATCTTATGATCCAGCGGATCAGCTAAAACTCTTCCTTTATGGCTATTTTCAGCAGAAGTAAATGCCCCAAACAAGTCGGGGCGTTTGCAGGAGCCACCAGCAGCGCGTTTTCACACAGTCTGTTCCCAGGTAGGTTTTTTATTTCATGACCCGACCAACCAGCGATTCTGCGTGTTCAGGCGCCAGCCGATGAATGCCAGGGTCAGGCTGCGCAGCGCCATGAAGAGCAGGAAGGTTATCCACAGGCCGTGGTTACCCATGCCCTGCAACGCCCAGGCGAATGGGAATGTCAGCAAGACCGTCAGCAGCATGCCATTGCGCATTTCCCGTGCCCGCGTTGCGCCGATGAACAGGCCGTCCAGCAAGTAACTCCAGACGGCGATCAACGGCAGCACGGCCAGGTAGGGCAGGTAGCGGTCGGCGGTTTCGCGCACACTGGCGATATCGGTTTGCATGGCGATGAACAGGTGGCCACCGAAGGTGAACAGCACGGCGAACCCCGTACTGGCAATCAGTGACCAGCCGCCCGCTACCACCAGTGAGCGACGCAAGGCCTGGCGATCATGCGCACCAATGGCGTGACCGCACAGCGCTTCCACCGCGTGTGCCAGGCCGTCCAGCGCGTGAGCCGTCAGCAGCAGGCCGTTGAGCAGCAGTGCATTGGCCGCCACGGTGGCGTCACCCAGGCGCGCACCTTGCACCGTGATCATGAAAAACACCGATTGCAACGCGAGGCTGCGGATGAAAATGTCGCGGTTGACCGCCAGCAGCGGGCGCCAGCTTTTCCACCGCGTCAACGCCGCCCAGGCGATATGCCCGGGGTAGGCGCGCAGGGCTTTGTGCGTCATCGCCAGGCCGAGCAGGGCGCCGGCCCACTCGGCCACGACCGACGCTCGCGCCGAACCGACTACCCCCCAATCCAGGCCAAGCACGAACCACAGGTTCAAGGCGATGTTGACCAGGTTGGTGGTCAGCAGGATCGCCAGCGGTGCACGGGCGTTCTGGGTGCCGAGGAACCAGCCCACCAGCGCATAGCTGGCCAGTGCGGCGGGCAGGCCGAACAGGCGGGTGTGGAAGAATTCGCGGGTCAGCTCAGTCAGTTCGGGGGACGGTTGCATCCATTCCAGGGCCAGGTGGCTGAGAGGAATGCCGACCGTGCCCAGCACTATCGCCAGGCCCAGCGCGAGCGACAGACCTTGCAGCAGGATTTGCCGCAACGCCGCGCCATCGCCGCGCCCGGCGGCTTGCGCGGCAAACCCGGTGGAGCCCATGCGCAAGAACCCCATGGCCCAGGCGAGAAAGGTATACAGGCTGGCGCCCACGGCCACGGCGCCCAATTGATGGGCGTGGGGCAGGTGGCCGATGACCATGCTGTCCACCAGGGCCACCAGCGGCACGGAGATATTGGACAGGATCATCGGTGCGGCCAGGGCCCAGACGCGACGATGGGTGGAGCGGTGGCGCCAGTCGGTGAGTAGGGTATTCAATTATTAATGCACGACCCAGCTGAGCAGCCAAAGGCCCAGCATCAGCCAGATGATCCCGACGATGATCGACGCCCGCATAAAGGCGCGCACCGCCGAGTACAACAGCATCAGGCCGATGATCAGGGTAATGATGCTGATGATCGAGGTGTCCATGCCCAAGGTGCGTGACAGTCCATCGACGAAGTTGCCACCGGCGTTGGTCAAGGCACCGAATAGCCCGCTGAGCCCGTCGACGATAAAGCGGATGATGGAACCGAGCGCCTGGCCCAACCATCCGAAAAAGCTTTCTACCTGCATGTGTGTGCCCTGATGAGAGAGTGGACGTTGCTGTGCCTTGGGTTGCGATTGCGCCCGGCGAGTTCCCTATAAGCATAGAGGTTTGCCGCGTGGTAATCATGGGCTGTGTTGGGCGTCGCTGGATTCACTTGCCTTGATGGCTTATCCGCCCGAAGCTATACGCCTTCAGGAGCCCGCGCATGAACCTCGAACACCTCACCGAACGCTTGCATCGCATCCGCGATACCAACGATTGGAAGCAATTTCACAGTCCGAAAAACCTGGCCATGGCCGCCAGTGTGGAAATGGCCGAGCTGGTGGAAATTTTCCAGTGGCTGACCGAAGACCAGTCGCGCCAGTTGCCCGCTGACAAACTCGCCCACGCCGGCCAGGAAGTCGGCGACATCGTACTGTACCTGTTGTTGCTGTGCAGTGAGTTGGGCCTGGACATGAACGAGGTGGTGCGCGCCAAGCTGGCCGATAGCGAACGGCGGTTTGCCCATGAGTGATCGTCATTTCGACCAACTGGCCACACGGTTCGCCGAGAAGATTTATGGCGGTGCCAAGGGCGCCATTCGCCTGGCTGTATTGCAGGCCGACCTGAGTGAAGCGCTGCCGGATCGCCCGTTGCGCGTATTGGACATCGGTGCGGGCCTGGGGCACATGTCGCTGTGGTTGGCCGAGCGCGGCCATGACGTGACGTTGGCCGAACCTGCTGAGCCGATGCTCGAGGGCGCCCGTCAACGTTTCGCCGAGGCCGGGCAGGCTGCGACTTTTATCCATGCACCCTGGCAGGACCTGCTTGGGCAACTCACCGAGCCCTATGACCTGGTGCTGTGCCACGCCGTGCTGGAGTGGCTGGCCGAACCCCACGCGATCCTGCCGGTGCTGCACCAACTCACCGTGCCTGGCGGCTGGTTGTCGCTGGCGTTCTACAACCGCGATGCGCTGATTTATCGCAACCTGCTCAAAGGCCACTTCCGCAAGATGCGCAAGAACGACATGGCCGGTGAAAAGCAGAGCCTCACCCCGCAACAGCCGCTTGATCCACGGGAGTTGGCGGCGCAACTTGAGGGGCTGTGGCAAGTCGAAAGTCAAAGTGGCGTGCGGGTGTTCCACGACTATATGCCCGTGGAGTTCCAGGCCCGTGCCGACCTGCAGGATTTGTTGGAGATGGAACTCGCTCATCGTCGTCACCCAAGCTTTGCCGGACTTGGGCGTTATTTACACTGGATCTGCCGTCCGGTTTGAGCGGCCCAGTTGCGGAGGTCGAAATGCGTCGTCTGTGTTTGATCCTGTTGTCTCTCGGTCTGGGCGCCTGTTCCAGCCCCAACCCCTATGTGGCGGCTTCGGCGCCGATGCCGCCGGCACCGGCCCAGGCGGCCAAGACCTTCGATGCCAGCGCCTACCCGGCGCCGGTGCGTGACTACGGTGCCTACCGCAGTTGGGCCTGGCTCAACGGCCAATTGCCGGCGGGCTCGGCCTGGGTCGATTCGGCACAGATTGCCGAGGCGGTGAATGGTGCCCTCGACCAGCGCGGCCTGCGCCTGTTGCATGACAACCGTGCGCCAGACCTGCTGGTCAGTGCCGACGTGCGTCTGGAGAAGCGCCTGCGGCAGGTGCAGGACGATTATGGCTACGGCTATGGCGGCTATAACCGCTATGGCAATGGTTACGGCATGTACAACACGGTGCCGGTGGTGCGTACCTATGAAGTCACCGTCGCGGTGGCGCGGATCAGCCTGTTCGATGCGCGCACCCGCCAGCCGGTCTGGAGCACCAGCGCCGAAACCAGCAGCCAGGGCAGCCTGAGTGAGCGAGCTGATGCATTGCGCGAGGCGATGCAGAAGGCAATGTCCGCCTATCCGCCCAGTTAGCCGCTATTCTCATTTCAGGCTCGAACGTCTTTTGGAGAACCTCCATGTTTCGTCGCATTGCTGCACTTGCCGTTGTTGTATTGCTGGGCGGCTGCCAGACCAGTCAGGTCAACCATGACTTCGATGCCAGCCGCGACTTTGGCGCCTACCGCAGCTGGGCCTGGAAAGACCCGGCGCTGCAATACCGCCCGGATGATCCACGGATCAAGAGTGACCTTACCGAACAACGCATCCGCCAGGCCGTGGGCGAACAACTCGACCAACGCGGCTTGCGCCCTGCGGCGGCGGGTGGGCATGCCGACCTGAAGGTGCAGGCCTACCTGATCGTCGAGGACCGCCAGCAGCAAGTCACCACCAATTACGGCGGCGCCTGGGGCGGCCCATGGAATGGTTACTGGGGCGCGCCGATGTACAACGAAACGCGCAACATCACCTACAAAGTGGCGACCATCCAGATCGACCTGCTCGACGGCAAGGACGGCAAACTGGTATGGCGGGGCAGTGACGAACAGATCATGGCCAGCTCGCCGAACCCGCAGGACCGCAGCAATGCGATTCGCTCGACCGTGGGCAAGATCCTGTCCAACTACCCACCCCGATAAAGACAGCGCAAATCCTGTGTGAGGTGGGCTTGCCCTAATGCCTGTCAGTTAAGCGATAAAGCGGACGATGGATAAATTGTGGGAGGGGCGGTGCGACGATTCGACTTGCTCCCGATGGCCTGCGTAGCAGGCCCATTTTTGAGGCCGCTGCGCGGCCTATCGGGAGCAAGCCCCCTCCCACAGTGACCGCGTTAATCCTTAACTGACTGGTGTTAGGGTTTGCTCCCGATAGCGGAGCAAGCCCCCCACACAAGACCTTCGGTACCCTGACGCCTGCGTTTGCATGAGCCCTCATCTACACTCCAGGAGAGTAAGCGCTCGGCGACTCGCCGGCACAGGAGTGCTCGATGTCTCCCCGATTTCATGACAAGCAGCGTGGCGCCGTGGGTCTGATGACGGTAGGCGTGTTGGCATTGGCGTTGATGTGCACATTACTGGTGATCGACAGCGGCCGTTTGTACTTGGCCAAGCGCCAGTTGCAAGGCGTGGCGGACACGGCCGCGCTGGAGGCCGTCAGCCGCGGGGGAACGTGCCAGGCCGGTTTGAGCGCTGCGGCTTTTGCTGCGCAGAGTGTGGCGCGCAATAATTTTGTACTGGGCAATGGCAATACCTTGGTGGCCCGCTGCGGTTCGGTGACCACCGGCGCTTCGGGCATGCGCACCTTCAGTGCCAACCCGGCGCTGTCGTCAGCGATTCAAGTGGTGGTCAGCAATACCGTGCCAACCAGCATCGCGGCAGGCGTCTGGGCACTGACCTCCGGCAACCCTCTCAGCCTCAGTACCGTCTTGACCGCCACGGCCGTGGCGGCGATACCCACGCCGGCATTGGCCCAGCTCACCATCAACAGCACGCTGGCCAGCGTCAACACGGCCAATGCCGGCCTGTTGAACCCGCTGTTTTCCGGGCTGCTCGGCGGCAACGTCAACCTGACGGTCGCCGGTTGGAATGGCCTGATCAATACCAATATCAACCTGCTCAGTTACCTCAACCAATTGGCGATCAACCTGAACCTGACCGCCGGCAATTACACGCAGTTGCTCAACACCAACGTCACCGCGACGCAGTTGATCCAGGCCGCGATCAATGTGTTGACCGCCAACGGCGCCTCGGTGGATGTGTTGACCGCCCTGGGCAACCTGCAATTGGCCGCAATCAACCAGGCACCGCTGACGCTTGGGCAGATCCTGCAGGTGCAGACCGGCACCACGGCGTCGGCGCTGAACGCCAACCTTCAAGTCTTCCAACTGGTCCAGGGCATTGTGCAACTGTCCAACAGCCAGAGCGCGGTGGCGGCGACCTTGCCGGTCAGCCTGCTGGGGCTGGCCAACATCACCACCCAGGTCAAAGTCACCCAGCCGCCGCAACTGTCGGCCGTCGGCAACCCGGCGCTGGCGGCGGCCAACCCACAGGGGCCGAATGCGATCTACGTGCGTACGGCCCAGGTACGCACCGAAGTGACGGTGAGTTTGCCGGTGTTGAACAGTTTGTCGGGGTTGACTACGGCGGTGGATAACTTGCTGGGGCCACTGACCCCCGTGGTCAATGGCCTGCTGAGCTTGAACCTGGTGACCTCGATCAATTCGGCCTTGTGCTTGCTGGGGGCTGGTTGCCAGCAATTGGATTTGCTGGTGCTGCCGGGCAACCTGCCGCTCAATGTCGTGTTGGATGCCGGTGGCGCCAGCAGTTATGTCACCGCCTACAGTTGCCCAACGGGCGGCGCGGGCACCAAGAGCCTGACGGCCAGCACCACCACCTCGCTGGCCTCGCTGAATATCGGCAGCATCACCAATGCTTTTTCGACCACCCAGCCGATGACGGTGGCGCCGCTGGCGCTGATCGATATCGGCACCAAGACCTGCCATATGATTGCCTTCATTGGCAGCTGTGACAGCCGTGTGCCGTTTGCCGGCGGTGGCATCGGGATCAAGGTGCAAAGCCCGATAGCCGGAAGCAACCAGACCCAGCTGTTCTCCAGTACCACGCCATTTGCCACGCCGCCTAACGTCGGCCTTGCACCGACCTATCAGGCCGCCACGCCGGCCACCAATGTGGTCAGCAGCCTTTCCGCGACCCTCAGCGGCGTCGGTCTCACGGCCTACCAGCCGGTGGGCAGTAACCCGCTGGGCAGCCTGATCACCAACACCGTGTCGCTGCTCAGTGGCGTCAGCGCTATCGTCACACCGGTGGTGGATGGCCTGTTGAGCTCGCTGCTGAATCCGATCCTCAACAACCTGTTGAACAGCTTGGGGATCAGCCTGGCGAACGTGAATGTCGGCGCCAACCTGAGCTGTGGCCAGACCGGGGAAGCCTACCTGGTGATTTAAGCGTCGGTGGCCCTGGGCAGTTCCACGCAAAAGCGTGCCCCGTGCTCGCCGTTGCTGACGCTCAGGCGCCCGCCCATGTTTTCCACAATGCCATAGCTCACCGACAAGCCCAGCCCGGTGCCTACGCCTATCGGCTTGGTGGTGAAAAAGGGTTCGAAGATGCGTTCCAGCAAGCGAGGGTCGATGCCACCCCCGTTGTCTTCGACCCAGAGGCGTACGTGCTGGCTGTCGTGCTCGGTGTGTAGGGCAATCCACGGGCGCAACTCGGGGTTTCTCTCGCGCTGGCCGAGCAGCGCATCACGGGCGTTGACCATCAGGTTGATCAGCACCTGTTCAAGCTGATCGATGTGGCCTTTGACTTGCACCGGGATATCCGCCTGGCTCACGCGCACCTCGACGCCTTTGCCGCGCAGACCTTCGCTGAGCAACGACAGGGTGCCTTCGACCGCCTGCGCCGGGTCGAACGGTTGCTGCTCGACTTCCGAGCGGCGGCCGAACACGCGCATATGGTCCACCACCCGCGCCGCGCGTTGCACCTGGGCGTCGATGCGCTGGAGTTTTTCAGTGAGGTAATCCACCTGTGCGTTGCCGGTGCTCAGGCGCTTGAGCACGTTGACGATCGCCATGCGCATCACGTTCAGCGGCTGGTTGATCTCATGGGCCAGGCCCGTGGCCATTTCGCCGAGGGTGGCCATTTTCGCGCTTTGGGTCAGTTGTTGCTGGGAGCGGCGGACTTCCGTGTTGTCGCGGCCCACGGCCTGTACTTCCAGCAACGCGCCTTGCTCATCAAACACCCCACGGTCCGACCATACCCACCAGGCATGCTCGCGCCCCGGCAGTTGCAGGCTGATTTCCGCGGTACTGACCGGAAATTCGGGGGTCAATTGGTGGATGCGTTGTAAAAACGCCTGGCGTTGTTCGTCCGACAACCAGCCGCCCAGGTTCAGGCCCGGCAGTTGGGCCGGCAGGCATTCCAGGTAGTTGGCCAATGGCGTATTGCCGAAGGTCAGGGTCAGGTCCGGGCGGTAGCGGCAGATCATCGCCGGGGAGTCCTCCACCAGAATTCGGTAGCGCTCCTCGCTGTCCTTGACTTGCTGCGCGGTCAAGGTCGCCTCGGTGACGTCCAGCCACAGGCCGACCGCCTCCACCGGCAGGCCGAGGTCGTCGCGCAGCAGCTTGGCTTCGTCGAGCAGCCAGTGGTAACCGCCCTGTTTGTCTTGTACCCGATAACGGCTGCGTACGCTGCCTTCGCGCAGCAACTGGCGGGTGCGTTGGAAGTACAGGTCACGATCGTCCGGGTGTACCCATTGCACCAGGCTTTCGTGGTTGCATTCGGCCAGGGTACGGCCCAGCAGCGGCAGCAGGCTGTCGCTGAAAAAAACCGGTTGCAGCGCACCATCCACATAGCGTTGCACGTAGATGATCGCGGGCGAGCTGGCGATCAGGTTTTCCAGGCGCGAATGGGCGACGTCGGCCTGCAACTGCTGGTTTTTGATGTCGCTGATGTCGAGCATGAAACCGATGCAACGGCGTTGCTCGCCGGTGCCCAGCACTTGGCCCTGGACGCGATACCAGGTGCTGTCGCTGCGGCTTAAGCGCACGCTGGCGAGCAGAGGTTTGCCAAGGTGATGCAGATCCCGCAGACGGCTCTGCAGTTCAAGACGGTCGGCGGGGTGGATCAGGTGCAGCCAGGTGTCCAGGGCTTGCCGGGTCGGTTCTTCTGCCTGGCCCAGGTTGCGCATCAATTGCGGGGCAAGTTGGATCTCGTCGCTGCTGGGCAACAGCTCCCACCAGCCGGTACCCAGCAAGCCTTGCAGGGCTTCCAGGCGCTCCAACTGCTGGTGGTGGTGCTGTTCGCGCACGCGGCTGAGCAACGGCGCGGCGAGGGCGGCGGCGAGGTTCAGCCAATCGCGATCCGTGCAGTGGGGATGGCCGTTGTAGGGGCCGCACAGTAGCCACGCGGCGACGCCCTGGCCGTCGCGATAGGGCACCAGGAAGCCATCGGCGTTGCCGAACATACTGTGTAAACGCGGGTGCTCGCCACGCCCATAGGGGGCTTTGAGCGCCAGCGGGGTGGTGCCGTTGAGGTTGTCCAGGCAGGTGCCGAGGCGCTGCCCGGTGTGCCAGAGCTGCGGCGCATCATGGTTGGCGTACTGGCTATAGATCTGCCAGCCCTGGTCTTCCTGGTGTAGCAATGCGAGGGCCACACAGGGAATGCGCCAGCGCTGCGCCACACTGCACAACTGTTCGTTGAACACCTCGGGCAAACGGCTGAGGCTGCACACCCGCAGTTGCGCGCTGACCAGGCTGGTGAGCTGGTGGTTCTGTTCGCGTTGCTCGGCCAATTGCCGGCCGCCGAGTAAATCGCCGATATCCACCGCATGCAGCAACCAGCCGTTGGCGTGCGGCTCCAGCGTGCCACGGGTGTGCAAGGGCTGCCCGGCGGCCCCCTGGAAATCCAGGTCGAGGCTGTGGCGTTGCCAGTCGGCGGGAACACCTTCCACCGCCAGGGCGCTGTCGGCGCACAGCAAGTCTTGCAACGGTAACGCGATTGCATGCGGCGCGAGGTATTGGCGCAAGGTGCCGCTGATATCGAGCACGCGCCCCTGGGCATCCAGGTGCAGGTGCAGCCCGGCGCTAGGTGGCGCCGGCGTGTCGAGGGTCAGCGCGCCACTGCGGCCGAGCAGACGCCCGAAGAGTTTGTCCCCGGCGGTCAAAACTGCAGGCTCGACTGGGCCTGCAGCGTCGCCGGCAACTGCGGCACGCTGCCAATGCCGGGCAACACGATAAAGGGCATCACATTCTGCAGATTGGCCGTGGGGTAGTTGATTTTTACCGTCACCAGGCCGCTGACCAAGGTGGTGTTGACCTGTGTCGCTGCGTTGAAATTGAAGGCTGCGGGAAGCCACCCCAGGCGTGTCGCAACGGTGGTATTGGCCATGTTGATCACCGCCGCGTCATAGCCTTGCATCGTGGGGTCCAGGCCCACGACCAGGCGCACGGCTTCAGCGGTCGCCTGGTTGAACGACTGTTTTAACAGCAGTGGCAGGCTATAGCTGACCATTGCGTAGAACACGCCGAAAAAAATCATGAACACGGCGACGAATTCGATCGCCGCCGTACCCTTTTGCTTTTTGGGGAGGCTTGTTCTCATCACCGCGTCTACCCTGACGGCTACTACTTGATATCAGCATAGAATCAATCAGCAAAAAGGGATGTTTTTTACGTGATCCAGGGTGCCGTGGTATTGGTGTGGTTGGGGCTGTGTGCGGCGCAGGACGCTCGGCAGCGGTTGCTGGCTAACCGCCTGACGCTGGGGGCGGCCCTGTTGGCGTTGATCTACCTGCTGGGCACGGGCAGCACATGGCTGGGCGCGCCGGCCGGGCAGGGCGCGCTGGCGTTGGTGCTGGCGCTGCTGCTGACCCTGCCGGGTTACGCCCTGGGTCGCCTGGGCGCGGGCGATGTGAAGTTGCTCGCGGCGTTGGCGCTGGCCTCGAATGCCGAGTATCTGCTGGGGGCGTTTATCGGGGCGGCATTCGCCAGTGTGCTCTGGCTGATGCTTGCGCCAAAAGTGTGGGCGCTTCTGGGGCCGGTGTTCAAAGACCAAATGGCCGGTTTGGCGCCGCAATCGTCAAAAAAACTGCCGTTCGCGCCGTTTTTGCTGGTGGGATTCGTACTTACGTGGTTTTGGATCCATTAGTCGCCATGGGGGTATTAACGCTATGTACATAGTCGGAAAGTACGTCTACGTTTAAGTTGTGTAGGAATGTTGTTTAAGTTGTGTAGGGATATTCGTCGTAAAAGATGGGCCAATCTTTTGGCGTGCCTGGCATGGAGTAGCGTGTGAACAAGCTTACCTCTGCGGTTAAAGTGCTCGTGGTCGACGATCAGCCACTGATCGTGGAGGAGCTCTGTGAGTTTCTCGAAAGCAGCGGCTATCGTTGCGTCCCTTGTCAGTCCAGCCAGCAGGCCTTGACGTGTTTCAGCGAAGACGCCGAGATCGGCCTGGTGTTGTGCGACCTGCATATGCCGGACATGGACGGCATCGAATTGGTCCAGGCGTTGCAAAAGGTCGCCGGTAAGCAGCGGGCTTTCGAAGCCATCATGTTGACCGGGCGCGCCGACAAGCAGGATGTGATCAAGGCCCTTCGGGCCGGCTTCGCCGACTACTATCAGAAGCCGATCAACCTGGATGAATTGCTCGAAGGCTTGCAGCGCCAGGACGCAGCATTGCAAGAGCGCAGGAAGGATCTGCAACTGGGGCACTTGAATCAGAAGCTGCAATTTCTGTCCGAGTCCATCAATGAGCTGTATCAGGACATCGATAAAGTCCGCCGCAGCCCGCCAGGGGCGCAGGGCGAAGCGGTCTCGGCGGGACCGTCGGAAATTCCGGCGATCTTCAAACCGCTGTCACCGCGCCAGTGGGATGTGGCGCGGCTGGTGGGCACAGGCCAGACCAACTATCAGATTGCCTGCGAATTGGGCATTACCGAAAACACTGTGAAGTTGTACGTCTCTCAGGTGCTGCGCCTGACCCACATGCATAACCGTACGCAACTGGCACTGGCGCTGTCGCCTGGCAAATTGGCGCCGCACCAGCAGGTGACGGCTCACTGATCACAACACCATCCCCCTCCCACAAACTACTGATGATTGCCGCCGGTTTGCCCGCCGACTTTCTGTTCGAAAAACTCTGGAATCGGATGCTTGTAGCTGTCCAGCAACCGCTGGGCAGCCTGTTCGCGTTCGGCGGCGGTGGCTTTTTGCTGGGTGCTGGATGCGAGCTTGCCGCTGACCTGCAACGTCAGCCAATTTTCAGTGGCGGCCTGTTGCGGGGATGAGGGCCCGGGCTCTATGGCCAGCACACTCATGGGCAATGTCAGCACTGCCAGGCTGGTGAGATAGGGTCGTTTCATCATCAATTCCTCGAGTTGCCGATGGTCTCACTGACCGTGGCGAGCTGATCGCCGGCCTTGGCGACGGGAGCGCCGGAGCCTTTGAGTTTCTCGGCCCTGGCCTGGGCCTCGGTGACTTGTTCCGGGCTCAGGCCCATCTGGCCGACCACTTGTGCGGCCTGCTTCCAGTTGTCCTGATAGATCAGCAAGGTCACCAGGTTGATCGCCGCCAGCGGGTCGCTCTGCTTGAGTTCCATGGCGGTCATGAATTCGAAACGGGCGTCTTCCAGGCGCAGTTGGTTGAGGTACACCACGCCCAGGTCATTGCGGATTTTTTCGTCGGTGGGTGCCAAGCGTGCCGCACGTTGCAAGTGCGCCATGGCTTGCCCGTTGTCGCCCTTGGCCGAGGCCAGCTGGCCCAGGCCGTGCTCTCCTTCGGCGGCCATGCAGGTGCCGAGCAGGCTGCGGTACAACGGCTCGGCCTCGCCGCGGCCCAGCAAACGATAGGCCTTGGCCTGGCGCAGGCGCACCTGGGGCAAGTGCGAGGGCAGGTTCTGCAGGTTGGCCAGGCTGGCGTGCAGCTTGCCGTCGTTGGCCATTTCATCGGCCAGGTTCAATGCCAGCTCCTGGTCGGAAGCGGGCTTGGGGCAACTGCCGGTGGCCGTGAGTGCGCTCCACGGGGTTTGACCATTGGTGGCACAACCGCCGAGCAATAACAGGCTCAAACCGGCTATCAAGGCTTTCATCGGGCGCTCCTCATAGGTTACTCAAGGCTCGGGAGATGCCGATGAACGCAGGCCCTCCGAGCACGATCAGCAAGGCGGGAAACAGAAAAACCATCATCACCACCGACATCTTCGCCGACATCTTCGAAACGAATTCCTGGATGCGGGTCAGGCGGCGGTCGTCGAGCAATTGCTTGAGCGCCAGTAACGACTTCATCGCGCCGCCCCCTTGCTGGACCAATTGCTGGAGGATGGTGCAGGTATCGGTGAACTCATCCACGGCCAGCAGCCGCGCGGTCTTACCCAGCTCCTCGCTGAGTTCCAGGCCGGAGTCGACCCGTGTCAGGATCAGGCGTAGTTCATGGGTCAAGGCCGGCAGCAGGCGCTGCGCTTCAAGGCTGAGCACGCGCAGTGTCTGTTCGACGGCCATGCCTGACTCGAACAGGATGCGCAGCAGCGGGATGAAGGTTGCCACCTCGCGGGCGATCTGCTGCTGGCGACTTTTGGCGAGGCTGGACAGCACGCGCTTGGGCAGCAGGTAGCCAATGCCCAAGGCAATCAGGGGCGCGAGCCAGGGCGAGTCGCTGTGGCCAAACAACACGCCCTGGGCCACCCCCACAAGGCCCATCAGCACCAGCGGCGTGCCGATCTGGAAGGCGGCGAACATCGAGCGTTGGCTGGCTTTACGCCAGCCGACCCGGTTGAGCAGGACCTGGGTTTCATGGTCCAGGCTAAGCGAACGTTGCGCCAGCGGGCTGCTGCCCAGTTGCTGCATCAGGCTGCCAAATTTGTCTTTGCGGCCCAGCTGGCCCTGCAAGCGCTGGGCAACCAGGCGTTGGCCGCGTCGCTGCCTGACCAGGTTGGCGAGCACCAGCGCCAGGGCGGCAAGGAACAGGACGGCGCTGATCAGCAGGGCAATCGCCATGTCATACACTCCGCAACATGCGCCATAAGGTGAAGCAACCCATGAGTTGCATGGCCAGGGCCACGAACAGCAACAGGCGACCCGTGTCGTCGTTCCACATGGTCATCAGGTACGCGGGGTTCACTGCCAGGAAGTAGCCCACCATGGAAATGGGCAGGGCGGTGAGGACATAGGCGGTCACCCGGGTTTCGCCGGTCAGGGCGCGCAGCTGACGGGCGGCTTGCTCGCGTTCGCGGATCATCTTGATCAGGTTTTCCAACAGCTCGCTGGCGTTGCCGCCATAGCGGTGGTTGACCTTCAAGCCCAACGCGAACAGGCGAAATTCGTCGCGCTCATAGAATTCGGCAAAGTCATGCGTCGACTCCGGCAGGCTGACGCCCAACTGCACGTTGCGCTGGATGCGGCCCATGGCTTTTTTCAGTGGGTCTTCGCTGACCTCGATGCCGCCCAGCACCGCGTCGGTCAAGGTGCGCCCGGCCTTGAGGCTGCGTACCGTGTGATCGAGCAACTGCGGCAGCTGTTCGATCATGCGCTTGATGAGCCGCTGATACCGCCAGGCGAGGTACAAACGCAGCAACAGCGGTGGCACCAGCAGCATCATCACCAGGCCAAACCAGCCGGCAACCATCAACCCCAACGCGACGCCCAGGGCCCACAACGCCAGCCACAGCCCCAGGCTGTCACTGGGTTTGCCCAAGCCTGCGCGCAGGAACATGCGCTCCAGGCCGTCCCAGTGGCTGGCCTCTTCGGCGAGCTTGGGCTGGCCTTCGGCAAGACGGTCCAATACGCGTTCGGTCTGGGCGCGGCGCAGGCCATGGTAAAACGATCGAATCGACAGGCCGGTCAGGATCAGGCAAATCAGCAGCAGGATGGCCCCGGTCATGGTCGAATCCCTTTCACGGCAATGCCGGTTCGCGGCGCAGCTTTTCACCGGCCGGGTTGACCGCCTCGCGCAGGAAGCCGAAGCCGGTTCGCCGGTCATGGCGGAACAGCGTGTTGGTCACGTACACGTCTTCGCGAATGCCCACCACCTCGACCACCTCGCTCACACAGCGGCGGCCGTCGGGCAGGCGGGTCAGTTGAATCACCACATCCAGCGCCGCACAGATCATTTGGCGCAGGGTTTTTTCCGCCACCGTCCGGCCAGTCAGACCCACCAATGTTTCCAGGCGCAGCAGGGCATCGGCGGCGTTGTTGGCATGCACGGTACTCATGGAACCGTCGTGGCCGGTGTTCATGGCGGTGAGGACATCGAGCACTTCCACGCCACGGATCTCACCCAGGATGATGCGGTCGGGGCGCATCCGCAGGGCGTTGCGGATCAGGTCGCTGGCCTTGACCTCGCCATGCCCCTCGGCATTCGGCGGGCGGGTTTCCAGGCGCACCACATGGGGGTGGCCCAGTTGCAGTTCGGCCACGTCTTCGATGGTCACCAGCCGTTCATGGGGGTTGATCAGTTGGCTGAGGATGTTCAGCAATGTGGTTTTGCCGGTGCCGGTGCCGCCGCTGATGAGGATGTTGCAACGCTTGCCCACGGCCTCCTGGAAGAAGTCGAAGATGTTCTGGTCGATGGTCTGCATGGCCACCAGGTCGCTGCTCTTGAGCATGTCCTTGCGAAACTTGCGAATCGACAGGCATGGCCCGTCCAGGGCTATCGGCGGGATGATCGCGTTGACCCGGCTGCCATCGGGCAGGCGCGCATCGACCATGGGCGAGGACTCGTCCAGGCGTCGCCCGAGGGGCGCGAGGATGCGTTGCATCACGCGCTCCACATGGTGCGAGTCGATGAAGCGCAAGTCGCTCTGGTGCAGCAGGCCATCGCGTTCTATGAATACCCGGTGCGGGCCGTTGACCAAGATCTCGGTGACGGACGGGTCACGCAGCAGCACTTCCAGCGGGCCGAAGCCGGTCAGCTCGTCGACGATTTCTTCGGCCAGGCGTTCCATCTCATAGCGGGAGATCGCCAGGTGCATGCGGTTGCTGTATTCGGCGACTTTGTCGATGACAAACTGCGCGAGCAACTGGCGAGAACCTTCCAGCAGGTTTTTCCCCGACTCCTCGATGGCATCGATGATGTAGCGATGGAACACCAGCTTGAGTCCGTCGTGCTCGGTGTTGCTACCGAAGCCTGCGGTAGGGGCGCCGAAAAGTTTTTCACTGTTCATTTGCCGGCTCTCAGCAGGCGATCAAGCCAGTTTTGGGAGGGTTGTTCGTTGCCCGCCGAACGTTTTGCCAGGCGCTCCCCGAGGGTTTTCAGACCCTGGGTCAAGGGTTCGCGTGGCGCCAGGGCGAACAAGGTCTGGCCCTGGTTTTTTGCATTCAGGCGCACGTCCGGGCTCAGCGGCAGCACGGCAATCACCTCCAGGCCAAAGCTTTTGCCCAGGGTTTCGGCGTCCGGTGCGCAGCTCTTGAGGTAGCTGTCGACCAACAGTTTGGCGTGCTCCAGCTTCATGCCCTTTTCGCGCCACAGGTTCAGCACCGCGAGGTTGCGTCGGCAGTCCAGCACGCTCTGGTCGGTGTACCACAACAGCTTGTCGCAATGGCTGACGAAGGTGCGCAGGGCTTCGCTGTCCGGTTGGCCAACCAGGTTCACCACAATGTGCTGGAAATGTTGGCGCAACGCGCTGAGCAGCATGTACAACTCGGCGGCGCTGGTGCGCTCCAGGGGCTCATCGTTGGGGGCGTAGGCCAGAATGCGCAGGCCGTCTTGCGCACTGGTGAACGCGCTGTTGATCAGGGTCGTGTCCAGCCGTCGCAGGTGGCGCAGGGCATCGCCGAAATGGAACGAGCTTTCCAGCCCCAGCAGCGCCAGGCTGTCACCTCGGGGCAGGCCCAGGTCCAGCAGCAAGGTGTGCTGACCACTCTTTTGTACGACCAGCGCCAGGTGGCTGGCCAACAGTGCGCCATCGGCATTGCCCTGGGTGCCATACAGCACGCTGAGGCCACCCAGCTGGGTATTGGTGGTGACCGGCGGCAGGCGTTTACTCAGGCGCCGCACCAGCCCGGCCACTTCGCTCGAGCGTGAGCCGTAGGCGACAAAATCCCGCGCGCCGGCGCGCATGGCATTGAGTACCAACTGGTTGTCCATGCCGTCACCGAGGGCGACGATGGCGAGCATCGGTTTGGCTTCCAGGGCGCCTTCGATCAACGCGCTTTGGGCCACCACGTGTTCGCGGTCAAGGCCGATAAACACCAGGCCGGCAAAGGTCACATCGACCAGGGCGAGCAGTTCGTCCAGCGTGCCGCTGCCGGCGCTGACCACTTGACCAAGCGGGGCCAGCGCGCCCTGCAGCCATTCCAGGTCGGTGGTGTTGCGCGTGATTGCCAGGAACGTCTGGCTCAGGCTATCGCTCATTGGGACAGTCCGTTGAGTCGGTCGAAGTTGCCGTTTTCCAGGAAGTACAGGCGATACCAGTTCGGGTCGTAGTTACGCAGTTTCTCGCCTGGCAAGGACGGCAACTGGGCATTGGCCGCCAACGGCTGCACCAGGTGCGGGGTGACGATCATCAGCAGTTCCTTGTCCTGGCGATTGATGTTGGAATCGCGAAAGAACGCGCCCAGGATCGGGATGTCACCCAGGCCGGGAAACTTGCTGATGCTGGTGGTGTTGCTGCTGCTGATCAGCCCGCTGATCACGAAGCTTTCGCCGTCTGCCAGGGACACGCTGGTGTCCGTGCGGCGAATGGTCAGGGCCGGAACCTTGATATTGTCGATGACCACCGCGTTGGTGTAGTCCAGCTCACTGACTTCCGGTGCGACTTTGAGGGAGATCCGGTTACGGTCGATCACGGTCGGGGTCAAGGTCAGGCGGATGCCGAACTCTTTGTATTCGATCGAGATATTGTTGCTGGCGCTGCTCGGCACCGGGATCGGCACCTCGCCGCCCGCCAGGAAGGTCGCACTCTGGCCGCTCATGGCCACCAGGCTTGGACGTGCCAGGGTATAGGCGAACCCGCTGCTTTCCAGGGCATTGATCATCGCGGATACGCGCCCCCCGCCAAACCCGATATTGAAGTTGTCGGGGCTCACCGGCAGTTTGAAGACCCCTTCGGAAGGCGATACCAGGCTAGGGCTGCCCAGGAAGAAGTTTTTACCATTGCCCAGAATCTTGGTGCTGGCCTCCTTGAGCTTGGTGCGGCTGACCTCGACAAAACGGATATCGGTCTGTACCTGGCTGGGCAGCAAGGGGTCTTCCGATGGCGACAACGACAGGCTGGTCAGCGCCGAGATGGCCTTGCCCTTGACGAACACCATGCTCTGGCGTGGCGTGTTCGAACAGGCGGTCCAGACCATCAGGCTGGTGGTGCCGGAGGCGACGCCGGTCAGCAGGAAACCCCGGTCGCCGTTGAGGTGGACGTCGGCAATTTTCGGGTCACCAATCGCCAGGCGGGTGATGGCTACCGGTGATTGCAGTTCCTGTTGCAAGCCTTCACCGACCGACAGGGCGGCGGGTAGTTGACCCAGGCTGGCGCAATTGCCGGGCCCAGCCACGGCCAGTTCCACGGACAGGTTCGACAGCAGCAGGGCACAGGCGATTTTCAGCGTGAACACGGGTGCGAAACGTCGGTTCATGCAGGGCATCCTTGTTCAGTCAGGCGTTTGTTGGGTGGCTTGATTGCCGCGGATCACCTCGATACCGGTGCGACGCGGGCTGCCCTGGACGAGTTTTTTCGGCGCTTGGGCGAAGGCCAGTTGCGTGAACTGATAAAGGTCGCGGTTGGCGCTTTGCACCTTGCCCGGCACATCGCTTTCGCCGGCCCAGTATTGGCCCAGCAAACGTTCGTCGGCACTGCGAACTGCCAGGCGTAAAGTGCCGGCTTGAGTGGCGAGCATCAGGCGGCTCAGCAGGGCCTCGGGCACCGCCAACACCACGGTGCGTGGCGGGCCGCGACGCTGGGCTCGTTCCTCGGCGGTGAGTGCAGGCGGGGAGGCTGGGGTGCCATCATTGCTCAAGCCCATTTGATCGCCGACGCTGAGCAAACGCATGGCGGGCACCACCACCTGGGCCGATTGTTCGAGGTTGGCGGCGTCCTGGCGCAGGTACAGCAATACGTCCACATAATCACCGGGGCTCAGTTGGCCGGCCGCGCCAATCACTTCATCCACGGCTACGGCCAGTGCGCGTTCGTCGGGGCGAATCATTCGCGCCAGCGGGCCACCTGGGGTGAAACTGTCTTCATTCAACCAGGTGCCTGCCCGCAGGGCTCGCCAAGGCGTGCGGCCGATGGCCTGGTCGACGCTGCTCATGCTGCCGGCCGGTACGGTACGCAGTTTTTCCACCGCGAGATCGGCGGCGCTCAGGGGCACAAAGGGCGGGATGTCGCGGGCCAGTACCACCACCGGTTGGCGGGTCTGGTCTTCCACCACGGTAACGGCTTTTTCGACAGGTGCTGCCTGGGGGACCGGGGGAGGAGGTGCCGGTACAGGCGCCCGGCTCAGGACCAATCCCCAATAACCGGCAAACAGCGCACCGAGCAGAAGCACCCCGGCCAACACCATGCTCAGACGCGTGTTCATGACGGCGCTCCCTTTGCTGTTGCACGACACACCCGTCTCTCCGAGCGGGCTAATTTCGCAACGCGGCTGCTATGAACCTGTGACTAACTATTTCGCTATTTGAAGGTAGTTCAGCTAGGACAAAATGCCATTACTGACAGCAAGTTTTCTTGTGCGAAGGGCGGGATGACGTTGAAAACCACGGAATTAAGGCGTCAATAAAGTAACCCCCTACTTTGTGATTAATCAGTTCTTACAGTTGTGAGGCTGGGGTTTGTTGACAATGCTCAGATGGCACATCGCAATTACTGTGCGGCGTGCTGATAAGGCGCCCAGCGCCTGAGGAGAAGTACGATGATCCTTGAGTTGTTGGTAAAACTTCATATTCAACTTCAGTTGCTTTTTCAGCGCAAAGACGGCGCTACGGCGATTGAGTACCTGATTCTGGTAGCCATCGTGGCCCTGGTGATCCTGGCTGCCGGGACAACCCTGGGACCTAAAATCACGACCTTCTTCGGTAAAATCAACACTGCCCTGACCTGAGTTCCAGACCGTATCCTGCGACTGAGGAGAAGTGCTATGGTCCTTGATCTGTTGATGAAAGTGCGTAACCAGCTACTATTGCTGTTGTATCGCAAAGACGGCGCTACGGCGATTGAATACCTCATTCTCGTGGCTATCGTGGCGCTGGTCGTACTGGCGGCGGGGGCGACCCTGGGGCCGCAGATCACGACGTTCATTGCTAAAATCACGACCGCTATAACCTGAGCTTCAGACAGCATCGGTGAGTACACACGTCATTGTTTGGCAACGCTAGGTAGTACCCATGAATGCTGCAACTGCACCTTTTCGCCAACAAATCCTGTTGGTGGACGACGAAGAAGATGCCCTCGTAGAACTGGCCGAGTCGCTGGAGAACGAGGGCTTCGTTTGCTTTACCGCCACCTCCGTCACCCTCGCCTTGCAGGAGTTGACCCTGAACCCGGACATCGCCCTGGTGATCACCGACCTGAGCATGCCCGAGGAAAGCGGTATCTCACTGATCAAGCGCCTGCGCGAACACACTGAGCGCCAGCACTTGCCGGTGATCGTGATGTCGGGGCATGCTCAGATGGATGATGTCAGCGATATGCTGCGTTTGCAGGTGCTGGATCTGTTTCGCAAGCCCATCTACCTGGTGCGCTTGATCGATACCCTCAACAACCTCTTCCCCCTGATCAAACACCCCTTGTAGTGAGCGGGCTCGCCCCGCGCTGGGCTGCGCAGCAGCCCCAACAAGAACACCACGGTCTTTCAGAAAAACCGAGTTGGCCGGTTTTGGGGCGGCTTCGCCACCCAGCGCGGGGCAAGCCCGCTCACTACGATCGTCAGAGCTGGTAGCTGAAGCTCAGCGTATACCGCGGCCGCCGGTTGAGGCTGTCGAGGGCGATATCCGACATGGGTTTGGAGGCTTCCAGCGCGATGTTGTAGTACTTGTTATCGCCAAAACGCAGGCCCACGGCCGCCGATGACATGTCGTTGCCCTTGACCGGCAGGGTGTTGAACCAGGTCTTGGCACGATCGAGCACAACGTAGGGTTGCAGCACCTTCACCCAGTCACCGGCGCGGTTGAAGCTGTAGTTGACCTCGTACGCCACGCCCCAACCCTTGTCACCGGAAGCCTGGTCGTCAGGGTAGCCACGGCCGAAGTTCTGCCCGCCGAAGGTGGCGCGTTCGCTGTCGGGCAGGGTGGCATCGCTCCAGTAGAACGCGCCCGACAGTACCCCTTGCCAATTATCCAAGAACTTGTCGCTCTGCACGCCGGAGAGGCGCAGGCGGAAGAAGTCGAGGTCAGGCGTGGTACTGGACAGATCACTGTGGGTCCTGGCGCCCATGCCGTTGATACCCTGATACAGACCGGCGCTGAGGATGCGCAATTGCCGGGCGTCGGCCTTGCGCCAGTCACCTTCGAACGCCAGCGCGCGCAGGTTGGTTTCGATATCGAAGCGGTTGGGGTAGCCCACCAGTTGATAGCGTGTGGTTTGGTCCACCGCATACAGGCGCGCGCCCAGGGTCAAGGATTCGGTGGGCGAGGCGATCAGCGGGTGGCTGAGGCCGATGGTGTAGCGATCGATCGACTGGTGCGGCTTGAGTTCGAAGCCGCCGTCCAGCTGGATATTGCTTTTGGGGTCGGCACGATAACGTTCGGCCCCCAGCACAAGCTGGCTGCCTTCGGCATTGATGAACTGGCTGTAGCCCACGCGGTAATAATGCTTTTTGTCGTCGCCGGGCGGGAACAGGCCGCTGACGTTGAGCTGTTCGCCCATGGATGTCTGGGCATTGCTGGTGGCGGTGAGCAACGCTTGGGTGCCGCTGCGGTTGTCTTCCACCAGGCTCATGCTGGTGGTGAAGGGTTTGCGGCTGGCCTGGATCACCATGTGCGCGGCGCCATCGGTGGTCCCCGGCGGCGGTACTTGCGCTTGCAGCGTCACGCCGGGGATACGCCCCATGAGCGTGGTATAGCGCTCGAACGTCTTGCGTGTGAGTGGGCGTTCGGCGAGGAGTTTGTTCGCCAGTTTATCGACATAGGCCGACACCGAACCGATGTCGCCGATTTGCTGGTAGTCCTTGATGTAACCCTCCACCAGCACCACGCGTACCAGGCCGTTTTCAAAGTTCTGTTGCGGCAGGAAGGCGTAGGACAGCAGGTAACCGTCCTCTTGATAACGACGGGTGATGCTGCGGGTGGCTTCGATCAATTGCGCCAGGTTGGTCTCATGGCCGATCAGCGCCGAGTAGGCTTTGGCGGTCTCGCCGAGCGGGTAGATCGTGCCGCCCTCGATCTGCAGCTTGCGGATGGTGATTTTGGTGTCCATCAACAGAGGCTGGCCCTGGGAAGCGGGTGCCTCCGGCACCTGGGTCTTGGGCGTGACCGGTCGGTAGGCGTCGGCGGGCAGGTTGGGCACCGGCAGGTTGCGGATGGTGTCGTTGCTGTTGAGAAAGTTGGGCAGGCTCTCGGCTTGGGCGTAAGCACTGAGGGAAAGAACTAACAACGGTGTGAACACGCGCATAGGACACTCCATGGTCAACTGCAGCAGCGTCTCGGGCCCGCCGGGTTCTGGGACTCGGTTCGGGAGGACCAGGCGTTGTTCGACAAGGCCGGTCCATAAAAAAGACGAGAGACTTACTCAGGGTCTCTCGTCTCAACCAAGCGTAGGCGCTGGAGGGGAGGCCGTCTAATCGGCCAGGTGCAATTCTAATTAGGGCCAGTCAGGCCGTTCAGCAAGCCTCCCAGGCCACCCGTTGTACCGGTGCTGGCACTGCCGTTGACCGAGGTGTTGGTCGTGGTGCTGGCGCCGACGTTCAAGCCACCGAGCAGGCCGCCACCCGTGCTGCCGGTTCCGCCGGTGACCAAGCCACCCACTGAGCCTACGGTGTTGCCGAGCGACGTAACCGTCGTGCCCACTGCGTTGGTGACCGGGTTGGCGTTGGCGGTGGTCAGGTTGGTGCCCAGGCTGCTGACAGCGCCGCCGACCTGGGTAACCAGACCGTTGACCGGAGCGCCGATGCCGGTGGTGGTGCCGACGTTTTGCGTCAGGCTGGTGACGCCGTTGGTGACCGGGGCCAGCGCTGTGCCGACGTTGGTCGCCAAGCCTGCGACTGGCGTCGTGGGGGCGGTGTTGGCGACGCCGGTGCCGCCGATCACAGTGCCCAGCGAGGCCACGGTATTGCCCAGTGCCCCACCGGTGACACCCGCAGTACCGACTGTGCCGTTGGTACTGCCGGCCGTCAGGCCGCTACCTACGTTGGCGACTACACCGCCGACCAGTTCCGGCAAGCCGGGAGCAGCGGCACCGCCGGCGGGCGCAACATAGCCACCCGACTGGTTGAGCACGCCACCGACGCTGGCCAGCGCGCCGCCGGCCGCCGTGGTGACAGGGTTGCCTGCGCCGCCGGCACCGGAGACTTGGCCGCCCACGCCGGTAACGGTGGAGCCGACTTGACTCAGCAGGCCGTTGAGCGGCGTGCCCAGGCCGGTAGCGTTGCCCAGGTTGCCGGTGGTGTTTTCCACCAGGGAGACCACCGGTACCAGTGCACTCCTGCTCAGGGTGTTGGTTGCGCTGCCCAGTGGTCCGGTGGTGCTGGCGGTACTCAGGGTATCGCCGAGCATGGTCACGGCTTGGCCAACGTTACTCACCAGCCCCCCCGCTGCGGTGCCGACGCCGCCGGTCAACCCGCCGACGACTGGCACGCCACCCAACGTGGTGCCCAGGGTGCTGCCGGTGTTCGACACGCCGGTGCCGAGGTCGGCCACGCCATTGCCGATACCGGCGACGGTGGTGCCCAGCGCATTGCTGTTGGTGCCCAGGGTACCCAGGCCATTGGTCACGCCGCTGCCGATGCTGGTGACGGCATTGCCGGTCGCGGTGACGAGGCCACCGGCCGCGACACCGACGACGGGAACGCCGTTGAGTGTCGAGCCAAGATCGCCGACGGCAGCACCGACGTTACCGACGGTAGTGCCCAGCGTGCCTGCGATCTGGCCTGTGACCAGCGGGGTGGTTGTCGAACCGGTGCCGCCAGTGCCACCGCCGGTGCCGCCAGTGCCACCG
The DNA here is from genome assembly GCF_016918385.1 of Pseudomonas sp. ICBG1301. NCBI lineage: Bacteria > Pseudomonadati > Pseudomonadota > Gammaproteobacteria > Pseudomonadales > Pseudomonadaceae > Pseudomonas > Pseudomonas sp. ICBG1301. The sequence continues at coordinate 614,987 of NZ_JAEKGB010000003.1, forward strand.
CCGGTGCCGCCAGTACCGCCGCCAGTACCGCCAGTACCGCCGCCGGTGCCTCCAGTACCGCCGCCGGTGCCGCCAGTACCGCCGCCAGTACCAGCAGTGCCACCGCCGATGCCGCCAGTACCGCCGCCGGTGCCGTCAGTACCGCCGCCGGTGCCGTCAGTACCGCCGCCAGTGCCAGCAGTGCCACCGCCGGTGCCGTCAGTGCCGCCGCCAGTGCCAGCAGTGCCACCGCCGGTACCGCCAGTGCCGCTTCCAGTCCCACTACCGCTACCTGTGCCTCCACTACCACTACCCGCACCCGCATCCGGGGAAGACGCCGCCACACTGCTGTGATGGCCGCCGCCACCGCTGCTGCAGCCGCCAAGGCTCATCGCCATGACCAGGGCCAGCGCGGTACTTGCTTTCCATAGCACTACTTGAGTTTGAGTTTTCATGATTGAGTTCCCTTGCACCTGTACAACCTTGGTTGTTTCAAACGTCGACTATTTCTAGGGATAGGCATACGTTTGTCCGTGCGTTAATCACAGACCTGAGTGCTCTTTCTCGCAATGCTCAACTTGGTATTAACGATTTATATAGGCGCGGCATTAGTTGGCTTAATGACTAATACCAAGTGTGTAAAAGAGAGGGCTTTTGGATAGGGTTATTTCATGAAAAACAATGAGTTAAGTAAAAAAAGCGGACGCCGAAGCGTCCGCTATAACTTAGGGTTTATATACAATTAATTCCTGTGGTTCACGCAATAGGTCGCCACTTGCCGAGCATATGTTGAATGTCGCCGGTCCCCTTGAGTTGCAACTCGCCACTGGAACCCGCAGCCGTGGTGAGTAATACAACTTCACTGGGCAGGCGCACCGGCTTTTTGAATTCGACGTCTATCTCGACATTCGCGGCGGACAAATGCTCGTGCAATGCGGCCAGTGTCCGGGCGGTGTTCCACAGCCCATGGGCGATAGCCTGGGGGAACCCGAAGAGCCTGGCCGTCAATGCGCTCAGGTGGATCGGGTTGTAATCGCCGGATACCCGAGCGTATCGGCGGCCAATATCGGCGGGCGCCTTCCAGCGGGCCAGTTCGCTGACGTTATCGGTTACCGACAAATGCTCTTCCTGGGTGTCGCCTTCGAGTTTCACTGCGCGGCAGAGCATACGGCTATCCGCCTCCCACAACAGTCCCAGTGAATCCTCGACCGTGGTCACAATATCAAAGGTCGCCCCCTTGGCATGGGGCCGCAGGTTGTGCGCGTACACGCTGATCAGCACATTGCTCACGCCTCCCAGCGGACGATGGATACGGATCCGATTGCTCAGGTGAATCAACCCCAGCAAAGGAAAGGGAAACTGTTTGTCGGTGAGTAATTGCATCTGCAAACCAAACGCCAGGATATGCGGATAAGCCCCTGGCAGGACCGAACTGTCAGCGAACCCGCAGACCTGGCGATAGGCGGCCACCTCCGTGGGGTTCAGGCGAATGTGACAGCGCAGTCCTGCATCGGGCAGGGTTTCGCCGGTGATCTTGCGCTTGAGCGCGGCCCGCCAGTACAGCGGCGGCAGAAGCGGGGTGCGGTCGAGTGTCTGCCATTCCATGTTCAGGCTCCCAGCAGGCTTTGCCCACACACGCGCAAGGCTTGGCCGCTGACCGCACCAGAGCCCGGTTGGCCAAGCCAGGCCACGGCCTCAGCCACATCTTGGGGCAGGCCGCCCTGGCCCAACGAACTCATGCGCCGCCCGGCTTCACGCAGGGCGAAGGGAATATGCGCGGTCATCTGGGTTTCGATAAACCCGGGTGCCACTGCGTTGATGCTGATCCCGCGTTCCTTCAGCAACGGCGCCCACGCCTGCGCCAACCCGATCAAGCCGGCCTTGCTCGCGGCGTAGTTGGTTTGCCCACGGTTGCCGGCAATGCCACTGATGGAGGCCAACAGCACCAAACGGGCGTTGTCGCGCAGGGTACCGCTGTCGAGCAACGCCTTGGTCAGCACCTGGGGGGCATTGAGATTGACCGCCAGTACCGCGTCCCAATATTCCGGGGTCATGTTCGCCAGGGTTTTGTCGCGAGTGATACCGGCATTGTGCACCAGGATATCGAGGCCATCCGGCAGTTGTTCGATCAGCCGCGTGGCGGCGTCTTCTGCGCAGATATCCAGCACGACGGTACGTGCCCCTAGGCGGGCGGCGAGGGCTTCGAGATCCGACTTGGCCTGGGGCACGTCGAGCAGAATCACCTCTGCACCGTCGCGGGCGAGGGTTTCAGCAATGGACGCGCCAATACCTCGGGCGGCACCGGTCACCAGGGCCTTGCGCCCGGCGAGAGGGCGAGTCCAATCTTCGACCGCAGTGGCGCAGGCTTGCAGGCGAATGACCTGGCCGGAGATATAGGCGCTTTTAGGCGAGAGGAAAAACCGCAGTGCGCCTTCCAACTGCTCCTCGGCACCGTCGCCGACATACAGCAACTGCGCCACACCGCCGTTGCGCAGTTCCTTGGCCAACGAGCGGCTGAAACCCTCCAGGGCCCGTTGTGCGCTGGCGGCGAACGGGTCGCTGAGGCTCTCCGGCGCACGGCCGAGAATCACCAGGTGCGCGCTGTTATCCAGGTTTTTCAGCAAGGGCTGGAAGAACTCACGCAACTGCTTGAGCTGGTCGGTGTGTTGCAGGTCACTGGCATCGAACACCACCGCCTTGAGCTTGGGGCCGTGGCCCGGAATCCACGTCGACGTCGTGGTGCCGTAGCTGTAGATGGCATCGGTGAGTTTGTGGGCGAAGGCGTGCACCTGGTTCGCCAGCGCACCGCCGCCGAGCAGCAGGGCGCCTTCGACCGGGCGCAGGCGTCCCGCCTGCCAGCGTTCCAGGCGTACCGGTGACGGCAGGCCAATGGCGGCGACCAGGCGATGGCCGAGGCTTGAGTTGGCGAAGTCGATATAACGGTCAGACATGGAACGCTCTCCGAGTGCTGGGGTTCAAACGATGGACCATCAATGGGTAACGGTCGTTCGATTGAGCCTAGGCTAGGCTTGATTATTCCACTCACCACCATCAGGGAGCTTTCCATGACTCAATTGCGCCGTGTAGCGATCATTGGCGGTAACCGCATTCCCTTCGCCCGCTCCAACGGCCCCTATGCCACGGCGAGCAACCAGGCCATGCTGACCGCTGCCCTGGAGGGCCTGATCGAACGCTACAACCTGCACGGCCTGCGGATCGGTGAGGTGGCGGCCGGAGCGGTGCTCAAACATTCCCGCGACTTCAACCTCACCCGCGAATGTGTGCTGGGCTCACGCCTGTCGCCGCAAACCCCGGCGTACGATATTCAACAGGCTTGCGGCACGGGGCTTGAGGCGGCATTGCTGGTGGCCAACAAGATCGCCCTGGGCCAGATCGAATGCGGGATTGCCGGTGGGGTGGATACCACTTCCGACGCGCCGATCGGCGTGAATGAAGGGCTGCGCAAGATTCTGCTGCAGGCCAACCGCAGCAAATCCATGGCCGATAAATTAAAACTGCTGTTACAACTTCGCCCTCATCACCTCAAGCCCGAGCTGCCGCGCAACGGTGAACCGCGCACGGGTTTGTCCATGGGCCAGCACTGTGAGCTGATGGCGCAAACCTGGCAGATTCCGCGTGCCGAGCAAGATCAGCTGGCACTTGAAAGCCACCAGAAAATGGCCGCGTCCTACGCTGAAGGCTGGCACAACGATCTGCTGACACCGTTTTTGGGCCTGACCCGCGACAACAACCTGCGCGCCGACCTGACCCTGGAAAAACTCGCCAGCCTCAAGCCGGTATTCGAGCGCAGCGACAAGGGCACGCTGACCGCCGGTAACTCCACGCCGCTCACCGACGGTGCGTCATTGGTATTGCTGGGCAGTGAAGCCTGGGCCAAGGAGCGTGGCTTGCCGATTTTGGCGTACTTGCGCGATGGCGAGGCGGCGGCGGTGGATTTCGTCAACGGCGCCGAAGGCTTGTTGATGGCGCCCGTGTATGCGGTGCCGCGTTTGCTGGCAAGGAATGGCCTGACGCTGCAGGACTTCGATTACTACGAAATCCACGAAGCCTTTGCTGCCCAGGTGTTGTGCACGCTCAAAGCCTGGGAAGATGCGGATTACTGCAAAACACGCCTGGGGCTGGATGCGCCGTTGGGTGCCATCGACCGCAGCCGGCTCAACGTCAAGGGCAGTTCGCTGGCCGCCGGGCACCCGTTCGCCGCCACAGGCGGGCGTATTGTCGCCAACCTGGCCAAACTGTTGGATGCGGCGGGCAAGGGGCGCGGCCTGATTTCCATCTGTGCAGCCGGTGGCCAGGGGGTTACCGCGATCATTGAGCGTTGAAACTGGCATATTGGATGCATTCTTAAGTGATCAACGGTCGGTAGCCTCTCCCACCGGCGAGCCGATTGCCGTATAACGAGTGCCACACGCGTGTTTGGTAATACAGGACCCACAATAAAAGCTGATGAAGACTCCTAAACGCATTGAACCCCTGATCGAAGACGGTCTGGTCGACGAAGTGCTGCGCCCACTCATGAGTGGTAAAGAAGCAGCTGTTTATGTGGTGCGCTGCGGTAACGAATTACGTTGCGCCAAGGTTTACAAGGAGGCGAATAAACGAAGTTTTCGTCAGGCGTCCGAATACCAGGAGGGCCGCAAGGTCCGCAACAGCCGGCAAGCCCGGGCCATGGCCAAGGGTTCTAAATTCGGCCGCAAAGAAACCGAAGATGCCTGGCAGAACGCCGAAGTGGCGGCGCTGTTCCGCCTGGCCGGTGCTGGTGTGCGCGTGCCTAAACCCTACGACTTCCTCGAAGGCGTGCTGTTGATGGAACTGGTGGCCGACGAGTACGGCGATGCGGCGCCACGTCTGAATGACGTGGTGCTGGAGCCGGACCAGGCGCGCGAGTACCACGCCTTCCTGATCTCCCAGATCGTGCTGATGCTGTGTACCGGCCTGGTGCACGGTGACTTGTCCGAGTTCAACGTGCTGCTCACCCCGACCGGCCCGGTGATCATCGACCTGCCCCAGGCGGTGGATGCGGCTGGCAACAACCACGCGTTCAGCATGCTGGAACGGGACGTGGGCAACATGGCGTCTTACTTCGGGCGCTTTGCCCAGGAGTTGAAAAAGACCAAGTACGCCAAGGAAATGTGGGCGTTGTACGAAGCCGGTACGCTGCACCCGGCCAGCGTCTTGACCGGCGAATTCGACGAACCGGAAGAGCTGGCTGACGTGGGCGGCGTGATGCGCGAAATTGAAGCGGCACGGCGGGATGAAGAACGTCGCCAGGCGATTCGCGCGGCGGATGATGCGCCACCCGGCAAAGCGTCTGACGAACCCCCGCCACCGCCCTGGATGCAGTGATCTTGCAAGGAATGAAGATCTGAAAAATGTGGGAGGGGGTTTGCTCCCGATTGCAGTGGGTCAGCTACAGATAAGTTGACTGATCCGCCGCTATCGGGAGTAAGCCCCCTCCCACATTTTGATGTGTGGAGTCAGTCAAGCATCAGGTACAGCAACTGCCTGAGGCCAATTCCTTGAGGATCGGGCAATCCGGCCGATGATCGCCCTGGCAATGTTCCACCAGGTCCTGCAGCGTATCGCGCAGTTGTCCCAGCTCCAGAATCTTCTGGTTCAGCTCATCGATATGCTGGCGCGCCAAGGCTTTCACATCAGCGCTGGCCCGTTGCCGGTCCTGCCATAGGGTCAGCAGCTTGCCGACCTCTTCCAATGAAAACCCCAGATCCCGCGAGCGCTTGATAAACGCCAGCGTGTGCAGGTCGTCGGGGCCATACACACGGTAGCCGCTGTCGGTGCGGTGCGCGGCTTTGAGCAGGCCGATGGATTCGTAGTAGCGAATCATCTTTGCGCTCAGCCCGCTTTGGCGAGCGGCTTGGCCGATGTTCATGGGCGTTGATCCTCCAGGTCCTTGGGTTTCCACGTCTTCAACAGTAACGCATTGCTCACCACGCTGACGCTGGACAAGGCCATCGCCGCGCCCGCCAGTACCGGGTTAAGCAGGCCGAAAGCCGCGAGGGGAATGCCAATCAGGTTATACACAAAGGCCCAGAACAGGTTCTGGCGGATTTTTGCGTAGGTCTTGCGGCTGATGTCCAGTGCCGCGGGCACCAAGCGCGGATCGCCACGCATCAGGGTGATGCCGGCGGCGTGCATGGCCACGTCGGTGCCGCCGCCCATGGCGATGCCGATATCGGCCGCGGCCAGGGCTGGAGCATCGTTGATACCGTCGCCAACCATGGCCACCACCCCAGTTCTTTTCAGCTCGGCGACCGTGGCGGCTTTGTCCGCCGGCAGCACTTCGGCGTGCACATCCTCGATGCCCAGCGCTTGCGCAACCACCCGGGCGCTGCCGCGATTATCGCCGGTCAGCAAGTGGCTGCTGATGTGTTGCGTCTTGAGCTGCTCCACCGCTTCCAGCGCGCCGGGCTTGAGTGTGTCGCCGAACGCGAACAGCCCGAGCACACGGGGTTGGGAGCCTTGCTCGATCAGCCAGGATAAGGTGCGGCCTTCGGCCTCCCAGGCCTTGGCGGATGCGGCCAAGTCACCCGCGTTCAAACCGGCCTCTTCCAGCAGACGGCGATTGCCCAGGGCCAGTTGCCGGCCGTCGAGCGTGCCGGCGATACCGCGACCGGTCAGGGCTTGGCTGGCACTCACATCCGCCACGTTCAGCCCCTGCTCGTGGCAGGCGTCCAGCACGGCCTTGGCCAGGGGGTGTTCGCTGCCGCGTTGCAAGGCGCCGGCCTGTTGCAGCAACAAGGCTTGATTGCCATCCACCGCCGCCATATGGGCAATTTTCGGCGCACCGGAAGTGAGGGTGCCGGTCTTGTCGAACACCACGGCGCTGACTTCATGCGCACGTTCCAGGGCTTCGGCGTCCTTGATCAAGATGCCATGACGCGCGGCCACGCCGGTACCGGCCATGATCGCCGTCGGTGTCGCCAGGCCCAGGGCGCAGGGGCAGGCGATCACCAGGACGGCGACGGCATTGATGATTGCCGTCTCCAGGGATGCGCCGTACCACCACCAGCCCACCAGCGTGATCAACGCCAGCACCAGCACGGCGGGCACGAATACTTGGCTGACTTTATCCACCAGTTTCTGGATCGGCGCCTTGGCCGCCTGGGCCTCTTCCACCAGGCGGATGATTCGCGCCAGCACACTTTCTGCGCCCAGGGCCTGGGTACGCACCAGCAAGCGGCCTTCACCGTTGATGGCGCCGCCGGTGACTTTGTCGCCTGGCTGTTTCGGCACCGGCAGGCTTTCGCCGCTGATCAGCGCTTCGTCGGCATGGCTCTGGCCGTCCACCACATCGCCGTCCACCGGGAAACGTTCGCCGGGCTTGACCAGCACCAGGTCGTCGAGCTTCAACGCGTTGATCGCCACCTCTTCTTCACGGCCATCGAGCACCCGCACCGCACGTTCCGGACGCAAGGCTTCGAGGGCGCGGATGGCGCTGGCGGTCTGGCGTTTGGCGCGGCTTTCGAGGTATTTGCCGAGCAGTACCAGGGCGATCACTACCGCCGAGGCTTCGAAGTACAGGTGCGGCATGCCGCCTGCCGTGGTGGTGAGCCATTCATAGATACTCAAGCCGTAACCGGCGCTGGTGCCGATGGCCACCAGCAGGTCCATATTCCCGGCGCCGGCACGCGCGGCTTTCCAGGCGGCGATATAAAAGCGTGCACCAAAGATGAACTGCACTGGCGTGGCCAGGGCGAACTGCATCCAGGCGGGCAACATCCAGTGCAGGCCGAAGGGTTCCACCAGCATGGGCAACACCAACGGCAGCGCCAATAGAATTGCCAGCAACAACGACCAGCGCTCGCGATGCAGGCGCTGGGCCTGGTTGGCATCGGTGGCGGTTTCACTCTGGGGCAGGCTGGCGCTGTAGCCGGCTTTGTCGACGGCGGCGATCAACACGCCGGGGTCCAGCTGCCCCAGGACTTCGACATGCGCACGTTCATTGGCCAGGTTGACGCTGACGCTTTTTACCCCCGGCACCTTGCTCAGGGCGCGTTCGACGCGGCCGGCACAGCTGGCACAGGTCATGCCGCTGATGGGCAGGTCAAAGGCGGTGGATCCATTCATGGGGCAGTCCTCCAGAAGAAGTTGCCCCTAGGATCAACCTTGACCTGTGGGGAAGGTCAAGGGCCGATCAGTATTCCAGTGCGGCGGGTTTCAGGTACATGCCGTCCGGGCCCTGAGCGATACGCAACTTGCGTACATCCCCGGCCTTCAGTGTGATGTTCTGCGCCGGTGGCGCCAGCAGGCCCGGCAGGCAACCCGGAGCCTGGCCCGGCAGCAGCTTCAGGCGTAATAACAGGTTGCCCGCCGGCAGGTTGAAGGACGTGGCCTGCTCCTGGAACAGTCGGCCCGCCAGTTGGTCGTTCAGGTACAGGCCGATTTCACAATTGGTCGGTACTTCCAGGCGCTCCCGGGAAATAATCAACACCGCATAGTCTTCAGCGGCCAAGGCTTGTGGCGCAGCGACAGATAAGCCCATCAGCCCGGCAAGGGCAAAAAACAACCAGCGCATGGCGAATGCTCCGTGGTTTGAATCAACGATAGGTGAAGCTTGGCCTTTGAAGCCGCCGAATACCAGCCCGGCAGAAATTTTCAGAACTTGACCTTGCCATCGTGGCAAGCCCAAGACTGCCTCCAACCTTGTAGTGAGCGGGCTTGCCCCGTGCTGGGTGGCGTAGCCGCCCTAAACCCAGGCACCTCGGTCGTCCTGAAACACCGCGGGGCCCTTGTTGGGGCGGCTTCGCCCTCCAGCGCGGGGCAAGCCCGCTCACTACTGCCTACCTCGTTCAAGGAGAAATATCATGCAAGTATTCAGTATTGAAGGTATGACCTGCGGCCATTGCGTCCGGGCCGTGACCCAGGCGGTGCAAAGCCAGGACCCGGCGGCGAGTGTGAAGGTCGACCTGGCGGCCAAGGAAGTCGGGGTTGAAAGCCGTCTGTCTGCCGAGCAGGTGATCAGCCTGATCAGTGAGGAAGGCTACAGCGCCAGGCTCGCTTGAATTTTCTGATAGTTAGCGAGCTAACTTAATGTTCATGACACCCAAGCGCGGCTAGACTGTCGAGCTGCCGACTCACTTGGGTGTCTGATGAACCTCCGCATAATCTTGATTCTGGGCGCCTTGAGCGCCTTTGCGCCGTTGGCGATCGATTTCTACTTGCCCGGCTTTCCGGCCATGGCCACGGCCTTCGCGACCGACGAGAAGCATATCCAGTTGACCCTGGCGGTGTATTTCGGCGGCTTGGCCATCGGCCAATTGATCTACGGCCCGCTGGCGGACCGGTTTGGCCGACGCGGCCCACTGCTCAGCGGTGTGACCTTGTTCACCCTGGCCTCATTCGCGTGCGCCTATGCGCCGTCGCTGGAGTGGCTGATCGGTGCGCGTTTCGTCCAAGCCCTCGGCGGATGTGCGGGCATGGTGATTTCCCGTGCGGTGGTCAGCGACAAATGTGATGCCGTGGGCTCGGCCAAGGTGTATTCGCAACTGATGCTGGTGACCGGCCTGGCACCCATCCTCGCGCCGTTGGCGGGCGGGGTGATGGTCGGCCTGTGGGGCTGGCAGTCGATCTTTTTGGCGCTATCGATGTTCAGCGTGATGGCGGCCCTGGCTGTCGCGGTCGGATTGCCGGAAACCTTTCCGGCCGACAAGCCGCGCCAGCCGCTCTCCGGCTCGCTGCGCCGCTACGGTGCGCTGCTGTCGGATCGGGTCTACCTCGGCTACGCCCTCACCGGGGGGATCTCGATTGCCGGGATGTTTGCCTACATCGCCGGTTCACCGTTCGTGTTCATCAAGCTCTATGGCGTGGCCCCGGAGCATTACGGCTGGCTGTTCGGTTCCAATGCCGCAGGTTTCATTCTGGTGGCGCAACTCAATGCACGGCTGCTGTCCAAGCGCGGCCCGGCGTTTCTGCTGTCGCGCACGGTGTGGGTGTACGTGCTGGCGGCGTTGACCTTGCTCGGTATCGCCGCGTTGCGCACAGAAACGTTGTGGCCATTGCTGGTGCCGCTGTTCATTTGCATCGCAAGCCTGGGTTGCATTTTGCCCAACACCTCGGCCTGTGCCATGGCCGGGCAGGGGGCGCGGGCCGGCAGTGCGTCGGCGTTGCTCGGCTGCATTCAGTTTGGTGTGGCGGCGGGGGCTGCTTCGTTGGTCGGCGTGTTGCACGACGGCACGGCCATGCCGATGGCGATGGTCATCAGCTTGTGCGGTGTATTGGCGGTGACGGTGGCGGTGTCGACCCAGCGCCTGCAACGGGCCAGGGCCATGCAGGCGCAGGTCTGACGTGCGGATCAGCCGGCGGCGTAGTGCTGCTGGCTGAGGGGAATGTGGTGGGGCGCCTGGATTCGGGCTTTCAGGGTGTCGGCAAAAGCTCGGGCTTCGGCCTCACTGCGAAAGGTAATGGCTTTTTGGTCCAGGCGGACTTCCCATTGGGATTTTGCTAACGCTTTTATCAGGATCTTCATTGCTGACTTCCTCACGTAAAAGAATCGTGGCAAAGGCGGCCAATATAAACCCGAATGCGCGCGTAAATATGACAAAGATCAACTCTCGGACTAATGGTGTCGTCCATTACTCACATGAATAATGGACGCCTCCGACCGCTGTTATTCAGAACCCTTCAAGCACGATCTTGCCCTTGGCCTTGCCGCTTTCCAGCAGGGCGTGGGCGCGTCGCAGGTTCGCTGCGTTGATCACGCCGAAGTGCTCGCCGACCGTGGTTTTCAAGGTGCCGGCGTCGATCAGTTGAGCGACGCGATTGAGCAGGTTGTGCTGTTCGATCATGTCAGGGGTCTCGAACATCGAGCGGGTGTACATGAACTCCCAATGCAGCGACAGGCTCTTGCGCTTGAGCTTGCTCACGTCCAGCGCCTTGGGATCGTCGATCAGCGCCAGCTTGCCTTGAGGCAGCAGGGCCTCGACCAGGTGGTCCAGGTGATGGTCGGTCTGGGTCAGGCTGGCAACGTGGGTCACCTGCGGGTGGCCGGCGGCTTTCAAGGCTTCGCTCAGTGGTTGGCTGTGGTCGACCACCAGATCGGCGCCCAGCGCCTTGGCCCATTCCTGAGTCTCGGGGCGCGAGGCCGTGCCGATGACTTTCAGCGCAGTGAGCCGGCTGGCCAGTTGGGTCAGGATCGAACCTACGCCACCGGCCGCGCCAACGATCAGCAAGCTCTGGCCCTGGTCTTCCTGACCTTCACGGATTTGCAGGCGCTCGAACAGTAGCTCCCAGGCGGTGATGGCGGTCAGCGGCAGGGCGGCCGCTTCGGCGAAACCCAGGCTCTTGGGCATATGCCCGACGATGCGTTCATCCACTGTGTGCAGTTCACTGTTGCCACCCGGGCGCACCAGCGAACCGGCGTAGAACACTTTGTCGCCGGCCTTGAACAGCGTCACGTCGCTGCCGACCGCCTTGACCACACCGGCCACGTCCCAGCCCAGCACCTTGGCGGCGCCATTTTCCGGGGCGACGTTGTGGCGCACCTTGGTGTCCACCGGGTTGACCGAGATAGCTTTGACTTCTACCAGCAAGTCGCGTGGGCCGGCGACGGGCTCCGGCAGTTCGATGTCTTGCAGGGATTGGGGATCGTTGATCGGCAGTGAGGCGTAGTAGGCAATGGCTTTCATGGGGGCTCCGGAAAAGGGCGGTAATCAGGCGAGAAATTTCAGGCGCTTGAGTTCGAAGTGTTCGAGGACATCCGCGGCTTTGGCGCGGAAACTCTGGATATGGGCACTCTGGTCGTGGTCGGCCAGCGCCGCATCGTCGCTCCAGCGTTCGAGCATGTAGAAAGTTTCGGGGTGTTGCAGGTCCTGGTGCAGGTCGTACTGCTCGCAACCGGCTTCGAGGCGGGTCGGTTCCAGCAGGCCGCGCAGCAGGGTTTCCAGCGTGGCCTGTTGGCCGGGTTTGGCAACCAGCGTGGCGATGACATTAAAGGCAGCAGACATACTCAACTCCTGGCACGTGATAAGCGGTGGATAGATGATTGGCTATTTCCCGTGAAGGAAAAAGCGGCTAAAACAGCAGGCTGTTTCAATAAATTTTTGATAATGAGCGAGAACACATGCTGCGCTTCGATGATTTGCAGCTGTTTGTGCGCGCGGCGGACCTGGGCAGCCTGTCTGCCGCGGCGAGGGTCATGGACCTGTCGCCCGCGGTGGCTAGCGCTGCGCTCAAGCGCATCGAACAGCAACTGGGCACGCGCTTGTTGGCGCGCTCGACGCGCAGCCTGCGGTTGACCGCCGAAGGTGAAGGTTTCCTGGAATACGCCCGTGCGGCATTGAGTTCGCTGGACGAAGGACGGCGCCTATTGGCCAGTGGCCAGGACCATGTCAGCGGCGTGTTGCAATTGTCGGCGCCCTCGGACTTCGGGCGTAACCAGCTGTTGCCATGGCTGGATGAGTTCCAGCGTGAATACCCGCAACTGGCGGTGCGCCTGTTGCTGGGCGATCGCATTGCCGACCTGTTCCGCCAGCCTGTCGATATAGCCTTGCGCTACGGCGAGCCCGAGGACTCGAGCCTGATTGCACTGCCCATCGCCTCGGACAATGTTCGCGTGCTGTGTGCCGCCCCCAGCTACCTCGCCCGGCATGGCGAGCCCCGGCACCTGGAGCAACTGGCCCAGCATAATTGCCTGCTCTATATGCTCGGCAGCCGAGTCCACGATCGCTGGAGTTTTCACGACGGCCGGCGTGAAGTGAGCCTGACGGTAGCCGGTGACCGTTTCAGTGACGATGCCGACGTCGTTCGTCGCTGGGCTGTCGCGGGTGTCGGCATTGCCTACAAGTCCTGGTTGGACGTGAGCACGGATGTGCTGGCCGGGCGTTTGCGGGTGATCCTGCCGGAGCTGCGCGGGGAGCGCACACCGCTCAACCTGCTATGTGCCCACCGTGCGCAATTGAGCAAGCCGATCAACTTGCTGCGGGAAATGCTGGTATCCCGTTGTGCGACATTGACTGCGCAATGGTCGGAGCGCTTGAACCCTGGGCAATAGCTTCCACCACAGCAGGAAATTTCACTCAGACCCTGTCCCTATCTGCAGCGTCAGACCCGGCGGTGCGTGCGGGGTGCGCACCTATACTTTGGCGCCAACCGCAACAGATAAATGATTCAACAGGGAGTGAATACGTGGAAGAAGCACCTTGCATCAGTCAGATCGCCAGCTTGCTCGCCGAGCCTAAACGTACGGCCATGCTCTGGGCCTTGATGGACGGTTCCGTGAAATCTTCAGAGGAGTTGGCGGTGCTCACCGGGTTGTCCGCCGCGTCGGCCAACGCCCATTTGGCTCGGCTGACCGCAAGCGGCCTGCTGCTCACCGAGGCCCGACGCGGCAAGCGCCTGTTTCGTGTAGCGGCCGCCGATGTGAGTGCCGCCATCGACGCGCTGGCCAGTACCACCATGGCCAGCGCCGCCCGTAGCCGCCCCGCGGTTTCGCCACCGGCGTTGGTGGCGCCGCCGCTGTTGCGCCGTGCCCGGTTGTGCCATGGGCACCTCGGTGGGGAGTTGGCGGCGGGGTTGTATCAGCGCATGTTGGCGGCGGGTTGGATCGAGCGTCACGAACAACGTATCGAGGTCACGGTCAAGGGCGCGCAATTCCTGGCAGACCTGGGTATTTTTACTCAGGCGCTGGCGTCGCCGCTGGTCTGCGACTGTTTCGACTGGAGCCAGCCACAACCCCACTTGGGTGGCGCCTTGGGCGTGGGGCTGCTGCAACTGTTCCTGCAGTCGAACTGGATCAGTGTGATCAACGAGTTCCGGGCCTTGTTGGTGAACGACGTCGGGCTTGCACACATCCTGTTGATCGCGGCGCCCGAGCAACCCTGACGCCCGTCGGCCGGCGTCGTTCAGGGTTTCGACCAGGTCGCATCCAGCAATAACCCGCGCCAATGATGCCGCACACTGACCGAGGGGATTTTCACACTGGGGGTGCGGCATGGGTTTACAGGGCTATAGCGCGGCGGAGCGTCTGGAACGGTTGCCCATCAGCGGCTACCACCGAATCATCTTCATCATTATCGCCCTGGCGTTTTTCTTCGACTCCATGGACTTGGCGATGATGACCTTCCTGTTAGGTTCCATCAAAACCGAGTTTGGCCTGAGCACGGCCCAGGCCGGGTTACTGGCCAGTTCGAGCTTTTTCGGCATGGTGGTCGGCGCCTCGTTGTCGGGCATGTTGGCTGATCGCTTTGGCCGTAAGCCGGTGTTCCAGTGGAGCATCGTGTTATGGGGCATTGCCAGCTACCTGTGTTCCACGGCGCAGACGCTGGAGATGCTGACGTTGTTTCGCATCTTGCTGGGGATCGGCATGGGCATGGAATTCCCGATTGCCCAGTCGATGCTCTCGGAGCTGATTCCGGCCAAGGGGCGTGGTCGGTACATTGCGTTGATGGATGGCTTCTGGCCGCTGGGGTTTGTGGCGGCGGGTGTGCTGTCTTACTTTCTGCTGCCGGTGATTGGCTGGCGTGACATCTTCCTGGTGCTTGCGGTGCCGGCCGTGTTTGTACTGGCGATTCGGTTTTTTATCCCGGAGTCGCCGCGCTGGCTGGAGCAGGCCGGGCGGCATGCGGCTGCCGACCAGGTCTTGCAGGGTATCGAACAGAAAGTGCGTGCTTCATTGGGCCGCGTCGATTTGCCGGAGCCGATCCGCCTGCCACGGGTGGAAAGCGCGCCGGGGACGTTTTTTTCGGCATTCCAGCAGTTGTGGTCGGCGCAGTATCGCCAGCGCACGATGATGATCTGGTGCGTCTGGTTCTTTGCCTTGCTCGGTTTTTACGGCCTGACTTCGTGGCTGAGTGCATTGCTGCAGCAGTCAGGTTTTGCGGTGACCCAGTCGGTGTATTACACCGTGATCATTTCCCTGGGCGGCATCCCCGGGTTCCTGATGGCCGCCTGGTTGGTGGAGCGCTGGGGGCGTAAGCCGTTGTGCGTGGTGACCTTGCTCGGCGGCGGGGTGATGGCGTTTGTATATGGGCAGAGCGCGGTATTCGGCGGCAATGTCGGTTTGCTGATCACCTCGGGTTTATTGATGCAGTTCTTTCTGTTTGGCATGTGGGCGGTGCTGTATACCTACACGCCGGAGTTGTATCCCACCTCGGCACGGGCGACCGGCTCGGGGTTCGCTTCGGCGATTGGTCGGGTCGGCTCATTGCTGGGGCCGTTGGTGACGGGGTTGGTGTTCCCGGTTACCGGGCAGGGCGGGGTGTTTGCCTTGGGCGCGCTGTGCTTTGCAGTGGCGGCGCTGGTGGTGTGGGTATTCGGGATGGAGACGAAGGGCAAGACTCTGGAAGAGCTGACGCAAGCCTGAAGTTGATGAGCACAGTGTGAGAGGGGGCCAGCCCCCTCTCACCTGTCGAGCAGCATTTATTGCGTTATGGCTTTACCAATCGCGCATCCAGGCTGTTCTGCGCCAGGCGCTTGGCCTGGTCCTGGGTCATGCCCAGCGAGGTGTACAGCGCGTGGAAGTTCTCGGTGACATAACCGCCGAAGTACGCCGGGTCATCCGAGTTCACCGTCACCTTCACGCCACGCTCAAGCATGTCGAGGATGTTGTGCTGGGCCATGTCGTCGAACACGCACAGTTTGGTGTTGGACAGCGGGCACACGGTCAATGGGATCTGCTCGTCGATGATGCGCTGCATCAGGCGCTCGTCTTCGATAGCCCGCACGCCATGGTCGATACGCTGGATTTTCAGCAGGTCGATGGCTTCCCAGATGTACTCGGGCGGGCCTTCTTCACCTGCGTGGGCCACGGTGAGGAAGCCTTCGTGGCGGGCACGGTCGAACACGCGCTGGAATTTGCTCGGCGGGTGACCCATCTCCGAACTGTCCAGGCCCACGGCCACGAATGCATCACGGAACGGCAGGGCCTGGTCGAGGGTTTTCTCGGCCTCGGCTTCGCTCAGGTGGCGCAGGAAACTCAAGATCAAACCGCTGGTGATCCCCAGTTGCTGCTCGCCATCTTTCAGCGCGGCGGCGATGCCGTTGAGCACCACTTCGAACGGCACACCACGGTCGGTATGGGTTTGCGGGTCGAAGAAGGGTTCGGTGTGGATCACGTTCTGTTCTTTGCAGCGCAGCAGGTAGGCCCAGGTCAGGTCGTAGAAGTCCTGGGAGGTGCGCAGCACGTCGGCGCCCTTGTAATACAGGTCGAGAAATTCCTGCAGGTTGTTGAAGGCGTAAGCCTTGCGCAGGGTTTCGACGTCGTTCCACGGCAGCGCAATCTTGTTGCGCTCGGCCAGGGCGAACAGCAACTCAGGCTCCAGCGAGCCTTCCAGGTGCAGGTGCAGTTCAGCCTTGGGCAGGGCGTTGAGCCAATCGTACATGTCTAGTTTCTCATCAGGTGCAATGGCGGCATTCTACAGGCCATGGACGAAATATTTGGCAAAACCTGACCAGCAGGAGAGTTTTGCTTGGTTCACGCCAGAGCAGCGTGAACTAAGGTGTAACGAAACGTTAGCGATGTGCCGTAGTCTTTACCCCATCAATGACTGATTAGCTGTTTGATAAGGCCCGGAATGCTCACATCCCTCAAGCAAGAAAAATTCATGCTCCTGGCGCTGGTTGCCGCCATCGCCGCCTACCCGCTGGAGCACTGGATGCTCCACAGCGGACAAATGGTCGCGTTGCTCGCCGGCCTGGCGCTGATCGTTTTTATCGTGATGGCTTCGATGCGCGTGGCCCATCACGCCGAACAATTGGCGGAAAAGGTCGGCGACCCCTACGGCACCATGATCCTGACCCTGGCCGCCGTGCTGGTGGAAGTGGTGATCCTGGCGATCATGATGAGCAATGAGCCGTCGCCCACCCTGGTGCGCGACACCATCTATTCGGCGGTGATGCTCGATATCAACGGCATCCTCGGCCTGGCCGCGCTGATGGGCGGTATCAAGCATGGGGAACAGTCCTACAATGACGATTCGGCGCGCACCTACAGCGTGATGATCCTCACCGCCATGGGGGTGTCGATGGTGGTGCCGGAATTTATCCCTGAAGCTGACTGGAAAATCTACTCGGCGTTTACCATCGGTGCGATGGTGTTGCTCTACACCTTGTTCCTGCGCATGCAGGTGGGGCCGCACAGTTATTTCTTCAGCTACAGCTACCCGGAAAAGCGTCGTAAGAAACAGCCGGAAGAACACCAGGAGCCGCCGATCAACCTGGCGTTTTCCATCGCGACGTTGGTGTTTGGGGTGATTGTGATTGGCGCATTGGCCGAGGTGATGTCCAAGACCCTCGACCTGGGCCTGGAAGGCACGGGCGCGCCGCCGGTGATTACGGCGATCGTGGTCGCGGCCATTTCGGCCGCACCGGAAATCCTCACCGCGTTGCGCGCCGCCTTGGCCAACCGCATGCAGTCGGTGGTGAACATCGCGTTGGGCGCTTCGTTATCGACGGTGATCCTGACCGTGCCGGTGATGGAGGCCATGGCGCTCTACACCGGCCAGCCGTTTCAGATGGCGATGACGCCGGTGCAAACGGTGATGGTGTTTATCACGCTGATCGTCAGCGCGATCAACCTCAACGATGGCGAAACCAACGCCATCGAAGGGATGACCCATTTCGTGTTGTTCGCGACCTTTATCATGTTGTCGCTGTTGGGTTTGTAATCAGCCGGCGATCAACTGCCGTGCCGCCTGGGTGTGATCGGCAATCAAGCCTTTCAGATCCAGGCCCTCGACCTGGCCGTCGATGACCCGCCATTGGCCGCCGACCATGACCCGATCCGCACGATCCGCACCGCACAACAGCAGCGCCGAGATCGGGTCGTGGCTGCCGGAAAAACGCAGTTCATCGAGCTTGAACAGCGCCAGGTCGGCCTGCTTCCCGACGGCCAATTCACCGATATCCGTACGCCCAAGCAAGTGCGCCGAGCCTTTGGTGGCCCAGCCCAGCACGCCTTCGGGGGTGATTTTTTCCGCACCGTACCGCAGGCGTTGGATATACAGGGCCTGACGGGCCTCAAGGATCATGTTCGACGCATCGTTGGACGCAGAACCGTCTACGCCCAGGCCAATGGGCGCGCCTGCGGCCAGCAGGTCCAGGGTGGGGCAGATACCCGAGGCCAGGCGCATATTCGAACTGGGGCAATGGCAGATACCGGTGCCGGCGGCACCCAGGCGTGCGATCTCGTCGGGGTTGAAATGGATACCGTGGGCCAGCCACGTGCGCGGGCCGAGCCAACCGACACTGTCGAGATAGTCCACGGTGCGCAGGCCGAAACGTTGCAGGCAGAAGTCTTCTTCATCGAGGGTTTCCGCCAGGTGCGTATGCAGGCGGACGTCGAGCGTGTCGGCCAGTTCGGCGCTGGCTTGCATGATTTGCGGGGTGACGGAAAACGGCGAGCAGGGCGCCAGGGCTATCTGGATCTGCGCGCCATCGCCACGCTCGTGGTAGGTGTGGATCAGGCGTTGGCTGTCTTCGAGAATCACTTGGCCTTGTTGGACGGTCTGCTGCGGTGGCAGCCCACCGTCGGCTTCGCCCAGGCTCATGGAACCGCGGGTCAGCATGGCGCGCATCCCCAGTTCACGCACGCTCTGCACTTGCACGTCGATGGCGTTTTCCAGGCCGTCGGGGAACAGGTAGTGGTGATCCGCTGCCGTGGTGCAGCCCGAGAGCAGCAATTCGGCCAGCGCCACCTTGGATGCCAGCGCGAGTTTTTCCGGGGTCAGTCGCGCCCAGACCGGGTAGAGGGTTTTCAGCCACGGGAACAACGGCTGGTTGACCACGGGCGCCCAGGCGCGGGTCAGGGTCTGGTAGAAGTGGTGGTGGGTGTTGATCAACCCGGGAAGAACGACATGTTCGCGAGCATCGAACACCTGTGCACAGGGCTGCGCGGGTTCTTGCCCTGGGGCCAGCAGTTCGGCAATCACGCCGTCTTGCAGCACCAGGCCGCCACGGGCGTCGAGGCCGTTGGCAGTGAAAATCGCGAGGGGGTTTTTTAACCAGATACGGGTCGCAGGCATTGGCCGGCTCCTCTGAATGATGGGTTCAGGTTTGCCAGCTCAGTGTTGCCCTGTCTGCTGATCCAGGGTCGCCGGTGAAGGCGAGGGGGCAGTCTACGCGTGGAGCGTTATCGGCCGCAATCGGTCGATAACGCCCCACCGGTTTACCAGGCGATGGTATCGCCCTTGTAGTCGATGAAGTGATGGCCGCCTTTGCCGGTGTAGGCGTTCACCTGGTCCACCAGGCCGCGCACGCTGGTGTCGACATCGATGTGCGCGTCTTCCCCGCCCATGTCGGTCTTCACCCAGCCCGGGTGCAGCGACAGCACGGTGAGCTTGTGATCGCCAAGTTGAGTGATGAAGCTGTTGGTCATGGAGTTGAGCGCGGCTTTGCTGGCCTTGTACAGCGCCAGGTCCGAGCCGTCGGGAATGGTCACGCTGCCCAGCACCGAACTCATGAACGCCAGTACGCCGCTGTCCTGGCGGATCCGCCCGACAAAGCGTTGGGCCAGGTTGATCGGCGCCACGGCGTTGGTGAAGAACAATTGGCCGACTTCCGCCAGTGTGGCGTGGCCCGGCTCCTGATTGGCCGGGCCCTTGACGCCGGCATTGACGAACAGCAGGTCGAAAGTGCGGTCCTTGAGGCGCTGGCTCAAGGCGATCACGGCTTGTTGATCATCCATATCCAGCTTCTCGATATGCACCGGGCCCAATGCTTTCAGGGCATCGGCCTTGTTCGGATCACGCACGGTGGCGGTCACGTCCCAGCCGTCCTGAAGCAATTGCTTGACCAGGCCAAGGCCCAGCCCGCGCGAGGCGCCGATGATCAATGCGGTTTTTGGCGTAGACATGAAGGCTTCCTTTGGAGTCGCGGTTCAGTGAATTCGGCTGACCACATTACCCCAGGCTTGGGCAAATGGGGTCAAGTGTTGTTGAGCAAAAAACGAACAGTGCTCGCAACCCCTTGTGACAGAAGGGTTACAGGCCGATGTGCTCAGGTTATCCACAGGCAGGTGCACAGTACATGTGGGCAGTTTCACCGTTGTAGTAGGATGCGCCCACGGCTGAGGTCGGCGAGTTGGGTTTGCAGGGTATCGATGTGAGCCTCGCCCAGTGCGAGCTGCAGTTCGACGCCATTGGCGGTGAAGTGTTCGTCGACCACCAGGCCGCCCAGTTCGGCGACGCGCAGTTTCACCAGGTTCAACTCGGAGAACCCGCAGGCACAGCTCAGCGGTACACGGCTGATCAGTTCGATGCGCTCGGCATTCTGCAGGCATTTGTTCGCGCCACCCCCATAGGCACGGGCCAGGCCGCCCGTACCCAGCTGGATACCGCCGTACCAGCGAATCACCAGCACGGCGACCTGATCAAACCCCTGGGCTTCGATAGCCGCCAGGATCGGCCGCCCGGCCGTGCCGCCTGGTTCGCCATCGTCATTGCTACGGTACTGATCGGCGAGCTTCCAGGCCCAACAGTTGTGCGTGGCGTTGAGGTCGCTGTGTTGCTCGAAGAACGCCTGGGCGTCCTGCGGGCTGGTGATCGGCGCGGCGAGAGTGATGAAGCGGCTTTTGCGGATTTCTTCACGAAATTCGCAAAGGCCGGTGAGCGTGAAAGGCATAAGTCGCTTCGTTCAGAGGGCCGGCTTGATGCCACAGCCTTTGAGAATGATATGGATCAGGTTGGTACCGGCGTCTTCCATATCCTGTTTGGTCAGCTTGGTACGGCCGGTGACGCGGCAGATTTGCGTTGCGAAGTCGGCATAGTGCTGGGTGCTGCCCCATAGCAGGAAGATCAGGTGCACGGGGTCGATGGGGTCCATCTTGCCTGCCTCGATCCAGGCCTGGAACACCGCCGCCCGGCCGCTGAACCAGGCGCGGTAGTCTTGGCTGAAGTATTCGGTCAGGCATTCACCGCCGCTGATGATCTCCATGGCGAAGATCCGCGAGGCTTGTGGGTGTCGCCGGGAAAACTCCATCTTGGTGCGGATGTAGCGGGTAAGGGCCACCGCTGGGTCGTCCTCGGCGGTCAGCGCGTTGAAGGTGCTGTCCCACAGTTCGAGGATGTTGCTGAGCACGGCGATATACAGGCCCAGTTTGTTGGTGAAGTAGTAATGCAAGTTGGCCTTGGGCAGCCCTGCACTCGAGGCGATGGTGTTCATGCTGGTGCCTTTGTAGCCGTGGCGCGCGAACTCATCTTCAGCTGCTTGAAGAATCGCTTGTTCGTTCTTTTGTCGAATGCGGCTGGCGGGCTTGCCGGCATGGTGGCTGTGGGCAGGAACTTCGAGGCTCATGGAGGTTTCCGTGCTGATCGATAGAGGCGACGTGTGCACAGATAACCCACCCTCAAGCCTCAGACAAGTCCCGATGCAATAAAACCCTTAAAGCAGTTACAGCGTGTCGCTTTGCGCTGTGTGATTTGCGGCAATGTGCGTGGCTTTGGCTTCGGGCAATAACAGGCACAACAGGATGGCGGTCAGGCCGCCGCTGGTGATGGCCGAGTCGAACAGGTTCTGCACCAGGGGCGGCATCAAATGCAGCAGGTTGGGTTGGGCGGCGATACCCAGGCCCACGCCAAACGAGGTGGCGATGATCAGCATGCTGCGCCGGTCCAGCGGCGCCTGGGCGAGGATACGCACGCCGGCGGCGGCCACGCTGCCGAACATCACCAGGGTTGCACCGCCCAGCACCGGCTTGGGGATTTGCTGCAGGATGGCACCCACCAGCGGGAACAAACCCAGGCAGAACAGTAACAAGCCTATGTATAAACCGACGTAACGGCTGGCCACGCCGGTGAGCTGGATGACGCCGTTGTTCTGGGCAAAGGTGGTGTTGGGAAAGGCGCTGAACGTGGCGGCGATCAGGCAACTGACACCATCGCCCAGGACGCCGCCCTTGAGTCGGCTTATGTAAGAAGGGCCGCTGATAGGTTGACGGGCAATCATGCAATTGGCGGTGAGGTCGCCAACGGTTTCGATGCTGCTGATCAGGTAAATCAGCGCGATCGGCAGGAAAGCGCTCCAGTCGAAATTGAAACCAAAGCGAAACGGGATCGGCAAGCTGATCACGGGCAAGTCGGGCAGGGCTTGAGGGACCAGTTTGCCGCTCAGCCACGCCGCAAGGCTGCCGAGGGCCAGGCCGATGATGATCGCCGAGAGACGCACCCACGGCGTGTTCGAGCGATTGAGCAGGATGATCGTCAGTACCACGAACAGGCCCAAGGCCAGATTGCCGGGAGCGCCGAAGTCCGGCGCGTTGAAACCTCCGCCCAGGTCGGTGATGCCCACTTTGATCAGGCTGATGCCGATCAGCGTGATGACAATCCCGGTCACCAACGGCGTGATTACCCGGCGCAACTGGCCGATGAAACGGCTCAACAGAATCTGCACCGCGGCGCCGAAAAAGCACACGCCGAAGATCATCGCCATGATGTCCTCCGGGCTGCCGCCGCGTTGTTTGACCAGGAAACCCGCCGACAGCACCGCGCCGAGAAACGCAAAGCTGGTGCCTTGCAGGCAGATCATGCCGGCGCCTATCCCAAACGGCCTACGCGCCTGGATGAAGGTCCCTACACCGGAGACCATGAGCGCCATGCTGATCAGGTAGGGCAAATGGGCGGTCAGGCCCAAGGTGGAGCCGATGATCAGCGGCGGGGTGATGATGCCGACGAAGGCGGCCAGCACGTGTTGCAAGGCGGCCAGGCAGGCGGCAGCGGGGTTTGGCCGGTCGTTGAGGCCGTAGATCAGGTCATTGGTGTTGGCGGAATCTGGTGGCATGGCGGGCAAACTCAAGGCGGACGGTTCAAGGTCCTGGCTCTCTTGCAAAAAGCTGTCCAGTTGCTCAGCTTTTTGTGCGAGGCCCGAGTTAGCGCGTTGCGGCCAGGCTTTCGAGGAAGCTTTCGAGCACCAAATGAGGGCGCCGGCCCTTGCGCGTGACCGATGCCAGGCTTAAATCGTAAAAGCGTGTAGCCGGTTTCAGCGCACGTAGTCGGCCTTGTTGTACCCAGAAGCTGGCGTAGTGGTCGGGCAGATAACCGATGTAACGCCCGGTGAGGATCAGGAACGCCATGCCTTCGCGGTCCGATGCGCTGGCGGTGCAGTTGAGGGCCTGATAATGGGCCTGGATCTCGGCGGGCAGGCGGAAGGTGGGGGCGATGGCGTCCTGGCTGTCGATGCGGGCGTTGTCCAGCAGCGTGTCGTCGGCATAAAACAGCGGGTGGCCGACCGCGCAGTAAAGCAGCGACCGTTCGCTGTACAGCGGTTGGTATTCAAGCCCCGAGAGAGCGCTGGCCTGGGGGACTACGCCGACATGCAGGCGGCCGTCGAGCACGCCTTGTTCGACCTCATTGGGCGCGATCATGCGGATCTGGATCTGCACGTCCGGGCCGCGTTCTTTCAACTGCGCCAGGGCATGGGTGATGCGCATGTGCGGCAGGGTGACCAGGTTGTCGGTGAGACCGATGATCAGCTCGCCGCGCAAATGCTGGTGCAGGCCGTTGACCTCGGTGCGGAAACTTTCCAGGGCACTCAAAAGTTGCAGGGCCGATTGATAAACCTCGCGGCCTTCTTCCGTCAGGGAAAAACCGGCACGTCCGCGCTGGCACAACCTCAAGCCGAGGCGTTGCTCCAGGTCGCTCATTTGTTGGCTGATGGCTGAGCGCCCGATACCCAGTACGGTTTCAGCTGCCGAGAAGCCACCGCATTCCACCACGCTGCGAAAAATGCGCAGCAGGCGAATATCGAAGTCGCTGACTTGGGCCAGGGGATCGGGGCGACGGCTGCTCATAGTTTAGTAAAAGCCTGACTGAAGGTTAGAAGAGTTGGATTTCACCGACTTTATCGCCGTGGCAACTTAGCTGCAACCTGTGCTTTCCAATCCCGACGCTGCCTTTTGCCCTGCGAGGTTTTGCTGATGAACATGCCCGAAAACGCCCCTTCGTCCCTGGCCAGCCAACTGAAGTTGGATGCCCACTGGATGCCTTACACCGCCAACCGTAACTTCCAGCGTGACCCGCGCCTGATCGTGGCTGCCGAAGGCAGTTGGTTGACCGATGACAAGGGCCGCAAGGTGTACGACTCGTTGTCGGGCTTGTGGACCTGCGGCGCAGGGCACACCCGCAAGGAGATTCAGGAGGCGGTCGCCAAGCAATTGAGTACCCTGGATTACTCCCCAGGCTTCCAATATGGTCATCCACTGTCCTTTCAGTTGGCGGAAAAGATCACCGATCTGACCCCGGGCAACCTGAACCACGTGTTCTTCACCGACTCCGGCTCCGAGTGTGCCGATACGGCGGTGAAGATGGTGCGCGCCTACTGGCGCCTGAAGGGCCAGGCGACCAAGACCAAGATGATCGGCCGCGCCCGTGGCTATCACGGTGTGAACATCGCCGGCACCAGCCTGGGTGGCGTCAACGGCAACCGTAAGATGTTTGGGCAGGCAATGATGGACGTTGACCATCTGCCGCACACCTTGCTGGCGAGCAATGCTTTTTCCCGTGGCATGCCGGAGCAGGGTGGGATTGCGCTGGCCGATGAGTTGCTCAAATTGATCGAGTTGCATGACGCCTCGAACATCGCCGCTGTATTTGTCGAGCCGATGGCTGGCTCAGCTGGCGTACTGGTGCCGCCTCAGGGGTATCTGAAGCGTCTGCGTGAAATCTGTGATCAGCACAACATCCTGTTGGTGTTCGATGAAGTGATCACCGGTTTCGGCCGTACCGGCTCGATGTTCGGTGCGCAGAGCTTTGGAGTGACCCCGGACCTGATGTGCATCGCCAAACAGGTCACCAACGGCGCGATCCCGATGGGCGCGGTGATTGCCAGCAGCGAGATCTATCAGACCTTCATGAATCAGGCGACGCCTGAGTACGCCGTGGAGTTCCCGCACGGCTACACCTACTCGGCGCACCCGGTGGCTTGTGCAGCCGGCCTGGCGGCACTGGACTTGTTGCAGAAGGAAAACCTGGTGCAGAGCGTGGCTGAAGTCGCCCCGCACTTTGAGAATGCGCTGCATGGTTTGAAGGGCAGCAAGAATGTGATCGATATTCGCAACTATGGCCTGGCCGGCGCTATCCAGATTGCCGCGCGTGACGGTGATGCCATCGTGCGTCCATTCGAAGCCGGTATGGCCTTGTGGAAGGCTGGTTTCTATGTGCGCTTTGGCGGGGACACCCTGCAGTTCGGGCCAACCTTCAACAGCAAGCCGCAGGATCTGGATCGCTTGTTCGACGCGGTCGGCGAAGTGCTGAACAAGATCGACTGATTTCTCCTTCTATATAGAACAATTTTTCAGGAGCCTTGCATGAGCCTTATCCAACACTTGATCAACGGTGAACTGGTCAATGACAGCGGTCGTAGCGCCGATGTGTACAACCCGTCTACCGGCCAGGTGATCCACCAGGTGCCATTGGCCAGTCGCGAAACCATTCAACAGGCGATCGACTCGGCCAAGGCTGCGTTTCCGGCCTGGCGTAATACCCCACCAGCCAGGCGTGCCCAGGTGATGTTTCGTTTCAAGCAATTGCTGGAGCAGAACGAGGCGCGTATCTCGCAGTTGATCAGTGAAGAGCACGGCAAGACTCTGGAGGACGCCGCAGGTGAGCTGAAGCGCGGGATCGAGAACGTCGAGTACGCCTGTTCGGCGCCGGAGATTCTCAAGGGTGAATACAGCCGCAACGTGGGGCCGAACATTGATGCATGGTCGGACTTCCAGCCGCTGGGTGTGGTCGCGGGTATCACCCCGTTCAACTTCCCTGCGATGGTGCCATTGTGGATGTATCCGCTGGCGATCGTCTGCGGTAACTGTTTTATCCTGAAACCGTCGGAGCGTGATCCGAGTTCAACGTTGCTGATCGCGCAATTGCTGCAAGAAGCAGGTCTGCCAAAAGGCGTGCTGAACGTGGTGCACGGGGACAAGGGGGCAGTGGATGCGCTGATCGAAGCACCCGAAGTAAAAGCCCTGAGCTTTGTTGGCTCGACTCCGATTGCCGAGTACATCTATGCCGAAGCCACCAAGCGTGGCAAGCGCGTGCAAGCGCTGGGTGGGGCGAAGAACCATGCGGTTCTGATGCCGGATGCCGATCTGGACAACGCCGTCAGTGCTTTGATGGGAGCGGCGTATGGTTCCTGTGGCGAGCGTTGTATGGCTATCTCGGTGGCCGTATGCGTGGGCGACCAGGTGGCGGACGCGTTGATTGCCAAGTTGGTGCCGCAGGTCAAGGCGCTGAAGATTGGCGCGGGCACTTCTTGTGGCCTGGATATGGGGCCGTTGGTGACAGGCCAGGCACGGGATAAGGTCAGTGGTTATATAGAAGACGGTGTGGCATCGGGCGCCGAGCTGGTGGTGGATGGTCGTGGCCTGAGCGTGTCCGGGCATGAAGAAGGCTTCTTCCTGGGCGGCAGCCTGTTTGACCGTGTGACCCCCGAGATGCGGATCTATAAAGAAGAGATCTTTGGGCCTGTGTTGTGTGTGGTCCGGGTGAACAGCCTGGAAGCCGCGATGCAACTGATCAACGATCACGAATACGGTAATGGCACCTGCATCTTCACCCGTGACGGGGAAGCGGCACGCTTGTTCTGTGATGAGATTGAAGTGGGGATGGTTGGCGTAAACGTTCCACTGCCGGTGCCGGTGGCCTATCACAGCTTCGGGGGCTGGAAGCGTTCGCTGTTTGGCGACTTGCATGCCTATGGGCCGGACGGGGTGCGTTTCTATACCCGTCGCAAGGCGATTACCCAGCGTTGGCCGCAACGTGCCAGCCATGAAGCTTCGCAGTTTGCCTTCCCTAGTTTGTAAGGTGAACTGAAAGCCGGCCCCTTGGGGCCGGCTTTGTGTTTTTGGGGCTTTTTTGACTGATATGACAGAAATGTGAAAAAAGCGGTTGACGGCGAATTGTATCTGTCTATAATTCGCCCCACTTCCGGCGCAGTCGAAACTGAAAACCCCTTGGTAAACAAGAAGTTACGAAGATTCAGGCAGCGAATAGCTTCAGTTCATCGAAGCCCATAAGGAGTTGATAGGGCGATGTT
>NZ_JAEKGB010000040.1:0-236 GCF_016918385.1 Pseudomonas sp. ICBG1301
TTTGGCTCTATCAACGGTTCGATCTTCTCGGTCGAAAGCGGAGAAAAAGAGGTGTTGACAGCAGCGTGTAACGCTGTAGAATTCGCCTCCCGCTAACGAGAGATCGGAAGCGCAAGTGGTTGAAGTTGTTGAAGAAATCTTCGAAAGCTTCTGAAAATAATCACTTGACAGCAAATGAGGCTGCTGTAGAATGCGCGCCTCGGTTGAGACGAAAGACTTAACCAACCGCTCTTTAA
>NZ_JAEKGB010000041.1:0-233 GCF_016918385.1 Pseudomonas sp. ICBG1301
CTCTTGCAAAAATGAGCGCAGCGACCTCAAGCAACGACCGCAATTCCTGCTGCTCTCGCCCATTACAAACAGCTTTGCAAGAGACTCACTCCACAAACGAAAAAGCCTCTTGCAAAAATGAGCGCAGCGACCTCAAGCAACGACCGCAATTCCTGCTGCTCTCGCCCATTACAAACAGCTTTGCAAGAGACTCACTCCACAAACGAAAAAGCCTCTTGCAAAAATGAGCGCAG
>NZ_JAEKGB010000042.1:0-213 GCF_016918385.1 Pseudomonas sp. ICBG1301
TTCTCGAAGTTGCCGCCGGTAGCGTCGGTGATCTTGACGGTCTGGGTGCTCTTGTCGATGAACACGTCATCGCTTGGTGCCGGGACGGTCACGGTGCCGACGGTGTCACCGGCCTTGATGGTGATGGTGGAACCGTTGTCGAGTTTCAGGGTGACGTCAGTACCCGCTTTGTTAGAAAGCGTGGCGGTGTACGTAATCTGACCACCTTCATTA
>NZ_JAEKGB010000043.1:0-209 GCF_016918385.1 Pseudomonas sp. ICBG1301
TGACTGGGGTGAAGTCGTAACAAGGTAGCCGTAGGGGAACCTGCGGCTGGATCACCTCCTTAATCGACGACATCAGCTGCTCCATAAGCTCCCACACGAATTGCTTGATTCATTGAAGAAGACGATAAGAAGCAGCCCGAAATTGGGTCTGTAGCTCAGTTGGTTAGAGCGCACCCCTGATAAGGGTGAGGTCGGCAGTTCGAATCTGC